>NZ_RHOI01000023.1 GCF_003946165.1 Lacticaseibacillus baoqingensis | reverse complement strand
AAGGGTCTACCCTTTAGCGTTTGCGAGGTCCGGTTACCCGGCAGGAGTCCCCGCTGTTAAAGAACGGAAAAACGTATGATGTGTACCAGCACCATATCCGTCCCCATGATCGTGAGATCAATTTACCAGCTTTAAACAATAATGTCAACGCTTTCTTTATCGTGAATTTTATTTTAGAAAGTGATATTTTATGCTTGAATTTTCATTCCAATTGAAACAAAACGACGACTAGGAATCGCAATACTTGGTGTAACGCTTTGTGCCTATTTAGGCAATCATGATCAGCCATGTCAAAACGTTATCTAATCAGCTGATTTGAGCTGCTGACAAACCATTTTTTCGGCATCATTGATTTGGTTGGTTTGCTTAAGCAATGGAATTTAGAACACGCTTTCACTTGACTACAAACAAGTGGGCGTGTATTTTTAGGTTGGAGGTTAGTTGGTTGAGTAACTAACCAAATAACGGAGGTGAGCCGATGCATTTTGAAGCCGATAGTGTGGTGCCATTGTATCAGCAGATCGCGACGCAGTTTGAGGCAGGGATCCTCAGCGGGGCGTTTGCTGAAGGGGAGCAGATCCCGTCAACAACAATGGTCGCCCACACGTATCAACTCAATCCGGCAACTGTGCTGAAGGGGATGAACCGCTTAGTTGATGCGGGGTTGATCGAAAAACGTCGCGGGATCGGGATGTTTGTCTGTGCCGGGGCGCAGGCGCAGTTGCAGCAACAAGCGCAAGCTGATTTTTACCAGCAACAAGTCGCAGCACTGGTGAAAACAGCCAAGCAGCTGGGGATCACGCAAGCGGCATTGCAAGCTGCAATCGAGAAGGGGTGGGCACATGTTGGAGATTAAGGGGATCGAGAAAAAGTATTACTTCAAGCCAGTCTTGACTGGCGTGGAAATGACGATTCAGCCACAGCGGATCTATGGGTTATTAGGCCGCAATGGGGTGGGCAAAAGTACGCTGTTGAAGGTGATCACCAACCGTGCGCGCCCGACCGCTGGCACGATCACACTTGATGGGGTATCGGTATTTGAAAACGAACAGGCGCAAAATCGACTTTACTTGATGAGTGACGCGCGTTTATTCAATCAAGACAGCAAGCTCAAGGTGTTGCTCAAGTGGGTCGATCAGCTCTATGGCGGGTTTGATTATGCGCTGGCTGAAAAATTGGCGCGCCAATTCAAATTAGATTTGAAAAAAGCGAAGCTGCGGCGATTATCGACTGGGTATCAAACAATCGCCAATGTGATCATTGCCTTGTGTGTGCCGTGTGATTACATTTTCTTAGATGAACCGGTGTTAGGCTTAGACGCCAATCACCGCGAGATGTTCTATCAGGCACTGTTGGCCACTTACGCACAGCGGCCGCGGACGTTTGTGATCGCCACTCACTTGATCGAAGAAGTCGCAGGGTTGTTGAATGACGTATTCGTCATGGAAAATGGCCAAGTCGCCTTAGCCGAAAGCGTTGAAGCCCTCCAACAACGCGGTCGCGTGGTTTCCGGCCCAGCTGCTTTAGTGCAAGATTATCTGCAAGGGATCAAACCGTTGCGTGAGGTGCGCTTAGGCGGCATGTTGACGGCGTATACATTAGACACTCCGCTTGAGCGGCCACTGCCGGCAGGCGTCAGCTTGGATGGGATGAATTTACAACAACTCTTCATCGAATTTACCCGAGAGGCAGGTGAAGGTGATGAAGTATAAGGCGATGTTAAAATTGATGCTAGGCTGGGTCTTCCCAATGGTGGCAATGACCTCGGTGGGGTGGTTCTTGTTAGAAGATGGCTTGCCTTTGTTGACCGGAAGCCATTTTCCAGCGAGCAATTGGCCGTTTGCCTGCACGTTCCTCGGCTTTTTAGGCGCCGTGATGCTGGTATCGGTTTTTGTTGGACCGGGTTTCCAATTCGGGGTCAGCCGCTATACCATGACGCGTGCTTATGCGACGGCTTTGCTGATCCAAGCGGCGGCGATCGCTTTAATGGCACTGGGGTTACAAAGCGTCGCAGAGTTATTCGCCGCCCAGCGCCAAAGTGTCTTAGTGCCCTTTGCCGGTTTCATAGAGCCAAGCATAACAGCGCTAGTGGTGAGTGTCGCATATTTAGCGATGATGGCGCTGGTCGGTGGCAGTGTGGGGTTGTTATTTGGGCTGCTGCTTGCTTATGTGACGCGCCGGCCGATGATTATTTTACTGGTGGTGTTTAGCGGGTTGATGCCGATGCTGGTGATCCTGATTGCGATGCTCAGCTGGTGGGGATTGACCTCTTTGTGGCCAGCGGTCAAGGCTTGGCCAGGTTACTTCAATCAGCACCCGTGGCTGATCGTGGGCTTATGGGGCGTATTGGCGAGTGTCTTGCTGCTGCTAATGCGGGCGGTGTACTTGCGCTTGGATGCGCCTAAACAGGTAGGGTGGCACGGATGAAAATACAGTGGTTATTCAAGCGGCAATGCCGGAAGATTTTGTTGCAAGCCGTGTCTGTTTGGGCATTATTTGCCGCACTAGGGTGGTTTTTTCAGTGGTTAAGCCAGTGGTTGGATGCCAGTTTTTCTGTGAGTGGTGATCCGATCGGGTTGTTTTTCCTGGTGTTGATCGTCATCGGTTACACCGAATTTCGGCGCGAGTTCAACATGGCGATGCAAGGCGGCATCAGCCGGCGCCATGTCTTGTTGAGTACGCTGATTGTTTGGGGCATGACCGCTTTGGTGACGACTGGCGTGCTGCAGGCATATGGCAAAATCGTCCCGCATTCGCTGAGTTTCCTGCGTGATCTTGGCTATCACGGGCAATGGGATAGCGCCGCGGTGATCAGCAATGTGGCAGTGAGTTTTGCGGCCTTGAGTTTTGCGGCGTTATTAGGGCTGACTGCGCAATTGTTGATGCTGTGGGTGCCAGGAAGCTGGCGTGTTTTGATTTTTTTGCTTCCGTTAGGCAGTGGCTGGTGGCTGGCCCACACGCGCTTTGTTCAGCCGCTGAGCGTGCTGGCTGACTGCCTTAACGTTGATATCGCGGCAGTGCCATACTGGTGGCCAGTGGTGTTGGCGATCGGTTGTTTGTTGCTGATCGTCCTCGACGCTCGGGCACTGCAGGTCATCGAGCCGCAAAGCTAGGGTATTTCCCGGGAAATATGGACATCAAAAAAGTCCTGACGACTGCGTCAGGACTTTTTTGAATTAGCGTGCGAGGCATTCAGCATGACAAATGGTCAAGCCGAGCATGTGGTTGCCATCGTGGTCTTTTTCGAAAGTATAGTACGTGAACATGTCCAAGTCGACATACGGATCACCGCTGCTGGCGGGGAAGCGCACGTCATCACCTGTCGCCGTTAGAGACAGCGTTATGGTCAGTGATGAATCGCTGATCGCCATGTGTGTGTTTGTGATGGTGATGCCAACGTCTTGCCCGTCGCGTTTAGCCAGTTGCAATGCGCGATCGGCGGTTAATGGTTCACGATAGTCCGCTTGGCGGGCCATGGTGACCAGTAGGGTCTCATTAACCATAATTTTGCCTCCTTTATTATTCGATCTTTAAGATCGGGTTAAAGCTATTTTACACGCTTTTGTGGGAAAAGCGAGAGTTTTTTGCGGGTTTTTACAAAGAAAATGATGAAAACGTTCTCGCTGATTCCTCAGACAGGGAAAACTTGCCAGCACTTGCGCATAAAAAAAGCGCGTCTGGGCCGACGCGCTGGCGGTTTGAAGAAAATGGCTGATTTATCGCAAGATCTGATCGATCGCCTTACCCTTGGCTAGCTCATCGACGACTTTGTCCATTTGGCGGATCTGTTGCAGCAAAGGATCGCGAATGGTTTCGACGCGTACCCCGCAAATGACCCCAGTGATCTGACTGCTGGCAAGCGGCATTTGGGCTTGGGTAAAAAAATCCCGCAGCGGCAACGTACTGGTATGCAAAGTCGCGGTATCGTAGCCGGTCAGCCAGCGCAAAACGGCATCCAGCTCTGCTTGCGTGCGGCCTTTGCGCTGGATCTTATTGAGATACAAAGGGTAGAGCTGGTTAAAAGGAAGCGCGAAAATCCGCTCACTCATGGCAATCATCTCCTTTTAGGGTTCCTTAAAGGCCGAATTCAGGCGCGTATTGCAGTTCGCCGCTGACACCGTGCAACCCTGACGCCAACAACTCTTTGACCATAAAATTCGCGCTAGGCACCGTCATTGGCGCAGTGATATTAAAGTCTGCTGCCGGTTGGTAGCCAAAGCGGCCATAATAAGCCGGGTCGCCAAGAATGGCAATGCCGCGGCGGGCGTCTTCACCGGCTTGGATCTCTAAATAAGTGAGCAGTGCACCACCGACGCCGCGGTTTTGAACGTCTGGATGAACGGCTAAAGGCGCCAAGACGAAAAGCGGCCAACGGGTAGTTTCACCCACCACGACAGCGGGACTTAACATGGCATGGCCGATGACGCGATCGTTGTCGTTAACGGCGATCACGTCATAGTCAGGGTGGTAAGCAGGGCTTTGCCGCAATGCCGTCACTAACTCGGCTTCATGTCCATCGGTGTGAGGCGCGTTGGCAAAAGCCGCAGCGATCACAGCAAGGCTGGCGTTTAAGTATGGCTTGGTAACGGGTTGGATTCGCATCCGCAAAGACCTCCTTGAATATGTCTCTAGTATAACAAAAGTCCGCCTGCCTGCATTCTAACCTCAACAACGGGACTAAGACATTGATCGGCTAGTCGCGCCAAAGCCGCGTTTTGCAACACAAACGCCTTGGAACCGCGATTTAAAAAGACGAATCGTGGCCTCAAGGCGTCGTATCATGGGCTGAAACCACTCGGTGGCTCAGCTTTGGGATAATGGTTATTGCTTGGCGGCGGCCAATGCTTGTTGGATGTCTGCCAGCAGGTCTTTTTGATCTTCTAAGCCAATGGCAAAGCGAACCAACTGCGGTGTGATCCCGGTGGCTAAGCGATCGGCAACCGGTAATTCTGCATGTGTCATCAAGTACGGCAGTTCTGCAAGGCTGGAAACCGAACCCAGCGAAACGGCGAGTTTGAAGAGTTGGAGGTGATTGACAAACGTCTCTGCGTCGTAAGCTTGGTTGAGGTAAACGGCAAACACCGCACCAGCGCCATTAGTCTCAGCTTGGGCGATTTGATAGTCATCCGTGCCTGGCAGGCCAGGGTAAAAGACAGTATCTGCGGCGTCGCTGTCGTTGAAAAATTCGGCCAAGAACTGGGCATTAGCTTGTTCACGATCCATGCGCACACTGAGAGTTTCAATGCCCCGCCGCACGAGATCTGCATCACGTGGCGACAACACGCCGCCTAAAGCATTTTGGGCAAAATAGACCCGCTGTGCCAGCGCTGGTGTTTTCGCCACGACGATCCCGGCTAAGACGTCAGAGTGGCCGTTGAGATATTTCGTTGCCGAATGCAAGACGATGTCTGCCCCTAAAGCCAGCGGTTGTTGCAGATAAGGGGTCAAGAACGTGTTGTCAACGATGGTCAACAAATGGTGTTTCTTGGCCAAGGCGGCCACTTTTTTCACGCTGGTAACATGCAGCAAGGGGTTGGTGAACGTCTCAAAATAGATCGCCTTGGTTTGCGGTGTGATCGCCGCGGCGATCGCGTCCAAGTCGCGGGTATCAACGGCGGTGATGGTCAAACCGTGTGTGGCAAAATAACTGTTCAATAAGCGCCAAGTCCCGCCGTAAACGGTATCGCCGACGATGACGTGATCGCCAGGGGCAAATAACGAAAAGACCCCATGGATCGCCGCCAAGCCAGAAGCAAAAGCAAACGCCGCTTCGCCGCCTTCTAAGGCTGCGACTTGCTTTTCCAAGTAATCGCGGGTCGGATTGCCGCTGCGTGTATAGTCCCAGCGCGGGGAACTGTCAGCCGTGGGAAAAGCGAATGTCGTGCTGGTATACACTGGCGTATAAATCGCGCCAGTCGAGTTGTCGTTGATCGCTTCGCCATGGATCAGCCGGGTATTGAATTCAGTCATTGCGATTTCCTCCTATGTAAAAGGGACTCGGCGTACCTCGTCCCTAGTAGTTTGAACTATTACCAAAAATAATCAGCGGACCCGCGTTGCCACTCACTGCAGGCATGCGGATAAGTCGTCGCCTGCACTCGTGGGGTTCACGTTTTATTCTTTTTCAGTGAGGTCGCTGCCGAGGTATTTGGTGGAGAGCTTCTTTAACGTTCCGTCGGCACGGAGTTGCTTGATGGCTTTGTTGATCGCTTTGCGCAGTTTCGGGGATTTTTTGCTCATCAATGCCCCGATCTCCGCTGGCGCGGCGTCTTTTGCCGGGATCTGCTTGGCGGTAAAGCCGGTGGTAGCATTCGACTTCTTGTAATCATTCCAGGCGGTGACGGCATTGACGGTGCCGTCGCCGCGGCCGTTTTTTATCATGGAAAGCGTGGTGGAGAAGTTACCATTAGGGATCAGCTTGGCGCCATACTTTTGGGCGACCACGGCGTTATCAGTACCGGTGCCGGCAATGATATTTTTGCCTTTGACATCTTGGATCGTCTTGATCGTGCTGCCGGCTTTGGTGATCAAGATATATGGCGAGTACAAGTAGGTGTTGGAAAAGGCGTATTGCTTTTTCCGCGCTGGCGTTGAAGTGATATTATCGACGGCAATATCAAAGCGCTTAGCGCCAACGCCGGCGATCAAGCTATCCCACTTGGTCGGGACGATCTTGACTTTAACGCCGATCTTCTTGGCGACAGCTTTGGCAAAATCGACTTCAAAACCGGTCATTTTGCCATCTTGACGGTAGGCATAAGGCTTATACTCGCCTTCGGTACCAACTGTTAGCACGTTTTTCTTAACGAGTTCAGAGTTGAAGCTGGGTTTGCTGGCGGCGTGCGTCGTGACGCCGGTGGTGGCGACAGTCGCCAGCACCGCAGCAGTGGCGATCAAGGTGTGAATGAGCTTCTTTGACATAATGGATGTCCCCTTTTATTTTTCTGTGATGTCGGTACCAAAGTACTTAACGGAAAGCTTTTTCAGCGTGCCGTCTGTGCGTAAGGTGGCTAAGGCTTTGTTGACGGATTGGCGCAGTTTAGGGTTCTTTTTGCTCATTAAAGCGGCGATTTGCGCAGGCGCAACTTTAGCTGCTGGGATCTCAGTGGCAGACACGCCGGCAGTCGAGTTGGTTTTTTGATAATCCTGCCAAGCGGATAGCGCATTGACGGTGCCATCGGCGCGGCCGTCTTTGATCATTTTGATATCAACGGAAAAATCGCTGTTAGGCACGATCGTGGCGCCGAATTTCTTGGCGACTTGGGCATTGTCGGAACCGTTGGCAGCAAGCATTCGCTTGCCTTTGACATCGTCGATGGACTTGATCGCGCTGCCTTGTTTAGTGACCAGGATATAATGCGAATAAACATATGGCGTGGAAAAGGCGTATTGCTTCTTGCGCGCCTCAGTCGCGGTGATGTTGTCGACGACGAAATCAAACCGGCCGCTGCCAACGCCAGCGATCAAGCCATCCCACTTCGTCGGCTTGATGTTGACTTTGATGTCGAGCTGCTTGGCGATTTGCTGGACCAATTCCACTTCAAAACCGGTCAGCTTGCCGTCTTTGCGGTAAGAATAAGGTGGATAGACGCCTTCCAAGCCGACGGTCAAGGTGTTTTTCTTCACCAGTTCAGACTTGTAAGTGGTCTTGGTCGCGGTCTTGGTGCCGCAAGCACTGAGGCCAACGCCGATCAGTAAGAGACTAGCAACAGCGAGTACGCTGCGGAACAAACATCGTTTAGACATAGTGATTACCCCTTTTTGATTAAAATAGTCCTGGCCTCAATGCCACCGCGCTTTTGTTAGCGCGGCAGGATGAAGCGAGCACTTAGATCGAAAATGTCATCGACGCGATGAAACTCTTGATCCGCGCATCATCCGAATTGAAAAAGCCGTCTGTCGGCCCATCATAACGGGCGTCGCCATGTTCGATGAATAAGATCTTGTTGGCGACTTGCTTGGCAAATGCCATGTTATGCGTCACGATCACCATGGACTGGTTTTCGTTATGGATCTTGAGCAGAACTTTCAAGACTTCTAATTCGAGTTCTGGATCAAGTGCGCTGGTCGGCTCATCCAGCAAGATGTATTCCGGATGCATTGCCAAGCTGCGGGCAATGGCGACACGTTGCGCTTGACCGCCAGACAGCTGAGCCGGATAGGCGTCTTCTTTTTCCGCCAAGCCAACGCTGGCTAACAACTGCTTGGCTTCTTGGATTGCTTGATCCTTAGGGGTCTTCAGCACGTGTACCGGCCCTTCAATGATGTTTTTCAACACCGTCAGATGAGGGAACAGGTTGAAGCCTTGAAACACCATTTCTGTGCGTTGACGCAGATCCAAGGTGGTTTTGCTCGAGATCGGTTTGGAAAAATCGATGGTCAGATCATCTAATTTGTAGATCCCGGATTCTGGTTTTTCCAGCAGGTTCAAGCTCCGTAATAACGTGGACTTGCCGGATCCAGAAGGGCCGAGGATGACGGTAGTTTCTTTTTCCGGGAAGTTGGTGGTGATATCTTTTAACACTACGTTGTCGCCGAAGCGCTTGGAGAGTTTATCAAGTGAGATCATGCGTTCGTGCCTCCTTGGGTCGGCAGCATATAAGCCGAAGATTTCTTTTCCAGCCATTTTTGCAGCCAGCTCAAGACGGTACAAAAGACGGCGTAGATCAACGCAACTAACGTATACATTAACAGCGGCTGGTAGTTGGCGGCTGCGATTTGTTGGCTGACTTCAAACATTTCCACGATCGTGATCGAAGCGGCCAGCGACGTATCCTTGACCAAGCCGATGAAGCTGTTGCTCAATGGCGGCAAGGCAGTCCGTAAGGCTTGCGGAATGATGATCCGCCGCAGGACTAAGTTGCGGGTCATGCCGATCGCATAGGCTGCTTCCCATTGGCCAGTAGGCACAGACAGCAAAGCCGCGCGCACGGTTTCGGCACAATAAGCGCCAGTGTTCAGCGAAAAGGTGATGATCCCAGCGGTATACGGATCAAGCTTGATACCGTTGGGGAACAGTCCTGGAACGATCAAATAAGGTAAACCGAAGTAGACGATGAACAATTGCACCAGCAATGGGGTGCTCCGGAATAGCCAAACATAAAAGCTCGCGATCCAGCGTAAAATGCTGAAGGCACCGCGTTTTTGGCTGATCCTCGTCAAGGCGACGATCAAAGCCAAGATCAAACCGATCACAAATGAAATGACCGCGATCGGAATGGTGTATTTCAGTCCCGCCACGATCAATTGCGGCGTCGACTCGGTGATAATTTTCCACATGGTAATTCCTCCACTAAAGAGTTAACTAATCTTACAGGTGTTAATTGTACACGTCGAGCAAGGTGTGAACCACTATTGCCCAGGGAAATCAGCGGGGATCGACGAAATCGGCTGACCCATGTGCAAGTGATGTCATATCGCCAGCCGGCTGCACCCGTGGGTGTTCACGCTTTAAAAAAAGCCGCCCTCGATCGGTTTTTATTCCGGTCAAGGGCGGCTTTGTCCGCGTTACCACCTTGGTTTAGAGTCTGCTTGCACAGGCTCCCTTTGCAGGTACTTGCGTATTGGCGCATACCCAAGCTCGTTAACGGGAGTGACCGTCACTGGCTCGCCAAGCTCACCAGTAATGTCTAATTGAAGACCATCTTCTGCTTAAAACCGCTGACCCCTTGCACCATCCGAGGTTTCTCTGAAGCGTCATTTCAGCGTACTCATCTTCACGACAGGTATATGATTGTAATCAGATTAGACTGTTTTAATCTTTTTGTCAACTCATGGTCAGTGAAAATCCCCGCATCAATGCGATTAATCATGATATTATCGCTGTTAGCGCAATCCAATCCTAGATGGCACCAAGATGAGAAAGTATCATTATTTTGGGATTTGGACTGGAAAATCAGTCGAAATTCTATCCCGATTTCGGTGAAAATGGGGTAGAATTGAGGGTTAGAGAGCTTGGGGGACAATAACTGTGCATTATAATTTTAGTGATATTGGTCTGATGCTGTGGACCGCGCAAACGTTAGTCGCAATTTTATTTGCATTAGGCTTTATTGGCATCGATGCCTATTTATGGGAGTCAGCCTTTGATCAGCGCCGCATGCATCGTAATGGTTATCGCGTGGCGTTATCGGCTTTGCCGGTGGTCGTGGTGGCGCTGTTGCTTGGCGGCGAGTATGCGGCTTACATGGAGTCGATGTTGCTGCTTAATTTAGCTGCCTTTATTTTACTGGTGCCTTTATTTGATGATCAGATCAGTATCGGCGAATACTTGCTTAGAGCGGCGTGTGTCGTAGGGTTGTGGGTTTATTATCATGGGCAGTCATGGAGCAGCTGGAGTTTAGTGGCTATTTGTGCGATCGTCGGTTTATTGTCGTTGATCCGTTACGAGCAAAAGCGTGGCCAATATCATCCCTTGATCGTCTTGTTAGGCGGGTGGTTTATGGGGGCGGCTTTTTGGGGCACTTTGCCGCGGATGACGATCGGGTTGCAAGTCGATGGGCGCCTTAGGGGTCAAGCAATCGTGATGTTTGGCATATTGACCATTACCACGGCATTTTCCTGGCAGGTGCAGCGGCGTGAGCGTCGGGCGCAACGGCAAATGGCACAGTTGGCGACTTATGATGAAGTGACCGGGGTGTCGGCGTATCAGCGCGATCAGCAAGATCTTGAGACGTTGTTTGCCACCGCCAAGCGCCAACACACCCCGTTAGTCTTGGCGGCCGTCGATGTCGATCATCTCCGCAAGTTAAATCAAGATTATGGCCATCTTGCGGCTAATGCCATCTTGATGCAAGTGGCCGCTTTGTTGCAAGCACGTTTGGCGGCTTCTGGCCATGATCAGCATCTCTATCGTTTTGGCGGCGAAGAGTTTACCATTGCGTTACCTGATGTGGACTTGGCATCAGCGCGTGAGCTTTTGATCGATTGCTGGCAAGCGGTGCGCAACCATGACTTTACTTATGCTGAAAAAAAGCTGAAAGCGCATATCTCTATTGGCGCTACGGTCATGCAAGCGACCGATCAGCGCGATGATGATCTTTACAAGCGGGCGGATGATAGCTTGTATGCCGCTAAAAAAAGCGGTGGCGATACCCTCGTGATCGATCGTACGCCATTGGCCAGTGCGCAAGGGGCGCCGACTTATGCATTTTTTGCCCAACCGATCATGTATCAAAACCAGCGTTTTGCTAGTGAATTATTATTGCGCCGTTTTGATGAAGACAACCAGCACTGGGTCTTGCCAGCACGGTTTGACTTGCCGGTGGCCCAACAAGTCGATTTGCTGTATCAAGCAGTGGCCCATTTGGCTTGTTCGCGCGTGGCAATCAACTTGACCCTGGCGCAGTTTGCCGATCCGCAAACGGCTGCGGCTTTGATCGCGTGTTATCAACATGATGCCGGGCCTAGTGCTTTGACTGTCGAGATCGTGGATGTGCCGGATCTGGCGACGACGCGGCGGATCAGTGCCATGTATCGCGATGCTGGTATCCGGATCCACATTGATGATGTGGGCAGTGATAATAGTTATGAGTTGGTGCGGGAGTTGATCCCATATGTGGACGGGGTCAAATTTGCGATCCAAAACTTGCGTCAGTATGAAGATGATGAGCGGATCCATGAACGGATCAGATTTTGGGCAGAAGTAGCAAGGAAAAATCAATTACGGTTGATTTTGGAAGGCGTCGAAACGCAAGCGGATGTCGATTTTGCCACCGCGTTGGGGATCACGTATTTTCAAGGTTATTTCTTTGCTAAACCCACCTTGCCAGCCGAATAAGCGGGCACAATATATAGGAATAAATGCGTGTTCCGATTTCCGGAGCACGCTTTTTTTTGCCATTAAATGACGGCTGTTATCTTATTCTATTAAAAAAAATTCGTTTATTTGAGTCGTTTGATTGTATTTCTGACGGGTGAGCGTGA
Organism: Lacticaseibacillus baoqingensis; assembly: GCF_003946165.1. Taxonomy (GTDB): domain Bacteria; phylum Bacillota; class Bacilli; order Lactobacillales; family Lactobacillaceae; genus Lacticaseibacillus; species Lacticaseibacillus baoqingensis. Next base: position 33,126 of record NZ_RHOI01000023.1, on the reverse strand, counting down.
TAACCTTAATTTGTAGACGAATCTGATTGTAACAATAAGGGGGTGCGTCGAACTAGCTGATAGGGGGAACCAGTATTGGAAGGAGGCTACTCATGAAACGTAGGTTGCTCAATGCAGCACTAGCGTTATTCTTACTGATCACGCAATTCAGTGCGTTAGTCGGCTTGCAACCCGTGCGCGCGGAAACTAGTGCGGAGACGACGGTGATCGACCAGTCGCAACTCAAGCTGACAGTCAAAGATGCAGTGGTCAACGATCAGCGTCAGTGGACCCTGCATTATACCCGCGCCCAAACTGAGCAGGAGCGCGCATTGAAATTGCGCGTCAGCACAGACGCCAGCGCCCAAGAGCGCTTGACACCTGATGCTGTGCCAGAACCGCAGTGGCAGGAGCTGCAAGCGACGGATGATCGTCCAGAGCATCAGTGGTTGATCGAAAAAGCGTATACGACGCATAGTCAAGGGGACTTGGTGTTTACCACCCCCAAAACGACGACCACGCTTTATGTCACGGCGCAGCTCAATGAGCAAGGCCCGGCTGGTGCCACTGCGATCGGCGATCAAGCGCCATCAGTCGCCGTTGAAGAAGCACCTGTGATCACCGCTGATTTATTGACGGCAGAGATCGCCGGTCCGCATCAAGTGACGGCTGTGGCGCCTGATCCAGCAGATGAGCCAAAAAAAGAAACGGAGGAAGATGGACCAGCACAAGAAGCCGCATCAGAAACGCAACCAGATACGCCGCCAGCTGCCGACGCCGCTCCAGCGGCTGAAGCAGCGACACCACAATCAACGATCGAATCGTTAGCCTCATTGCCGGCACCGGGAACGGCTAATCCAACGATCGGGACGAACTTGGTGTTGACTATGGCTGCTCGCGCATCGTTGCAAGTGGCTGTCGCCAATGCTGACGGCCACCACAGAACCTATTTTAAGGGGACCAATGCGCCAAGGTATAAATATGAGTCGCAAGCCTTGATGCAAAACAATGTTTCCACTGACTACGTGGAAAATTCAACGGCAACTGCAGTGATTTTTGATTCCCAAGCAGCTGCAGAAAAAGCCACGTTAAATTTGGACTACAGCAACGTAGGCTTTGCCCAAACCACCGGCGACCCAGTAGCGATCGGTGCCTATGTGGTGATCGATAACATCGTTTACCGCAATGCTGAATGGGGTGGGACCACCGTTGGGATCGACTTTTCCAATAACTTCTATTCCGGGATCTCGATCGCTAACGTGCGCTCATTTGATTGGCACGTCACCTTTTATGATCAAAGTACTAAACAAGCGATCAACTTCATTGAAAGCACTGGCAACACTAAGCCACAGCTGACTTTCACGTCGCTGAACCCTGGTGAATTCGTGGCGGCTGCCGATGGTGCGAGTGCGATGGTGTCAGAAAACACCGGCGTGAAGCTGACCAGCTTGGGGACGGATAATATTGTCCCTGCGCTATTTGACAGCTTTAAAGCCCATACATGGAAGGCATCGACTGATCCCAATCGGATCAATGCGTATACCTCGCGTAAATGGGGGAACTGGGCAAAAGCTGACCCTGCAACCATCGACCGTGATGCAGAGTGGCAAGACCGCTTAGGCGCGCCGACTTTCGGGGATGGTGCCGCAGGCTTTGTCCTTTTAGGCACGACGTTCAGCTTTAAGCGCGGCACGTATTCTGCCGGTACCGAAACTTGGCTGGCGAATGCGTCTGGGGACCCAGCGTTTGTGATCCCAGAATTGGCCAACAATAAGTCGATCACGACGAATGGCAACCTGGGCGGCGGCACGAGCAGTCAAAAAACCGGAGCCATCTATACCGACAATGAATTAGATGGCACCAATATCAATGAGATCGCCAGTGGCGCCAATCAGATGTATTACTACATCAACCAGGAAACCTACACGGTGATCGAAGACTTGATCAGCCGGCCTGGCCAGATCGTGATCGAAGATACGCTGCCTGCTGGCATGACCTTGCAAAACGGGCGCGCCAGTGACGTGGTCGTTTTCAATGAAAAAACCGATCCGAACGCGCGACCGGCGGCTTTAGCAGGGGTCAGTGTCACGGTAACAAAGCAAAATGGGCGCGATCATATCGTGATCACGATTCCTGGCAGCACCGTGATGAACATGCCGTTTGCCGGTGGGTACTTCAGTGTCCGGATGGCGGTCAAAACCACACATGATCCAGACGTGATCACGAGTGAAAAAGTGATGACCAATAAAGGGACTGTCAAGATGTATGACGGCCACTTGCAGCTCGGCTATGAAGAAGAAACTAATCCCGTCACAGTCAAAGTAACGCCGAATATCCGTGAATTTGATTTTGGCTTCAAAAAAGTGGATGGCTTCGACCAACCGCTGGCTAAAGTCAGCTTCGGCTTATTCGCTGAAAAAACTGGCGGTCAAAGCCTGTATCCAGTTGCCACCAGTGATGCCGGCGGGCAAGTGACGTTTGAAAAAGTGGCCCCAGGCAGCTATTGGTTACGCGAAACCGCGACGCCAGTAGGATATGCACCAGCGGCGCCGATCTTGATCACGATCACTAAAGACGGGGATATTCAATGGCCGGCTGACCATCAACAAGCTGGCGTGGTGGTGAATCCGCTGAAAGACTTTCAGCTCGATTTGATCAAAGAAGCGCCTGATAAGACGCGCCTCGTCGGGGCTGAATTCATGCTCAAACAAGGCGATGATGAAATCGCGCGCGGGCGCACTGACGACAACGGTCACACGACCTTTGACGCGGTCAAGCTGCGTCCAGGCACTTACACGCTGCATGAAGTGAAGGCGCCTAAAGGGTTCTTGCCATTGGCAGGCCACTTTGAGTTTACCCTCACGCCTCAAGGTGAACTCACCAAGGTGACCTATCATGGTGATGATCTGTTGGCTGATCAATATGAATTTACCTCTGCACTCAAAGGCGGTACCGCGCTGAATCACTTGGCCATTCGCCTCGTCAATCATCCAGAACCAAGCACGATGCCATTGACTGGCGGTCCTGGCAATCAGGTTTACCTGGCAATGGCCAGTTTGTTGTTGATGGTTGGCACTGGCTTGTGGTGGCTGCGGCGTAAAGGGGGTGCACGCTGATGAAGGCTCGTTTTTGGTGGCTATTAGGGCTCATGCTAGTCGCCTTTGGCATCGCCAAGGCGCCAAGTATGACGCCGGCTGCGGCTGAATCAGACGTGACGATCACGCTGCATAAGCGGATCTATCGCGACGCCCGCTTGAAAGACGTCGACAAATGGCAGTATGACAACCAAGGCCAAGAGATCACGCTGGGGGATGAATCCTTCGGGCTCAACGGGGCGCATTTTACCGTTTATGATGCGACGTCCTTGTTTGCCCAAGCCGGCCAACCAGGTGAAAGTGAAAAAGACTTCGCCACGCGCATGAGCAAGATGGCGCGTAAAGAAGTGCAAGCCTTGGTGGCCAAATATCAGCTGCAGCCAGCTGGTAATACCGCTGGCGCAGTCGGCCAGCTCACCACCCAAACCGTCGCTCAAGAAGCGGGGGTCGCAACGGTCACTGTACCGACGAAAGTGGCTGGCCAAAACGCAAAATACTTGATCGTTGAAACCGGCGTTGACGCCGAGGTGGCCTTGAATGTCGATGTGACCAAGCTAGCCGGACCGATCTATGTCAGCTTACCGCTGGTAGTGGGTGGTGAAGCGCTTGAAGACATTCATGTCTATCCGAAAAACATCGGGTATGTCCGCGATCCGTATTTCTTCAAGTTTGGGGTGACACTAGCAGGTGAGCATGTCCGCTTGCAAGGCGCTGTGTTTGCTTTGTATGAACTCCAAAATGGCGTGAAGCGCTACTTGTCGTTATCACCGGTCAATGATTTGCAAAATGAATGGATCGAATCTGCTGATCCGCTGCATGATCCGCAGGTGAATTTATTCATCTCAGATCAAAACGGGCTGGTCAACACTGGCGAGCGCTTCTTGCCTAAAGGCACGTATTATTTTGAAGAACTGCAATCAGTGCCAGGATATCTCAACAACTTAGCCGATCAACCGGTGAAAGTGGAAGTGCCAGCGTCATGGTATGACGAAGAGGGGAATTTTTTACCCGTATTAGTCAATGGCGAAGTGATGGATGAAACCCTTTCTGGCGTGGTTCAAGAAGCCACGATCACCAAAGGCCGCCCGCGGGTTTACAACTATCAAAAACAAACCCCTGGCGAAAACAAGCCTGAACCTGGCAAGCCAGGAGGGGGCGGCAGCCAAGACGTTTTACCGAGTCTCGGGGATGTGGCCACTTGGATGGCAGTGATCCTGGGATTAGCATTGATCTTTGCGGCATGGCTGTTGGTATGGCGCCGCAAGCACCGTAATGTCTCGTAAGCAACGACACACAAATAGGGGGAACTATGATGAAAGACACCAAACTAACGCGCGCATTGATTGCTGGCCTGATGACTTGCACCATGGCATTGTCTGCCTTGCCGGTCACGTCGATCGTGCATGCGGATACGACAGAAGAAACACCCAAAGCACCAGATACTGTGACCGTCGATCTGCACAAGAAGCAAGTGTTTGATGCCCAAGAGTATTACAACGATGGGACCACGAATAACCCCTTACACGACAAACCAGGATTAAACGGGGTCAAGTTTGCTAAGATCGACATCACTGAACTTTTCTGGACGATCAAAGAACAGTTGCAAGAAGACAATCCAGACGTGACCAATACGCAAGTCAGCACCTATATTTCTGAAAATTGGGACGACTTGAAGCAAGCGCATAACATTACCATTCCAACCGAAGGCGATGATGTGATCACCACCTCAACCGTCGATGGTCAAGAAGGGGTCGCACGGTTTGCAAACTTGCCAGGACGGGTGAATGGGATGAATGCCATTTACTTGTTTGAAGAAGTGACCTCAGCGGCAGAATTGGGCTTGCTGACAGCGGCACCATTGATCGTTGGGTTGCCAGCCAAAAATCCAACGTCCAATAACTATATGGATAAAATTGTCGTTTACCCGAAGAACATCGGGATTCAAAAGGAATTGGTGAATGGTGATCCAGACCATACGGCAGATAACAAAGTCTACAACTTTGAAGTTGGGGACGAAGTGAAATACACGACCAAAGTCACCATTCCAAAGGATATTGGCAAGAAAAATGAGGCTGGCTGGGTATATCGCTACTTCAACTTAAGCGATAAGATGACCCCAGCTGGGACAGACTTTGTCGGGATCGATGGGATCAGCGCCGACGGAGTCACTGAGGACATCTTAAAGGTCCTCAAAGATGCTGCGGGCAACGGCTATGGCGACTCTAGTCAAGATACGTGGGCGGAAGATTACACCGGCTTTAAGTTCGACATCAACTTTGCCACCGCTGATCAAGCCGCATTGAATAAGTTTGTGCAAACCTTAGCCGGTAAGACATTGACCTTTAGCTACACGATGAAGATCAATGCGCAAGCGACTCCAACCGCCGACATCAACAATACCTTCTATGCGGAATTTGATAATGGCACAAAGGTCGAAATGGATGACCAATCGCCAGACATCGAACCTGGGGGCTACAAGTTTACCAAGGTCTCCAGCACCGATATCGAAAACGGCTTGAGAGGAGCCGAATTCCGGATCCACCGGACTGTTGGTGGCAAGACGGAATATGCCCAGTTGCATGGGACGATGGGCAATAACGGGCTTTACGCGCCATCTTCTATTTCCTGGAGCACTGATGCAACGCAGGCCACTAAGTTAGTTTCTGGCGAAAAAGGACTGCTGCAGATCAATGGGTTAGAAACTGGCGACTATACCCTAGAAGAAACCAAAGCGCCAAATGGCTTCTTGATCGCCAATAAGAACACGCCGTTTACGATCTCTAAAGGGGCACAAGGGACGCTTGAATTGACCGAAGCCAATAACTTGGCCCAAACGGTGAAAAACACCCCAGAAGATGGAACCATGCCAATGACTGGGTCTACTGGGATCATCGCCTTCTTGATCGTCGGTGCGGCGGCCATGGGCGGTGCAGCCACTTACTACAAGAAGCGCCAAGCGTAACCGCGCAATAAAGGAGGAAGCCTATGGCTAAGCGGCGTCATCGTACCATCGGGGACATCATCGTCCTGTTGATCTTTTTCGCTGGCTTAGCGGTGTTTTCCTACCCTTTTGTGGCCAATGCAGTTAACAATATCGTGGTGCAGTGGCGCTTGCAAGATGATCGCCAACAAGCGGCCAAAAATGAAGCCAAGCTGCGCGCCAAACAAAAAGCCTATAATGCGGAATTGGCTCAAAATGGTTTGCGGCCTAACGCTGACGAGTTCAAGACCAATCGGGCCCGTTCAGGCTCAGCTGCGTATCGCCGGCGCCATTTGTTAGGGGCGGTGACGATCCCGACGCTGAAAGTGAACATCCCGCTATATGACACCACCAACGAAACGCTGTTGCAAAGCGGAGCAGTCGTGTTGCCAGGAACGAGCTATCCTCGTGGCGGCAAAAGCACGCATACGGTGGTGTCAGCGCATAGCGGATTGCCGACGAAGCAGTTGTTTACCGATTTGGAAGACATGAAAAAAGGGGACCGCTTCGTGCTCACGGTCGGCAAGCGGCATTTAGCCTATCAAGTCGACCGGATCCGAGTCGTCAAGCCCACACAAGTCGATGCCTTAAAAATCGAAAAAGGCCGCGACTTAGCGACATTGATGACGTGTACCCCGTATATGATCAACTCGCACCGGCTATTGGTCACCGGTCATCGGGTGCCTTATACCGATGACTTGGCCAAGCAGACCCAAGCCAGTGACCGCAAGCGCTGGTGGCAAAGCTGGGCATTGATCGCTGTTGCGATCGCTGCAGTCGGGGTGTTGATCTGGCTGCTGATCAGGATCATCAAGCGCCGCAAACAAGCAGTATAAAAGGAGCCGACAATGTTTCACGCGAAACATTGTCGGCTCCTTTTTAATTTGGATTACTTGCCAGGCACGTAATCTTCGTCGATGACTAAGATCGGCTTGATCGTCTTGCCAGAACGAGAATCGGCGTTGGCTTCATTGATTTGATCGAAACTGTAGAACTTTTCAGTCTTATCAAAGTCAAAGACGCCCATTTGATAGAACTGGATCAACCGCGGAATATCGATTTGGGGAATGGAATCGCCCATATTGACTCCGACGATCTTCTTATCGTCGACACACAGATCATTCCAAGTATCGACATCGATGTGGTGTGGGGTGACCGCGATGGTAGCACTGGTGCCGCCTTGGGCCAAGACTTTGATGGAGTTTTCCATGACTGCCGTCACACCGGTGGTATCAACGGCCCAGTTGACCCCGTAACCATCGGTTAAGTCCTTGACTGCCTTGACCACATCCACATTCTTGGAGTTGATAACGTCAGTGGCGCCAAGTTCTTTGGCCAAGTCCAACCGAGAATCAACGATATCGATCCCGATGACTTTGACACAGCCGGAAATGCGGCCGGCCATCATCGCAGCCAAACCAACCGCGCCTGTCCCAAAGACAGCGATCGTATCGCCAGGCTTTGGCTTAAGGGTGTTCAAAACCGTCCCAGAGCCAGTGACATAGCCGCAACCCAAAGGTCCGAGCTTGCGCAAGTCGAGTTCTTTCGGGACCTTAACGGCGTTGCGTTCGCGGACGACAGTGGTCGTCGTGAAGGAGCTTTGATCAAACATGTCAGCGACGTGCTTGCCGTTTTCGGTGAAGTGACTGCTGCCGTCTGGCCGAACGCCAGACAAGTTGTTGTGGGCGTAGTTTTCACACTGCGTCGGGATCCCTTTCAAGCAGGACTTGCACTGCCCGCAAGCATAAAACGAAAGGACGACATGATCACCAGGTTGGAATTGGGTCACTTCTGGACCGACTTTTTCCACGATCCCAGAACCTTCATGCCCTAAAACGATTGGGTAGTCGATGACCGCGTCGCCGATCCGCAACGCTTCATCAGAATGGCAGATCCCAGAGGCAACCATATGGACTTGGATATCATCCGGCCCCATCTCAGCCAATTCAACGTCATCTTTGATCACAAAATCTGCATTTTGTTTCTCAACCACTGCTGCTTTGATCTTCATACATGAACACTCCTAACTATGTTAGCTTGTACGTGATCATTATTTCACAAAAAATCGAAAATACAAGCGCTTTAACGCGTGTCTGGCAAAATTCGGTCTAGGACACTTTATTGCTGAAGACAGCTTGTTATAGGCGGATACTCTTGGCCGGATCGCCGCAGATGAGCGCAGGCGCGATCAGAACAAAGACGCATTTTTACTGGGAGATTAGTCCTTTTGTTCGGCAACATGGTAAGATGAAGCTAAATAAGAAAAAGGGAGCGATTACCGTGAAGCCATTAGCGAAGTTTATCGACCAGACGTTATTGAAACCAGATGCGACCCAAGCCCAGGTCGATACCGTGCTGGCAGAAGCTAAAAAGTATCAGTTTGCGTCGGTGTGCATCAACCCGTATTGGGTGCCGCGAGCGGCAGCGGCACTGGCCGGCAGCGGTGTGAATGTCTGCACAGTGATCGGATTTCCCTTAGGGGCCAATACGACTTTTGTGAAAGTCGCTGAGGCCAACCATGCGTTAGATGAAGGCGCAGTTGAAATCGATATGGTGTTGAATATCGGCGAGCTGTGTTTTGGCCATGATGACCAAGTGAAAGCTGATATTCAAGCGGTCGTGGATGCCACACATGCCAAAGGCGGCTTGGTGAAGGTGATCATTGAAGCCTGCTTGTTGTCAGACGAACAAAAAGTGCGCGCATGCGAGTTAAGTGAAGCCGCCGGAGCCGACTTTGTCAAAACGTCTACTGGTTTCGCGCAAGGTGGGGCCACGGTGCATGATGTGGTCTTAATGAAGCAAGCAGTCGGCACCCGCCTGGGCGTGAAAGCTGCAGGTGGCATCCACACCTATGCTGAAGCTAAGGCATTGATCGATGCTGGCGCCGATCGGCTAGGCGCCAGCGCTGGCGTCGCAATTTTGAAGGAGGCAGCACAATGACCAAGTTCTCACGGGTGATCGCGATCGTGACGGATTCGATCGGGATCGGCGAAGCGCCTGATGCGGCTAAGTTTCATGATACCGGAGCTGACACTCTAGGGCATATTGGGGCTTATTTTGACGGGGATCTGACCTTGCCTAACTGGCAGCGGTTGGGACTGGGCAATATTGCCCGGCCGATGCCGATCTTAGGCGTCGGCCCGGTACCGCATCCGGCTGGTTATTTTGGTAAAATGTATGAGATTTCAGCGGGTAAAGACAGCATGGACGGCCACTGGGAAATGATGGGGCTGCCGGTCACAGCGCCGCTTGGCTTTTTCCCGGCAGGCTTTCCAGATGCTTTGATCCAAAAAATTGCCGCTTTTTCAGGACGCAAGGTGATCGTGAATCAGCCATATTCAGGGACTGAAGTGATCGCCGAGTACGGTGAAGAACAACTGCGCACTGGGGCTTTGATCGTTTATACCTCAGGGGATTCTGTGCTGCAGATCGCAGCGAACACCGCCGTGATCCCGCTGGCAGAACTGTACCGTATCTGTGAATACGTCCGCAGCATCACGATCACAGATTATCATATCGGTCGAGTGATCGCCCGGCCTTATGTCGGCGATTCACCAGCTAACTTTACCCGCACAAGCGATCGCCATGATTATACGCTGAAACCCACGGCGCCGACTGATCTGGATCGGCTGCAAAAGGCTGGGATCGCTACTTTTGGGATCGGGAAGATCAACGATATTTTTTCTGGGATCGGCTTAGACGATGGCGTGCATACGACCAGCAATGCTGACGGCATGAGCCAAACCATCGCTGCGGTCAACAGTGAGCGTACCGGCTTTATTTTCACGAACTTAGTTGATTTTGACGCAATGTATGGCCATCGCCGCAATCCGCAAGGTGATGGGGAGGCATTGATGGCATTTGATCAGCAACTAGGCGAATTAGTCGCCGCGCTGCAAGCAGATGATCTCTTGCTGATCACCTCTGATCATGGTAATGACCCAGAATTTCGCGGCACGGATCATACCCGCGAATATGTGCCGCTGATCGCGTATAGCAAGCAATTGCCAGGCGGCGGCGATTTAGGCGTGCGTTCACCGTTTGCAGATCTGGGCGCCACGATCTTAGATAACTTTGGCGTTGCCGGCAATGGCGTCGGCCAGTCGTTTTTGCCGTTGTTAAAATAAACCATACAACCGTCTGGACAGCTGGTCATATATAATAGGAGGAAGCCGATGAGCACACATCTTGAAGCCCGCCCAGGAGCGATCGCACCGATCGTTTTGCTGCCAGGTGATCCACTGCGGGCAGAATATATTGCAAAGACGTATTTGGACCATGTCACACGCTACAACACGGTGCGCAATGCGTTTGGTTACACCGGTGAGTATCAAGGCGTGCGCGTGTCGGTCCAAGCAACTGGGATGGGGATCCCATCGATCAGTATCTATGTCACTGAGTTGATCGTCGATTATGATGTGCAAGTTTTGATCCGGGTCGGGACTGCCGGCGGGTTAAACCCAGCTGTGCATGTGCGCGATGTGTTATTGGCACAAGGGTCGACGACAGATTCCAGCATTATTTTGAACACGTTTGGTCCGGGGATGTATTTTGCTCCACTGGCGGACTTTGGCCTCTTGCATCAAGCGTATGATCAAGCCCAAGCAATGGGCATCGCTGTTAAAGCCGGCAATATCTTAGGTGAAGACCGGTTTTATAATGACGAAATGGATCGGCATCAGCTGATCAAATACGGTGTTTTGGCGACTGAAATGGAAACGCCGGCTTTGTATTTGCTCGCCGCGAAGTACCAGCGCCGGGCATTGGCGATCTTGACCGTTTCCAACCATTTGGTCACCGGAGAGGAAACGACGGCGCAAGAGCGGCAAACAAGTTTTGATGACATGCTGAAGTTAGCCTTGGAAGTTGTAAAGGGATTGTAACATTTGGCCGAGTAATGGTGATAAAGCCGCTATCTCGGCCTTTTTTTAATGTAACAAAATGATAACGAACGCGCTTTCGGGTGCATGGCAAAAGCCATCGTGTTAATCTGAAGTTATCTATTAAGAAATCGTAAACATTAAAAAGAACATATGTTGAATGGAGGAGTTTGGATGACAGAGTCAAAAAAGGCCTTAGTGCTTGCCGCCGGCTTGGCGGGGGTAGCCGGTGCAGCAACACTTGCTGTGGCGCCTAACCAAGCAAGTGCCGCAACGACAGGGACCGTCACCTATTCACAAGGGGCGACCACCGTATGGCAAACCCCCGCGTTCAAAGCCGTCAAACGTTATGTCGTGCATAATCAAGCACTCGCTGTGATCGGCCAAAAAAACGTCAACGGCACAGTGTGGTATCAGATCGGGGCCAACGAATGGATCCCCGAACTTTACCTCCAAGTCTCCGGAGCCGCCCCAGCCGCTACCAAAGCTGACACGACTGCAACCGCTAAGACCTTTGCCGTGCAAGCGACCTATACGACTGGTGCAGTGACGATTTGGAATGAAACCAGCTATGCGCATCCGAGTGGCCGTTACTTGACGACTGATCAAAATGTCACTGCCGTTGCCACCGTGCAAGCTAATGGTGAAACATGGTATCGCTTGAGCAATGGCGGTTATGTGCCAGCTCGGTTTGCGGCGCCAGCAGGGGCCCAAAAAGCCGTTGCCGCTGCTGCGACTGCGACTAAAGCAGCCACGACTGTTGCCCCAACGACACCGACTGCGCCACAAGCAACTGCGCCTAAGGCAGTGACAACACCAGCCACCGCTGCCAACGATACCGCTAGTCAAGCAACGACGACACAAGCAACGCAAGCAAATACCACTGCGGCTGCCCCTGCGCCAAAGACGACGCCAGCGCCGACCGCCACGACGCCGGCGGCCACCACGACTGCGCCGGCAGCCACGACTACGCCAGCGGCTACTACTGCGCCGGCTAAAGCTGCGGCGCCGGCCCAACCAGCCACTGCGACACCAGTCAAGCCAACTGCCAATACGCAAGCAGCGACGACCACTTTGACTGTGACCTATACTCCAAGCGTGGTCTCAGAATGGCGCTCTGCGGCATATACGACACTTGCTGGTAAGTATCTGAAAGCTGGGGATACCGTTACTGCTGTGGGGACGACGACTGCTAACGGCGAAACCTGGTATCATTTGAGTGACGGCAATTATGTTTCTGCGCGCTACTTTGGCACCGCCGGCACCCAAGCCAGCGCTGCGGCTAAAGCAACTACGCCTGCGTCAACCACAACGGCCGCAAAGCCGGCTGCGCAAACGCCAGCTGCGCCTGCGACCCCAGCTAAGGCAGCCGCCACGACCACAACGGCTAAACCTGCGCCCACGACTTCGGCAGCCACCACGCCAGCCAAGCCGACGACGCCTGCAGCCGTGACCACACCTGCTCCTGCGCCCGCAACCACTAGCACCAGTGCGCAGATCCAAGCCGTAATCAACGTGGCCAAGGCCCAACTTGGCAAGCCATACGTTTGGGGTGGTAAAGGGCCTAGCGGTTTTGACTGCTCGGGATTGACCCATTATGCCTTTCTCAATGGCGCCAACAAGGAAATCGGCGGTTGGACGGTACCGCAAGAATCTGCGGGGACTAAGGTTTCGATCGCAAACTTGCAACCTGGTGATTTAGTCTTTTGGGGCAGTGCTGGAGCCACTTATCACGTGGCGATCTACCTTGGCGGCAACCAATACATCAATGCACCACAACCAGGACAAACAGTCACGATTTCTCCCATTTCCCCATATTTTGCACCATCATTTGGGGTACGCGTTTTATAATCAATCGCGCGCCAAACAATCGTGTTTCGGTTCTCAGCTTAAGCCTTCTTTGCCACAGTCATGCGATTTGTGGTCAAGAGGGCTTTTTTTGCTAGGGGCGAAACAACACATGATTGCAATTTCACAAGAAAGCGGTTACGATAGGTTTAACGTTAAACTTTAGCGCTAAACTAGGAGGCGTGGTATGGAAAAAACATGGACAGTTGCGACCACAAAGTGGGATCCTGCCGCTATCGTCGGTAATGGGAATAAATTTATGACCGGCAATGGTTATCTGGGCTATCGCGGCACGCTGGATGAATTTGAGGCCGAAGATTATGTGGCCGTCAACTTGCTCGGGCTTTACGACCGGCATGGATCGGCGTGGCGGGAGCCGGTCAACGCGCCAAATCCGTTTTTCACCCAGATCCGCGTGGCCGATCAGCCCCTCAGCGTCAAAACGACCCCGCTTGTGGCACACCGCCAGTGGCTTGATCTCAAGGCTGCGGTGCATCATCGCGAAACCACATTCGCCGTTGACCAAGCTCAGCTGACGATCGCCAGTACGCGGTTTGCCAGTGGGGCCAATGACCACCTTTTAGCGCAGCGTTATACCTTGACTTGTGATCAGCCGATGACGTTGACGCTGACCAGTGCGATCGATCTGGCGATTTGGGATATCAACGGCCCACACTTGACGGTGCAAACTGCAACGCCAGAAGCGGTGCAGTTGCAAACTGGTGAAGGCGAGACGGTTCAGGTCCAAACGCAGCTCAAGGGGCTGCCTCAAGGGACGCCTGTGGCCGATCAGCGCTTATTAGGCACCACTTGGACCTTGACCTTGCGACCTGAAGTCCCGGTAACTTTTGAGAAGCTGGCCTTGATCACGACCAGCCACGATCGCGATGTTGCGGCTTTCCCAGCTAGCTATACCGCTGCGCTTAAGGCGCATGAGCACGTTTGGACCAGCCGCTGGGCGCGCAGTGATGTCCAGATCAAAGGTGATGTGCAAGCGCAGCAGGCACTGCGTTATAGCGAGTATCAGCTGATGTTATTGGCACCGCATCACTTGGATATGTCGATCCCGGCGCGCGGCTTATCTGGCCAAACTTACAAAGGCGCAGTATTTTGGGATACCGAGATGTTCATGCTGCCGTTTTTCAATTACACCGATCCGCAAGTGGCCAGCAAGCTTTTGCGTTACCGCATCCGGACGCTGCCTGCTGCGCAAGCTAAGGCCAAACGGTATGGCTATGAAGGGGCTTTTTATGCTTGGGAAAGCCAAGAAGACGGGCGTGATGGGGTCAGTGACTACAATGTGACGGATGTCTTTTCCAAGCGGCCGATGCGGACGTATTTCGGCGATAAGCAGATCCATATTTCCGGCGATATTGCCTTGGCGTTGTGGCGCAGTTATCAGCAAACTGGCGACGAAGCCTTGTTGCGAGACGGCGCTGCGGTGATCGTCGAATGTGCGAAGTTCTATTATAGCTATAGTTATTGGAAACCAGACAAGGAGCGCTTCGAATTATTAGATGTGCTAGGCCCAGATGAGTATCATGAACGGGTCAATAACAATGCTTACACCAATAAGTTGGCCCAAACCACTGCAAAGATCGCGCTGGCGGCGATGGCGCAATTGGCAGCACTTGATCCCGCCGCATATGCAACCGCTTGTGCGCAAACCGCTTATCCGCAGTGGCAAGCGCGCATCGAGCAATTTGCGACGCACTTATATGTGCCGGCACCAGCGGCCAAGACGCAGCTGATCGCCCAGTTTGATGGCTATTTTGATTTGGAAAATGTCTTAGTTCCTGCTGTACGTGCCCGCTTGATCAAGCCTAATGAGTATTGGGGCGGGGCATATGGGGTCGCTGCTGATACCCAAGTGATCAAACAAGCCGATGTCGTCTTCATGTTGCAGCTGTTTGCCCAAGATTACGCGCAAGCAGCGCTGGCAGCGAATTGGCGCTATTATGAACCGCGTACCGAACATGGCTCCAGCTTGAGTGCATCGGTGTATGCGTTGTTGGCCACGAAGATCGGTGAATCCGATTGGGCTTACCCTTACTTTATGAAGAGCGCGACCGTGGATCTGACCGGGGATACAAAGCAATTTGCTGGCGGGGTGTATATTGGCGGCACGCACCCGGCAGCGAATGCAGGCGCTTGGCAAGCGGTCGTGCAAGGCTTTTGCGGGTTGCAAAGCGTTGATGGTAAGCCGCAAGTGCATGCGCGCTTGCCTAAAGGCTGGCAGCAAGTCAGTTTTTGTCTGCAGCAGCGAAGCCAGTGGTATCGCGCTGTGGTCACGCAAACCACCGCAACACTTACGCCGATCAGTGATCCGAGCTAGGAGGAAAATAGTATGGTCACCCTTAAAGAACTCGCACAGCTCGCCGGCGTCTCGACGATGACGGTGTCTAATGTGTTGAATCAGCGGACGGACAAAGTCTCCCCAGCCACCCGCGAAAAGATCGAAGCACTGGTGACACAGCTGCATTATGTGCCCAACCAAAACGCCCGCAGCTTAGCCGGTGCGGATTCGTTATTGATCGCGGTGATCGATTACACTGAAACCGTTGAAGATACGCAGCTGGTATTTTCCGCACCGTTTATGGCCGCTTTGATCAGTGAGCTGGAAAGTGCGGTCCGTGCGGCACATCATTTTATGCTGGTGCGGCATGTGAATTCAGTCGAAGAGATCGCGTTATTGCAACAAAATTGGCAACTTGCCGGGTTGGTGATCGTCGGCATGGCCCCGGCTTATTTGGCCAAAGTCTTGGCTAGTGTCCATGTGCCGGTGGCATTTATTGATACCCCGATCACGGCGATCGAATTAAAAACACTGGCACCCAAACAACGCGTTGGCGTATTTGCACTGGACGACGCCGGCGGAGCCAAAGCCGCGGTTGCAGAGCTGTTAGCCGGCGGAGCGAAGCATCTGGGCTTTTTAGGGTATTCGTTTACTGCAACCGGTGTGGAAAGCCGGCGCTTGGCAGGCTATCGGGAAGCCTTGCAAGCTAGCGGTGAGCCGGTGTATGTGTTGCCAGCAGGCGAAGCGGCTTTTGCAACGGTGGCTTGGCGAGCTGAACATCACCAATTAGATGCGGTGGTCACCACTGCTGATACCTTAGCAGCACAATTGATGGCGTATCTGCACGCGCATACCCGGTTAAAGATCCCGCAAGACTTGAGTATCGTCGGTTTTGACGATCAACCATTCGCCGCTTGGATGGAGATGACGACAGTTGCGCAAGACACTGCCGCTCGTGCCTTGGCAGCCGTTGATTTTTTAACGGTTTCAAAGACACCGCTATTGTTGACGACGCAACCGGTCAAGCTGATCCGCCGCGGGACCACAAGACAGCCCTGAGTGACGCGCAAACACGCTAAATGCCCCTTGATGAACGCTCAGAGTTCATCAAGGGGCATTTTCAGGTCATCACGTCAGCCAGCGGCCAATGATCGTCAGCCAATGTTCAAGTTGCAATTTGCGCACGGTGCCTAATCCGGGAAAATGATCCAGCGCCATCAGCGCTTGCGTCGCCGGCGTTTGGGCGTTTGGGTGCTGGGCTAACCAAGGCCGCAAAGGGGTCAAGGCTTCGAAAAACTTGGTGCCAGGATCGCGGTAGTCTTGATTGTTAACGGAAGTGAAGTGATGCAGCCATAACGCCCCTTGTCGCGGATACAGCAGATGTAAGGCGATCGCACGCTGCGGGTAGCCATGCTCGTCATAATGATGCGTGCTAAGCGGATAATCAGCAAAACCGCTGCCGGCCAGTGCCGCTTGCGGATATTGATAAAGCTCATCTTGGATCAGGTAGTAGTCTTCTGTCCGTTGGCGAGTCGGGTAGTGGTCTTCCAGATAAATCGCATGCGGATGCGCCAATGCTCTGACGCGCGCGGTATTGGGCAGCAACGCCATTTGATCTGCAGCCAGCAATTGGCTTTGTGCAAACGTCTGCGCGATAGTCAAACCGGTGGGTACGGCATCAAAATAGCGCGCCCAAGCGACAGGCGGCATTAGCGGCTGCCTAATGGGATAGCGCGGATGGGCCAATAAGCCATATTGGCCCACTTGGGGATTTTGAATGACGAATAATGGGTGTTGGGCTTTGGCAAACGCCGCGATCGTCCGCGGCAAAGCGGCGATGTCTTTGACCGGTTCGATGATGGGAATAATGTGCGCGCTCAATTGATTTTGGACGGCTTCGCGCAAGGCGATGAGGTCATATTGACGGCCGCGGATCACAGGGTAGTAGTTCACGAGTGCGCCTCGAGTTTGTAGTGGGCCAATTCAGCAGCGAGTGCATCCACTTCTGCTTGCAAAGCAGCGATGGTGTCATTTTGCAATTGGTCGGCAAATTGGTCGTAGAGATTGCTTTGTGGGTCATAGACATCGTAATGGTCGCTGCGCCGGCGCAATTCCTTGAGCAAGGCATCGTCACTAAACGGTGCCAAGCCTTGCGCCACGCGTTTGGCTTTGCGCACTTCGCGATCAAGGCTGGCGATGAAACGGTCATTTAACGCCGCTTCTGGCACTTGCAAAGCTTGGCGGCGAGCGGGTTTAGCGATCGTCAAAGCGCCAGGAGCAGGCACTGGTACCAAGCTGGCGGCCAGTGCGTCTGGGGCAAACGCTCGGTAGGTGAAGACCCCGATGTTGGCGGGGATCTCCGCTTTGAGCTGGGGGTATAAGCTCGCGGGAAACACGAAGTAATTATACTGGCCAACGAAGCTCAACTTGGCATGACTATGAAAATCTGCCTTTGTGACCTTGAGCTCAAAACAACGCCAAAGGTGACTGTCGCCATCATTTTGACGCACCAATGTGTCCACGATTCCAAGATCATTGGGCATGGTCACTTCTTCAACTGCAGTGGCGCCTTGGGCCTCCCAATAGGCGTATAACGTTTTTTCAAGGTCTAAAGTCAATGGTGTTTTCATGAGGATCCTTTCGATCAGTGGATATGCGACCACGAGGGGTGGTTATTGGACGCTCAGCCAAAAGTTGGTCAGCTGGCGGGCGAGTTCTTCGGTACTGTGGCTGACTTGCGCATGGGCCCAATGCGGTGGGAACAGCTGAGCATAATCCGGTCGGCAAAAACGCGCATCCAAAAGCAAGATCACTCCGGTATCGTGGGCCCCGCGGATCACGCGGCCACCGGCTTGCAAGACATTGTTGAAGCCCGGTAATTGATACGCATATGCGAAGCCATTGCCGTTTTGACGGTCGAAATAAGCTTTCAATTGGTCGGTTTCTGAGTTTAAACCAGGCAACCCGACTGAAACGATCGCCACGCCGATCAACTGGGCGCCTTTGAGGTCGATCCCTTCACTAAAAATACCACCCAGCACCGCAAACCCGACGACTGGTTCAGGATCCTCACGAAAATGGTCCAGAAACTGCGCCCGTGCTTCAGCATCCATGGCATTGCTTTGACGGACCGTTTTTAATGCCGGCTGCGCGGCTTCAAAAGCCGATGCGACCATGTCCAAGTAGGCGTATGAAGGCAAAAAAACCAAGTAGTGGCCTGGCTGGGCGGTGACCATCACCGTGAGACTGGCGATCACCGTTTGCAAGCTGGCAGCGCGTTGACGATAGGTGGTTTGGATGTTGGCTGTGACGATCACTGCTTGATGCGCTGCAGGAAAAGGAGACGGAAGCTGGTAGGCAAGGGAGTCTGCTGCGCCGCCTAAGACATCTTGGTAATAGGCCATCGGCGAAAGCGTCGCGGAAAATAAGATCGCCCCACGGCCTTTCGCCAATGAATCGGCGATAAAGGCGCTAGGATCCAGACACAACAACTTGATCACGAGATGCTTGGCATCGGCTGTGAGTTTGGTTTCAAAGCAGTCATTGTAAAAGTCATTGATCCGCAAGAAGCCTAAACAAACAAAATAAACCGGGAGTAATAAGTCGACGACCGCTTGTTGGTCAGTACGCAATTCTCCGCTCAGCCAATCGTGGATACTTTGACCTAGCCGATCGACCGCTTCGACAAATCCCGCTGCTGGTTCAGCTTCAAAACGCTCATGTTGATCGCCTAAAGATAACCGTACCACATCAAAAGCCGTCAATAACTTCGTTAAGTTGCCTTTGATCGCGGGCAATCCAGCCCCTTTGAATGGCTCAAGGGCGACTTTGAGCTGCGTAAAAGCCGCATCATCGATCGCTGCAGAATACATGTCGCGCGCGCGGCTGACTAAGTTATGCGCTTCATCGATCAAAAAGAAGTTGGCCGTGTCTGGTTCGCTAAAGAAGCGCTGTAAAAAAACGGCGGGATCAAACAAGTAGTTATAATCACAGATGATCACATCACAAAACAAACTCGCATCTAACGAAAACTCAAACGGATCCAGCGTATGCTTTTTGGCATAGTGTTCGATGGTCTTGCGGGTGAGCTGGTCTTCATTGGCCAGCAGGTCTTTTAAAGCCGGCTTGAGGCGATCGTAATAGCCGATCATATATGGATTTTTAGTGGGATCATCTGGTTCATCTGCAAAGGTGATCGTGTCTTTGGCAGTGAGCGTGATGCTTTTGGCATGTAAGCCATGCGTTTCCATCAAGCCCATAGCCCCTTCAGCAACGTGACGCGTGCTTTGTTTGGCGGTCAGGTAAAAACAACGCTGGATCAAGCCGGCGCCCATGGCTTTGATGGTGGGAAACAACGTCGAAATGGTTTTGCCGGTACCTGTCGGCGCTTCAACAAACAACCGTGTCGAGGCGAGGATCGTTTTGTAAGCGGCACTGGCTAATTCATATTGGCCTTTGCGATATTCTGGGAACGGAAAAGCTAAGGTGGCGATGCTGGCGTTGCGGGTTTGAATGATGTCGCTGCGCATTTTCAACCAATCGGCAAACTCAGCCAGCAAGTCGTCAAACATCAAACTAAGGGCTTGGGCACTGTGTGTTTCTGAAAACCGCGTCACTTGATCGTTAGAGGTTTGATAATACACCAGATCCAAGGTGATCTCGGCTAAATCGCGGTCTTGGCAAAGAAAGTGGCCATAAACACGTGCCTGCGCCCAGTAGCGATCTTTGGTGTTTTGCGGTAATTGTTCCCAAGCACGTGCAGATGTTTTGATCTCTTCGACGATCACATGCTCAGGGGTCGTTTGGACGCCATCAGCGCGCCCGTCGATTACGTAATCAGTGTCATTGACCACTACCGCGTGCTGCATGTAGACCTCTTTTTCATAGGACGCATCATAAGCAGATTGAAGGCGCCGATGGATCTTGGCTCCGATCAGCGCGGTGTTGTTCGAATTAGTCGTGATCGGGTTGAGATCGCCGGTGCGAACCGTAAATTCCACGAATTCACGCACGCCAATACGATTTTTAGCCATGTGCGCCCCCTCCTTTGCTCTTATCAGTATAGGACACTTGTTCGGGTTAGGAAACACTGTAAAAAGTTGAACCGTGATAGGCAAATACGCTATGATGGGCTAGACATGGAATATGTAGAAAGAACGGTGGACATGGATATCAATACCAAGGCGTTTCAAGACGCCGTTATGGATGGCAATTTTGCCACCTTCAACCAAGACATTACCCCGCAAGCGTTGAAAAAAAGCGGTATCGCCCAGGCCTTGCAGCCGGTATTTGCGGCAGTGGATGACGCGATTTCAGCCGGCAAGCTGATCCAAGCGCAGTTGACGATCACAGAAACAGAACCGACGATCGTGCGGCTGGAAACTGGGATCATTAATCTGCCTTTTGCTGATGCCAAGAAGATCATCAACTTCTTAGAACCAGAAGAAATGGTCCCCTTGCGGCTTTATTTGATCGTCGTTTCGCCGCATGTCAATGCTTCTGGCTTGCGGATCGACCAAATCGCGACCTTAGCAGATTATCAACAAGCCAAGGCTGCCCCGCAACAAGCGATCATCGCCGCAACAGAAGAAAAGTTGGCCACGATTGCGACCAACGCCTTGGCTCCTAAGCCAGAACCAGGGGCAGCTAAGCCGGCAGCCAAAAAGCCTGCGCGCAAGGCAGCTGCCAAAAAGCCTGCCCGTAAGCCAGCCGCCAAAAAAACGACGACCCGCAAACCTGCGGCCAAAAAAACCGCCGCGCGCAAACCTGCGGCGAAGTAAATAGGCTCACGATACCAACCAAACGCCTCTGTACCGCATTCGATTCGAATGTGATGCAGAGGCGTTTGTGTGTGTGCCGACCCGGCTTTTGCCGGTTGTGCCGCAGACGTAGTTGAATTGTTTAGGTCTAGTAACATTGCTGTAATGCAGTTTTGGTACACTCATCATGTTGTTAATTAAGACGTTTCCATGAAGTATGCGAACGTTTTGAATCCGGACTATGATTTTTTAGTCAACGTTAAGTCGCGATAAGCACGTCTGGTAACGTGATCGTGGCAGTCTTAGGGGGATATTTTTAATGAAATTGAGCAAAACCGCGACATCATTATTAGCTAGTACCGCAGTACTTGCCGGGGTCTTTTTGGCGCAAGGCAAGTCCAACAATGTTCATGCCAGCACCGTGATCGGCCAGATCCAAGCCAGCTATGTTTCCAATTTGCGCGCTAATGCTGGGACGAATAACCGCGTTACCGGCAGCATTCGTCAAGGCTCAGTTTATAACTATACCGCAACGGCTCAAGCTAGCGGCTATACTTGGTATCGCTTAGGGGTAAACTCTTGGGTTGCCAGCGCTGGCGTTGCCCCTAAAGGCAGTGCGCCTGCTGCACCAAGCACACCAGCAGCCCCTGCTACTGGCAGCAAGGTGATCGGTCAAGTGCGGATCAACTACTTATCCAATCTGCGTTCTAATGGCGGTACGAGCTATGGGGTCACCGGCAGTGTTAAGGCTGGGGCGATCTATAACTATACGACGACCGTTCAAGCCAATGGTTATACTTGGTATCGCTTAGGGGTGAACTCTTGGGTTGCCAGTGCCGGTGCGTCGGTTTATAACGGCAGCACGGCAACGGCACCAAGCACGCCAGCTGCCAGCAACACTAACGCCAGCTCTAAGGCGGCTGCAGTGATCGCTTTGGCTAAGGCACAACTGGGCAAGCCATATGTTTGGGGCGGCAAAGGTCCTAGCAGCTTTGATTGCTCTGGGTTGATGTACTACGTCTTCTTGAATGCGGCTGGCAAAAACATCGGCGGCTACACGGTAGCGCAAGAATCTGCAGGGACTCGTATCAGCTTAAGCAGCTTGCGGGCCGGCGATTTGGTCTTCTGGGGCAGCGCCGGCGCCACGTATCACGTTGGCTTGTACATCGGCAACAACCAGTTCATCGATGCGCCTCAACCTGGCCAAACCGTTCGTATTTCCACGATCAACAGTTACTTCATGCCTTCCTTCGGGTTGCGTGTCCTGTAATTTAAGCGGCCAAACGCTTACGGCGTCAACCAAAAAAACGCGTCATCATGTCGGGTATCGACATTGGTGGCGCGCTTTTTGGCATTGACAGAAACGTTCAGTCTGCTTGAGGGACGAGGCAATCATTGGGGTAAAGGCGTTGGAGATAATCGATGATCACCGCTTGCATGCGCGCGACGGATGGTGATTTTTGAGTCGTGGGGTTCATCACCAAACACAAGGTCCGCGCGAAGGGTTCGGAAAATGGGAAGGTGTTCACGGACCCGACTAATTTTTGTAACGCTAAGCGCGGTAAGACCCCTAGGCCTAAACCGGCTTCTACCATCGATAAGATAGATTGGTCATCAAGCGAATAATGTAACGAGTTCGTGGAGACGTTATAGCGATCAAGCGCTTTTTTTGTGTCCCGATCATAATCGCTTTGCTGCAAGATGAAGTTTTGGTGCGCCATGTCCCGATCGGTCATAAATTCGCCATTTTGCGGGGTGTAGGCGCTAGGGGTGATGCAGTAGATCGGATCGTTCAGCAACGGGATGGCGACGAGTTGTTTAGGCACCGGCATCAATGAAAAGCCGATATCGATCGTCCCCACGCGCACTTGTTCGGCGACTTCGTTGAAGCTGGCTTGCACCAAGTTAACATCGATTTGGGGATACTGTTTTTTGAAGGCTAAGATGATCGGCGGCAGCCAATTGTTGGAAACAGATGAAAACGCACCGATACGAATGCGCCCAGTGTTGATCCCATTGATGTTGTCGGCGATTTGCACGAGCTGATCTTCCAGGTTCAAGATCGCTTGGATCGTTGGCAAGATGGTCTTGCCATCAGAAGTCAATTCGACGCCGCTGCGATTGCGAATAAAAAGCGGGAAACCCAGATCCGCTTCGAGTTGGCTGACGCTGTGGCTGATCGCACTCGGGGTGACGTTCAACTCGGCAGCGGCTTGCATGAAGGTGCCTTTATCGACCACCGCGCTGAAAACTTCATAGCTAAAATTACTCATAAGCCCTCCTATTTCAACCGCTGAAGCCAATGATACCGGCATCTTTGTCATACATGAGGTGAATTCATGTAAACTTGACGAGGTTGAATTTTACTTCATCTTAGAATCTTTGTATGATGAAGTCAAGTTATCACCTGAAAGGAAGGGATCATGATGGAACTCGCACAACGTAATTATCAGACCTCAGCAGCAGGATTAGAGACACTGTTTGCCGCGTCGGCCCCAGATGTGATCTCTTTTGCTGGCGGTTATCCAGACCGGAGTTTATTTCCTCGCCAAGAACTGAATCAAGCCTTTAGTCGCAGTTTTACTAATGACGATAGCGAGCTGCTGCAATATGCTTCTACTGCCGGCTACTTGCCGCTGCGCCAGAAGTTAGCTCAGCGCATGTGCCATGATGGGATCTCTGCGACAGCCCAAGACGTGTTATTAACGCAAGGGGCGCAACAAGGGATCGATCTGACGGCACGGTTATTATTGAACGTCGGGGATGGGTTAGTAGTCGAAGGCCCTACTTATGTTGGGGCGTTAGCGGCGTTTGATGCGTATCAGCCGACTTATTATACCGTCCCTGTGGAAGCAGACGGGATGGATCTGCAAGCGTTGCAGAAGATCTTGATGACCAAACAAGTCAAGTTGATCTACACGATCCCTGATTTTCAAAATCCCACTGGCACGGTGATGTCCTTGGCCAAGCGCAAGGCGCTCGTTGCATTAGCCAACCGCTATGATGTCGTGATCTTAGAAGACGGCCCATACCGTGATTTGCGCTATACCGGTGAAAACCTGCCGCCATTGCGTCATTTTGATACTGAAGGGCGCGTGATTTTCTTAGGGAGCTTCTCTAAGATCTTGGCACCAAGTTTGCGCTTGGGCTGGCTGACTGCCAGCGCTGAACTGTTAAAACCGTTGATGGCCCTTAAAGGCGGCGCGGATGTAGAATCGAGCAACTTGATGATGCAAGGGATCGATAACTATTTGCAACACAATGATCTGGATGCGCATATCCAACAGATCCGGACTTGTTACCGTCAGAAGAAAGAGCTGATGGTCAAGACACTGCGAGAATATTTGCCTGATACTTGTCAGATCAATGATCCGCAAGGCGGCTTCTTCTTATGGCTGCAGTTGCCGGCAGGCTTTGATGCTGAAGCATTTATGAATAATAAGCTCTTGCCTGAAGCCAACGTGTCGTTTGTGCCTGCCAGTGTGATGACCCCAGGACAGGGGCCAAATAACGGGGCGCGCTTGAACTTTACCGGGCCGTCTTTGGCGCAGATTCGCTCTGGCGCTAAGGCACTGGGCTTGAGCTTGCGCGCTGCTTTGGCAAAAGCACAGTTAAGCAACTAATTTCCCAAAAGCAATAGGCTGGATCCGATTTTCGGACCCAGCCTATTTTGCATGGCGGCAATGATCCCAAGCCTTTGATTAGCGCTTATCCGGGAGTTGATCCATGGTGTGGTTCAACGCAGCATCGACTTCATTATTGTGTTGGTTGGTGGCGTGGCCTTTGACTTTATGAAACGTGACTTGATCAAAACGGTCAAGTTGCGCAAGCAGCGCTTGCCATAGGGTTGCATTGATCACCGGTTTGCCGCCTTTTTTCCAGCCGTTTTGTTGCCACTTGACCCACCAGCGTTGTTGCATCGTGTTGATGACATACGCTGAATCAGAATAGATGTCCACTGGGAATTCCGGTTTGGTGATCGCCTTTAGCCCTTGGATCACGGCCATGATCTCCATATAATTGTTGGTACGGCCATAATCGCCGCCGGTCAGCATTTTCTTGTGTGCGCCATAGATCAACAGCGCTGCCCAAGCGCTCTTATCCGTTGGCCGCACGGAACCACCTTTATTGTTGCCGGTATTGCGATTACCGCCGTCTGTGTATAAAATGATCGCATCCATGTTTTTTTCGACCGCCTTTCGTTTCTTTATTGTACGGTTGAAAAAGCGCCTGGGCAACTGCAACGCCAAAGGAGAGTAAGATGACACGTAAACTCATTGCCATAGACCTTGGCGGTACGGCATTAAATCAAGCTGGCACATTGAGTGCGGCCACGATCAAGACGCTGCAAAAAGCGCAGACGGCAGGGCACTTAGTGGTGATCACCACTGGCCGGCCAGATGCGATTTCAACACAGTTTTATGATCAGTTGGCGTTGAGCGGGCCCATGATCAACTTCAATGGGGCTTTGATCCACAAACCGCATCAGCATTGGGCCAAGGAGCGCCAAGCGGTGATTTCCCCAGCAACGGCGCTGGCACTACGCCAGTTTAAGCAAGAGTTTGCGATCCACTTGATGGTAGCAGAAGGCAAGCAGCTATTATTAGCCGATCACGGCTATAAAAACGTGCCATTTTTACCAGATATGCCTGCCCCCACGACCTTGCTAGACGAACAAGGATTGACGCAGGCGCCGATTTCAGTGACGATGTTCATTCAATCAGAGACATTAAAGCCGCTACAAGCTGCGATCCACGCGCGCTACCCAGAATTAACGCCGAAAACTTGGGGCGCTTGGCAAGGCCCGCACACCGCATTGGAAGTCACGGCCAAACAAACCAGTAAGGCGAAAGCCTTGGCATACGTGGCCAAGCAATACGGCATCGCGCAACAGGATGTGATCGCTTTTGGTGATGACCTCAATGACCAAGAAATGCTGGATTATGCAGGCGTCGGCGTCGCCATGAAAAATGCCCGCCCAGAGATTATAGCTGTTGCCGATGCGGTGACAGCACAAGACAATGAAGCCGACGGAATGGCGGATTATCTTGCAGAGTACTTAGCTTTATAAGGAGCGCGATAAGTTGCAAAAGCCAACAGCGCCACAATCAAGCCTTAGTTTATTAGGAATGTTTGCATTTTCGCTGATGTTGAATGGGTTCGGCAATGGGCTGACGGTTGCCTTGAATCTTGGCAGTGCGTTATGGACCGCCAGTGCAGTGAATCTGAGTCACATGTTTGCCGCGCGCTTATCTTGGGTCTTGCTGATCGAAGGCGTTGCAGTGGTGGTCGTCAACGCTTTGATTTTGGGGCAAGTCGACTGGCGGCGGATCTTAGGGAATTTCTTGTATATGGTGCCATTTTCCTTTTTGGTCTCTGGCTGGGCGAACTTGATCCGGCTGACGCCTATCATGACTTGGCCTTTAGCCGTGCGGGTGGGTCTGGACTTGATCGGCGTCGTGTGCATTGGCAGTGCGGTTTCTGTCTATCAACGCGTCAATATTATGCTGCATCCCAATGATGATTTTATGCAGATCATTCGCTTTCGCTTTCTGCATGGTAATGCTGCCGCGGCGCAGCCGGCATCGTTTATTCCACCGATCACCATCAGTCTGATCTGTTGGGCGCTGACCAAGCAATTATTTGCGGTGAATATTGGGACGTTGTTTTCTTTGGTGGCACAAGGGGCTGTGGTCGGTATGGCTGATCGTTTCGTGTTTCCCAAGCTGAAACATCGGCACTTGCACGTTTAGGTTCGCTTTCATGGAGATTTCATCTGATTGCCAGATTATCTTGGTACAATGCCATTAACAATCAGGATGAAAAGAGGAACCTCAGATGACGGATCACCACCTGACACGCCGCGAACGCTTATTCATTGGCACGATGTTATTTGGCTTATTCTTTGGAGCCGGAAATTTGATTTTTCCGGTATTTGTCGGTCAAGAAGCCGGCCATGAGTTATGGCCAGCTTTGATCGGCTTTTTGGTTTCTGGTGTGGGGCTGCCTTTGTTAGGGGTCGCTGCCATTGGGATCACGAAAGTCGATGGCGTCTTTGAACTGGCGCAAAAGGTCAACCGGCCGTTTGCCTATGGGTTTACGATCCTGTTGTATTTATGTATTGGGCCGTTATTTGCCTTACCGCGACTGGCGTCGATCTCATTTGAGATCGGCTTGACCCCGTTTGTCACCGCCAGCCGTGCCACGCCGGCTTTGTGGGGATATTCAGTGCTCTTTTTTGCGGTTGCTTGGTGGTTGGCGCGAAAACCGGGTAAGATCATGGTCTATGTGGGCAAGGTGCTCACACCGGCGTTTTTGGTCGTTTTAGCCGTATTGTTAGGGGCTGCGGTATTGGCACCGATGGGCAATGGCCAAGCGGCTCATGGCGCGTATCAGGCCGCACCGCTGGTGACTGGGTTTACTGCGGGGTATTCGACGATGGATGCTTTAGCGGCACTGGCATTTGGCATCATCGTGGTCAACGCCTTGCGTGAGCTGGGCGTGACAAAACCGACACAAATCGCCAAAGATACCGTGAGTGCCGGTGTCTTAGCCGTGGCGCTGATGGGGGTGATCTACGCCCTGCTAGCTGTGTTGGGACGCAATGCGCTGGGGACGTATGGCCGCGCAGCCAACGGCGGCGTGATCCTTGCTAATGTGGCCCATGCATATTTTGGCCAATTTGGGAACGCCTTATTAGCAGTGATCGTGATCATTGCCTGTTTGAAAACGGCCATTGGGCTGATCACTGCTTTTGGTGACACTGCCCAAGAGCTGTTTCCAGCATTACCCTACCAAGGGGTGATTTTCGTGGCGGCCTTGATCCCTTTGGTATTTGCCAATATCGGCTTGGATCGCTTGTTATTGTTGACCACACCAGTGTTAGTCGCATTGTATCCATTGGCAATCGTGTTGATCTTGTTAGCTTTGGCAAGCCCGTGGTTGGGGCAAAGCAAATGGGTGTTCAATACCGCGATCGGGTTTACCGTGATCCCGGCATTGCTTGACGGGCTCAACGCGATCCCGGCTAGTTTGCACACCGGCTGGGTCAAGCAAGCTTTATCGTGGGGTCATTGGCTTCCAGGCTTTAGTGTCAGTCTAGGCTGGATCGTACCAGCGGTGGTCGGAGTCGTGCTTGGCTGGCTGATCGGCCGCTGGCGGCAGGCACAACATTAACTCAATGCCCCTGATCCGTTTTCAGGGGGTGGGGTTGGCAAAAGCAAGGTGGCGGTCAGTGATATGCCGATTGCAGGCTTGTGCTTGAGCACACTAAGCGGCTGGCATCACTAGATGGAACAAAAAAAGGCCGAACGTGCGCGCACGTTCGACTTAAGTTTCTTATTCAGCTGAGGCTTCTTCTGGCGGATCTTCAATGACCCCGCCGCCGAAGTTCTTTTGGATGGCCTTAAAGTTGATCACGATCTTGAAATTCAACTCTGCGGCGTTTTGCTTATCGGCACTAGCGTAATCGGTGATATCCAAAAGGGCTGAGTTTTCGTAGACCTTCTGGACGGTGCCGGTGAATGGTTTTTCCATGTCTTCTTTTACTTTGCACTGCAAGGAATCGCCTAAATGAATATCTTCCTTCTTCATGCTATCAGATCCTTTCGCTCAATCGATATGATGATTGATGTCATGTATGCTATCCCATTTTCTTGAGGAAAACAACCTATAAAAGATAATATTCACAAATAATTCGGATTTGCCAAGTCGCTTTAATTTAGCTATCGTTATAGATGTGAGTAATGTGAAAGGATGGCAAACAAATCATGGCAACAAAGTTGATCGACGAACTGACTCCGGAGGCAAAGCAAAAAGCATTGAGTGACTTCACCGCATTTTACCTCGATAAATATCGGCATGAAGGGTTGGACTTGATCGCACAGATCGATGAAAAAGGGGACGTGGCAGATATCAATCATTGGTTGATGGCCAATCGCGCCTTTTCGACTGCTGAGTTGATCGCCGGCTTGCTGGCTAACCGTCGCGAGAATCTGACGGCATTACTGCGAGTATTGCAGACGCCATTCAATGAAAATGGCATTCCAGACACGCCTTGGAATGATTGGTTCAAAGCGACATTAGCAACGATTCCCCAAGGACGCTGAAGCGACGATTTTCGGAGGACACATGGAAAAATATTTGATCATCAGTGATATCGACGGCACTTTGTCGTTCGACCATCAACACGTCAGTGCCAAAACAGTCGCGGTTTTAAAGCAACTGCTGGATGCTGGCCATGCCTTTTATGCGGCTACCGGACGCATGTATAACCTCGCCAAGATCATGACCGCTCAAGTCGATCCGCGCGCGGAAGTCATTGCTTCTAATGGGGCGGTATATGATTTTAACGGTGAGCGGGTGCATCATTTGATGGGGGAGCAAGCACTGCGCGCCACCGAAGCCGCTGCTGGGCAAGCAGCGCTGACGGCGGTGTATTTCACGGATGATTCAGTCTATTACACCAAAACCCCGCAGCAAGCAGTAGTAGACACGCTCATGGCCTTCGCGAACACTGCCGCAGAAATTGCAGTGGAACAAGTGCATACCGTTAAGAATCTCTTGACGCATGCCAATGAAATCACCAATGGGATGATTGTGAGCCCCACGGATCCTGAGCCGCTCGTCAAGACGATGATGACTTTAGCCGCTAAAAATGTCTTACATTTATCCGCATCGGATCCGACGAATATCGAATTGATCCCTAAGCACATCGATAAATCTACGGCGATCGCTGAACTCCAAGCTAAAACTGGGATCCCGGCGAGTCGCACGATCGTTTTCGGGGATGGGCTCAACGATCTAGGGATGCTCAAAGCCGCTGGTATCAGTGTGGCCATGGGGAATGCAGTGCCTGAGGTGAAAGCCGCTGCGCGCTATCAGACCTTGGCGAATACAGAAGACGGGATCGCGCATTTTTTGAGCAACTACTTTTAAAACGCCTGATCAGCGGGCCAGTCGTGATGCGACTGGCCCGCTGATTTTACCTTGAGCCGGGTTTTAAGCGCATATTTTTGTGATTGGTGAAGGTCGTGGTAAAGTGGTCCTATACGAAAGGAACGGTGACGATATGTATCAAGCAAAAGCTGACCGTTATGCTCATGTGCCGGTGCGTCATGCCGGGAAAAGTGGCCTTGTATTACCGGCGATTTCGTTAGGATTGTGGCAGCATTTCGGGTCTAATGATCCGGTGCAGCCGCGCAAAGACTTATTGTTAGCGGCATTTGATCGCGGCGTGTTTCATTTTGATGTGGCCAATCATTATGGCAATGGCGATCATGGCGGCGGATACGGCACAAGTGAAACCATGCTGGGCCAAGTTTTGGCTGGTGAGTTGAAGCCATACCGAGATGAATTAGTGATCGCGACAAAAGTCGGCTATGAGATCCATCCTGGTCCGTTTGGGGTCGGGACTTCACGCAAAGCCGTGTTGCAAGGGATCGACGACTCATTGCGGCGGTTGCAAACCGATTATGTGGATATTTATTATGCCCATCGGTTCGATGACCAAACCCCGTTAGCTGAAACCGTGCAAGCGCTTGATGCGGTAGTGCGGCAAGGCAAGGCATTGTATATTGGGATCTCCAACTTTGATACCGATCAAGCGCAACAAGCATTGGCGATGTTTCATGAGTTGAAGACCCCTGTCGTATTGGATCAAATGAGCTACAATATGTTTAATCGCAGTGTCGAAACGACCGGGTTGCTGACGACCTTGCGCGCTGCTGGCGCTGGCGTGATCGCTTATGGGCCACTTTCAGAAGGTTTGTTGAGTGAGCGGTATCTGCAAGGGATCCCGGCTGATTTCAAGATCCATCCCACTAATCGTGAAACGTTTGCGGATGGTAAAGACGCAGTCGTTGCCAAACTCAAGCGCCTCAATGCGCTTGCCCAAGATCGTGGCCAGACCTTGTCGCAACTGGCTTTAGCCTGGTTGTTGCGCGATCAAGTGGTGGCCAGTGTGATCATCGGGACTACGAGTGTAGCGCATTTGGAAGACAACCTCGGCGCCGTGGCCAACCTGGACTTTACACCAGATGAACTCGCAGAGATCGATAACATTTTGGCCTAGCGATTTTGTCACTGGCGCCAAAAACAAGCGGCATTGCCACCTCCTATAAGGAAGTGTGCAATGCCGCTTGTCTGTGATGGCTGTCATTGCGGCTCTTTGGGACTCAAGCAAGCGTTAGCTGCCATCAG
The DNA here is from genome assembly GCF_003946165.1 of Lacticaseibacillus baoqingensis. Taxonomy (GTDB): domain Bacteria; phylum Bacillota; class Bacilli; order Lactobacillales; family Lactobacillaceae; genus Lacticaseibacillus; species Lacticaseibacillus baoqingensis. The sequence continues at coordinate 2,089 of NZ_RHOI01000023.1, read as the reverse complement.
TAGTTTTTCTAATTTGCGAAACCGCTTCTTCCCTAAGCCGGCGCGTAACGTCGTCAAGGGCTTTAAATAAGCTTCAGCACAATTATCAACGACTGCGCGGCCGGCAGCAGTCAAGTGAATGGTGAAACTGCGCAAGTCAGCAGCATCGCGCTGTTTGCTCACCAACCCGGCAGCCACCAAAGGGGTGAGTGTCTTGGTGATCGCTGCCCGCGACACTTGCCATTGGGCGGCTAAGCCGCTGGGAGTGGGCGCTTGCTCGTGATTGGCCAGCCAAAATAAGAGGTTGAGTTCAGGTAAAGGCCGCGCAGCAGCAGTTGGCGGCAATAAGCGAATGAATTGTTGAAAGGTGAGACTGGCGCGCATCGTTTTATCTGCCATGGCACGGCCTCCTTTAGATGGATCGTCTGTACTTTAAGCATACGAGATCGCTAGGATAAAAAGCAAAGGATAAGGGTCATGATCGATCAATTGATACTCAAACAATACGCCGATCAAATCGCGGCACAAGATCATAGCGGGCATGCTGATGATCATCTTGCACGCGTCGTCTTGAATGCCCAGCGCTTGCTGGCTGATGTGCCTCAAGCAGATGCGCAGATCGTTTTAGCAGCAGCACAGTTGCATGACAGCTATGATGATAAACTTGTCAAAGATGTGGCAGGAGCCAAACAGCAGACGCAAACCGCCTTAAAGCGTGCAGGGGCTAGTGCACAACAGCAACAAGCAATCTTAACGATCATCGATCATATGGGGTTTAAAGCCAATTTAGCCCAGCACCAAGTGCTTAGCATAGAAGGCCAGTTGGTCCAAGATGCTGACCGGTTGGATGCTCTTGGTGCGATCGGGATCGGGCGGACGTTTATGTATGGTGGTGCACATGGCAGCCGCATGTATGCTGCCGACATGCCTGTGCGCTGGCAACTCGATGCGGCAGCTTATCGTGATGATGAGTCCACAGTGATCAATCATTTCTATGAAAAGCTCTTCAAACTTGCCGAGCAGATGAACACGCCTGCAGGGCGGCGGATAGCGGCGCAGCGGACGGCGGTGATGCAGGATTTTGTCCGCGAATTCCTTGCAGAATGGCAAGGGGAAAAATGAACTTTTTCGTGCAAAAGGGTTGCATGATGTATGCAGATATTGTATATTGATTGAGCGGTTGTTTTTACCAACCACAACGGATATGCCGTCTTAGCTCAGTAGGTAGAGCGCATCCATGGTAAGGATGAGGTCGCTGGTTCGAATCCAGTAGACGGCAGCATCGCCCAACTATTACGGTTGGGCTTTTTTTATTATTATGCACCGGATACGCGAAAGGAGCTGTCTATGACCATCGGAAAATTTCTGGGCCGGATCGCGGCCGTTGTGGCTTTATTTGCTTTGTATAGTGTTGCGCAAGCTATTAGTGTCGTGCCGACGATCGTCACCAATGGTAAAGCGGGTGCCTTGATCGTGGCCGGTGTGTTTACGATCGCGTTTGGTGGGTTATTATACTTGCTGGCGGCGGTGTATCAATATTTCTTGCGTTTTGAAAAGCCCGCCGTTTATGGTCCTAGACATTTAGATAAAAAAGTCGCCCGATTCATGGTCGGCATGGTGTTGGCTTTGGCAGCGACGCAACTGCTTAACGGGATCGGCTTACAATTGCACTGGACGCAAGAAGCAAGCAATCAAGAGGCATTGACCGCCCTATTGAAACAAGCCCCTTTGGCAATGGTATTAGTTGCCGTCGTCGGGGCACCGCCAGTGGAAGAACTCTTGTTTCGCGGTTTATTGATGCATTGCTTCCCGCATCAAGACCAGCGCGGATGGCTTTGGTTTAGCGGCAGCGTATCTGCTTTGGTCTTTGGGTTGTTGCACGCAGGGCCCAGCGAACCGTTTGCCTGGGCGCTTTATACGGCGATGGGCGCAATATTTGCCGCCACATATGCCTATACGAAAGACATCCGCTACAGCATGACGCTGCATTTTCTCAATAACTTCATCGCGCTGTTTTTGTAACTAAGCGGCATGACGGATTTACACTGTAAGTGCAACAAATTAGCCAAATAGAAAAGACTCGTAGCCTGAGTCCTTGTAAAATGAAATC
>NZ_RHOI01000022.1 GCF_003946165.1 Lacticaseibacillus baoqingensis | reverse complement strand
TGGAGATTGGCAATGCTGGCAGCGGGACGCTTCAATCTGGCGACCAAGGTGGCAATTCGTTGCTGCACAAGCATAATTGGGCAGTGCACTTGCCGCAAAGCGTAAAGCTCACGATCCATCGCCACCAGCTCATTATAAATAAAGCGACTGGCATCGCTGTTGCGTTTGATCAAGCGTTTCTGTTCAGTCGATGGGTAGACACGCAGGCGAACGCCGAAGTGATACGGGAGTTGTGCCATCGTCACTGTTTTGGGCCTAGGCATATTGTCACCTCCGTCATGGTAAAAGTAATATGCCAAACACACGTTCCCGTGTCAAGCTACATTTTTGGCGGTACCCGCCAACTTGCATTCCTCCCCCGATTGAAATCGGGGGATTCTTGCCACGATTATATTGAACCTGCAGTAGTCAAGCCGTAAAATTAGAGTTGTTGTAATTAAGACGCGATCATGGAGGATGACATGCCGACACAAGATGAACTCAAGCAACAAGCGGCACAACAAGCGGCTGCAATGGTCCAACCACATACTGTATTAGGCGTCGGGACCGGCTCGACAGTCGCTTATTTTATCGATGCCCTCGCGGCACGCAACCAGCAAACCCCCTTAAACTTGAAGGCGTTGGTGACGACGAGCTCGCGCAGTCAAAAGCAATTAGAGGCCAATGGGTTTGTGGTTTCTGAATTAGCCGATATCGATCAAGTCGATTTGACGATCGATGGGGCTGATCGCGTTGATCATCAGCTTAACGGGATCAAAGGCGGCGGGGCCGCACATACGCTTGAAAAAAATGTGGCGATCAACTCAAAGAAGAATTTATGGATCGTGGATGAATCAAAGATCGTCACGCGCTTAGGTGGTTTTCCACTGCCAGTAGAAGTCTTGCCGGTCAGCGCCAAACAAACTTTTGCCAAATTTGCGGCAGCGGGCTTAAAACCAGAATTTCGGCTCAAAGCGGATGGCAGCCGCTTGACGACCCATTATGGGAATTGGATCATCGATTTGCATGTTGACCCATTGCCGATCCCAGCAGGCCTAGCCGCTTACTTAGACCAGACGGTGGGCGTTGTTGAACACGGGTTGTTTTTGAACATTGCCGATGAAGTATTGATCGCGACCAGTAAAGGCACGATCGAGCATTGGGTACGTTAGTTGACTTAAAATGAGAATCTGTCCCCCTCAAATGGCTTGAGGGGGACTTTTTTGGGTTAATTGTCACTTAACTTGTGCAAAATACACGTGAAAACGACTTAATTTTACGGAATTTGTCAGATTTTTCTAGAAAATTAAACGAAACTGATTGACATATTAAAATTTGATGATAGCCTACTAATTAAATCGACGCCGCAAACGTCGGCGCACGAAACTATTTGGCAACGGAGGGTGATCGTTAATGAGTGACACGTTGAACTTTACTGTCAGCGGTGAAGATATGCAAAAGCGCAGTGATGAAATCACGGTTGGGGTCGACCGGGCACCAGGGCGCAGCTTGTTATATGCCACAGGGAAAGTTAAAAACCCTGAAGACATGAAGAAACCGTTTATCGCGATTTGTAATTCGTATATTGAAATTGTGCCAGGCCACGTGCATTTGCGCGAGTTGGCAGATATCGCCAAAGAAGAGATCCGCAAGGCTGGCGGCATTCCGTTTGAATTCAACACGATCGGGGTCGATGATGGGATCGCCATGGGGCACATTGGCATGCGTTATTCCTTGCCGAGTCGCGAGATCATTGCCGATTCAGCCGAAACGGTGATCAATGCCCATTGGTTCGACGGCGTGTTATACATGCCAAACTGTGACAAGATCACGCCAGGCATGATCATGGCCAGCTTGCGGACCAACGTGCCTTGCACCTTTGTTTCCGGCGGTCCAATGAAAGCCGGCGTGGATCCCAATGGGAAAGCAGCGACGCTTTCAACCGTGTTTGAAGCCGTCGGGGCGTTTAAAGACGGGAAGATGAGCAAAGAAGACTTCTTAGAATTGGAACGCAACGCTTGTCCGTCATGCGGCTCTTGTGCCGGGATGTACACGGCCAATTCCATGAATTCGCTGATGGAAGCACTGGGGCTGGCATTGCCATATAATGGCACGGCTTTAGCCACTTCAAAAGAACGTCGGGAGCTGGTCCGCAAGGCTGCTCGGCAGGTAATGTACAACGTGCAGCATGACATCAAGCCGCGCGATATCGTGACCAAAGAAGCCATCGATGATGCGTTTGCTTTGGACATGGCCATGGGCGGCTCGACCAATACGGTCTTGCATGGTTTGGCGATCGCGCATGAAGCTGGGATCGCTTATAGCGAAGAAGATATCAATAAGATCGCTAAGAAGACCCCACATATCGCTAAGATCGCCCCAAGTTCTGCTTATACCATGGAAGAAGTCCACGAAGCAGGTGGGATCCCAGCGATTTTGAACGAATTGATCGAAAAAGGCGGGATCTTGCATCCTGACCGCTTGACGAACACCGGCAAGACCTTACGTGAAAACGTGGCTGGGGCGCATACCAAAAATCCAGAAGTGATCCGCACGATCGATAATGCGTATTCACCAGAAGGCGGGCTGTCTGTATTATTTGGGAATATTGCTAAAGACGGCTCGGTCATCAAAGTGGCTGGTGTCGATGACGATATCCATGAATTTACCGGTACAGCGGTTTGCTTTGATTCACATGATGACGCCGTCGAAGGCATTGATAACGGCACTGTGAAAGCCGGAGACGTGGTTGTCATCCGCTATGAAGGGCCTAAAGGCGGTCCGGGAATGCCAGAAATGCTCAACCCGACGAGTGATATTATTGGCCGCGGCTTAGGCCGCAGCGTTGCGTTGATCACGGACGGCCGCTTTTCCGGGGCGACACATGGGATCTGTGTTGGCCATGTGTCACCTGAAGCCGCTTCTGGCGGTGAGATCGCGCTGATCCATGATGGGGATAAGATCACCATCGACTTGACTAACCGGACGCTGAATGTGGCGGTATCAGAAGCTGAGTTTGCCAAGCGGCGCAAGGAATTGAAGCCGTTTAAGCCAAAGGTCCGCTTTGGGTATCTGGCGCGGTATCAATATCTTGTGACCTCGGCTAATACTGGCGGCGTCATGTTAGGTGCTGATGAGCTGTTCGGCAAAGAAGATGACGCGCAATAGGAGATGATGGCGATGGCGACTGAGACGACAACGCCTTTGCAAGATCGGCTGTTAACAGATTTGACTGGCGTGATCGATCCTGAATTAGGGGTGGATCTGGTCAATTTGGGGCTGATTTATGGGTTGGCAATGGCAGACGGCGTGGTGACGGTCACGATGACGTTAACGACAATGGGCTGCCCGATCACGCAAGTCTTGCAAAACATGATCGAGTCGGCTTTAGAAAAAGAACCGGAAGTCACGGCAGTCACCATCAAGCTTGTCTGGACGCCCGCTTGGACGCCCGCAAAAATGAGCCGCTATGCGCGTATGGCATTGCGGTATCACGGGTAGGTAATGATTAGACACAATAAGAGGCGAAACATATGGAAAAAGTAGAAGCATTTGGTAAATGGCTTAGTCGTTGGTTTACGGTCGTGGTGATCGTGTGGGCCGCATTTAACTATTTTGTCCCACAAACAAGTACTTGGGTCGTCCCGAATACCTCATATCTGTTGGGGATCATCTTGTTCGGGATGGGGCTGACCTTGCGGGGTGAAGATTTTGCCCGCATCTTGAAGCGCCCATTACCGGTTATTTTAGGGACCGTCGCGCATTATGTGATCATGCCGCTGATCGCGGTGGCATTATGTGCGATCTTCCATCTGCAAGGCGCGACCGCCGCTGGGGTCATCTTGGTGGGTTCTTGCCCAAGCGGGACCTCTAGTTCTGTGATGGCTTACTTAGCCGGTGGCGATGTGGCCTTGGATGTGTCGATCGAAACGTTGTCAACGTTATTAGCACCGCTGGCTTTACCAGGCTTGCTGCTGTTATATGCTGGCAAGTATGTGCCGATCCCAACCCAGTCCCTGTTTTTAAGCACCGTTAAAATCGTGTTAGTCCCGATCATCTTAGGGGTCGTGATCCACACCTTGTTCCGCAAGCAAGTAGACATGGTCACCCGGGCCTTACCGCTGATCTCTCAAGTTGCGATCTTATTGATCATCGGCGCCGTTGTTTCGGCTAACCATGCCAACTTATTCACCGCAGCCACTGCACTGGTGATCCCAGTCGTTATGCTGCACAACCTGTCTGGCTATGCTTTGGGCTTAGGGTTCTCCTTCTTGATCCGTTTGAAAGAACCACAACGCAAGGCGATCACCTTCGAAGTGGGGATGCAAGATTCCAGTCTTGGGGCGACTTTAGCCATGGCATATTTTGCCCCGGCGGCAGCGATCCCATCCACGATCTTCAGTATCTGGCATAATATCTCTGGTTCTGTTTTATCCAGCTGGTGGCGTGGACATTCCGAAAAGAAAGCCGCAACCGCACAAGTTGGAACAGCAGCGGTACATTAAGCGTTACACGCGAGGCGGGCCATGGGCGCGCCTCGTTTGTGTCATGATGAGTTGATAAGTGAGGTGATTCGATGAAACGTGAGCGCTGGCAAACGAACTTGGTGTATTTATGGTTCGGTAATTTCATGACCGGGATGGGTTTTTCGATGACGATGCCATTTTTGCCTTTGTTTATTCAAACGCTGGGGCATTTTGGTAAATGGGAGTTGAACTTGGTGAGCGGCACCGCGTTTGCGATCACCTTTTTGGCTAAAGCGATCGTTTCGCCTTTTTGGGGCCGCTTAGCCGACCAATACGGCCGCAAGCCCATGTGTTTGCGGGCCAGCTTGGGGATGACCTTCACGATCACCTTGTGCGGGCTGGTGCCTAATATTTGGGTACTGATCGTGTTGCGCGCGATCCAAGGCTGCTTTTCCGGATATATCAACAACGCCAACGCGATCATCGCCGCCAGCGTGCCAGCCCAGTGTTCTGGCAAAGCCATGGGGACTTTAGCGACAGGCAACGTCGTCGGCACGCTGTTAGGCCCATTGTTAGGCGGGATCTTAGCCGGAGCGTTTGGGTATCGCAGTTCGTTTTTAGTGACCGGGGCAATGATGCTGGTGGTGTTTATCCTCACATTGCTGTTTGTGCACGAAGACTTTCAACCGGTTTCTAAAGCAGCGATGGTCCCGACTAAGCAAGTCTTTAAGCAAATGCGGTATCCTTACTTAGTTTGGGGGCTGTTCATCACCACGATGGTGATCCAAGCGGCCAATATGTCGATAACCTCATTTATCAGTTTGTTGATCGATTCAATGGTCAAAAATCCTGGTCAAGTCGCCTTTGTCAGCGGGGTGATCTCGAGTTTGCCGGGGATCGTCACGCTGATCGCATCACCGATATTAGGTGCATTAAGCGATCGCGTCGGTCCGGAAAAAGTGTTGTTAGGCGGTTTAGTGATGGCGGTTTTTTGCTTCATCCCGATGAGCTTCATCCACAACGTCTGGCAATTAGGCGCGTTGCGGATGTTGTTAGGGGTCTCTGATGCCGCGCTGTTGCCAGCGATCCAAGCGCTGATGACGCTGTATGTGCCTAAGTCCGGGTTTGGCCGCATCTTTAGTTACAACCAGTCGTTTCAAGCGATGGGCAGTGTTAGCGGGCCGATGATGGGCTCGATCGTGGCCAGCATGTTCAACTACCGCTCAGTGTTTACCATGACGGCGATCCTTGAAGGCCTCAATGTGTTGATCTTATTCCCAGCCACGCGCCAAGTTTGGCGGACCAAAGATCAAGTGCCAGCCGTGCAACGCGCAGAATGATGGGGGCCACGCTTTGTTGACCCACAATAACGCTCATGGACCACGATTTGGGCTTAAAATCGTGGCCGATGGGCGCTTTTTGTGGCGCAAGCGCTGATTTTACCAGCAGCGGTGATGAAGGGCCTTTGATTTGCGTCCTTTTTTTTGTTACCCTTACCCAAAGACGCCAGGGGGGGATTTAGATGATAAAAAAAGGCATCGGCATCATCGTATTGCTGGTGATGGGCTTAGCGGCATGTAGTCGCCAGACTCACGCGCCAGCAGCAAAATCGCCAACGACCTGGTCACGGATGGTCAAAGAAGTGATCCAAACCCAAGACCCTGCTCGAATCGTGGATGCGATCTCAGGGCAAACGATGGTGGATACGATGGAAGGGTTATACCGCTACCAAGGCAATCAGCTTGAACCTGCCTTGGCCAGCAGTGTGGCCAAACCAAGCGCTGATGGGCTGAGTTATACTTATCATTTGCGGCAGTCTCAATGGTCTAATGGCGAGCCGGTGGTGGCTAGTGATTTTGTCTACGCGTGGCGCCGTGCTGTCACCCCAGCCACCCAGTCTGAAAATGCGTATTTGTTTGCCGGGATCAAAAACGCCAATCAGATCATGGCCAAACAAGCTGCGCCGCAAACGCTTGGGGTCCAAGCGCTGGATGCACATACCTTAAAGGTGACCTTGGCGCATGCGGTGCCGTATTTTAATACGATGATGGTCAATCCAGTGTTTTACCCATTGAATCAAAAAGCAGTGGAGCGCTATGGCAAGCAATATGGCAGCCAAGCGCGCTACATCGTCAACAATGGGCCGTACACGCTCAAAGGGTGGCATGGCACCAATAATTCCTGGTATGAGGTCAAAAATGCGCATTACTGGAATGCTAAGGCCGTCAAGATCCACCGCATCAATGTGCAGGTGGTCAAAGATGCCAACGCGGCTTTATCCTTATTTAATACCGGTAAGCTCGACGATGCGCAATTATATGGCACAACGGCGCAAAAAGAACGCCACAACAAGCATTATCAGGCCCTCAAGCAAGGCCGGACAACATTTTTGGATATGAACGAGCAACAAGTCCCGGCGTTTAAAAACGTGAAATTGCGCCAAGCGTTGAGCCTGGCGATCGATCGCCAGACGTTTGTCGGTAAGGTCTTAGGCGATGGCTCACTGGTCGCGCATACCTTAACGGCGGAGGGCTTGGCGCAAGACCCTAAATCTGGCAAGGACTTTGCCACGCAAGCCGCCCAGCCGACCTTGGATCAAACCACTTATGATCTGACCCGTGCCAAGCGCTTGTGGAAAGAAGGCTTGCGTGCGGTAGGCAAAACCCAACTGGCAGTCGAGCTGATGAGTGATGACACCGCCCAAGCCAAGCAAAGCGCCGAGTATTTGCAAGCGGCGTTAGAGCGGTTGCCAGGGTTCAAGGTGACGATCGTTTCTGTGCCGTTTAAGACCCGGGTGGCACGGTCGCTGGCTGGCGATACGCAATTGGTGATCTCAAGTTGGCAAGCAGATTTTCCGGATCCGCTGACGTTTTTGGATCTGTATACAGCAGACAATGATTATAACTTCAGCCGGTGGCAAAACAGTCAATATGACCGGTTGATCCAACAAGCTAAAACCACTGATGCCGCCAACGTCGAGCAGCGCTATCAAGACCTCTTGCAAGCCCAAACCCTGTTGACGCAGCAAATGGCAGTGGTGCCGTTGTATCAAACCGTCGAAGCGCATTTGGTCGCCAGCCGAATGACGAAGCTGACTTATAGCCCGGCGAATATGTATAATTTTGTCGGCGCTGAGTTGCGTTAGCGACACCGCTTTTGACATTGGCATCAACCGGCGTGTGATGAGGAGTCGCACGCCGGTTTTGCTGTCCGATAAAAGGTTGGCAAAAAATGACAAATCGATGTGTTTCCTCGCCTTTTTCCTCATTTTCTAGTATCATAGAGCAATGTTAATCAAAAAAACGGTCAGGAGGAATGGCTATGTTTAATCGCTATCGCAGCGTCAGTTTGATCTTGCGGATCGTGATCGGCATCATTGTCGGCACGATCTTAGGGGTGTTGGTGCCATCATGGTCATTCATCGCGATCTTAGGGCAATTATTTGTTGGCGCCTTGAAAGGGATCGCCCCAGTGATGGTGTTTTTCATCATTGCCAGTGCGATTTCAAAATATGAGCAAGGCACTGAAAATCATTTCGGCACCGTCGTGATCTTATATTTGACCGCCACGTTTTTGTCGGCGGTGACTGCAGTGGTGGCCAGCTTCTTGTTCAAGGTCCATTTGGTCTTTCCCCAAAGTGTCAAAGTCGACGCTTCGGCTGCGCCTAAAGGCTTAGGCAAAGTGATCTCTGATCTGTTGGTCAATGCGGTGGGCAATCCGGTGCAAGCGATCAGCCAAGCCAATTACTTGTCCATCTTGTTTTGGGCTTTGATGATCGGGTTTGCCTTGCGGATGACCAGCAAACAGACGCGGGCGGTGATCGCTGACGTGTCGCAAGCTGTCACGGCTGTGGCGCAGCTGGTGATCGAATTGGCGCCAGTAGGGATCGTTGGGTTGATGTTTTCGACGATCAGTGAAACTGGGTTTGATGGGGTAGCGAAATATGCACAGCTGGTGATCTTGTTAGTCGGGACGATGGCATTTGTCTATTTGGTGGTTTATCCGCTGATGGCGTGGTTGATGACCGGGCAAAACCCATATCCGCTGACGTTTTGGACGTTAAAAGTTTCTGGCATCCCGGCGTTTTTCACGCGCAGCGGCGCCGTGAACATTCCGATCAACTTGCAAGCGTGTGAAGATCTGGGCTTAAACAAAGCGTCTTATGCGGTGTCGATTCCTTTAGGCGGCTCGGCCAATTCCGGCGGTGCGGCGATCACGATTTCGGTGATGACCTTGGCGACGTGTTTTACCTTAGGCATTCACGTCAGCTTCCCGCTGGCTTTGATCTTGTGCTTTTTGACCGCTTTAGCTTCTACGGGGGTTTCTGGCATTGCTGGCGGATCGTTATTGATCATTCCGATGGCGGCCAGCTTGTTTGGGATCTCCAATGATATCGCGATGCAAGTCGTCGGGATCGGCTTTATTATCGGCGTGATCCAAGACTCCGTTGAAACCGCGGTCAACTCGGCTTCTGATTTGTTGTTCACCGCGACTGCAGAGTATCATGATTTGAAAAAAGCCGGCAAGCCGGTCGATATCCATGCGGCAGTCAAAGCAGCCAGAGTCAAAGAATAGGCAGTCTCAAACAAACGGCAATGTGGCGCCCCTAGGGGGTTGCGGCATTGCCGTTTTTTGGTGCGCAAAGGCGGCGCGCGCCGGCTAAAATGACGACTTGATGAAAGCGGCACCACCGTAATCTTAGAAAAAGTTAATTTTATTGTGCAAAAAGCGTAGACAAGTGTTCTAAAATCGTGTACTATATATCACATCAACTTAAAAGTCGCGCCTCGTTCTAGGGGAGTAGGCGCGGATTTATCTAGGAGGAGTTGCTTATGTTTGCGAAGTATCGTTCGGTCAGCTTGATTTTGCGGATCATCATCGGGTTAGTGGTTGGCGCGGTGTTGGCCATAGTCTTTCCTAAAGCCGCATTTATTGGGATCTTAGGGCAATTATTTGTCGGCGCTTTAAAAGGGATCGCCCCAGTGATGGTGTTCTTCTTGATCATGGCGGCGATTTCAGCGTTTCATGAAGGCGGCGAGAACCACTTTGGCTCTGTCATCAAGTTGTATTTGTCAGCAACGTTATTGTCTGCGTTTGCTGCAGTGGCGGCCTCTTGGCTGTTCCCATTGAAACTGGCCTTTCCTAAGAGCGTGAAGGTAGCTGCTTCCGCTCCCAAAAGCTTAGGAAAAGTCATTGAAGATCTCTTGGTCAATGCGGTGGGGAACCCGCTGGATGCGATCGTCAATGCGAATTACTTGTCCATCTTGTTTTGGGCGTTGTTGATTGGCTTTGCTTTACGGTTGGCATCTAAGCAAACCCGCACCGTGCTCACCGATGTTTCCAATGCGATCATTCATGTGGCGCAGTTAGTGATCGAGTTTGCCCCATTTGGGATCGCCGGGTTAGTGTACACCTCGATTTCTGAAACTGGGTTTGCCAGCGTGGCTAAGTATGGGCAATTGGTCTTGTTGTTAGTCGGGACGATGGCGGCGGTATATTTAGTCTTATATCCATTGATGGTGTTTGTGATGACCGGGCAAAATCCGTATCCATTGACCTTGTGGACTTTGAAGGTTTCTGGGATCCCGGCATTTTTCACCCGCAGTTCTGCGGTGAACATCCCGATCAACTTGCAAGCTTGCGAAGACTTGGGATTGAATAAGGAATCTTATGCGGTTTCCATTACCTTAGGCGGGTCGGCTAATTCCGGCGGCGCGGCGATCACCGTATCAGTGATGACCTTGGCGGCGTGCTCCACGTTAGGGATCCATGTGTCTTTCTTCTTGGCGATCATCTTATGTGTCTTGACTGCTTTAGCCGCAACTGGGGCTTCTGGGATCGCCGGCGGGTCTTTGTTGATCATCCCGATGGCGGCATCGATTTTTGGGATCTCCAATGACATTGCCATGCAAGTCGTTGGGATCGGGTTCATTATCGGCGTGATCCAAGACTCTGTGGAAACGGCGGTCAATTCTGCGTCTGACTTATTGTTTGCGGCAGCAGCGGAGTATCATGATGTCCAAAAGCAAACCGGTCAAAAAGTGGATATTCGCGGCGCTGTGCGCAAAGCCAACCACAAAGAATCCTCGCGGACGGTTGAAGCACCAGTAAACGCAGAAGCTTAAGCTTTTATCTTAATAAGTAATAACTCCTAAGGGCGAACCGAGTGATCGGTTCGCCCTATTTGTTTGGGTCAAGGGGCTGGCGACACGGTCAGTTTTGCGGTTGACAAGCCTAAGAATAAACGGCAAAATATTTAGGGTGTTTCTCATTTTCTTAATTATCATTAATACTTACATAGGAGGACGACGATGCGCGCGCTTTTCAAACGGATGACGCAAAAAGAAGACCCTAGTGTTTATGAGGATAAAGACTCGCATTTACCGCGGGTCTTAAAGGTTCGCGACTTCTTGGCTTTAGGCGTCGGGACCATTGTTTCTACCACGATCTTTACTCTTCCAGGCGTGGTCGCAGCCGATCATGCCGGCCCAGCAGTGGCGTTGTCGTGCTTAGGCGCGGCGATCGTAGCCGGATTAGTGGCATTTGCTTATGCGGAAATGTCGGCGGCAATGCCATTTGCCGGCTCGGCTTATTCTTGGATCAACGTTGTTTTTGGGGAAGTATTTGGCTGGATCGCCGGTTGGGCGCTATTGGCGGAATATTTTATCGCGGTGGCCTTTGTGGCTTCCGGGCTATCGGCTAACTTGCGGGGCTTATTGGCGAGTTTTGGGCTGGTGGTGCCTAGGGCCTTGGCCAATCCTTTTGGCCACAATGGCGGGGTGATGGATCTGATCGCCACGATCGCGATCATCTTAGTGGCGGTGTTATTGTCGCGCGGGGTCAGTGAAGCCGCCCGCGTGGAAAATATCTTGGTGGTGTTGAAGGTGCTGGCGATCTTAGCGTTTATCGCGATCGGCTTGACCGCGATCCACTGGGAAAATTACACGCCGTTTATTCCGGCTTATCATGTCAATCCTGATGGCACGGCGTTTGGCGGCTGGAAAGGGATCTATGCCGGGATGAGCACGATTTTCTTAGCATATATCGGCTTTGATTCGATCGCAGCCAATTCAGCTGAAGCCAAAGACCCGGAAAAAACCATGCCGCGAGGGATCATTGGCAGCTTGATCATTGCGGTAATCTTATTTATGGCGGTTTCGTTGGTGTTAGTCGGGATGTTTCATTATGCCGACTATGCTGGCAACGCAGAGCCTGTCGGTTGGGCATTGCGGCATTCAGGCCACAAGCTGGCAGCGACGGTGATCGAAGGCGTGGCGGTGATCGGGATGTTTACCGCACTGATCGGCATGATGATGGCCGGCAGCCGCTTGTTATACAGTTTTGGCCGTGATGGGATGCTGCCGAAACCTTTAGGCAAGCTGACCAAAGACCAAGGCTTGCCGAACAATGCGTTGCTGTTGTTGGCGGTGATCGGCGTCGTGATCGGGGCGTTTTTCCCCTTCGACTTCTTGTCGCAGCTGATTTCTGCAGGCACCTTGATCGCCTTCATGTTCGTCAGTTTAGGTGTTTATCGCTTGCGGCCGCGTGAAGGCAAAGATATCATTGACCCGGCGTTTAAGATGCCATTTTACCCGGTGATGCCGGCTTTAGCGTTTCTTGGCGCTTTGATCGTCTTTTTAGGCTTAGATATTCAAGCAAAACTGTATTCTGGCGTTTGGTTTGTGATTGGGCTGATCGTTTATCTCGCATATGGCATGCATCATTCGGTATTAGAACGGAAAAAGTAGTATACTACAATTGGCCATTGTGCCAAACTATCGGATTCCTTGCACTTTCCGTATAAACTCATCATGTTTTAATTTTTTGTGCTAAACTATCATAGTATCCTCACAAAAGAAAGGTGATCAAGCATATGACGCAAGCTACCGACTACATTGCAGCGGTGCGGGCAAAGATCCAAGCACGCGACCCGCACCAACCAGAATTCCAAGAAGCGATCTCTAACTTCTTTAAGACCATTACCCCAGTCTTCGAGAAACACCCAGAATACATCAAAGCCAATGTTTTGGCCCGCATCACGGAGCCGGATCGGGCGATCCAATTTCAAGTGCCGTGGGTCGATGATGCCGGCAACATGCAGGTCAATCGCGGCTTTCGGGTCCAATTCAATTCTGCGATCGGCCCTTACAAAGGCGGTTTGCGCCTGCACCCGTCAGTTAACTTGTCGATCGTGAAGTTCCTTGGGTTCGAGCAGATCTTCAAGAACTCCTTGACCGGCTTGCCGATCGGCGGCGGCAAAGGCGGGTCTGACTTTGATCCTAAAGGCAAGTCCGATAATGAGATCATGCGTTTTTGCCAAAGCTTCATGTTGGAATTACACCGCCACATCGGCTTAGACATTGATGTGCCTGCTGGTGATATTGGTGTCGGCGGCCGCGAGATCGGCTACTTATATGGGATGTATAAGCGCCTGCATGGTGCAGAACGCGGCATTTTGACCGGTAAAGGCTTGAGCTATGGCGGGTCTTTAGCCCGCACTGAAGCGACCGGTTATGGGTTGTTGTACTACACCAATGCCATGCTCAAAGAAAATGGCCAAAGCTTGCAAGACAAGCGCATCGTGATCTCTGGTGCCGGCAACGTGGCGATCTACGCCACGGAAAAAGCGCAAGCCTATGGCGCCAAGGTTTTGACCGTGTCTGATTCCAGTGGTTACGTTTATGATGAAAACGGCATCGATGTCGCGACTTTGAAGCAGGTCAAAGAAGTTGAACGCGCCCGAATCAGCGAATATGCTAAGCGCGTTGCCACGGCTGAATATCATGAAGGCTCAGTTTGGGATGCGGACATCGCCTATGATGTGGCATTGCCATGTGCGACCCAAAACGAGATCAATGGCGATCAAGCGCAGAAATTGCGCGCTAATGGTGCCATTGCAGTCGCTGAAGGGGCTAATATGCCGTCAACGCCAGAAGCGATCGCCGATTACCAAGCCAATGGGATCTATTATGGCCCGGCTAAGGCCGCTAACGCTGGCGGTGTCGCAGTCTCTGCATTGGAAATGGGGCAAAACTCTCGGCGCGCGTCAGATTCGTTTGAAACCGTGGATGGCGAACTGAAGGGCATTATGGAAACCTTGTTCCAAAACTCTGTGGTTGCCGCTCAAGAATATGGCGTTGCCGGAGATTACCTTGCCGGGGCCAACATCGCCGGCTTCACCAAAGTGGCGGATGCGATGACGGCCCAAGGCTGGTAGGCACCGAGCACTGGCCAAGCGCTGCTGAAAATGCGGCGGTTAGCTTAAAGTTTGCCGCCAGGCCGGCAAATTGCGGGTTGCAGGCAAGAGTTTGCGAGTTCCTGCGCAAAAGCATTAGGTTTTGTTGCAAGTCTGTGGTATACTGAACTCAAGTAATTAACAGAAGCGAGAATTATTGTGTCATGCATAATGAATTTTCCTTTCGAGATTACCGTTGTTTGTCACTATGTATTTATAAAGGAGATTCATCACATGCAACAAGGCACAGTTAAATGGTTTAATGCAGACAAAGGCTACGGCTTTATCACAGGTCAAGATGGCCAAGACGTATTTGTACATTTCTCCGCTATCCAAGGCGAAGGCTACAAGTCTCTTGACGAAGGTCAAGCTGTTTCCTACGATATCGAACAATCCGATCGTGGGCCTCAGGCTGCTAACGTTAACAAGCTGTAATCTTACCGCTTATTAACAAAAAACCGTTTCAGCATTTGCTGAAGCGGTTTTTTTTATGCCAATCATCAGGCTAAGCGGAAACATTGCTGATGATCTGCGCGATCACAGCCGGGGACTCTTTGGCGCCCTGGCTGAGCCAACGGGTGATCACGTGAATGGCGCCGCTGAAGTAATAGTCAAAATAGTAGTTAAGCACTTGCGGATCAGATTCGTTGAAACGCTGGGCGTAAGCGAGCAGCGTTTGTTGGCGCAACGGCTTTAAGATCGTTTGCAGGATCGGGCTGGCGTCAATATTTTGCAAGATGATCGTTGTGGCAGTATGCGCTTGGCGGATCACGTCTAACACCTGCGGCAGCCAGGTCATCACCGACACATCTGGTTGGATCAAAGGCGCAACTTGTGCGACCAGATCTTGTTCGATCGCGTGAAATAAGGCCGTCGGGTTGTCATAGTGCATATAAAAAGTCCCGCGATTGACGTTGGCCTGCTGGCAAATCGCCGTGACTGTGACATGGGCTAAAGGTTGGGTGCTCAGCAGTGCGATCAGCGCGGCTTTGAGTTGCTGGCGGGTGTATTGGGCGCGGCGGTTATTTTTGATCCCGACCATGGCGGCTCCTTTCGACACTTTTTTAAAAAGTGTTCAATTAATGACAGACTGATGGTTTTTTGTGGTTGAGGTCATTTTCCCATAGCGGGATAATATTAGCAATGAGCCAATATGGGAGGTTTTGTCGTGGCATATATTGAAGTGAAAAACGAATTTAAAACGTATCAAATGGGGGAAACACAGATCCATGCCAACCATGACCTCAGCTTTGCGTGTGAGCAAGGCCAGCTGACGGTGATCTTAGGCCCGTCTGGTGCCGGCAAGTCAACGGTGTTGAATATCCTTGGCGGGATGGATACGCCGACTAGCGGTGAAGTGTTGATCGATGGCGTCGACATTGCCCAATTCAACGATAAACAGTTGACTGAATATCGCCGCAATCAAGTCGGATTCGTCTTCCAGTTTTATAACTTGGTGCCCAATTTGACCACCAAAGAAAATGTTGAGTTAGCTAACTCCATCGTCGCTGACGCTTTAGATGCGACGGCGACCTTGCAACAAGTCGGCCTTGGCGCACGGCTGGATAACTTTCCATCACAGTTGTCTGGCGGGGAACAACAGCGGGTGGCGATCGCCCGCGCGCTCGCGAAGAATCCGAAGCTGTTATTGTGTGATGAGCCGACTGGGGCGTTGGATTATGAAACCGGCAAGCAGGTGCTGCAGTTGTTGCAAGATGCCTCGCGCAAGGACAACAAGACGGTTTTGATCATCACGCATAACGCGGCTTTGGCTAAGATGGCGGATCGGGTGATCCATATCAATGATGCGCGGGTGCGGGAAGTGATCGATAATCCCACCCCGACACCGGTCGCACAGATCGAGTGGTGAGTGCATGAAACCAATGACAAAAAACATGTGGCGGGAGATCGGCGCCAGTCGCGGCCGGTTTATCGCGATTATCTTGATCATCATGATGGGGTGTTTGACCTTCGTCGGCGTCAAAGCCGCCGGGCCGGGGCTGAATGAATCGTTGACCACAACGGTGCAAGACTTGCACCTGGCCGACGTGCAGCTGATGAGCACGACCGGCTTCACGCCAAAAGATGTGCAAACCGCTGAAAAAGTGGCTGGCGCCCATGCTGAAGCAGTCAAGTTCATGCCGGCGACTGGCGGGCAAAATGCCTTAGCCGTGGCGGTATATGGGTATGATGCAAAACATTCGGTGAATCAGCTGGATTTGGTCAGCGGCCATTTGCCGCATGCCGCCGATCAAGTGGTCTTAGACCAAAAGGCGCAAACCGATCATGGCTACAAGCTGGGGCAGACTTTTACCTTTGGTCAAGCGGCCAAGTTGAAACGACATCGCTTTAAGATCGTCGGCTTTGCCAATTCGCCGCAATATATCGACAATGGCTTGCGCGGCGCGACGAATGTTGGCGACGGTACGGTCCGCTTTTTTGCCTATGTGCCCGCGGCTCAAATCGATTTGCCCACGGCGACGCTGCTTAATATCCGCTTTGCAAAGCTGCAAGCCGCCAATACTTATGCGGGGACTTATGAACACGCCCGCGATCGGCAATTGACCAAGTTAAAGCAAGCCTTCAAACCGAGAGCTATTGCCCGGACTAAAGCGCTGATCGCCGCAGCCGATAAGCAAATGGCACCGCAACAAGCGAAATTGGATACGGCGCAACAGCAGTTAGACGCCGCTGTTGCGCAAGTCGCCCAAGCCAGCGGCGGCACGCAGTCCACGACGCCGGCACTGACCGCCCAACAACAGCAGTTAGACACCGCCAAAGCGCAACTTACCGCCGCTAAAAAGCAAGCCGCCAAAGCGGCTGAAACGCATTATACGTGGCAAACGCGCGCTGATCTGCCAGGCTTTTCTGCCTATGGGGAGTCGAGCAAACGCATCGCTGCGATCGCCAATGTCTTCCCAGTGTTCTTCTTTTTGATCGCAGCGTTGATCACTTTTACCACAATCACGCGCATGGTCGAAGAAGCCCGTGGCCAAATCGGGACGTTCAAAGCGTTAGGCTATGGCAAATGGGCCATCGCCAAGAATTATTTGGGCTATGCCTTACTGGCCGCAGTGATCGGCGGCATCTTTGGCAGTGTCTTTGGCAATATGACCTTGCCGCGCTTCATTATCGCCTTATATCATCAATGTATCCCATTGTCGGCAACGGTGCGGATGCAGTGGGGGTCTGCGGCTTTGGCGGTGGGCTTTTCGCTATTGGCCACGGTTGGGGCAGCGGCGTTTGTCGTGCGCCGGGAGTTAGCCGAAGGACCGGCGGCATTGATGCTGCCTAAAGCGCCGAAGTCAGCGAAGCGGATCTTGTTAGAAAAAATCACCCCCTTGTGGTTGCGGTTGAATTTTAACCAAAAGGTATCCTACCGCAACTTGTTTCGGTATAAAAGCCGGATGGTGATGTCGATCGTCGGCATTGCCGGCGGGTGTGCGCTGATCTTATGCGGTTTTGGGATCCGCGATTCGATCATTGCTTCAGGCACACGCCAATATGGCGGAATCGTGCGTTATCAAGCGGTGGTACAACTCAAAGATCAAGCCCAAACCGCCTCAGTGCAAGCGGCTTTAAAACACACCGCGCAATATCAAAGCAGCACTGCGGTGGCAGCGGAGACTGCGAAGCTGCGCTTAGGCGAAAACAGCGTGGCAGCGGTGAATGTGTTTACGCCGCAAAGTGCCGATTTTGACCGCTATGTGCACCTTAGCCAGCCAGATGGGACTTCGTTGAAGCTGCCCAATAGCGGGGCAGTGATCAGTGAAAAAACCGCGAAGCTGCTTGGGGCGCAAACTGGTGATCGCGTGCGCGTCAGCTTGACTGGCGGCAAACAAACACGGATCAAGATCGCGACGATCACGCAAAATTATATTGGCGATTACTTGTACTTGAGCCCGCAGGCATATCGTGCTGCTTGGGGGCAAAAGGCATTGCGCAACGCTTTATTGGTACGCTTAAAGCACCAAAGCGATCAGCAGCGCAATGCTTTGGCACATCGATTGCTTAAAACCGGGGCGGTATTAGGCACCAGCTATATCGCCGATCAAAAGCAGTCCATTGACAGCATGTCCAGTACGCTGGATCCGGTGGTGGTGATCTTCATCGTGATGTCTGGATTGTTGTCGTTTGTGGTGATGTATAATTTGACGAACATCAATGTTTCCGAACGTATCCGCGAGTTGTCGACGGTGAAAGTCTTGGGCTTTTATGATCGGGAAGTGACGATGTATGTCATGCGTGAAAATGTCGTCTTGACCATCGCTGGGATCGTTGTCGGCTATGGGATCGGCAACGCGTTGACTTGGTATATCCTGCAGCAGGCGACTACGGCACAAGTGATGTTTCCATTGACCATTCACTGGCCCGGTTATGTTGCCGCAGCGTGTTTGATGGCGCTGTTCACAGCGATCGTGATGTTTGTGACCCATAAGCGGCTGCAGCATGTCGATATGGTATCGGCTTTAAAAGCTAACGAATAATACGGACGAGACTACAAAAACCGGCAAGCGCGTTTGCGCTTGCCGGTTTTTGATTGGGTCAGAAAGTTTTTAGGCGATCAAGCGGCCAATAGCGCCAAATCACCACGGATTGGACTTGTTTTGCGGTGATGAACCCAAAGGCGCGGCCATCATGGGACACTAGGCGATTGTCGCCCATCACGAAATAATGCCCTGCAGGCACAGTCGTTTGATGGGTCGCTTTTAATGTGGCCAAGGAGAAGTCTGGGGTAAAGGTTTGAGCCTTGTCAGCTTGAGCAAAGGCGCGCAGTTCCCGTTTGGCAAAGGCGGTGTTGAGATAAGGTTCAGTTTGTTTTTGGCCATTTAAGTAGAGCTGGTCGGCTTTGACCGTGATGCGATCGCCGGCCACACCGATCACACGTTTTATGTAAAGCGCCCCAGGCGCATCTGGAGCGTTTAAGACAATGATATCAAAACGCCGCGGCTTTTTTTGCTTCAGCGAGATCAACCGCTGACCGGATTCAAGCGTCGGCTGCATCGAATTGCCGGCGACGATGTCGTTAGAGATCAAGCAGCGCGTGGACACAAAAACGCCGATGAAAATCACAGCGAGACATAATAGCCAACGCCAAGACGATTTAGTTTTTGACGCCAAGGCGCCACCTGCTTTCGTAATAATTACTCCCCAAACGCGGGTTCATCGGTGAAGTCATCCACCAATTGAAAAACGACGTTCGGGTTTTCCTTGAGGAGCTTAGCGACTGGGCATTCGTCCAGGGCCGTGGCAATGATCGCTTGGGCTTGGGAGAGATCGTAATCAGGCATTTTGATCTGCGCGGTGACTAAGAATTGATAGCCAAGATCATCATGGGTGATATCTACGCGGACGCGCATTTGCGAGTTAGCCGGCTGATGCTGGCGGGTTTGCACGATGCGGATCGTCGCGTTGAAGCAAGTGGCCAAGGCAAAGCCGATGAACTGTTCAGGATTCGTGCCTGGCGCTTGGATCAAGGAACTGGACACGCCTAATGCGAGCCCTTCGTCACCTTCAACAAAGCTGGTGCCAGTCAAGCCATTGTGATTTTGCACATACGTGTGGTACAACGACTGCATAAAAACTCCTCCTTGCGCCGCGTCCCCACGCGCGGACGATGTTATTTTGTAGTCGTTTTCAGCGTACCACGGATGACCGAGATTGTCAGGTCAAAAGGCACTGCTATCAGTAAAATTCGGCACTAAGCGCACGCTGACGTTGGCGCTTGACGCCACCAGTTTGGCAATGGGGCATTCGCGTTGGGCCTGGGCTAATAGCTGTTGGGCCGCTGCTTGATCATGTTGCGGCAAGCACACTTGAGCCGTCAAGGTAAACTGGTAACCGGCTTGGTCTTTACCCATGTCGACGCGCACGCGCACGGCAGCATCCAAGGCGTCGTGTTGGCGTTGTTCGATCAAGCGCAAGGTGGCATTTAAACAAGTCGCCAGCGCCAAGCCGATCAATTGTTCCGGATTGGTGCCGGCTGCTGGCGTCAATGGGCTAGAGACGGCTAATTGCAAGCCTGCTGGGGCATCGATATAGCTGGTGCCAGGCAAGCCGGTACGGTTAACGGCAAACGTATGATAAAGACTATCCATGGTGAGCTCCTTTTATTTGGCCGGGGTCAATGTGATCACTTTAGTGGCCACGCGATCGATGAAAGCTTGGTCATGTTCGACAAACAATAGCGTTGGCTTTGAGCTGAGGATGCTTTTGGCTAATTGATCTTGATTATCCAGATCTAAGAAATTCAAGGGCTCATCCCAAACGCACAAGTTGGCAGGCGTGACTAAAGCTGCCGCTAAAGCGACTTTTTTTTGCTGGCCCATGCTGAGATGTTCGATCGGCGTGGTGAAGCTGGTACGCGCCAAGCCCAGTTTTTTGAGGTTGTTCAATAACGCTTGGTAATCTAAGTGATGGGCGGCGGCAAAATCACTGATCGCGCCGCTTAAGCGAGTTTGCTGGGCCAACCAGCTGAACTTGAGTGCCGGGTGGGACAAAATGCCTTGACTGCTGCCGGTGAAGCGCTGGTGGAGTGCTTGCAGCAGCGAGGACTTGCCGATCCCGTTAGGTCCGACTAATGCGACGCGATCGCCTGGTGTCACGTCAAAGCTCACGGGGGCAAACAACGGCTGATCGGCATAGCTGAGTTGAAACTGATCGGCGTGCACGTAAACGGGGTGATGGTCGCACACGGTGTTGATCACCAAAGGCGCCACGGTTTCGACGTTTTGCAACAGTGCTTCTTTGGCCGCTAACTCGCGGTCCATGCGATGTTCCAGGTTTTTGCGCTTTTGCATCACCCGCGCGGCACGAGCGCCGATAAAGCCGGTATTGTTGATGGCCCCTGAGCCTTTGACATGGCGGTCGCCATATTTATCGCGTTCGCGCGATTGTGACCATTGGTTTTTTTGTGCGGCGGTGTGTTTTAAGCGTTCGATGTCTTTGCGCAGTTTTTGGTCTTCTGCTTGTTCTTGGGCATCTTGTTGGGCTTTTGCTTGCGCATAAACGCTGTAATTGCCTTGATATAAGCTGATTTTTTGACGCTCTAAAGCCAAGGTGTGATCACAGATCGCGTCAAGAAAATCACGGTCGTGGCTGATCACGATGAAGCCGGATTTTTGCTTGAGGTAAGCGGCGACTGCTTGGCGCGAGGCGTGGTCCAAGTGGTTGGTGGGCTCATCGATCAAAGCGAACGCTTCGGTGTTCGTGAATAATAAGGCTAGGCGCACCTTGGTTTGCTCGCCGCCAGAAAGCGCTTGATAAGGGCGCCAAAGCAAGTCAGGATCCAAGCCCATCAAGGTCATTTCCCGAACGAGCTGCCATTGCTCAAAGTCGTTGGCTGCTTGTAAGGCATATAAAGTCAGCTGGCTGGGATCAGGCAAGGGTTGGGGAAAATACGTCAAGGCTACCGGCACATGGATCTGGCCGGTGTAGTCGAGTTGTTGTTGCAACAGCCGCATCAAAGTCGTCTTGCCGCGGCCATTGCGGCCGACTAACCCAAGGTGCCAGCTGGTGTCTAAGTGAAGCGCCACGTCGTCAAACAGCGGTGCTTGGCCGTCATAATTGAAATTCAGATGCTGTAAGGTAATTGTCGCCATAGTCGTCATCTCCTCGTGCTGGATGACCCAAGGTCAGGCGTTGTGGCATGCAAAAAGGCCTAGCGGCAGCTGCCTGCTAGACCTCAGGTGATCGCCTGAGGCAAGCCCTTTGCCAAAAATGTCGAGACCACGCCAATGTGTCATGGGTCGGGAACAAATTCGTCAAGGGGCTTACTTCAAGGGCTTCACTTCCGTTTCATTTATTATTGTTCACAAGATAACACCTGCTGGGGAAGCTTGTCAAGCAGGCTAGAAGGTGTGCTTTTTAGTCGGGGTCTTTTCCAGCAGCAGCGCCGCGAGGTCTTCAGGAGCCACCGGGCCTAAGTTGGCGGTAAGGTCAATGCCGCTTAAGGCGGTGACAATGGCGCTTTGGGTGAAGTTGATGCCAGTCAGCGCCGATTCGATGATGGTGATATCCCCGCCGGTAATAAAGTCGCCATATAACTTGATACGGCTGATTCGACCGGTGTTCAAAGAGTAGTTGAAACTGACGGTCCCAATGTCAAAATGCCGGCTGACATAGTAATCATAACCCGGGTTGGTACCGTAATTCCAAGCATCGGTATCATATTTGCCGGCCAAGCGGGCATCAATGATCTCCCAGTCATGATCGTTGAGATGATACGTTTGAATCTCTTCAAGCTTATCGACATGGAATAATTCTTTAAGCAGCGCTTCTTTGAATTGTTCGATGGTGTAATCGGCATATGGAGCGGTCAAAAACGGTTTGAGGTTGGTGACGCGGGCTTTGACCGAGCGGACGCCTTTTGAGGCAAGCTTGGCTTTATCTGGGGTCAATACGCGGGTGGCGGCGTCTTGATCAAGATCAAACAATAAAGTGCCGCCGGCGGCATAAGAATGGCCCACCTTGAACATGGTCATGCCAGAGAACTTCTGATCATTGATCACCATGTCATTGCGGCCGCGCAATTGTGCTTCAGTCGCGCCCATATGGTGCACGGCGTCTAAAATCGGCTGGGCGAAGTAGCCATAATCGCCAAAGTGACTGTCGTCGTCGATCACGATGTTTTCAAAAATCAAATTACCGAAGTCGTGATACACTGCGCCGCCGCCTGATGTCCGGCGCACTAACTTGATGTCATGGGCTTTAAGGTAGGGGAGGTCGACTTCTGAATAAGCATTTTGGTTAACGCCGATGATCACTGCCGGCTGATTGACATAAACGATCAATCCGTGGCCAGGCAGTTTGAGATCATTGACTAAATAATTATCTAGGGATTGGTTCACGATAGGATCGTAGACGGGCTTGCCGTTACGTGATGTGTCGATCAAAAACATACTGAGTCCTCCTTTATGAGTCTCTTTCAGTATAGCGCTTGCTTTTGCGTAAGGGAAAAACGTGCATTAACGAGCAATACACAAATCAGGCTTGGGCGGGGTCGCAACAAACCGCGGTATGACTGATTAAGGCAAAAAAAGACTGAACCATGATCGGTTCAGTCTGATTGCAGTTGACCCCATGATCACTTGCCTGCGGCCGCTTAGCGCTGATAGGTCAATTTAATCACAAGGCTTGGGCGATCGGCAAGTTCCCGCTGGCGATCTTGATCGTGTTGCGATGTTGATCAGATTCGATCGCTTCGACTAACACCGTGGCGACGTCTTGGCGGGCAATCGTGCTCGTGCCTTTCGGCTCAAGGGTGATTTGGCCAGTGGCTTGTGAATTGGTCAAAGTCGTTGGCTGGACGATCACATAATCCAGCGTGGTGTGATGTTTGAGCCACTCATCGGCATAGTATTTGGCGATGTAATAATCGTTTAAGCTGGCAGGCCATTTTTCCCGCACTTCCGCATTTAAGGTGCTCAATTGGATGAAGCGTGAGATCCCAGCGCGTTGTGCCGCCAGCATCGCTTTGACCGCACCATCCAAGTCGACAGCTAATAAGGCTTTGCCTTGTGAGCCAGACGCGTTGATCACCGCGTCGCTGCCGGCCATGGCTTGTGCCAATGTGGCAACGCTGGCAGTGAGGTCAAATGCGACTGGTCGATATTCGGCAGTTTCCGGGCGAGCTTGGGTTTGTGGGTCACGATAGCCGGCGACGACTTTGTAGTCATTTTCGAGTAAGGTGGCAACCACGTGCTGGCCGACTTGGCCATGGGCGCCAATGACAAAAATTTGCATAAAATCCTCCTGAGGGATCAAATCATCCCTAATGGTTGTTTAGTGGTCGGTGCAGGAAAGGCATGGTCGATGGTTTCCAGTTCATCGGCGGTGAAAGTCACCGCCATCGCCGCGATGTTGGCGGCCATGTGCTTGGCGTTAGCTGCTTTAGGGATCGGGAAAACGTCGTGATCGCGCATGGTCCAAGCCAACAGCAGCTGGTGTTCAGTGATGCCTTTGGCTTTTGCCATGGCTTTAAGCGGCTGCGGGACGACGATACTTTGACCCGCGCCAGAATTGAAGGGTGAATAGCCGATCAAGGTTTGGTGATGCAGGCGCTGATAAGGGCGCAAGTCATAATCGATGCCGCGGGCGCTGAGGTTGTATAACACTTCGTTGGCAGCGATCTGATCGCCGCCTGGCAAGGCCGCAGCTTCTTTTAAGTCGGCGACATCAAAATTTGAAACCCCGTATGCCTTGATCAAACCGGCTTTTTTCAACGCTTGCATCCCGGCTAAGGTTTCTTTTAACGGGGTATTGCCGCGCCAATGATATAAATATAAATCGAGGTAATCCGTACCTAACCGTTGCAGTGAATTCTCCAAGGCTTTGCGCATTTGCCGTGCCGTGGCATGCCATGGATAAAATTTCGAGATCAAGTATAGTTGATGGCGATCGTAAGGCTTGATCGCTTGGCCAACCAGCGTTTCCGAAGCGCCTTCGCCATACATTTCAGCAGTATCGATCACGGTTAAGCCATGGTCGAGACCGTAGCGCAAGCTTTGGATCTCTTGTTGGCTTTTAGCAGCGTTGCCTTCGCCTAGATACCAAGTGCCCATGCCTAACGCGGGTACTTTAGTTCCTGCGAGTTTGATTGTTTGCATCCATGCTCACCTGCTTTCGCTTAGATCACGCCAAAAAGCGCGTGCGCCTTTATTATAAAGGAAGCGGTTGCGAATGTTAACCGCAGGCCTGAGCACTGCTTTAAAATTAGCGACAAATGTGGGAGGGTAGCTTGATTCGGATTATAATTAAAATGATACAAACCAAAAAAGGGGCCGCACACCTGAAAAGACGCAATGGCTCAGCAACAGTGGTCATCGCAAAGCTGACGTGGCGGTACTTTGATTGGTTTGTGCGATCACACTAGGCAATTTGATCGCGTCGATGGCGGCTGCTGGGTGGGTTTGGCGCCATACGCAAATGCCATGTGCATGGTGGTTAAGTGAAGTTGAGGAGGAAAAATATGGACTATCAATTGCAAGGCAGTGACACATTTCCGATCGTCGTTTTGCCCCTGGCGACAGGCGAAAGTATCCAGCTGGAATCTGGGGCGATGATCTACCATAATGGCGGGGTTGAATTGACCGGTAAAATGAACAGCAATGGCAAAAAAGGCCTCGGGGGTTTGATGAGTGCGATCGGCCGCAGTATGACCAGCGGCGAAAGCTTTTTTATCACTACTGCCAAAGGCATTGCTGCTGATGGTGAAATCGGCATCGCTCCAGGTAATCCTGGCGCGATCAAGGCGTTGACTTTAGCCGCAAACCAACAGTGGTATTTAAATACCGGTGCTTTTCTTGCTGGGGCGGCGACGACTAGCTACAGCATGGTCAGCCAGCATATTACCGGCGCGCTGTTTGGCGGTACTGGGGGCTTTTTCGTGATGCATACCGCGGGTGTTGGCGAGATGTTGGTGAGTGCTTATGGCGATATGGTGCCGATCGATTTGGATGGCACGCATGATTATGTCGTGGATAATAGTCATGTCGTGGCGTGGGCGGATACCCTTGATTATCACATTGAAGCCGCCAGCGGGGTTTTAGGGTTCACAACCGGGGAAGGCTTAGTCAATCATTTTACCGGTCAAGGGAGAGTCTATCTGCAAACGCGCAACATTGAAGCGTTAGCCAAGCTGATCGTCCCGTATGTCCCAACCAAGCAGTCTTAGTGCCGCAAGCTCGGCCCTTAATACATTCTTAATGATTCAGCGGATCAGGACCGACTGATAATGACCATCAGCAGCCGCTGATGGCCATTGCCGCCTAAGCGCATGGCTTTTGAAAACCCAGAATTAAATAACAGTGTTAACGGTTAAGTGTCCTTTGATAAAAGAATTTATGCAGTAAAAAATAACGTGTTTGGCTTGTGCTGGATGCGCTTACATGCTATACTCACTTCATCGGCAAGCCATGGCTGGAAGGTCCGTTAACGGGCGCCGTTGCGGTGAGTTCCTGTCCAGTCGACGAATCATTCCGGCGATGTGAAAGCATCGTGATTCGTCCTCTCAGAAGGTCGACATCTTTACTTCTCCCCAGGTACGTTGCGCTGGGGACATCAGGGTGACCCTCGGAACCGTCGATTGCGATCGACGGAAAATGTACCACCGGCACTAAGCGGCAACGCTTAGGCTTATTGAAACTGTCAAAAAAAGCCAGATCCCCAACCAGCACCTCGAGATCGCAGGCAATCAGCAAAATGGGACACGAGCGGGTAACCGTCCGTGTCCTTTGTGTGCGGTAAAAAAAGCGGGGTCCTCAGACCCCAAATATGGGCTAAAAAAAGGTCGTGTGATCTTAGATCACACGACCTTTTTTTGGCGTCAGCGGGCCTTTTTTGGATGATGTTTGACAAAGTAGATCGCGGTCATGATCCCGAGATAGATCACACCGATCAACAAGCTGATCCGCGTTTCTGGGTTGAGGATCATAAACAGCAAGGTGACGGCCAAAAAGGCTAAGGTCAAATAATTCGTATATGGAGCGCCAGGCATTTTGAAGGGGTGTGCGGCCATTTGGTCGGCATGCAGCTTGCGGAAGCGGGTCTCAGAAATCAAGATCACGACCCATGGCACCATGCCTGGCAAAACTGAACTTGAGTAAACTAAGACAAACACATTCCCGGCAGCTGGGGCGATGATCGGCAACAACGCATTTAACAACACGCCTAAGCCGATCCCCAAACCGATCAGCAAGACCGGATATAAAGGCACCCCATGGCGATTGAGCAGCTTGAATTTCTTGGGCAGCTGGCCTTCATCGGCTAAGGTATAAAGCATTCGGCTGGCTGAGTAGATCCCAGAGTTGGCACCGGATAAAGCGGCGGTGATCACGACAAAATTGACCAGCGCTGCGGCAAAGGTGATCCCGATTTTGGCAAACGTCTGCACAAATGGTGAGCCGATGGCAGAAAGCTGATTCCATGGATAAATCGCGACAATGACAAAAATCGCCCCGACATAAAAGATCAAGATCCGGCCAACGGTTTCTTTGACGGCTTTGACAATGGTCGGCTGGGGATTTTCCGCTTCTCCGGCGGTGATCCCTAAAAGCTCAACCCCTTGATAAGAGCCCAGCACGATCGCCAAAGCGAAGAAGAAGCCTTTAAAGCCGCCGGTGAAAAAGCCGCCATGCGTCCAAAGATTGGCGATCCCCATGGGCTGGCCGCCATTGCCAAAACCAAACAAGATCACGCCTAAGCCGGCGATGATCATCAACACGATCGTGACCACTTTGATCAAGGCAAACCAAAACTCTAACTCCCCAAACATGCGCACAGAAATCAAGTTAGCGATCACTAAACAAGTGATCGCGACTAATCCTGGCAGCCATCCTGGCAAATGCGGCCACCAAAATTGGAAGTATTCGCCGATCGCGATCATTTCTGACATGCCGACCACCACGAATTGAAAGACATTGCTCCAAGCCGTGAGGTAGCCAAACACGGGATGCAGATATTCGGTGGCAAATTTGGCAAATGATCCAGTGGCCGGGTCGACATATAACATCTCCCCCAGCGCCCGCATGATCAAGTATAAAAAGACCCCGGCGATCGTATACGCAAGCAGTACCGAAGGCCCGGTCCACTTGATCGTCGAAGTGGCGCCCATGAAAAGGCCGACGCCAATGGTGCCGCCTAAGGCAATCATTTGCATGTGGCGCGCACTAAGTTTTCGTTCCATAGTAAGCTGGACTCCTTATGTTCAAAAGATGAGAGAGGCTGTCGATGTCAGGATAATTCACAAATTAACAGATTCCATAATACGCGCTTTATCTTTGATTGGCAAACACGTGACTAGCAAGTGTAGACGCCGAGAATTGTGGTGGCGTTTTCACGAAAAAACAGGTAGGCTGGTGGTAGCAAGTGGCTGCCAAAGCCATTGAACAAAAGGAGTGCGTTAAGATGACGACTATTTTAGGAACTCGCTTGCCATTGATCCAAGGGGCGCTGGCCCAGATCTCAACGGCACCATTAGTTGCGGCAGTCAGTCAAGCCGGCGGCTTAGGGGTGTTGACGACGACTGGCTTGGACCAAGCGGGATTGGCAACGCAGATCCAAGCAGTGCACAGCCAAACCGATGCCCCATTTGCGGTCAATTTGATGCTGCAGCAGCCTAACATCCCAGAATTGTTAGATTACCTCTTGGCGCATCCAGTGCCGGTCGTCACAACCAGCGCCGGTTCGCCGAAGCGTTTTGCGGCCCAGCTGCAAGCAGTCGGCACCAAAGTGGTCGCGGTGATCCCTTCAGTTAAAGTGGCGCAAAAAATGGCCGCACTAGGGGTTGATGCTTTAGTCGCAGAAGGCATGGAGTCAGGTGGGCATATCGGCACCTTGACGACAATGGCATTGGTGCAGCAAGTGACAGCTGCGGTGACGCTGCCGGTATTTGCCGCTGGCGGGATCTATGATGCCGCCGGCGTGCAGGCAGCAAGCGCTTTAGGGGCCGTTGGGGTGCAAGTCGGCACAGCCTTTTTAGCGGCGACAGAAACGCCGATCAGCCGTGCCTATCAAGAAGCCGTGGTGGCCGCCAGTGATACCAGTACCGTCGTGACCGGCTATGCGCTGAATGACGCGGTGCGCTGCTTAAAAAATCCGTTGACAGAGGCATATTTTGCCGCAGAACGCCAAGGCGCGGCGCCAGCGCAATTACATGCGCTGTTAGATGGCAGCTTGGCCAAAGCCATTGCCGGCGACGTCGATCACGGCACGCTGATGGCAGGGCAAATCGCCGGGCGCATCCAAGTCATCGAGCCGGTTGCGGCGATCGTCAAGCGGCTGTATCCGCAGGCAAAATAGCCTAGGCGAATGGCGCCGGTCGTGGTTTAATAAGAGTAAACGGGGCAGACGGGTGCTTCAAAGCACCCGTTTTTGCGTGAATGGGGAGAAGAAAATGGGGAAAAGAGCATGGTGGCTGCTGGGATTAGTCGGCGTGTTAGCCGTCGGCGTTAGCGCGTGCGGACAGCCTGCCGCTAAGGCCAAACCAGCCGCTAATTCATCCGTGAGCCAAGCGGCTGTTGCTAAGGCTAAAAGCACGACTAGCAGCGTTGCGGCGCCGACACGTCAACCGTCAGCGTCAGAACAAATCGCCTTGTTGTTGCTGGCAGATGGGGCACAAGCGTGGTCACCCACCGGGCAGCAATTGTTAGCCAAAGAGACGCAAGATACCGCCACACCGGCAACTGGTTACGCCACTGAGGCGCCGGCAAACGCCAAGGTCTACACGCTGCGCCAAGAACACAAGGATCTGACACCTTTGGTCGTGATCACCGGCGATCAAGCGTATTTGCTGGCGTCTCAAAGTGCGGTTCCATACGCCTATATTCAACAGCACGGCTTTCGCGTCAATTGGCATGACTTATGGCAAAAATATTACCAAAGTGCTGATGTCGCCAAGTTAGCGGCCTTGATCCCGATCGCGGCCGATACCCCTGATGTGTCTAAAAACGGGATCAGCTCAGACCCGCAAACTGCGCTTGCCCAAGCCAAAGGCGAGTATATCGAAGATGATTCGACGGTTAGTGACGGCAGTGCTCAGCGGACCAGTTTTTTTGAACAAGACGGGGCGTTGATGTGGGAAGCACATCATGAAGGTGATGGCGCGATGCAATATGAGTTTGACCTCAGCGCTTTGACTTATGCAGGACCGGATAATGCTGGCGGGCAGCTATTTTCTGGTAATGGGGTCGAGTATAGCGGCCATCAGGTGCCATTGACCATCGACATCATCAATGATCAAACCTATACGTTGAAGTCCACAGCCATCAATTATTACGGCATGTTCAACCGCAAAGAGTGAGGAAACGATGAAAAAAATACTGGGTATCGCCTTGTTGATGCTTTCTTTAAGCGTTGCCAGTTGTGGTCACTCGAGTGAAACTGCGACCAAAACAACCTCCACCTCTGCTTCAGCAGTGGCGGCCTATTCTGATGAAGAATATGCGCTGGCCGCATTTGCCAAATCAAAGGGGCAACAAGCCCTTGACCAAGCGCAGTTGCGGGTGTTGACGCGCGCTGATGGGCTTTTTATCGGCGATCAAGCCAGCGATACGCAAGGGCTCGTGTTTACCAGCACCAAAAAGCACGTGCAAGCGACAGATCCAGCCGGTAAAACCACCACTTACTTAAAATCGGCGCTGCAGCCGCAATTGCAAAAGCATCGGGCCGATTATGATGCGGCTTTGCAACAAGGCAAACAGCAAGAAAAAGCCGCCCAAGCCGCTGCCAGCACCGCCGCTGCCAAAGTCCAAGCGGCTACGGCTGCCGCTGCTAGTGCCAGCCAATCTGCTGGGGTTGACATGAAAAACCTGACGACGGCGCAAGTGCAAGATTGGATCATGCGCAACATGGCCAAATACGCGCCGGATGCCTACACCTATGATGACCCGCAGGCCTTTGGCTGGGCTTATAGTCATGATGACGCTGGGCAGCTGGTGGTGCATGTCAGCGAAAATCATGACTACGCCAATGCGCATGGCGGCAATTTTGATCCCAATGTCGCGCCGACAGTGGGTGAGTTTACCGTGACCAAAGACGGCGACTTAGCTGTTGCTGCCATGGGCATCGCCGGCATGGCCGTTTATCAAGCTGTCAATGGCGATAGCCAAAGCGGCGACCTGGCGATCGTGGCCACGGATTTTAACGACTAAAACCTAAAAAAAACCAAGCCCATCGCCGTTTTTGGCTGATGGGCTTGGTTTTTTTTTTAAAGTTGCGAAAGTGCGGCTAAGATCGCTTGGGTGGCAGTTTCTGGCGTCAACTGGTCAGCTTGCAGCAAGGCTTGGCGGGTCAATTCATGATTGAATTCCCGCTTGGCGCCTAAGGTGAGCACCGCCATGTTGCTAGGGCCAAAGTACGCCGCTACTTTTTGGCCGAAGCCGCCATCAAGACTGTTTTCTTCAAAGGTGACTACCAGATGGTGAGCACTGCGTAATTGCTCAAGACCTGCCGTATCTAGTGTGTTCAAACTGCGTGGATCGATCAATGTCGCGTCAATATGGTGGGCTAAAAGCCCAGCCGCCACTTGTTGCGCCAGCGGCAGCAGCGAGCCGACAGCCATCAAGGCCACTTGTTGGCCGTGATGGATGACATGCTGATGGGTCGCTGACCAGTCGGCAGCCAACGGTGCTGAAGTGACTGGGCCAGCGGGGATGCGAATGGCGATGGGGCCATGCGGCTGCGCCAAGGCCCAATCCAGCATCGCGATTAATTCTTCTTTGCCGGTTGGTGCCAGGTAAGTCAGGTTAGGGATATTGCTCAACATGCCGGCATCCAAGTCGGCTTGGTGGGTCGGATCGCCGCCAGTGATTTGACCGCCGCGCACCAGCACCACCACCGGCAGCGCATTGATGCCCAGATCATGGCTGAGCTGATCATAAGCGCGCTGCAAAAACGTCGCCGCTTCAAACACCACCGGCCTCAGCCCCCCTTTGACCATGCCAGCGGCCAGCGTGATGCTCATTTGCTCGGCGATGCCGACATCGATGTAGCGGTCGGGATGAGCCGCTTGCCAGTCTTTAAGGTGAAAACCGCCAGGGATCGCCGCGTTGATGGTATAGATCGGCTTGCCGGTTTGCAGCTGCCGTTCAAGGGCAGCCAAGATGATATCCGGATAGTTTTCACCAGTTGCTGGATGCAAGGCGCTGCCGTCGCTTAAGTGAAACGGGGCATGCCAATGAAAGGCTTCTTCATTGGCTAAAGCCGGCGCAAACCCGCGGCCTTTTTGCGTGTTGACATGCAAAACCAAGGGATGATCGCAGGCCTTAGCGGCTTGAAAAGCGGCGATCATCGCGGCGACATCATTGCCGTTGGCTTCATAAGTATAGTCTAACCCCAAGGCTTTAAAGCCGTTGTTGGCGGCTTGGCCAAAGGTGTCGCGCAGCAGTTTGAGGTTTTGGTACAACCCGCCGTGGTTTTCGGCTATGCTCCATTGGTTATCGTTGACCACGATCAATAGCTGATGGTTCAAAACGGCGGCATTATTCAGGGCTTCATAAGCTAAGCCGCCAGATAAAGCCCCATCGCCGATCACCGCGGTGATGTGATCGTGAGTACCAGCAGCATCACGGGCTAATGCCAAGCCTGAAGCTAAGCCAATAGACGTTGAGGTATGGCCGATGGTGAAAAAGTCATGCGGGGATTCACGCGGTTCGGTAAAACCGGTGACGTCATGATAATGTTTTGGGTCCAAAAAGGCCTGTTTGCGGCCGGTGAGCAGTTTGTGAGTGTAGCTTTGGTGAGAAACGTCCCAAATGATCTTGTCATGCGGGGAATCAAACACATAATGCCACGCGATGGTCAATTCCACATCACCCAGATTCGGGCCAACATGTCCGCCGGTGGCACTGAGTTTGGTCAACAAAGCAGTCCGGATCTCGGCGGCCAAAGTCGTCAGCTCAGCCATGCTGTGCTGGCGCAAGTCTGCTGGGGAAGCGATCGTTTCTAAAATAGACATAAAAGTTCCTTTCAAAAACCGTGATACTTACATTATATAAGGTTAGTCAAGGCGGCTGTCAGTTGGCCAAAAGCGGCGACAAAAACGTCATCAAGCCGCGATCTAAAGGGACGATCGCGGCTTGATGGCGCCAGGTTGAATCAGTTTGCAGGTCCAACTTGATGAACCACTAATAATTGCGACTTACTGTGCTTGCCGATGTTTGGCGACGGTTGCCTTGGCTTTGCGCGCAATGACGCGTTCTGGCGTGAGCAGCTTGTAAATGCCAAACGATAAGAGACCGATGACGGCGGTAGTGCCGAAGACAATGGAATATAAGGTGCCGTCGATGGATGGCTTCGGCGTTTCATCTTTGAGTTTCGATGCAGTTTGCTTGATTGTTTTTAATGCCATGGTCTACCTCCTAGGCTTATTATACGCCGGATAAAGCGCTATCGTTGGCAAGAATCAAGAAATTAGTCATCCTTAACTAATACCAGGCGCCCTTCGTGGGGTTGGCCGAGCAATTCATGGCCTTGTTCAATGCCGGCTAAGGTAAACGGCAAAGGTTCCGCCACATGCAGCCGCAAACTGCCATCGGCCACCGCCGGCGCTAAAGCAGCTAAAGCCACCGCGTCACTAGGCGTGTCTGCCGGGTGGACATGGACCACTTGGATCTTTTTATCCCCGGCGCGCCCGGCCACGTGCGCTACGGTGACCAGCTGGCCGCCAGGGCGGGTCATCGCGGCGTCTTCGGCAAAACCGATGCCGTCCATGGCGACATTGATCACCACGTCGCCGGCATTGGCTAAGACGGCCACCAAGTCAGCATTGTCATAAGGGACCGCGCGCAAGGCCCCGGCTTCGACCACGGCTTCTTGATGGCGCGCAGCGGCGATCCCGATCACATCGGCACCTAATGCCGTGGCCAATTGGACCACTAAGGCGCCGACGCCGCCGTTTGCGCCTTTGACGATGACGGTTTGGCCAGGCTGGATGGTGGCAAAGCGATGAACGATCCGCCAAGCGGTAATCCCGGTGGTCACCAACGCAGCGGCTTTAGGCAAAGGCAAAGCTGGCGGCAAGGCGACTGCAGTGTCTGGAGTGGCCAGCACTTGTTCAGCGTATGCCTGGCTGGTATGCGCGATGACCAGCTGCCCAGGGGCAAAATCGGTGGTACCAGGATCCAAAACGCGCCCAGCCACGTCATGACCGGGAATCGTGAAGTGCCCATCAGGGGCGCTCAAGCGCTCCATGCGGTCGCGATTGTTTAGGCCGACGGCAAGCGGGGTGAGGGTGAACTGGCCAAAATGCGGATGCAGATCTGGGACGTTGGCGCTGACAAAAGGACCGTTGGGATGATTGAGGCCGAATGCTTGCATGGGGAATACCTCCTCTAGTCAAAGGGATGCGGAAACAGCTCCATTGTATAAGACCGTAGAGAGGGGATGCAACTTTTAAGCCTCTAATTTGGCGGCTATTGATTCCGCGGATCAAATCCGCGCATCTGGCCTTGGAATTCATCCGGGTAGCGCAAGACGTCGCTCATGTCGTCATGGGATTCGGCCACTTCGCCGTGTTCAGACAGATCCAAGCCGATTTTTTCATCATGGGCGGTGACGCGCATCGGGATGAACCGGCGCAAAATCAAGATGATCACGGTGGCCATGACGGCAACTAAGATGATCGTCACGGCAGTCCCGCCGAGCTGGACTCCAAACAAGTGCCAGCCACCGCCATAAAACAGCCCGTTTTCGGCGATGCTTGAGTTGGCGGTTTTAGTCGCAAAAGCGCCGGTCAAAATACTGCCCACGATCCCAGAGACCCCATGACACCCAAAAGCGTCTAAGGCATCATCGATATGCAGCCGCGGCTTGAGTTTTTCAATGAACCAATACGAACATGCCGTCGCCGCGATCCCGATGATGAAACTGCCAAATATCGTGACATACCCACAAGCCGGGGTCACACCGACTAAGCCGCACAAGGCGCCGGTACAAACCCCGATCAACGTCGGCTTGCCATGTTGGCGCACATCCAATACCATCCAAGCCACCATCGCACTGGCGGCGGCAACGCTCGTGGTCAGCGCCGCGTTGACGGCGGTGGTGTTGGCGGCTAAAGCAGAGCCGGCGTTAAAGCCGTACCAGCCGATCCACAAAATGGCGGTGCCTAACAAGACCCATGGCCGGTTGTTCGGCTCGGTTTGTTTGGCGTGGCGAGCGCCTAAAAAGCCGGATAACACTAACGCGGTGATCCCGGCGTTGATATGGATGACAGTGCCGCCGGCAAAATCCAAGACCCCCCAGCCGGCCATCAAGCCGTTGGGACTCCAAACCAGATGCACTAGCGGGTAATAGATCAACACGCTCCATAACACGATGAACCAAGTTAAGAAGCTAAAGCGGATGCGGCCGACGACGGCACCGATGAACAATGCCGGGGTAATGATCGCAAACATCATTTGAAACAAGGCGAAGGCGCCTTCTGGCAGCTTGTCCGGCCGCAGTGAGTTGAGATCCACGCCATTCATGAATAAGCCGCGCACCGACCCAATGATCCCAAGATGATCGGGGCCAAAGGAAAGTTCATACCCGCATAAGGCCCATAATAAGATCGCGATCCCGGTGATGTAAAAGACCGAGAGCATCGTATTGACCACGTTGCGCTTGGAGACCAATCCCCCGTAGAAAAAGGCCAGTCCGGGGGTCATAAACCACACCAAGACGCTGGCGAGGATGACAAAAGCTGTGTTTGCGATGTTCATATGGATCCCTCCCAAAAAATGATTGGGGATATTGTAGCACCGGTTTGCACCATACCAATTTAAGTAAGCGCTTTATATTTTTTGACGTTGGTGGCGAACATAAAAAAAACGCCGTGATGACGGCGTTTGGAAAAATTTAGGAGATGTCAGCATAGGTGACAGATTTGATTGACGGCCCTTGGCGCTCAGCGTAATTTGGCCTTAGGCCGTAAGAGCTTTTTGTAGCTGGCTTGGATCGTCACGACGTAGATAATGAAAAAACAGCCGATCGCATCTAACAAAAACATCAACGCGACGCCTAATGCACTGTTCAAAGCGATCACCGGGGCGATCGCCACGATCAATAAGCCAATGCCGGTGCACAACCCGATCACATAAGACTGGCGGTAAGCGGCGAGTTTTTGTTGGGCCAGCGCTTGCGTGGCCGGGGCGATCAAGACGCGTTTGGCTTTGTGACCGCCGCGGTGCAGCAGGCGCGGGATCAGCAATAAGACCACGCCGATGGCCAAGGTGACAAAAAACGCCCCCGCCCCATAACCGCCGGTATGATCGCTGGCCACGACGATGATCGCCAACCCGCCGATCAACACGGCGATGCCTAAAGCGGTCAGCCGCGCGGTGAATTCCGCGCGCCGCCAAAAACTGTTGGCAGTGGCGGCATCGATGCCGATACTTTGGTGATGGTTGGCAACGCCAGCATCCGCATAAGTTGACATGACTGCCAGCAACGCGGCTTCTGGAGTTTGACCGGCAGCGATCGCCGCTTGATAGTCTGC
This sequence comes from Lacticaseibacillus baoqingensis, assembly GCF_003946165.1. Lineage (GTDB taxonomy): Bacteria > Bacillota > Bacilli > Lactobacillales > Lactobacillaceae > Lacticaseibacillus > Lacticaseibacillus baoqingensis. The sequence goes on along the minus strand of NZ_RHOI01000022.1, from coordinate 12,139 downwards.
TTCCATGGCTGCTAAGACGACGGTTTTTTGCCGTTGGTCGCCTTGGGCAAACAAGCCGTCTGCGTAGATCTGTAGTTTATCCATCTTCATTCCTCCACTGAGCTTCTTGTTCAGCGTACACGATTTTGGCCGCGCAAGCGTCAGTCTGCAGACTGATTGGTCATTGCAAGCGGCTGGTGCCGTCGGCGTAATTGAGGATGACGCCAGGTTGGACGTTGAAGATATAAACGTTAAAGCGGATCGTGTGGTCGCCAACCGATTGTGCGCGCATCGCCACGCCGCGCGCCAGCAATTCATCCCCGCGAAAAACCGGGGTCACCTCATAGCGGACATAATGGCTGGGGCTTTGTTTGAGGTAGTGGGCAATATCGTCTTCATGTGCTTGCATCAGCGGCGAATTCAGCTCTCTGGTGCCGGTCATCAAGTTCTTAGGGTTGTTATTTTCCCCAGACAGCTGAAAGCCGATCAAGTGACTGCGGTTGTACAGCCAAGTGCCATGTACGCGTTTATTGTGCCAGCCTGTGGGGTCGAAAGTCAGCGGCTGGCGGTCTTGGGTCGGCATCAACTGACGGTTGAGCAAGGCTTCTGCCGCGCCGGCGCGATTGTATTGATCCAAGTTGCTGAAACTTGTCCAAGGGCCTTTAGCGGTGCTGAGTTCATGGGCCGAAAAGGCGGGATCATTATTGTTGATGGTGATTTCTTGTTCCCCGTTATACGTCAGCATGGCCAGCTTGGCCACCGGCTGTGCGGTGGCGTCAGCGGTTTTAGCCGGGGCTTGGGCGGTGTTTTGAACAGGCGCCTTAGGGCCGGTCACTTTTTGCTGCACAGGCTGTCCTAACGCTAAGGCCAAGCCGATAGTGATCAAACTGGCGGCTTGCTTGCGCCGGCGGGTACGGGCTTTTTTGGCGCGCGGGGGGTGGCGCAGCAAAAGCCCGATGCCGCCTAACAACACGATGAGTCCTAAGATGAGCATGCAGTTACCTCCTTGCTGCATTCAGTGTAGCGGATACCACTTAAAAAGCAACTTGTCTACTATAGATTGCCCAAAGCAAAAAATTCTGGTAATATGAATAGCAATGTGTTTTGCAACGACTTCTAAACAAAGTGAGGTAAGGTATTGCTTACAGTTAATAATGTCTCGATGACGTTCACCGACCGGACCCTATATGCTAACGTAAACTTGAAATTCACCCCAGGGAACTGTTACGGGATCATTGGGGCAAATGGCGCGGGTAAGTCGACTTTTTTGAAGATCTTAGAAGGCAAGCTCACCCCAACGACTGGCAGCGTGTCACTGGGCCCCAACGAGCGAATGAGCAGCTTGAAACAAGATCACTTCGCCTTTGATGATCAAACCGTGATGAACACGGTGTTACAAGGCCACCAGCGGCTTTTTGAGGTGATGACCGAAAAAGACGCGTTATATGCCTTGCCTGATTTCAGCGAAGAAGATGGGATCAAAGCCGCCGAATTGGAAGGCGAGTTTGCGGAAATGGACGGCTGGAACGCCGAATCCGATGCCAGCCAGCTGTTGCAATCGGTCGGCATCCCAGAAAGCCAGCACCAAACCTTGATGGCAGAGCTGCCAGAAGGGGAAAAAGTCAAAGTCTTGTTGGCCCAAGCGATGTTTGGCAAGCCGGATGTGCTGTTGTTAGACGAACCGACCAACGGGCTTGACCCGCAAGCGATCGCCTGGCTGGAAGACTTCTTAGCCGGCTATGAAAATACCGTCTTAGTGGTCAGCCATGACCGGCATTTTCTCAATGCGGTGTGCACGATGATGTGCGACGTGGACTTTGGCAAGATCGAAATGTTTGTCGGCAACTACGATTTTTGGATGGAATCGTCCAAGCTTGCCCAACAGCTGCGGTCAAACGCCAACGCCAAAAAAGAAGAGCAGATCAAGCAGCTGCAAGAATTCGTGGCGCGCTTTTCTGCGAATGCGTCAAAGTCTAAACAAGCGACCAGCCGCAAGAAACAGTTAGAAAAGATCACCTTAGACGACATCAAGCCGTCTTCTCGCAAGTATCCTTTCATCAAGTTCGTCCCAGAACGTGAGCTTGGCAATGACTTATTGCGGGTAGAAAATGTGTCTTTGACCGTTGAAGGCGAAAAAGTCTTGGACAACGTCTCCTTCATCTTGCGCCCAGGCGATAAAACGGCGTTCATTTCCCGTTCTGATGTGACGACCAGCTACTTGATGCAAGTCGTTGCCGGGACCATGCAACCTGATGCCGGTACGGTCACTTGGGGCGTCACCACCAGCCGGGCGTATATGCCTAAAGATCTCACCCCTGAATTCAGCGATGAGCGCTTTGACATCCTCGAATGGCTGCGGCAGTTTGCCAGCAAAGAAGAATCAGATAACACCTTCTTGCGCGGCTTCTTAGGGCAGATGCTGTTTCGTGGGGATGAGCCATTGAAGAAAGTCACCGTGTTGTCCGGGGGCGAAAAGGTGCGCTCATACTTGGCGAAGATGATGCTGTCTAAAGCCAATGTCTTGTTGATGGATGACCCGACGAATCATTTGGATCTGGAATCAATCACCAGCTTAAACGATGCGCTGATCGATTTTCCTGGCGCGGTGGTCTTTACCAGTCATGATCACCAGTTCATCCAAACCATTGCCAACCATATCATCGAAGTTGGCCCTAAAGGCGTCGTGGACCGTGCAGATACCACGTACGATGAATTTATCGCCCATGACATCGCCCAAAAGCAAGTCGCTGCGCTATATTAAGCATAATACGCAAACAAGGCTGAACCGATTATCGGTTCAGCCTTGTTTGTTAGTCGTTGGTTTGACCCGGTTAAAAGATCGCTGCTTGTTGCGGGGTCAAGGTCAATTGGTCGGTGGTGAAGGCGTTGAGGTGCTGCCAGTCGATTTGATAGCCGATGCCTGGGGTTGTCGGGACGTCGATATAGGTGCCATCTAAAGCCACGGTAGGCGTAATGATGTCTTCGTCATAATAGCGGGTTGACGCGGCAATGTCGTTTGGCAAGGTATACCCGGACAAGGTCGCCACGGCAACGTTTTCGGCTCTGGCGACGCCTGAGTCGAGCATCCCGCCGCTCCAACAGTCGATGCCGTTTTCTTGGGCTAAGGCTTGGATCTTGCGGGCAGTGCTTAACCCGCCGACGCGCGCGACTTTGATGTTGATGATCTTGCCGCTGCCGAGGCGGATCATTTTTTGGGTGTCGGCGACTGAAAGAATCGATTCGTCTAGGCAAACCGGCGTTTTGATCAGTTTTTGCAGATCCGCGTGATCGAGCAGATTGCCTGGCTCCAAGGGCTGTTCGATCATGATCAAGTTGAGGTCATCGAGGCGTTTGAGCATTTTAAAATCGGCCCGGCGATAAGCAGAATTGGCATCGCCCATGAGCATGACGTCGGGATATGCTTGGCGCACGGCGGCTAAGTACTCATAGTCTTTGCCGGGTTTGATCTTGCACTTGATGCGTCGGTAGCCATCGGCAAGATAGCCGGCAACCACCGCGACCAGGGCTTGAGGGGAGTCTTGCACGCCGATGCTGACGCCGGTTTCCACTTTGGTTTTGGTGCCGCCTAACGCTTTGGCGAGGCTGAGGCCTTGCTCTTGGGCGTAAATGTCCCATAGCGCACAGTTCAGTGAGGATTTAGCCATGTTGTGGCGGCGGATCGGTGCGACTAAGGCATCCATGTCATCTGGATGCGCAATGGTTTGCCCTAATAATAGCGGGGCTAAATATTCTTTTAACACGACCCAAGCGCCATCGCGAAATTCTTCGCTGTAATACGGACCGCCAAAGGCTGAAACTTCGCCGTAGCCGGTGGTACCGGCTGCATCGGTAATTGCAACGATGATCGTTTCTTTGGTGAGCATGCGGGTAAAGCTGGTTTCGAACGGATCGCGTAAGGGAATGTCGACTTTGCGTAAGGTGATTTTTTCAATTTTCATGGGGTAACCTCTTTTTCTGGAGTGCCTTGGACGGCTTGCTTGTGGGCGCGCAGCTGCTTGTCATTCATCAACAATGCGGTGATAGAAGCCAGTGCGGCGCAAATGACTAAGAATAAAAATGCTGGGGCATAAGCGCCTTTGAAGGCGGTGACGATAAAGCCGATCGCTAAAGGCGCCACAAAGCCTGCTAATTGGCCGCCAAAGTTGACAATGCCGATGGCGGAACCATAGCGTTCTTTGCTGACCAGTTCTGCGAAAAACGCAAACGCGCCGGAAAATGCGGCTGACTTGAAGAAATAAGTTAAGATCTCCCAAGTCACCACGCTGATCAAAGACGTGGAACGGTACATGATGTACATGGAAACCGTGGTTAAAATAGCGGCTAAGGCTAAGAAGATCTTTTCATGGCCGCGGAATAATTTGGTCAGCAGCCAGCCGGCCAAAACAGCGCTGATGCCGGCGGCGATCGATGGCAAAGGCACTAACCAGGCCAGATTTGCCAAGTTGATATGGCGCGTCGTCAATAAGTAAGTCGGCATCCAAGAATCCATGCCTTTGGTCGTGGCGCTGACGCCAAAGACGATCAAGAAGAACTCCCAGATCATCTTGTCTTTTAACGTTGTGCGCCAAGCGATCTTCGGCCGCGTCGAATCTTGCTGCCGATTGCTGGCGGCTTTGCGATAGCGAAACATCATTGCGGCAAAGGCGGCCACAAACAACAGCCCGATGATCCCGACAACATGAAACCCGCCGCGCCAGCCGACCGTGGCGATGATCGGCGCCATCAACATTGGCGCTACGGCGGCGCCGATTTCGTTAGACGAGATCAAATTGGCGGTGCCGGTAGAGCGCTTGTCATAAGGGAATGATTCTGAAATCGAAGTCAGCGCCGCAGAAGGAAACATCCCTTCGCCGATCCCGAATAAGACGCGGATCACGACTAAGGCGATCAATGACCAAGCAAAGCCGGTCATCAAGGTGAAAAACGACCACATGCTGATGGCAATAATGATCGCTTTATAGGTGCCGATTTTGTCGGTCAACCAACCGCCAGGGATCTGCATCAGCGCGTAGCTGAAGAAAAAGGCACTGGAGACGATCCCCAGCGTTGCCGTGCTTAGCTGCATTTCTTTGCCAATATAAGGCAGCGTAATGCTGATCGCGGAACGATCGATAAAACAAATCACATAGCCGATATAGCTCATCAAAAAGGCGAGCTGTGCCCGGCGTGAAAGTTTGGCAGGTGTCGCAGCATGGGTCAATTCCATAGGCTTGGGCCTCCTTTTTCGTAGCGAGTCAGCAAGGCTTGGATCAAGTCGCTGCCCGCTTTAAATGCGTCAAGAGAAATGTTTTCGTTGGTGTCGTGATTATGTTGATCAAAGTTGGCAAGAGGAATGGTGAAAGTTTTGACCCCCAGCGTTTGGGCCCAAACGGCGTTAGGCACAGAGCCTGCCATGACCGGCTCGACCAATAATGGCAAGTGAGCCGCGGTTGCAGCTTGGCGCAAGGCGGCGATATCGGCGGTGGCGTCGGTGGTGTAGGTCGGGGCGAGTTCGCCGGTGATCGAGTAAACGAGCTGCTTAGCCGCCACATAAGGGGCTAAGCACTTTTGGGTGGCGCGTTTGATCTTGGTCACCGACTGGCCAGGGGCTAAGCGCATGTTCAAGCTGGCATCAAGGTCGCCGGGAATGATCGTTTTGACGCCGGCACCGGTGTAGCCGCTTTGAATGCCTGACAAGTTGAAGGTCGGTTGAAACATTAAGCGGGTGAAATAATCGCGTTGGTCAGTGGTCAATAGCGGCCCGCCAAAAACTTGGGCGAGCTTTTCAGGATCAAAAGGCAGCGCTGCGATCCAATCCAGCGCTTGTTGATCTGGGGTCATGAGGCCGTCATAAAATCCGGGGATCAACACCCGCTGAGTTTGCGGGTCATAAAGCTGCGCCAAAATGGTTTGAAATCGCATAAACGGGTTTTCGATGACATTGCCGGCATTGCCAGAATGGTTGGCATGGCTGGCGCAGCGAATGTGCAGCCGGATACCAAACAAACCGCGATTGCCTAAACGCACGACATGATCGCCTGACGCATTCATCGACCCGTCGATCACAAAAGCTTTTTGCACCCCTTTTAGCAAAGTCGGTTTGGCTTGGCTGATAGCGGCGTCAAGATGCCGGCTGCCTTGCTCTTCTTCCCCTTCTAAGACGATTTTGATGCCGAGTTGATGATCCGCATGGGCCTTGACGAAGCGGGCAACAGCGCTTAACGTGGCGATCAGCTGGCCTTTGTTATCGCCGCAGCCGCGGCCGTATAAGCGGTCGTCGCGCTGCGTGAGTGTGAACGGATCACTGGCCCAATCCGCTTTGTCACCGGGATCCATCACGTCATAATGGCCGTAAAGCAACAAGGTGTGTGGGCCTTGGCCGGCAATATCGGCGATGATCACCGGCTGGCCGGCGGTGGCAACGGTGTGGACAGTGGCGTGACAGTCGGCGTTGAGGTGTGTCGTGAGAAACTTGACGGCTTGTTGTAAGCCGCAAGCATCGGTGCTGATGCTGTGACAATGGATAAATTCAGCGAGGGCGGTGGTGGGATCGTCCCCGATATTGATGGGAGTTGGTGTCATACGCAAACCACCTTTCATGTCAGTTTAGCTAACTATAGTCAGTCGATCGATCAATTGATGAGGTCACTTTAGTCCCTGATGACGAAAAATACGACTGATTTTGTCACGTTAGCTCACCTAAACTGATTTTTTAGTAATGTAAGCGGATTCTGGTGAGAAAAGCTAACACGTGTTTTGCACTGAGCGCTTTTTGGCCATCAAAAAAAGCCGCCGCAGCAAGTGGCGGTGGCTGGTTAGCGAAATTTAGGGGTAGCGGGGTTAGCGTTCGGCAGAATTTAGCCTGAGGATCGCTAAAGCTTGTGTCATAATGACAGTAGCGCTTCTGGGGTCTTTAACGCATAGGCGATCGGCGCCAATGCCCCGCTTGGCGCCGTGGTCCAAGTGGCCAAGGCAAACGGGACCTGCGCATCTGCGGCTGCTTGCGAGTCGGTGATGGTATCGCCGACATACACCGCATGCTCACGGCTGCCATTGAGCCGTTTTAGCGCCAGTAAAATGGGGTCGCCAAAAGGCTTGTTGCGCTTGGTGTCATGCGCGACCACCGCGGTGTCGACGTAATCACTAAAGTGAAAACGGGCATCATCTAAGGCGTATTCTGCCGCGGCCTTGCTGGTCACGATCCCTAAGCGGTGGCCGGCTTGGCGCAATTGGCGCATGGTTTTTGTCATCCCCGGGATCCAGTCGACGCTTTGGGCATAGGGCTTGGTACAAGCCAGCCACTCAGCGATCAACGCTTTTGCCTCAGAGCCAAAATAGCCGAGTTGAGTGGCGGTATCACTAGACGGGATCCCATTGGAAAAGGTCAAATCGGATAAGGCAAAATCGCGCCCGCGGGCGTGTAAAGCGTCTTGTAAGCCATGCAAATACATCGGCACGGAATCGATCAAGGTGCCGTCGACATCAAAAATATATGTAGACAACCAAAAGCACTCCTTTCGTGGATGGCTTTAGTATAACAGGAAAGCAGGCGATCGCTGGTGAAAATTTTACACACAGCCGATTGGCATATCGGCAAGAAACTCGCAGGGTTTGAGCTCTTAGCAGATCAAGAAGCGGTGTTTGAACACTTGGTGGCAGTGGCCAAAAAAGAACAGGTGGATGCGATCATTATCGCCGGGGATCTCTATGATCGGGCCATGCCCAGTGAAGCGGCCACGGCAGTCGTCAACCGCATGTTATTGCGCCTCAACCGCGAGCTCGGGTATCCGCTGTTGGTGGTTTCAGGCAACCATGATTCTGCGGTGCGCTTAAACACCGGCCGGGATTGGTATCAAAGCACGCAATTATATTTGAATACCCGCTTGGATCAGGCGTTTTCGCCGGTGACCTTAGGCGACACGCAATTTTTCTTGCTGCCATATTTTGAGCCGGTGATGGCCCGCCAATATTTTGACGATGACAGCTTAACTAACATTGCCAAAGCCATGGTCCCAGTGATTGCCAAGATGCAGACCATGTTTGCCGCGGACAAAAAGCATGTGCTGGTCGGGCATTTTTTTGCTGCCGGCAGCGAGCATTCGGATTCGGAAACGCGCGTGAATGTCGGCGGCTTGGATGCTGTTGCCGTCAGTGATCTGACCCCGTTTGACTATGTGGCATTGGGGCATTTGCACAATCGCCACGCCTTAAAGGCGGAGAAGATCCAATATTCGGGGGCGTTATTGAAATATTCCGTTTCAGAAGTGGCGCAAGCCAAAGGCGTCTACATCTTGGATACCCAAACCATGACCCGCAAGTTCATGGCCTTGGCGCCAAAATATGAGGTCCAGCACTTGACGGATCGCTTTGCGCATTTGGCGGATCCTGATTACTATCAAAGCTTAGATCGGGAGGCGTATACCGCGATCACGCTGACGGATACCCAAGTGATCCCGAATGTGATGGCGAGTTTGCGGGCGATCTTTCCGCGAGTGATCAGCCTCGATCGCGCGCATGGGGTGCGCTTGGCCAAAACGCCGCAAGTGCAAGCGGCCAAGCTTGGGCCGTTGCCGTTATTGGCGGATTTTTATCAGGTGACCACCGGGACGGCGCTGACGGCGCAACAAAAGACTTGGGCCAAGCAAGCATTAGCGGCGAGTCAACAGGAGGTTTGAGATGCGGTTAGCACAACTAGAGATGCAAAACTTTGGTCCTTATCGGCATGAAAGCATTGATTTTAGTGACTTTGAGACCACGCCGGTGTTTTTGATCAGCGGCAAAACCGGCAGCGGCAAAACGACGATCTTTGATGCGCTGGTGTTTGCCTTATACGGCACGACCACTGGCGGTGAGCGCACCGGCGCTGAAATGCGCGCCAATTTTGCCACCTCCAAGGAGCCGACGCGGGTGGTGCTGGATTTTAGCCATGAAAATCGGCATTATCGCATCACCCGCGCCCCGGATCAGCTGCTGGCTAAAAAACGCGGCCGCGGGCTGACCAAGGTGAGTGCCAAGGTGAGCTTGCAAGTCTTCAAAGACGGGGTTGAAGCAGCCGAATTTACGAAGATCCAACAAGTACGTGAGCAAATCGAAAACTTGCTGCACTTAGATGCCGATCAATTTCGGCAAATGGTGTTGCTGCCACAAGGCAAGTTTCGCCAGTTTTTAGACGCCAATTCCGACACTAAAGGGGCATTATTGCGGCATTTGTTTGGGACCAGCCAATATGCCCGCTGGCAAAAAGCACTGTTAGAATTGGCCAAACAGCAAGCGGCCAGCCGCCAAAAACAAGCGGCACGGTTAGAAACATTAGCCGCACAATTTGATTATGGGGCTTTTTTGCCGGCGGCTAACGCAACGTTAGCCGACCGCTTGCAGGCGATGGCCCAAGCTTTGGCGGCGCAACAAAGCGCCTTAGCGGACCAACAAACTAAAGCCCAAACGGCCAAGGCGGCTTATGAGCAAGCCAATCACGCCTTGCAAACCGGCACCGCCATTGCGCACGCTTATGCCCAAAAAGCCCAAGCCCAAAAGGCATTGGCCAAACTGGCGGCACAAGCCGATCAGCTGACCGCGGCTGCCAAGCGCTTGCAAGACTTGCAATGGGCGCATGACTGGCAGCCGGTTTTTGCCCAAGTGCAAACCCAACGCCAACAGCGCGACGCTTTGGGCCAACAGCGCCGCCAAACCCAAACCGCGTTAAACACTGCTGCGGCGGCAGTCGATGATCTGCAAGCCCAACAAGACGCTTTGCAAGTCCAAGCCGTAGCGATCGCCAATGCCCGAGAGCAGCTGGCGGGGATGAGCCGCTTGCAAACGCAGCTGGAAACCTTGCAACAAGCAGCGGCTGAAGTGCAAGCCGCCACTACCGCTCAACAAGCGGCTAAAGCGGCGCAACAAGCCGCCCAAGAAGCGGCAAAAGCGGGGCAAGCGCGCCTAGCGGCCAACGCAGCGGCGCAACAAGCCTTAGCAAAAGCAGATCAAACCCCAGCCGCGCATCAAGCCGAACAGTTGCTTACCCAACTACAAGGACTGGCCCAACAGCGCCAACAGGTGCAGCAGCGCTTGGCCGCCAATCAAGTCCAATTGCAACAAGCCCAAGCGGCGCTGACCCAAGCCCAAAAGACGTTAGCTGAGCGCAGCGCCTTTTATACCGCCTTAAATGATCAGCGGCTAACGGCCCAAATCGCAGAGTTAGTCTTGGCCTTGTCGCCAGGCGCGCCATGTCCGGTGTGCGGCAGCACGACGCATCCGCATCCCGCCGCCAGCACTGCCAAAGCGGTAGCACCAGCAGACTATCAAGCCGCGATCAAAGCCCGCGACACGGCCCAAGCTGCCGCAGCTCAAGCCCAAGCGCAAGTGCAACAGCTGCAAGCCCAAAAGAGCCAATGGCAAGTTGACTGCCAAGCACTGGCCGCCCAGATCCAAGCCCAAGCCAAAACACATGCCCAAGCAGATGCTGAAGCGACACTTACCGCTGTCAAACAGCGCGTGGCGGCATTGAACCAAGCAGTCGCCCAAGCACAAACCAAGCAGCAAGACTTACAAGCAGCCGCCCAACAGCTGACCCAAGCGCAACAAGCGCTTGATCAAGCCTTGCAAACCGCTGCGGCTAAAGCGCAAGCCGCAGCATTAACCACGGCATCAGCCACCGCCAAATACACTGCCGCCCAAGAAGCAGTGCCTGAACAAGCGCCTGCTTTGGCCGACTTGCAAGCGGAAACGGCAGCTTTAACCAAGCGCGTGCAGCAGTATGACGACACCACTGCCCAAACCACCCAAGCCCTGCAAGCCGCGCGCTTAACGCATACCCGCTTGCAAACCACGCTTGATGATCTCACCACCCAACAACAGCAGCTCACCCAAACGCTGCAGCAAGCCGAAGCGCGGCTGCATCAAGCGCTGCGAAAGCATCACCAAACGGATCAAGCCACTTTTGCTGCCTGGGTCAAAGCGGCAAAAGAGATCCCGGCTTTGACCCAGCAGCTGCAAGCTGCGCGTGAAGCCAAGGCCCAACAAATGGCCTTGCTGGCGGCGGCTGAGGCTGCGATCGGCCCAGCGCCGCTGCCGGATCTGCCTGCATTAACGGCCCAGCGCCAAGCTGCTGATGAAACTGCCAGCGCGGCATCTGCACAACTAGCCACGGCCACGCATGCCTTGGCGCAAGCCAAAACGCTTCATGACACCATCGATCGTGATTATCAGGCCAATCAACAAGCATTGGCTGAAGCCGCGGCGCTGCAAGACTTAGCGGCGGTAGTCAATGGCAATAACGATCAGAAGCTGAGTTTAGAGCGCTATGTGCTGCGGGCATACTTGCAACAAGTGCTGGTGGTGGCGAATCAGCGCCTGCAAGGGTTGTCTGATGGGCGCTATCAATTGCAGCTGCACGGCGATCCTGGGAGTTATCGCAATGATTCTGGGTTAGAAATCGATGTGTATGATGATCAAGTCGGCGAAACGCGTTCGGTGCACACCTTATCTGGCGGTGAGTCGTTCATTGCGGCATTAGGGTTGGCATTGGCATTAGGCGAAGTGATCCAGCAAGAAGCGGGGGGGATCACGATCGATGCTTTGTTTATCGATGAAGGCTTTGGTTCATTGGACAGTGCCAGCTTAGCGGTCGCTTTAGACGCATTGGAAAGCATTGAAGGCCAATCGCGCATGATCGGGATCATCAGCCATGTCGAGTCCTTGCAAACTGGGATCCCGGATCAATTGCGCGTGACGCCAACAGGAGCCGGCGACAGCCACATCACGCCGGTGCATTTAGGGGCCTAGGATTAGCAAATCGCAACTTAATGTGCTAACGGTTGCAATAAGTGGTATAACTAACTTGTCGGGAGCATGTTGCCCTCAACTCAAAATCATTGATGAAGAGGCGAGAAGTATGGCAGGAAAGCTCAGTAAACAAGAGCGCAAGGCCTTGATCGCGCAAGCGGAAAAGGATCGCGCAGAACATCCCAAGAAAAAGACCGAGTCAGGGTTTGCCACGATCGACAAAGATGCCGAGCGGTTGGAAAATGAAAACTAAACTCACAGTCTGTCGCGACCTTTAAAAGGGTCGCGTTTTTTATTTGGCCGACGAATTGTCAACTCAAGTGCAACTTTTTGCCTAGGTAAACCTCAGATGGTGTCTTCCAGCCTAAGACCTTGCGTG
>NZ_RHOI01000021.1 GCF_003946165.1 Lacticaseibacillus baoqingensis | reverse complement strand
AACTCAACTCATCAAAGATAACAGTTCATCTCACGGTGTCGTGCCATGGGGTGGCTAACTTGTTCTTGCAATTTGCGATTACCAATTACTATGGTTAACGGTATAATTTTTAAACAAAGAGATTATCCAACCTTCCAAGAGTTTTCAGATTATCTACATCAGGATTTAAGTCGTGCATTTGTTCGCTAACAACGGTGAAAGGAATTAATTAAATGGCAAATGAAACGGAAAAATTATTAATTATCGGCGGCAGTGACGCCGGAATTTCGGCGGCCTTAAAGGCTAAAGAACTTAAACCTGAATTAAAAGTTCAGATATTATTAGCAGATGAGTACCCAAATTTATCAATTTGTGGAATACCTTATGCAGTCAGCGGAGAAGTGCCGGATTGGCACTTGCTAGCTCATCGTAATTTACAAGAATTGACTTCGACTGGTATTGAATTTCAAATGAACATGATTGCAGATAAAATTGAACCGCAACGACATGAAGTCGTAGCACATGCGCTTACAGGCGAATTAAAAACTTATCATTATGACCACTTGGTTGTAGCAACAGGGGCTAGACCAAAACTATCGGGTATTAAAGGTGTGGACCTGGCGCAAGCTCAACAGCAAGATAGTAAAGTTCGTATTTTGCATACAATGGCAGATTACTTTGCGATTGAAAGAAATATAGCTACAGATAGTGTTCGGAAGGTCGCAATTGTTGGGTCTGGTTATATCGGAATCGAAATGGCGGAGGCTTTAAGAAAACGGCATTTAGACGTCACTATTTTTCAACGAGGTTCAGAAATACTTTCCACGGTTGATGCTGATTTAGGCCGAATTATTCATCAAAAGTTGTCTGCTAATGCCGTCAATGTTATTACTGGTTTAACCGTTTCAGAAATTAATGAAACTGGTAGCAACGTGGAAGTTGTTGGCTTAAATGAGCATCAAAAGACACAATCTTCTACGTATGATTTAGTCTTAATCGTTGTTGGTGTTCAACCAAATAATGAGCTACTGGTCAAGGTAGGTGCTGAAACTGGAATTGCCGGGGCCATCGAGGTTGATCAATATATGCAGACCTCATTACCTGATATATGGGCGGCCGGCGATTTGGTGGAAACAAGACATCATTTATTAGGTGAAACCTACTTGCCATTAGGTACGACTGCACATAAACAAGGAAGAATTGCTGGTTTTAATATTGCTGGAATTCAACGTGCCTTTAAAGGTAGCCTGGGGACACAAGTTTTAAAGGCATTTGATTTAGTTGTTGTACGGACAGGGTTATTGACAAGTGAGGCTATCCAGGCAGGGTTTAATCCTTTCACGGTAAAAACTGATGTTGATGACCATAAGGCTTATTTTCCCGGTGCTCAAAAAATTAAGATCAGAATTACTGGTGATCAAAAAAGTGGCCGGCTTTTAGGCGTGCAGTTAATTGGTCATTACGGTAGTGAAGTTGCTAAACGCAGTGATATTTTTGCTACGGCAATTTTTAATGATATGACAGTAGCCGAAATTAGCGACCTAGACTTATCCTATTCACCACCAGTTGGATCACCTTGGGATGCAGTACAAATCGCAGCACAGAACTGGGAACAACAGAATGCGAAACGCTAAGGAATTAATTTATAACTGAAGGAACAACTTCACTTCATTATTAATTAAGCTTTCTACTATCTGTTTTTATATGATTACCAGATTACTCTGAGGACAATGATTGGCGGCTATTTATATTGAAAGAATTAAAATGGCGCAAAATGATAGTAACGAAACTTTGGCATCTTCTGGTAGATTAAATTAAAACTAAGACCTGTATCTTAGTTTTAATTTAACTAGTGAATATGAATAGTGGTTAATGTCAGATAGAGTGGCTATAGGAGCTACTCTATTTTTTGATTCAAATTAAATTGGGGACAACACTATTACATGATATAATGTAATAGATTAATAAACGAGGAGTGATCTAATGATACAAGTAGACTGTTGTCCGGGTAAACCAGATTTGGCTGATCGGGCATTGTTAAATGAGAATCAAGCCGCTGACATTGCTTTACTTTTTAAAGTACTCGCAAATAATACGCGGCTAAGAATTTTACATTGCTTAACGCGTGAACCAGATATGGCCGTTAGTGAGATTGCTACATCACTAAATATGAAGGTCCAAGCCATCTCAAACCAGTTACAACGTCTAGTAGATCAAAAGATAGTTAAAGCGAAGCGTAATGGCAACTTCATTGAATATCAGATCATTGATGAATGTACGGCAATTTTATTAGAACGGGCATGGTGTTTAGCTGAAGATGCCGGAAAAATCAATGCTGGTGGGGGAAAATAAAATGATCAGGACAATTATAACGAGTATTATTCTTTATACATCAACTGCAATCGACTTATTAGTTATTTTAATGTTACTTTTTTCAAAATATCGTTCAACAAAGCATCGCCGACAAATTTATATTGGTCAGTTCTTAGGCTCATATACGCTCATTGGAATTAGTTTGTTTTTTGCATTTATTCTCCATTACGTACCCGCCAAATGGTTACTAGGTTTTTTAGGGTTGATTCCCATTGCCTTTGGAATCAAATATATATTTAGCAAAGAAGATGAAGCCGCAGAAGTTGATCAGAAAATTGAAGCGCGTAAAAATAAGAATTTAATTGCAACGGTGGCTTTAATTACGGTAGCTTCTTGTGGTGCGGATAATATTGGCCTTTTTGTTCCTTACTTCGTATCATTATCACTGGTACAGCTAATCGTAACGCTGTTTGTTTTTACCATTTGTATTTATTTTTTAGTTTTCCTTGGTGATAAGTTCTCACAAGTGAATTTTGTAAAGAACTTTCTTGATCGTTTTGGTGATTGGATCATGGCCATTATTTATATTGGTTTAGGCATCATGATCATTCTTGAAAGTGACACTATTAGGCATATTATGCAGCTATTATTTTAATTAAGCAGTAGTCGATATTTTTTATCATTCATTGATCATCTTCTTTTGAAGGTGATTTTTTTGCGTTTGGTGATAAGCATTGATGGTATTGATTTTATTGTATAAGGCATTGATTTCTTTAATTGGTAATTGCCGATATTTTGATTGGCGGACGATCGGTCGATCATTGTTATCAGTCTCTGGGGTACCATCTTCATTGATTTTTGTGTAGGGTTGAAAATAGCTCATAATTTCATGAACTTGATCACTAAGACCATCAATTTGACGCGGTGAGAAATCATCTATGCGGTGCATTAAGCGAAAGAGGTGCTCAGTTTTGTCAGTATATTCATCAATGCGATCAAGAATAGCAGTAGTGCTACTGATTTCAATTTCAGCCGGTGTGCCAAATAAGTCGACGGCGGAAACATTGAAAAATCTGGCAATTCGGTCCAAGTTTTCAAAACTAGGATAACTTTTACCGCGTTCAATATTTGAAATTGCTTGTTTTTGAACTTCGATGGCAATGGCTAAGTCTTCTTGCGTGATCTGGTGTTTTTGCCGCAATCTTTTTATGTTTTGACCAAAGTTTTCGATCATTATCATCACCTCATGATTATCTTAACTTAGTTACTTAAAGTAGACAACTACAACGACTACTCACGGTCTTTGAGTAGGTGGCATAAGGTGATTGACCAGCTCTAAAGGCCTACGTTATCATGTTTATATGATCTAAGCCAAGTGAAATATTCTTACAAATTTTTGCTGGCATTGATCATAATCGTTCCTTGAAAACAGAATAAAGGAGGAAAAAAGATTAGCCGCCGCCACGCGCGGCGTGCAACGCGAAAGCCGCTAGCGTGAGCGGCGGTCGGCTTTAGCCGGCCGCCTCAACCCCCAAGTTCTAATAGGGGGGTAGAAAGTATAAACGGTTAATTAATCCAGCAGCAAGAAATGCCAATTTCTAGGTATTCAAGCAACAAAGTTGCTGTTAACCGTGACTAAGAATTGCAAATTTTGGAGGTGAGCGTACTTGAATGAAGATTTAACTCTAATTGATTACCAGGTCCAAGCTGATTGGCTTAATATTTTTTGGCAACAGTTGGAGGATAAAAAAATTAAGCAAAGTCAGCTAGCTAAGTCAATGGGCATCAGTCGTTCTTATCTCAATCAACTATTGAACAGTAAGCGACCATTAACTGAGGCCATGCGCCAACGATTAACCGCAGCCTTTCGCGAACTGAGTGGCATCACTGCATTAAACATTTGTTTTGACTATGTCCGGATCAGATTTCCAACCCATGATGTTGACGAATTGATCGTGGCACTTTTCTGCATCAAGCCGATTTATTTTGTTTATGAACCTTATGGCCGTTATGGCTACAGTGGAAAATTTCGGCATGGCGATATGGAAATTTTTGTTTCACCGGAAGACGATAATCGCGGTTCATTGATTGAGTTGAAGGGGAAAGGTTGTCGCGAACTGGAAGGCATTTTAGTGGCCAGTGAACAGAGCTGGTATGACTTTTTACGGCAGGCACTGGCCCTTGATGGCGTAGTTAAACGCATTGATCTAGCCATCAATGATTATTTAGATGTGCTCCCGGTTCATTACTTGATTAAAAAGAGTATGCGTCATGAATACATTACAAAGTTCAGGGAGTGTAAATACTTTGTCCGCGACAAAGACAATTTAAAAGGAGAAAGTCTCTATTTTGGCTCACGTAAAAGTGCAATTTATTTTTGTATTTATCAGAAAGATATTGAGCAATATTTTAAATTAGGTAAAGCGTTGGCGGAGACCAAAATCAAGAATCGATTTGAGATTCGTGTGTTTGACGAACGGGCTGAGCAAACGGTCGCCGATCTATTGGCCTATCGCAACCCGCAGCGAACCGTGTTCGGTATTATCAATAATTACTTGCGTTTTGTGAAGCCGATTGCCAACAAGCCAACGTCAAAATGGCCGTTGGACGATCGGTGGGCACAGTTTATTGGTAAATATGCCGATAAGTTACGTTTGGCCGTTTCGCCGGAACCGGTCACTTTAGACCAAACTATTCAATGGATCAAGAAACAAGTGGCGCCAAGTTTAAAAATGTTAATGGCAATTGATTCGGCTAAAAGCGAGGATACTCTAATGACGATCATTGCTGAGGCCAAGTTAAGTGAAAATCAACAAGTGATGATTCAACAAATGTTGGCTAGTCCCGAAGAAATAATGATTCAGCAACCCAAACATAATGGCGATTGAGATAATAAAAAGATGCAACTACGCCGACCAAAGCAAGTAGTTACACCTTAAAATAGATAAAATAAGCAATCTATCTACGATTATTATCTCACTTCATCTAGAAATTAGGAAGTGAAAAAATGGAAAATACAAGTGTACCATATAGTGGCGACTCCGCCGGTAAAGCGGAATGGGGAACCAAGCAAGCATTGTTGAAACGCTATGAGGGTCTAAATATTTATACATTAAATCGGTGGTTGTCGGAAATGCGTAATGACGCTACTTTTCGTCAGGGCGTTATTAATCCTACACACAAAATTGTATTGATCAACTTTGCGACCTTTCAAGAATTCTTGTTTTGGAAACAGCATCATTACATCCGAAGCGTCTGACAACACCGCCGGGACATGGTAAAATGAAATAGCTATTTAATCTCATTTTATCTTTCCTGTTTATTAATTTGAATTGGAGGATAAAATTATGCATTTTCAAAAAAGAGTACTCGCTGACGGAACTTCAACTTATCGCGCTTTCGAGAATTATATTGACCCCTTAACTGGCAAACGGAAACGGGCCTCAGTAAGTTTTAAGTCTAATTCTCAAAGAGGTAAAGCACAAGCGGCGCGAGAACTTGATGAAAAGATCGAAGAGCTAACTTCACAGCGAGCTCAAGCACTTGATGAGCGCGTTCAAAAATGGACGTTCAAAGATTTACGCGAAGATTGGTTTGATTTGTGGAAACAGTCTGTTAAACCAATGACAATTAAGCGCGAGGCGCTTGTTATTAGGCGGTTGAATCAAATTATTGCAGACGATATTTTGGTAAAAAACATCACGCCTATGTTAGTCAATAAATGTTTGCAAGACTATCGCGAAAAATACAGCGCTAGTTTTGCCACCATACAACACATCAAATCAACTTTCAATAAACTTTTCGACCATGCGGTGCTATATAACATCATTCCAGCTTCACCGACAGCCGTTCTGCATTTAAAAGCGACAACGACTGAAAAAATCGAGCGGAAGGATCGCTTGGAAAGTAAGTTTCTTGATTCGCGTGAGGTCAAAGTCTTGTTCACTGAATTGGCACAACGCCGCAATCCGGCGTACTATGATCTGGCACTATTTATGATTGCAACAGGTTGCCGAATTGGTGAAGCATCAGGGTTAACATCTGATAAGATCGATTTTGCTAAAAAAACAGTTACGATTTCTAGTTCCATGCAATCACATGACTTACGGGTTGATGAGTACTACGAAGATACCGTCAAAACGGTTGCTGGCGAACGGGTGGAGCAGTTACCTGATTTTGCGATTGCTGCATTGAAGCGTGCGATACACCGTAATGCCGTATTTGATAGGCGGATGAAGGAATTACCGAGTGATGCTTTTCATGAATTTCAAGTGATTTTTCGGACCGAGTACGGTTCACCGATCACGTCACATAGTTTTCGTGAAGTACTTGGCAGAATTAAAGCAGACTTGGAAAAGAATTGTGAAAAACGCTATGGCTTCAAATGGACGAAAAATCCAGTGCCACATAGTTTCCGACACATTCATATCTCCGTCTTGCGTGATGATTCCTCTGTAACGTTGAAAGAAGTGCAAGAGCGAGTCGGTCACGTTGAAGAACGGACGACTGATGGCTATACGCACCGCCTTTCACATTCACAAGAAAAGTCGGTTGAAGTAATTGATACGTTCGCTAGGAAGGTTGGTATTAGTCTTCAACCGGTGTAAACAAAGTTCAGCTATTACCGCTAAAATGCTAATAATATGGTACCAGCAACGGGACACATGGCACAAAAGTGGTACCATTAAGAAAATTTATCAGAGCAAGAGCTTGAAAGCCTTGCTACGAAAGGGGATATACACTATGGCAACTATTCAATGGTTCCCCGGCCACATGGCCAAAGCACGCAACCAAGTCCAAGAAAAACTCAAGCAAGTCGATTTTGTCTTAGAAATCGTCGATGCGCGCACCCCGGAGGCCAGCCGCAACCCGATGATGAATGAGATCATCGGCGCTAAGCCGCGCATTATGGTGTTGAATAAACAAGACTTGGCTGACCCAGAGAAAACTAAGCAATGGGTCACATATTATCAAGGCCTCGGCTATGAGGCTATCGCCATTGATGCGCAGCATGCTAAGCGGCTCAATCAGATCCCAACTTTGGGCAAGCGCTTGATGGCGGCAAAGATCACCAAGCAAAAGTCACGCGGGATCCGCAATCCAGCGATCCGCGCAATGTGTATTGGCATCCCCAATGTCGGCAAGTCGACGATCTTGAACCGCTTGATCAAAAAAAACGTCGCCGTTACCGGCAACCGGCCTGGCGTGACGAAAAATCAGCAATGGCTCAAGGCAGATGAAACCTTGCAGCTGCTGGATACGCCAGGGATCTTATGGCCGAAGTTCGATGATGACTTGATCGGCAAGAAGCTGGCGCTGACCGGGGCGATCGCTGATTCCGTGTATTCAGAAGATGTTGTGGGGATGTATGGGCTGCAATTTTTCCGGGAACATTATCAAGAAGCCTTCCGTCGCGCATATGGGTTGAATGCGCAAGACTTAGCCTTATCAGACGGCGATTTAATGATCCATTTGAGCCAGAAAAATGGCTTTGCTGACAATTACAATCGGATGGCGGAGCGGATCATTTTCGATGCGCGGCAAGGCAAGTTTGGTCGCTTCACGCTAGAAGTGCCAGGAGATGACGCCAATGACGCAGACGCTGAGTGAGCTCAAGGCCCGATTAGCTGAACCACCGGTGGCTGAATCTGTGTTGCAAGCCTTAGCACAAGATCCGCGCGTCGGCGCCCAGCAGCTTTTGGCCCGGTATCAGCGGCAACAAGCTGAAGCAGAAACTGAGGCACTAGAGCTGGCATATCGCAGTCGCTATGAGCGGGAATTGTGGGCAAAATACCCACACATTGCCGGTATCGATGAAGTTGGTCGTGGGCCGCTTGCCGGCCCGGTGGTGACCGCCGCGGTGATCTTGCCGCATGATTTTGCCTTGCCAGTGAACGATTCTAAGCAACTAACGCCGCACAAACGAGCGCAGTTGTTTCCGCAAATCGTGAGTCAGGCTGTCGCCGTCAGTATTGGCGTGGCCGATAATGATGAGATCGATCGCGAAAACATCTACCATGCCACTGAACTGGCAATGGGGCGGGCAGCGGCGGGATTGCGCGTGGCGCCTGACTGCTTATTGGTCGATGCCATGACCGTACCTGGGCCATATCCGCAGCGCAAGCTGATCAAAGGGGATGCCAACAGTATTTCCATCGCAGCGGCCAGTATTGTTGCCAAGGTGGTGCGGGATCGGCTGATGCTGATGTATGCCAATTGCTATCCGGGATACGACTTCGCCGATAACATGGGATATGGGACCAAGAAGCATTTAGCCGGGCTGGCTGCGCATGGCGTCACCCCGATCCATCGCATGAGTTTTGCACCAGTACGAAAAGCAGCAATGCAGTAGTAAAATCGCGTAATGTATGAGTACCGAGGAGGGAGCTTATGCAAGTACGCGATTTTTTATTTTATTGGCATCTTGCCACCTATACCAAAAGCTATGCGACTAACAATGCTGCTTGGGAACAACTGCAACACCACGCTGGCAGCGACGAGCTGGATCTGGCTTGGCTAACGCCAGAACAGCGGGCACTTTGGCGCGATCCCGCGCTGCAAGCCCAAGCGCGTCAAGTCTGGGGCATGGGACCATTCGTGACCCGCTTGGATGCCGCTTATCCGCCACGGCTGGCAGAAAGTTTTCAGCCGCCGGCGGTGTTATTTTATCAAGGCAATTGGCACTTGTTGACGCGCTTATGCTTGGCGATCGTTGGGGCGCGGCACGCAGGGGCTTATACGCGCAAAGCACTGGCTTGGCTGCGACCGGGATTGATGCCCATGACGGTGGTCAGCGGGTTAGCTGCTGGTGCTGATACGCTGGCACATGAGTTTGCGCTGGCGCAAGGATGGCCGACTGTGGCAGTGTTAGCTAACGGCTTAGACCAAGTGTATCCGCAAGCCAACCGCGACTTGCAACAGCGCATTGCCAAAGCCGGTTTAGTGATCAGTGAATATCCTTATGGCGTCAAGCCGATGCCGTATCGCTTCGTGGCGCGCAATCGCTTGATCGCGGGGTTGGCCCACGGGGTGTTGGTCACTGAAGCTGCAGCACATTCTGGCAGCTTGATCACCGCGAATTTGGCGTTGCAGGCGAATCGCGAGGTGTTTGCCGTGCCGAATCGGGTGGATGTACCATTAGGAGTCGGGACGAATGCGTTGATCCAAGCCGGCGCCAAACCGGTGCTGCGCGGGTCTGATATAATAGAAGAAATGCAATATTACCCTTAGTCGGTTGCGTAAATGCGGTGGGTGGGTGATACTGTTTAGCGAAGCAGCAGTGGTAAAAGGCGAATTCAGCCAGTAAGGCAGGGTCCATTTTTCACTTCGTCATTTGACAAAGCTGAAAGCCTTAGAATATGATAGCTGTTGTTTTCGAGCAGCCCGCTCAACGAAAGGAGGGCGAACATGACCGCCAAGAATTTGGTCATCGTGGAATCGCCAGCAAAAGCTAAAACCATTGAAAAATACCTCGGCCGCAATTATAAGGTCGTCGCGTCCTTAGGGCACATTCGCGATTTGCCAAAGAGTCAAATGGGGATCGATTTCGAGCATAATTATCAGCCGAAATATATTTCGATCCGCGGCAAAGGCGATGTGATCAAGGATCTCAAAAAGAATGCTAAAAAAGCTGAACACATCTACCTCGCAGCCGATCCGGACCGTGAAGGAGAAGCCATCGCGTGGCATGTCAGCCATATTTTGGATTTGGATCCAGCAGGCAAAAACCGCGTGGTGTTCAATGAAATTACCAAAGACGCCGTTAAAAATGCGTTCAAAACGCCCCGTTCCATCGACATGAACCTGGTAGATGCCCAGCAAGCACGCCGGGTGTTGGACCGGTTGGTAGGGTATTCGATCTCGCCGTTGTTATGGAAGAAGGTCAAAAAAGGCCTTTCTGCCGGCCGGGTGCAAAGTATCGCCTTGAAGCTGATCATTGATCGGGAAAATGCGATCCGCGCCTTTGTTCCAGAAGAATATTGGACGTTAGATGCCGAATTTAAAAAAGGCACCGGCAAGAAGTTTGCGGCCAGTTTTTATGGGATGAATGGCAAGAAGCTGGCGTTGAAGAACAACGACGCCGTGCAACAGGTGTTAAAAGGCATCGACCGCAAAGGCCCATTTGACATCACCAAAGTGGTTAAAAAGGAACGCAAACGCTACCCAGCAGCGCCTTTTACGACCAGTTCTTTGCAACAAGAAGCCAACCGCAAGTTGAACTTCCGCACGCGCAAAACCATGATGTTGGCCCAGCAGCTGTACGAAGGGATCAACCTTGGCGGCAAGCTCGGCACCGTAGGGTTGATCACCTATATGCGGACGGACTCCACGCGAGTTTCTAACGTGGCCAAGACGGAAACGTCGAAGTTCATTCACGAGCAATATGGCGAAGCCTATGCCGCTGTCAAGATCCGGCAAGGCAAGCTGCAAGAAGGCGCCCAAGACGCCCATGAAGCGATCCGGCCGACGAGCACCTTGCGTACGCCAGAAAGCTTAGAGAAGGTCTTGGACAAAGACCAGATGAAGCTTTACCGCTTGATCTGGAGCCGCTTTGTCGCCAGCGAAATGACGCCGGCAGTGATCGATACCGTGGCGATGACAATCGAACAAAATGGCGCCATTTTCCGCGCCAATGGGAGCCAAACCAAGTTCCCAGGTTTCACCAAGCTGTATGTTTCCAGTCGGGATCAAGATGAAAAAGACAACCTGTTACCAGACCTGGTCGTTGGCGATCAGGTGAATTTAGTCAAAACCGATCCGGCACAGCATTTTACCCAGCCGCCAGCTCGCTATTCAGAAGCGAACCTGGTCAAAGCCTTGGAAGAAAATGGGGTTGGGCGGCCGTCAACGTATGCGCCAACGATCGAAACGATCCAAAAACGCTACTACGTCAAGCTCAACGCGCGGCGGTTTGAACCCACAGAGCTCGGCGAGATCGTCAACGACTTGATCTGCGAATTCTTCCCAGATATCGTGGATATCAAATTCACCGCGACAGTCGAAGGCGAATTGGACAGTATCGAAGAAGGCAAAATGCCTTGGGTCAAGGTCATCGACCAGTTCTACCATCCCTTTGAAAAGGAACTCGCCCATGCCGAAGAAGGCATCGAAAAGATCCAGATCAAAGATGAACCAGCTGGGTTTGACTGTGACATCTGCGGTGCGCCAATGGTGATCAAACTTGGCCGCTACGGCAAGTTTTACGCCTGCTCGCGCTTCCCTGATTGCCGCAACACTAAGGCAATCGTGAAGGAAATCGGCGTTTTGTGCCCGCAGTGTCACAAAGGCCAGATCGTCGAACGCAAGAGCAAAAAGAACCGGATCTTCTACGGTTGCGATCGGTACCCAGATTGTGATTTCGTTTCTTGGGACAAACCCGTTGGCCGCGACTGCCCGAAGTGCGGTCATTACTTGGTCGAAAAAAAGGCCCGCGGCGGCAAACAAGTCATCTGTCCCAACGGCGACTACAAAGAAGCCGCACAAAAATAACCCAGAGCGCAGCTAGCCGTACTTAGGGGTGAAGACAAGCGAGCCTGGCTCGGTGCGGCGCAGCCGTACCGCGTCGGGATCGCTTGTCTGCGGCCCCGTTGGTTAGCGGAGCTCGACGAAAACCCAGAGCGCAGCACCGCGGGTTTAGGCATGGGCATAAGGCGGCTTGGGTGCGGCGCGGCACGCGTCGTGACCGAGACGACTTATGCGCAATGCCGTTGCGGAGCGGAGCTCGACGAGAAACCCTAAGCGCAGCTAGCCGTACTTAGGGGTGAAGATAAGCGAGCCTGGCTCGGTGCGGCGCAGCCGTACCGCGTCGGGATCGCTTATCTGCGGCCCCGTTGGCTAGCGGAGCTCCACGAATAACCCTAAGCGCAGCTAGCCGCACTTAGAGCGCAACGCCCCTCAACAAATCATCAACCCCAACCATTCAATTTCCGCAAACACAGGGACCACCGCTAATACCGGTGCGCCCCGTGTTTTTGGCCCAATAAGAAAGCGCTATTATGGCGCGATGGAGGAATGACTATGCCCACAGTGAACGTGATTGGCGCCGGTTTAGCCGGTAGTGAAGCCGCGTGGCAAATCGCCAATGCCGGTGTTGATGTGACCCTTTATGAAATGCGTCCGGTGGCGACGACACCTGCTCACCATACGGCCAACTTTGCTGAGCTGGTGTGCACGAATTCCTTGCGTGCCAACCAGCTCAGCAATGCCGTTGGTTTATTAAAAGCCGAAATGCGCCAATTGAATTCTGTGATCATGGCTTGTGCCGATGCGACGGCGGTGCCAGCAGGCGGGGCGTTGGCGGTTGATCGCGAGCCTTTTAGCGAGTTGGTCACCCAAAAAGTCCGCCAGCATCCCCGGATCACCGTCGTGAATGAAGTATTGACCGATTTTCCTGATGGCATCACCGTGGTCGCCACTGGCCCGCTGACGGCGGCGGGGTTGGCCAAGCGGATCGCGGCGTTGAATGGCGCAGAAGGCTTGCACTTTTTTGACGCTGCCGCGCCGATCATCGACGCCAACACCATCGACGACTCGGTGGTGTACAAGAAATCCCGCTACGATAAAGGCGAAGCGGCTTACCTGAATTGCCCGATGGACAAAGAACAGTTCATGGCGTTTCATGAGGCGCTGGTGCATGCCGAAGTGGCTGCAGGCCATGATTTTGAAAAACTGGAAGTCTTTGAAGGGTGCATGCCGATCGAAGTGATGGCCCAACGCGGGATCAAAACGATGCTGTTTGGCCCGCTGAAGCCAGTGGGATTGGCGGATCCGGGTACCGGCAAAGATCCATATGCAGTCGTGCAGCTGCGCCAAGATAACGCCGCAGCCAGTTTGTTTAATCTGGTGGGCTTTCAGACGCATTTGAAGTGGGGCGAGCAAAAGCGCGTTTTCCGAATGATCCCAGGGTTGGAAAATGTCGAATTCGTCCGCTATGGCGTGATGCACCGCAATACTTACATGAATTCGCCGCAAGTTCTTGAAGCCAGTTACGCGTCTAAACAGCGTGAGGGGTTGTTCTTTGCCGGGCAAATGACCGGTGTGGAAGGTTATGTTGAATCTGCGGCCAGCGGGTTGGTTGCCGGGTTGAATGCGGCGCGGCAAGCCTTAGGCCAAACCCCGCTGATTTTTCCCAAAGCCACACAAATCGGGGCAATGGCCAATTACATTACCCATACCGATGGGCGGCATTTTCAGCCGATGAATGCCAATTTTGGTATCATGCCAGGCTTGCCCCAACGGGTGAAAAACAAACTTGAACGCAATACGGCGATCGCAGAGCGGGCATTGGCCACATTAAGTGCCTTTCAAGCTGCTGAAATGCAAGCGCAAACCACCACCCAGGCTTAGCCTGAGTGGTTTTTTTGTGACGCGTAATAAAGTATGGTAAGGTTTTAATGGAGGTGAGCAGATGCAAGATGTGACGGCATTTCTCCAGTATTTGTTGGTTGAGCGGCACTATTCGCCAGAGACCAAAAAGGCTTACGAGGAAGACATCAATGCCTTTGTGGCGTTTTTGCGAGCAAACGGCGGCTTCACAAGTTTTCAAGCCGTCGATCACTTAGATGTCTCAACGTATTTGACGCATCTGGCGGATCAGCAATTGGCACGCAGCTCAGTCGCGCGCAAAATGAGCAGCTTGAGGAGCTTTTATCGGTATTTGATCCGCATCGGCCAAGCCAAGGTCAACCCCTTTGAACTGGTCGAAACGCGCAAGAGCCACCATCACTTGCCTCAATTTTTTTATGAACAAGAGATCCAAGAGCTGTTTGCGGTGGTCGATGGGCCGACCCCGTTAGATCAACGTAATCGTGCAGTACTGGAAGTGCTTTATGGTACTGGGATCCGGGTCAGCGAATGTGCCAATTTGACCTTGAGCCAGATCGATTTTGATCTCGAGTTATTATTAGTCCATGGGAAAGGCAACAAGGATCGCTATGTGCCCTTTGGCAGCTATTGCAAGCAAGCCTTGCACACATATCTTGGCGACGGCCGCCAAACCTTGATGGCCAAGTTGGATCAAAATCATGATCGCGTCTTCGTCAATCAACATGGCCGCCCGATCACGCCAAGGGGGATCGAGTACTTATTAGATCAACTGGTGAAAAAAACCAGCCTGACCAGCGGCATCCATCCCCATATGTTACGGCATTCTTTTGCTACCCATCTGCTTGATCATGGTGCCGACTTGCGCTCGGTGCAGGCCCTATTGGGACACGCGAGCTTATCGACGACTCAGATCTATACGCATATGACCACCGAACACCTTAAAACTGACTATATGAAGTATTATCCAAAGCATAATTAGGACCCAAGGCTGATGCCTATGACACCTTGTCACGTTAAACTAGGGACATGCTTTAATTTAAAAAGGAGCCTTATTAATGACAACAATTGCAGCAGTACGTAAAAACGGCCGCACCGCTATTGCCGGCGATGGCCAAGTGACCTTAGGCGAAAAAGTGATCATGAAAGGCAACGCGCAAAAAGTGCGCCGGATCTTCAACAACAAAGTCGTGATCGGCTTTGCTGGCGGGGTCGCTGATGCCTTCACGTTACAAGATTGGTTTGAAAAAAAGCTGGAAGCGCATGCTGGCAACCTGCGGCGTTCTGCTGTGGCATTAGCGCAAGACTGGCGTAAAGATCAGACTTTACAAAAACTGGAAGCGATGATGATCGTCATGGACGAGCATGATCTCTTATTGGTTTCTGGCAATGGCGAAGTGATCGAACCAGACGAAGACGTGGTCGCCATCGGCTCTGGCGGCAACTACGCCCAAGCCGCGGCCATGGCCATGATCCAACACACCGACATGGCTGCAGAAGACATCGCCAAAGCCGCGATCGACATCGCCGGCAGTATCGACATCTTCACCAACCACAACATCATCGTCGAAAGCTTTAAATAACCCCAAAGCGGAGCATGCCGGGTTTAGCGATGTGGGTAAGGCAGTCTGGGCGCGGTGCGGCACGCACCGTGACCGGGATGGCTTAGACGCCATCGCGTTGGCATGCGCAGCTCGACGAATAACCCCAAAGCGGAGCAAAGCGATTTTAGGGGTGAGGATAAGGCAGCGTGACGCGTTATGGCGACAGCCATAGCGTGGTGCGATGACTTATCTGCGACCCCGTTGCTTTGCGCAGCTCGACGAAACCCATTCAAAAAAATCCAGATGATCCATGGAGGTCCATATGGTTAAAACCCCAAAAGAAATCGTTCAAGAACTCGATAGTTATGTGATCGGCCAAGATGACGCCAAGCGCGCCGTGGCGGTGGCGTTGTACAACCGGTACCGCCGGATGCAGCTGTCTGATAAGATGCAAAAAGAGATCACGCCGAAAAACTTGCTGATGATCGGGCCTACCGGTGTCGGTAAAACCGAAATTGCACGGCGGCTGGCAAATGTGGTCAACGCGCCATTTGTCAAAGTCGAAGCAACCAAATTCACCGAAGTCGGCTACGTTGGCCGCGATGTGGAATCCATGGTGCGCGATTTGGCAGACGTGGCAGTAGCGATGGAAGAGCAAAAACAATTTGCCAATGTCCGGGCGCGTGCTCGGCGAGAAGCGGACAAGCGCTTAGTCAAGCTGCTGGTGCCGGCCATCAAGAAAGAAAAGAAAAACGGCAACCCGATGGCAGACATGATGAGCATGTTGCAAGGTTTGCAAAATGGCAATCTGCCGCAAGCGCCTAAAGAAGATGAAGAGGTCACCGATGACATTCGCAACCAGCGCTTGTCGGTGGCGGAACAACTGGAAAAAGGGCTGTTGGAAGACCGCGAATTGACGGTGACGGTTGCCGATGAGAAAAAAGGCTCCGGCATGAATGACATGTACGGCCAAATGGGCATCGACATGGGTGAGATGCTTGGCAACCTGATGCCGCAAAAGCGCGTGCAGCGGACCATGACGGTTAAAGAAGCTCGTGAAGTCTTCATCAAAGAAGAATCTGATAAGTTGGTCAATCACGCCGATATTTATCATGATGCGATTCAAGCGGCTGAAAACAACGGGATCATTTTCATCGACGAAATCGACAAGATCGCTTCCGGCGACAAGAAAACCGCCGGAGAAGTCTCTCGTGACGGGGTCCAGCGCGATATTTTGCCAATCGTTGAAGGCTCACAAGTCAACACCAAATACGGGCCGTTAAACACCGATCATGTCTTGTTCATCGGCTCAGGGGCGTTTGCGACCGCTAAGCCATCTGACTTGATCCCAGAATTACAAGGACGTTTCCCGATTCGCGTTGAACTGAACGACTTGACAGAAACCGATTTCGTGCGTATTCTGACGGAACCGGACAACGCTTTAGTCAAGCAGTATATGGCGTTGATCGGCGCCGATGGGGTGCATGTCACTTTCACCAAAGAAGCCATCGAAGAAATCGCGCAGATCGCCATTCGTGTCAATCGCGACACCGACAACATCGGGGCGCGGCGTTTGGCCACGATCTTGGAGAAGTTGTTGGAAGATATCTTGTATGAAGGCCCTGACATGCAAATGGGCGACATCACCATTACGGCTAAATATGTGCAAGATAAAATCGGCGAGATCGCGGCAGATAAGGACATGACGCGGTTCATACTTTAATCACGTAAAGGAAGTTTTCAGCATGGCGTATACATTGCAAAACGATTTTTTGACGGTGACCATCGAGCCTAAAGGCGCTGAGATCACCAGCATCATCAACAACCACACTGGACAAGAATATAACTGGCAAGCCGATCCCGCTGTGTGGAAGCGGCATGCGCCAGTGCTATTTCCGATCGTTGGGGCCTTGAAGGATGATCAGTATACCTATGCTGGGCAGACGTATCACATGACCCAACACGGTTTTGCGCGTGATCGCGAATTCACGGCAGAAAACGTTTCGGCCACCGCGATCAGCTTCGTGTTGACCGATGATGAGCAGACCCATCAGCAGTATCCGTTTGCTTTCAAATTGACGTTGACTTATACCTTGGAAAATAATGCGGTCAGCGTGAATTACAACGTCATCAACCCGGATACCCAAGCCCCGCTGTACTTTGGTATTGGCGGCCATCCTGGGTTTAACGTGCCCTTGACAGACGACACCGAATTTGATGATTACTATCTTGAATTCAAGCCGCGCAAGTCGCGGGTCACTATTCCGTTAAAAGCTGGCGAAGGGATCGATTATGTTCACCGCACCTTAGCTGCCACAGACGTCAACCAACAATTGAGTCATGCGCTGTTCAAAAACGATGCGATCATCTATGAACTCAAAGGCCAAACGATTTTTTCGATCCGGTCTGAAAAAACGCGGCATGGGGTTGAAGTGACGATTCCAGATGCGCCATTTTTAGGCGTTTGGAGCCCGTATCCTACCACTGGGGATTTTGTCTGCATCGAACCTTGGTGGGGCATCGCCGATCCGATCGACGCTGACGGTGATTTAACGCGCAAGCTAGGCATCAATCGCTTAGAACCCGGTGCCGTCTTCGACCACAGCTACAGCATCGCGATCTTCTAAACCAAAGCGGAGCTCTGCGGTTTTAGGCATGAGACTAAGGTAGCCTGGGTGCGGCACGCACCGTGACCGGGATGGCTTAGACGCAATGCCGTTGCGCCCCGCAGCTCGACGATAAATTCCAACCAAACAAAGGGCGTGCGACAATTGGTCGCACGCCCTTGTTGATGCCGCGAGTTCACTCGCAGGTTGAATTTATGCTGGGTCGTATGTTGGATCGATCAATGTTGGAGTCGTCGCTGTCGCAAATACTGGCCTAAGCCAAAGGGCACCATGTTTTCGGTGCCGGCTTTGATGCGGGCGAAGTTGTCTTTGTGGCGGACCAAGAAGACCACCCACAAGCAAGTCGCAACGGCGGTCAACAGCCAGTCGTGATAAAACAAGCTCCACACCGTGATGATTCCCATACCTAAGGTTGATGCCACGCTGACCATGCTGGTCAATAAGACCAAGCTGAGGAACACAGCGCAGGCGATCAAGAAGAAGTGCCAGTCATACGCCAAGCAGATCCCGGCGCTGGTGGCGACGGCCTTGCCGCCTTTGAAGCCGATAAAGATCGAAAATGTGTGACCAGCCACGGCGGCTAAGCCCACGATCAAAACCAGCCAGTGCTGCGGGATCCCCAAAAGTATCGGCAGGCTTGCGCCCAAGGTGCCTTTGAGGATGTCCATGATCAAAACAATGGTGCCGCCAACCGGGCCCAAGACGCGGTAGGCGTTGGTGGTGCCGATGTTGTGGCTTCCAGCTTGACGGATGTCTTGGTGGAAGAACCACTGGCCGACCCAGACCCCACTGGGGATCGAGCCGATCAAGTAAGCCAAGATAAAGCTTAAGGCTAATCGCAAACGTGCCACTCCTTTCAGTAGCTGTATTGTAGCATTTTTTGACGGGTGTGGCGACAACGCGTAAAATAGTTGGGGTTGTTTGACCACGGCGTGCGCAAAGTTGCGCTTTTAATCGCGTGGTATCAAGGTGTACTCTAGAGATAATGCTTTTTTTGAGAGGGAGAATTGAATGGATACGCAAGGTTCAGCTTATACGGATTCATCGATCCAAGTCCTGCACGGTCTAGAAGCCGTGCGGAAGCGGCCAGGGATGTATATTGGCTCTACGGATACCCGCGGCTTGCATCATCTGGTTTATGAAATCGTCGACAACGCCGTAGATGAAGCGTTGGCCGGATATGGTGACGTCATCGCGGTGACGATCCACGCCGACAACTCGATCACCGTGCAAGACCATGGTCGGGGGATGCCAACGGGGATGCACCCGTCTGGCAAGCCAACGATCGAAGTGATCTTGACGGTGTTGCATGCTGGGGGGAAATTCGATCAGAATTCCTATAAGACCTCCGGTGGTTTGCATGGGGTCGGCTCCAGTGTCGTCAATGCGCTAAGCGAGTCGTTAACGGTGCGCGTGGTGCGGGATAAGCATGCATTTGAAGAACACTTCATCGATGGCGGCCATCCAGACGGCACCTTGGTCAAGTTAGGCAAGGTCAACGAACCTAATGGCACCACGATTACCTTCAAGCCAGATCCGACGATCTTTACCACCACAACCTATCACTTTGATACGCTGGCGGAACGCTTGCGGGAATCAGCGTTTTTATTAAAAGACATCACGATCACCTTGACTGACGAGCGCACCGACCGATCTGAAGCATACCATTACCCAGATGGACTGGTCAGCTTCGTCAAGTATCTGAATGAAGACCGCGACACATTATCTCCGGTGTTTAATTTTGAAGGCACCAAAGACGGTATCGTCGTGGATTTTGCCGGCC
Organism: Lacticaseibacillus baoqingensis; assembly: GCF_003946165.1. Classification (GTDB taxonomy): domain Bacteria; phylum Bacillota; class Bacilli; order Lactobacillales; family Lactobacillaceae; genus Lacticaseibacillus; species Lacticaseibacillus baoqingensis. The sequence goes on along the minus strand of NZ_RHOI01000021.1, from coordinate 29,259 downwards.
AATATAATGACGGTTATTCAGAAAATTTGATCAGCTTTGTCAACAACGTGCGCACTGGCGACGGCGGTACCCATGAAGTCGGCTTGCGCAGCGCGATGACGCGGGCGTTCAACGATTTTGCCCGCAAAGTCAACTTGTTGAAAGATAAAGACAAAAACCTCGAAGGCTCAGATGTGCGCGAAGGCTTAGCCGGTGTATTAGCCGTGCGGATCCCAGAAGAGATCTTGCAGTTTGAAGGCCAAACCAAAGGCAAACTTGGCACCCAACAAGCGCGTTCGGTCGTTGATTCAGTGATCTATGAGCAACTGAGCTTTTATTTGATGGAAAATGGCGAAGCCGCTCAAGAGCTGGTGCGCAAAGCCATCAAAGCCCGTGAAGCCCGCGAAGCTGCCCGGCGTGCCCGGGATGATTCCCGGCATGGCAAGCGCAAGAAGAAAGACTCCAGCTTGTTATCCGGCAAACTGACCCCGGCACAATCGAAAAATGCGAAGAAAAACGAATTGTACCTGGTCGAGGGGGATTCTGCTGGTGGTTCCGCCAAGCAAGGGCGCGACCGGAAGTTCCAAGCCATTTTGCCGTTGCGCGGGAAGGTTTTGAACACTCAAAAGGCCAAGTTAGCCGACATCACCAAAAACGCCGAGATCAACACGATGATCTATACCATCGGCGCTGGTGTGGGGGCAGAGTTTGACGTGGAGGCGGCCAATTACGACAAAGTCATCATCATGACCGATGCCGATACCGATGGGGCGCATATCCAAGTCTTGCTGTTGACCTTTTTCTATCGCTATATGCGGCCGTTAATGGACGCAGGGAAGGTCTATATCGCCTTGCCGCCGCTGTATCGCCTGCAAAAAGGCAAAGGGGCCAACGTGAAGATCGCCTATGCCTGGACGGATGAAGAGTTGGAAGCTGAAACCAAAAAAATGGGCAAAGGCTACACCTTGACTCGGTTCAAAGGGTTAGGGGAAATGAATGCTGACCAGCTGTGGGAAACCACTATGAACCCAGAAACGCGGACGTTGATCCGGGTACGGGTGGAAGATGGGGCCTTAGCCGAACGACGCGTGACGACTTTGATGGGCGATCGCGTCGAACCGCGGCGGGAATGGATCGAAAACAATGTCGAATTCGACTTGGATGACGATGGCAGCATCCTGGAAACCAAAACCGTTGACCATGCAAACATGCAATTTGGGGCGGCGAAGATCAAACAACAACTGCGAAAGGGGAAAAAATAGGCCATGGCAAATCAGATACAAGAAATGACCCTGGAGCAGGTGATGGGTGAGCGTTTTGGCCGCTATTCGAAATACATCATCCAAGAACGTGCGTTACCTGACGTCCGTGACGGCCTTAAGCCGGTGCAGCGCCGGATCTTGTTTGCCATGAATCAAGATGGCAACACCTATGATCATGGGTTTCGCAAGTCGGCTAAATCTGTTGGGAATGTCATGGGGAATTATCACCCGCATGGCGACAGCTCGATTTATGAAGCCATGGTGCGGCTTAGCCAAGACTGGAAATTACGCGCACCGCTGATCGAAATGCACGGCAACAACGGGTCGATGGATGGCGATCCGCCAGCTGCGATGCGTTACACCGAAGCGCGGTTGGCAAAGATCGCTGGTGAAATGCTCAAAGACATCGACAAAGACACCGTGGATATGGTGTTGAACTTCGATGACACGGCGCAAGAGCCGACGGTATTGCCAGCGGCCTTTCCGAATCTCTTGGTCAATGGTGCCACTGGGATCTCGGCAGGTTATGCCACGGATATCCCGCCGCATAACTTGCGGGAAGTGATCAATGCGATCTTATATCTGCTGAAGCATCCGGACGCTGACTTGGCGCAGTTGATGAAATTCGTCCAAGGCCCGGATTTTCCCACTGGCGGGATCATTCAAGGCGTCGAAGGGATCCAAAAAGCCTATGAAACCGGCCGCGGCAAGATCGTGGTGCGCTCTAGGACCCATACTGAAGAGATCCGCGGCGGCAAGCAGCAGATCGTGGTCACTGAGCTGCCTTATGAAGTCAACAAGGCGGACTTGGTCAAGAAGATCGATGAATTGCGCGTCGCCAAAAAAGTCGATGGGATCGCTGAAGTGCGCGATGAATCTGATCGCTTCGGCTTAAGCGTGGTCATTGAACTGAAAAAAGAAGCCAATGCTGATGGCATCTTAACGTATCTCTTCAAGAACACCGATTTGCAGATCTCGTATAACTTCAACATGGTTGCTATTGCCGATATGAAGCCTAAGCAGCTGGGCTTAAAGCCGATGCTGGAAGCTTATGTCGCCCACCGGCGCAATGTGATCACTCGGCGCACCGAATACGATTTGAAAAGAGCCGCCGCGCGTCAGCACATCGTTGAAGGCTTGATCAAGATGATCTCGATTTTAGATCAAGTGATCAAAACCATTCGCGGTAGTAAAGACAAAGGGGATGCCAAGCACAACTTGGTGGCCGCCTATGACTTTTCGGAAGCACAAGCTGAAGCGATCGTTTCCTTGCAGCTGTATCGCTTGACCAATACGGATATCACGGCCTTAGAAGCAGAAGCTGCCCAATTGGCTAAAGCAATCGCCGGCTACCACCAGATCCTAAATGACCCTACAGTGCGCGATCAAGTGATCGAAAAGGAATTGGCGGCGATCGCCAAAACCTATGGCGATGACCGCAAATCCAGCATTCAAGCTGAAATCGAGGCCTTAGAAGTCGATACGACTGTCACTGTGGCTGATGAACAAGTGATGGTCTTAGTGTCGCGCGATGGCTACTTGAAGCGCAGTTCCTTGCGCAGTTATCAAGCGGTGGACGCCGAAGACAATGGGTTGAAGGACAATGACTTTGCCATTTATAAGGCGGAAATGGGCACCTTGCAGCACTTGTACATTTTCACCAACAAAGGCAACGTCATTTACCGACCAGTCCATGAGATCACCGACACGCGCTGGAAAGACGCCGGCGAGCATCTCAGTCAAACGGTCGGGATCAGCACTGATGAGCAAGTGATCGCTGCTTTTGGGTTCGACGACTTGTCTGCGACGGGTCATTTTGTCTTAGGGTCAAGCGACGGTTATATCAAACAAACGGCTTTGGCCGACATGCAGCCGCAGCGCAACTATAAGAGCCGCGCGATGGTGGGGATGAAACTCAAAGCCAAAGACGCCTTCGTCACCAATGCGTATTTTGTTGCGGCCGCTGACAAGCTCACCGTCTTTGCGGCGACCAACCATGCCTATGGCTTACAGTTCCCATTGGCAGAAGTGTCCGTGATCGGTGCCCGCGCGACTGGCGTGAAGAGCGTTGATCTCAAAGACGGCGATCGCGTGGTCAGCTTCATCTTAGCGGCAGATCCAGAAGCGACTGAAGTAGCGATCTTGACCCAACGCGGCGCCTTTAAGAAAATGAAGCTTAAAGAAATGGGCATCAGCACCCGCGCCCGGCGCGGCTTGATGATCTTGCGCGAGTTGAAGAAGAATCCGCATCGGATCGTGGCGATGACGCAAGTCGATGCCAACACGACCTTGCAGGTGCTCACTGATAGCGATACCGTGATCCCGCTTGATCCGAATGCAAGCCCAGATGGGGATCGCTACTCAAATGGCTCGTTTGTGATCGATGTGGAAACCCAAGGCACGCCAGTTTATGTGCACCCAGAAACAGTTTTAGATATCCCGGACGCCCAATAACATCAGCGGGGTACCTGGAAGATGCGGCGTGAAACCGCAGTGTGACAGTTGTCACGCTGCGGTTTTTTTGGCGGCGGAAGACCAACCGCAACGCACTTTTGCACAATTGTCTGGCGTTTTGAAAAGAAATTGGTTAAAACTATTGACATTATTGTGAGAATCATTTAATCTAAGACTCATCAAACAAGTGGAGGTCATTATCATGAATCAAGTCATTATTAGCCGATCAATGTTAGTTGCTTCCGCGTTGTTGCGTGATCGATTGTTGCTTTAGTCGATCGCGGCATTTTTGGATGCGGCCATCGACTAAGCGATGGCTGCAATGCCATCGTTAACCAAGCGATGGCTAGTCATTCCATGGGGCTAGCAAGGCGTCTTAAGACGCTTAGTTAGCCTCTTTTTTGTTTTTCTACATAAGACACAATCTATCTGGAGGGTTTTAATATGAAGAAACAAGTTAAATTTTTCGATACCACGCTGCGTGACGGGGAACAAACCATTGGGGTCAACTTCAATGTTGAACAAAAAGTTGCGATCGCAAAGGCCCTAGAAGAATGGGGTGTCGACTATATTGAAGCCGGTTTCCCAATTGCCAGCCCTGAAGACTTCAAAGCCGTCAATGCCATTGCCAAGACCATCAAGAAAACCACCGTCACCGGCTTGGCAAGGCTGGTACGCAAAGACATCGATGCTGTGGCCGAAGCAATCGCCCCGGCACCGCATCAAATGCTGCACACCTTCATCGCCACCAGCCCGATCCACCGTGAATACAAATTACACATGAGCAAAGCAGAAATGATCGCTGCCATCCGCAGTGATGTGGCTTATGCCAAGTCCAAAGTCGACTTCATTGAATTCTCGCCAGAAGATGCTTCCCGCACAGAACCAGACTTCTTAGTGGAAGCGGTGCAAGCGGCGATCGATGCTGGGGCCAATTGCATCAACATTCCGGATACGGTCGGGTATGATGATCCGGAAGAATTCGGGGCGATTTTTGCCAACCTGAAGGCGCACATCAAGCACTTCGATGACATCGAATGGGCTGCGCATACCCACAATGACCTGGGCATGGCGATGGCCAACGCGATGGCGGCGATCAAAAATGGTGCCACTCAAATCCAAGGCACCGTCAATGGGTTAGGCGAGCGCGCCGGCAATGTCGATTTGATCGAAGTGGCGGCGGCCATCGCGGTGCGTGGTGATTACTATAACGCCGAAACTGGGATCCAAATGAAGCGCACCAAGCATATGTCTGAAATCGTGGAAAACGCTTCTGGCATCGCCGTAGGGCCAAATAAGCCGATCGTGGGCGCCAATGCGTTCTCGCATGAATCAGGGATCCATCAAGACGGCTTTTTAAAGAACCACCAGACTTACGAGATCCTCACCCCAGAATCTGTAGGAATGCACTCACGGCTGCCGCTGGGCAAGCTGTCCGGGTCGCATGCGGTCATGAACAAGTTCAATGAAATGGGGTACACTGTTGACCGTAATATGATGAAGGTGATCTTCCCGATCTTCAAAAACGTGGCCGATCGCACCGACCTGGTTTCTGAAGCAGATATGATTGATATTATGAATACGTACAAGACACAACAGCAAAAGCGTGCATAAGACCAAAAGGCGTCCGATCCTAGGGCGTCTTTTTCGCGCTATGACAGCCTTTTCATGAGACTATATCATTTTGCAAGGGTCTGTGTACTGGTACAAAAAACGCAAAACTGTATTAATACCTTTCGTGGAACAGATTCGGTTTCACAGCGCTTGTGTACCTTTTATTCTGTGAAGAACCAAACGGAAAACCGGTTTCACCCCATGCGGTGAAAAGAAATCGAATAATTGATATTAAGCTAAAGAAAGTGCTTGCAAGATCCATGTGACGTGTTATACTAAGAATGTAAAATCTGTGACATGGTAATCACATTTTAGGAGGCATTTCAGATGAAACAGCTAGACAAGTCCCAGCTCAAAGATTACTGGGAAGGTTTCAATGGTGGACGATGGCAAGACGAGGTTGATGTCCGTGACTTCATCCAAAACAACCTGACCCAATACAATGGGGACGAGAGTTTTCTCGCCGGTCCTACTGAAGCAACAACGATCTTGAACAATCAGGTTTTGAACCTGAAGAAGCAAGAACGTGCTAACGGTGGTGTCCTCGACGCTGATACAAAGGTTGTCGCAACGATCACCAGTCATGGCCCTGGCTACTTGAACAAGGATCTTGAAAAGATCGTTGGGATCCAAACTGACAAGCCATTCAAGCGTGCGTTCATGCCATTTGGTGGTATCCGCATGGCTGAAGATGCTTTGGAAGCATACGGCTACAAGCCAGATCCAGAAATGCACAAGATCTTCACTGAATATCATAAGACACATAACCAAGGGGTCTTCGATGTTTATACCCCGGATATGCGCAAGGCGCGTCACTACAAGATCGTTACCGGTCTTCCAGATGCATACGCCCGTGGCCGTATCGTTGCCGACTTCCCACGGATCGCGATTTATGGGATCGACAAGTTGATGGCTGACAAGTTCTACGATTTCGAACACACTGGCGACGGCGAAATGACCGACGATGTGATCCGTCTGCGTGAACAGATCAACGATCAATACAAGGCTTTGAACGACATCAAGAAGATGGCTGCTTCTTATGGCTACGACATTTCCAAGCCGGCAACTAACGCGCAAGAAGCTATCCAATGGATCTACTTCGGCTACTTGGCTGCAGTTAAGACCCAAAACGGGGCTGCGATGTCTGTTGGCCGTATCGATACCACGATCGATGCCTTCATCGAACGCGATATGAAGCGCGGTGTGATCAACGAAGAACAAGCCCAAGAATTGATCGACCATTTGGTTATGAAGTTGCGGATGGTTCGCTTCATCCGGACGACCGAATACAACGATCTGTTCTCTGGCGACCCGATCTGGGCAACCTTGTCCTTAGGCGGTGTCGGCTTTGACGGTCGTCATCATATCACCAAGACGGCCTTCCGCTTCTTGAAGACCCTCGACAACATGGGCGCTGCACCAGAACCAAACATCACCTTGTTGTGGTCTTCCGCATTGCCTGAAGGTTTCAAGCGTTATGCAACTGAAGTTTCCATTTCCAGTTCGACCATCCAGTACGAAAACGATGATCTGATGCGGACCGAATGGGGCACAGACTACTACGGCATTGCTTGCTGTGTATCTGCACAACCGATCGCTGACGGGGTTCAATTCTTCGGTGCCCGTGCTAACTTGGCTAAGGCCATCTTATACGCGATCAACGGTGGCATGGACGAAATTGGTGAAACCCAAGTTGGTCCTGAAACCGAACCGATTACTTCTGACGTCATCGACTATGATGAATTCATGAAGAAGTTCTCCAAGCAAGCTGACTGGCTGGCTGACGTGTATGTCAACGCTTTGAATGCGATCCACTACATGCACGACAAGTACTACTACGAATCTGCACAATTGGCATTGAAGAACACCAACCTCGATTACACCTTTGCAACCGGGATCTCTGGTTTCTCCCATGCGGTTGATTCCATCTCTGCCATCAAGTATGGCAAGGTTCACCCAGTTCGTGATGAAAAGGGTGTTGCCGTTGACTTCGAAGTTGAAAACGACGACTATCCTCGCTATGGGAACAACGATGATCGTGCCGACAACATTGCTAAGTGGCTCATCAAGTGGTTCTACGGCAAGATGAACACACATCATCTGTATCACAACGCTAAGCTGTCTACCTCTGTTTTGACCATCACGTCTAACGTCGTTTATGGTAAGAACACTGGTACTACACCTAATGGCCGTCAAAAGGGCGAACCATTCTCACCTGGTGCTAACCCAGCTTACGGTGCTGAAAAGAACGGTGCTTTGGCATCCTTGATGTCCACCGCGAAGATCCCTTATCACTATGCAACTGATGGGATTTCCAACACCTTTGGCGTTACCCCTAACACCCTTGGTCACGATGACGAGACCCGCAAGGATACTCTGGTCAACATGATCGATGGTTATATGGAAAACAACGGGATGCATTTGAACATCAACGTCTTCAACAAGGAGACTTTGATCGATGCGCAAAAGCACCCAGAAGAATATCCTACATTGACCGTTCGTGTTTCTGGCTACTGCGTATACTTCGCAGATCTGACCAAGGAACAACAAGACGATGTCATTTCCCGGACCTTCTTCGAAGAAATGTAATCTGGTTTAACGACCACACAGTCATGCAGCGGGAGCCCATGTGGCTCCCGTTTTGCCTAAAGGCGAGAAGTTGCTTCTCGCTTTTAGGCAGAATCGCAATAGGGGGAATAACCATGAAACTATTCGACAACACCGATGCACCAGTCAATGTCGTTGATCAAGCTGCTGTTGAAGCGCAAGGTCCTATCAAAGGATACGTCCACTCCGTCGAAAGCTTTGGCGCCGTTGATGGTCCTGGCATCCGTTTTACCGTCTTCTTGCAAGGCTGTCGGATGCGCTGTCAGTATTGTCACAACCCTGACACTTGGAATATTGGTGTCGGTGATGAAATGACTGCTGATCAGGTCTTAGACGATGCCCAACGCTACAAAGCGTTTTGGGGTGACACCGGTGGCATCACATGCTCTGGTGGGGAATCATTGGTCCAAATCGATTTCTTGTTGGACTTGTTCACTAAAGCCAAGCAACGCGGTATTTCAACTTGCTTGGATACTTCAGGCAACCCGTTCACACGCGACGAACCTTGGTTTAGCCAGTTCAAGAAGTTGATGGCAGTGACCGATATTTCTTTGGTTGACATCAAGCACATCAACTCTGCTGAGCATAAGAAGCTGACAGGGTTTGGTAATGAAAACATCTTGGATATGATCCAGTGGATGTCGGCTAACAACTGTGACATGTGGATCCGCCATGTCTTAGTCCCTGAGCGGACCGATTATGATAATTACCTGACTGAATTAGGCGATTACATCAAGACCTTGAATAACGTCCAAAAAGTCGAAGTATTGCCATACCATACTTTAGGCGTTAAAAAGTATAACGAATTAGGGATCGCTTATCCGCTGGATGGCATCGAGCCACCAACGCCAGACCGCATCCGCAACGCTGAAAAGCTCTTGCACACCGCGGACTATAACGGTTACAAGACTTGGAAGCCAACAAAGTAATTTCTTAGCTCTACTATAAGAAAGAAGCAACTTTTCAGTTGCTTCTTTTTTTAATTTAACTTATTATTGGGTGAGAGAAGGATAAATAAAGGAGTTCGCCATGAAGACCAAGCAAGAAAGCATTTTTTCGTCCAAGACGCTGACGTATTTCCTGCAACTCGCCGACACCATGAACTACACGCAAGCCGCGCAATTACTAGGCATCACGCAGCCGGCATTGACCCAACAGATCAAGAAGCTTGAGCGCACGGTCGGGGCGCCATTATTTTATTCTGTGGGCAAGAAATTGCACTTGTCTGATGCTGGACGCACGATGTTAAAAGCGACCCATCAGATCTATGACGTGTTGAATCAAGCCACTGATCAGATCCAACAATCCACTGATGCCACCACTGGCAAGATCCAGATCGCGTTGTTGGCGTCAGTTGAAGACTCTGCGTTTACGGCATTCATCGCTGATTACTACAAGCAAAATCCTGATGTGGAAGTGGCGCTGCGCATGATGACCCGCCATGAGATCTGGGAGAAGCTGGAGAATAACCAAGTCGATTTGGCGATCATGTACTTGCCAGACGATACGATCAAAAACTGGAAGCCATATGCTTCCAAGAAGATCATCGACGAGCAGCTGGTCTTTTTGCATCATGATGACCAGCTGGCAAACCGTAAGCGAGTGCATTTCAAAGACACCTTGCATTCGCCTTGGGTGACTTATCCAGAAGATTATTTCTTGAGCCATTTACTCAAAGAAGCCTATAAGAACCGCATGGTCGATTACCCGCATGCCGTCGCCCAATTCACCACGCCTTATCAGCTGACGCAATTTTTGAATCACACTGGTGTAAACACGGCACTGCCGAATAGTTTCTATCAGGCCCATCATGATCAGATCCATGCGCATGCGGTGGCTTTTGAGCCTGCGATCAATTTTGAGTTGGCGTTTGTTTATCGCAAAGGCAAAGATGAGATCCCGCGCGTGGCGCAATTTTTGCACGCATTCGACGAATATTTCCTAGATCAAGATTACTTGTCGCGGGTCGCGCAGAACCGTGTTACACTTAATGAGTAAAGCGTTCGCAAATCGCGGCGCAATCAACTAAAGGAGTAATCAGACTAATGACCACTTTGATTTTTGGACACCAAAATCCTGATACGGATGCCGTCACCAGTGCCATGAGCTGGGCGGAATTCCAGCGCCAATCTGGCAACACCGATGTAGAGGCGGTTGCTTTAGGCAGTCTCAATGATGAAACCAAGTTCGCTTTGGATTTCTTCAAGCAAGCGGCACCGCGCGTCATCGACGCCGCTAACGGTGCAGATGTGATGCTGGTCGATCATAACGAAGCGCAACAATCCGTTGCTGATCGCGCTGATTCAACGATTTTGACCGTAGTTGATCATCATCGCTTTGCTAATTTTGAAACGGCTGCACCATTGTTCATTCGCGCAGAACCAGTGGGCAGCACGAACTCGATCATTTATGAGATGTTCCAAGAAAAAGGTTTCACCATTTCTGCCCAACTCGCAGGATTGATGTTGTCTGGGATTGTGTCTGATACATTGCTGTTGAAGAGCCCAACCACCACAGATCTGGAACGCAAGATCTTACCAGAATTGGCTAAGATCGCCGGGATCGATCTGGAAGATTATGGTTTGAAGATGCTCAAAGCCGGGACCAACTTGGCGGCGAAGTCCGATCTTGATATTACCCAAGGCGATGCCAAGTCCTTTGACATGGGTGGCAAAACCGTCCGCATCGGCCAAGTCAACGTGGTCGACCTTGAAGAGATCTACGCTCGTCAAGCAGATATTGAAGCTAACTTGAAAGCAGAAGCTGAAAAGAATGGCTATGATCTGTTCTTATTAGTGGCGACAGATATCTTGAACTCTAACTCTACCGGGTTAGCGTTTGGTGAAGGCAAAGACAAGCTGGAAGCGGCATTCAACGCGAAATTTGATGCCAATGGCCGCTTAGCATTGCCAGGAGTCGTTTCCCGCAAGAAGCAAGTGGTACCACCATTACAGGCGGCTTTTGAAGCTTAAGCTCCTGATCAAACCGTCACGGTCGCTAGACCGTGGCGGTTTTTTGATTTCTTGGCAAAGGACTCGAGGATGGTCAGTGCCGCAGCGCTTGCCAACTTGGTGCGGATCCTTGTATATAGTAGTTGATGGTTGCGGCGATTTTATATAATTAAATTGTTTTGGTATATGTGAAAAAATAACTTTCGTTGGCCAAATGGCGGCAGATCAAGGATATTGGTCTATGATTAGATCAAACGCAAAAATAATTTGAAAAAGGGGTTCCATTATCGGAAAAACATGGTATACTGACCTCACGATCATGGGAACGGATATGGTGCTGGTACACATCATACGTTTTTCCGTTCTTTAACAGCGGGGACTCCTGCCGGGTAACCGGACCTCGCAAACGCTAAAGGGTAGACCCTTAAGATGGCCCAGAACTTTTTTGGGCACTGGCCTGACGTGTGGAGATAACGTCGCCAACCAGGTGAGCTAAACCCTCATCAGGAAGGCGACCTGCAAAAGCCCCGCTAATCGCAACGGGCAACGTAATTAAACCTTGGCATAAAGCCATTCGCGGCTCGGCAAACCGCGCACCTGCCAAACAGGTGAACCGCCAGGACACGTCAGCGGGAAACCCGACGTGTCTTTGTCGTGTAGAGCGTGAACCCAAGCGCACTTAGGGGTGTGGGTAAGGCAGCCTGGGTGCGTCGCGGTACGCGACGTGACTGGGATGACTTACCCGCGACCCCGTTGCTTGGGTGATCGCGTTTAAAGCAGAGCGTGAACCCAAGCGGGCATAGGGGTGTGGATAAGGCAGCCTGGGTGCGTCGCGGCACGCGACGTGACTGGGATGACTTACCCGCGACCCCGTTGCTTGGGTGATCGCGTTTAATCAGAGCGTGAACCAAGGCGCATTTAGGGGGTCGGGCTAATTAGGTGTGACGGCAGTCGGCACAGCCGGCGGACGGCGCGACTGGTTAGCACGCACCCCCGTTGCCTTGGGTGATCGCGTTTACATCATGCGGCATACGGCTTCTCAAGCCTCTGTCAGACCGCACCGGTATGGTATTTCCCAGAAGCATAACCCCTGCGTAAACCGCAAAAAAAGGCGTCCACCAAATCAAATGGTGGACGCCCTTTTAACGTGCTAGCGTTGCGGTGGTGAAGGTTGCGCTGATTCCGTCGCGCTGCTTGCAGACTCAGCCGGAGCTGGGGCACTGGAAGCAGAACTCGTCGCCGCGCTGGAACTTTCAATGACACTTTCGATGCTGGAGCTTGAGGAGCTGATGATGCTGCTGGAACTCGAGCTGACGGTACTTGAGCTGGAGCTGGTCGAAGTGGTGCTGGAAGCACTGGAGCTGGCTGATTCAGCATCTGGTGCGGCAGTCTTGGAACTTGGTCCATACCCGCGCACATACAATTCGCGCGTCGTGCCTGCTGTCGAGCCGGTCAGTGCCGTACCTGGGTTGCTGCCAGCCAAGATGTGTTCGACTAAGACCGAACTTGGCTTGGTCCAATCCGAGTTGCTGAGATTTGAGTCGTTGTTATATTCATAGGCCATCAAGGTCTTGTAGATCTTCTGGGCGATTTCTTGTTGATCATAATTGAGGCCGGCAGTGGTGGCTTTGTCGTACCCGGTCCAAACAGAGATCACACGTTGTTTGGTGTAGCCGGTGAACCATGAATCTTTTGAGATCCCGGTGCCGCTGAGTGCTGGGTTAGCTGCCAGTTCGGCGTCGGAATAGTCGGTGGTCCCGGTTTTCCCAGCTTCATAAAGGCCGCTGACTTTTGCCGCGGTCCCAGTCCCTTCAGCACTGGTCAAAACGCCTTTGAGCATGTCTGTGATCATATAGGCGGTACTGGACTTCATTGCTCGCGCGCCGGTAGCCTTGAAGGTGGTAACGGTGCCGTCACTTGCGACGACTTTGTTGATGTAATACGGTTTGTAATAGGTCCCGCCATTAGCAAACGCACCATATGCGCCGGCTTCTTGTTCAGTGGTGACTGCCGCGCCGATCCCGTTGGAAAGGAATTGTTGATCTTTTGGCAACGTGATCCCTAAGCCTTTAAGGAAGTTCAAGGCTCGAGAAACGCCGACAGTTTCCAAGGTGCGGATCGCCGGAACGTTACGAGAACCGACTAAAGCTTTGCGCATCGAGATGCGGCCTTGATATTGTTTATCCCAGTCGTACAGCTGCTTATCAGTACCGCCATAAGTGTATGGCGTGTCCATCAGTTGTTCATAAGTCGAGTAGTTCAGGTATTCGATCGCTGGACCGTAATCCATCATCGGTTTCATCGTCGATCCATTACTACGGGTGTTGCGGGTGGCGCGGTTGAAGCCTAAGCGCACATCACCCGTTTTGCGACCGCCGATTTGGGCGATAACGCGCCCAGTATTGGGATCGGTCATCGTGACGGCAGTTTGCATTTTGTTGTCTGGGAAGTAAACCGAGTTGTTGGTATTGACGATGTCGTAAAGTTTCTTTTGCGCATCCATATCAACGTTGGTGTAGATCTTGAGGTTGGCGGTGTACGGATTGACGGCCATCTTCTTTTTGACTTCGGCGATGACTGAGGTGAGGTAAGAGTCGATCACCTTATCATTGGTACTGATTGCAGTGGTGGTTTTTTGCGGCACTAAGCCGCTGTTGATCGGCGTCGCCTTAGCGCTGGTTGCTTGCGCGGCGGTGATCTTGTTGTCGCGCTGCATCGCCGAGATCACGGCGTCGCGGCGTTCTTTAGCCGCTTGCGGATGCGTGTAAGGATCATAGCCGGCAGGTGACTGCGGCATCCCAGCAAGCAAGGCAGTTTGCGGCAAGGTCAGATCCTTGAGCTCTTTGCTGAAGTAGTACTTGGCTGCGGTGGCCATCCCGTATTGGTTGTTGTCCATCCAGACCTTGTTGATGTAATATTCAAGAATTTGCGACTTAGAGTATTTTTGTTCGACTTGCATCGCCAGCCAAGCTTCTTGAGCCTTACGCTTGATGGTTTGGTCGCTGGCTTTGGTGGAAAACACCGACAGCTTGATCAATTGCTGCGTCAAAGTCGAACCGCCTTGCAAGCCATCGCTTTTACCGGTGACGTTGTTGACGAAGGCGCCGGCGATCCGGATCGGGTCGACCCCGAATTTTTCCTTATAAAAACGCCGGTCTTCGATCGATACCACTGCGTCTTTAAGCGATTGGGGAATCTCATTGGCAGTCACGTACACGCGATTTTCCACGCCTAAAGATGTCAGCTCGGTGCCTTTGGCATCATAGATGATCGAGCTGCCACCGCTTTGAAGCACTGATTCGCTGACTTTCGGGGCATCTTTGGCGTACCAAGCAAATAAGGCGATCCCCGCTAAAAAGGCAACGACAAACGCGATCGCTAACCATTTCAACACGGTGACCCAACGCTTAGGGCGATTCGATTTAGGCGCACGCTTGCGGCGCTGCGCTACCCGAGAAGGGGCTGCTTTACTCATGAGAGATTCCTACCTTTGTTTGAATTAACCAGTCGACGCCATGCAGATACGGGATCGGCGGTTGAAGCTTGGGTTGCAATTCGAACCCGTCAGCTTTGATCTTCGTCAGCGTGATCGATTTGCGGCCAGTCGTTTGTGCGGCTTGCCAATCATCGATCAAGTCGCTAGCGGGATAAACGAACAGGCGCTTCAAGGTGACAAAGCGCATCACGACAAAGCACACCCCGGATTGACCCAGACAGTCGGCAAAATGCCGGATCTGATGCGGATGAAAATTTTTCAGCGGGAAGCTGGTTTTATTCTTGGTTTCTTTGGCTTCAAAGTCCAAATAATAACCGCGATAAACGCCATTGTAGTCTGTGGTCGACGGTGTTTTGAAATACGCTTCTTTAATGACAGCTTGGCTGCGCTGAGGGTAATCGACCTTGACGATCTGGATCGGGGTGGGCTTTTTGTACACCACTGCTTGATGCGTCTGTAAGTAATAGTCGTTGCTTTGGTTAAGCGCTTGTTCCAGCGTCATGCCGCGACCGCCATATTCGACGGCAGCCGGTGCGGTTTGCGCCTTGGCTTGGTATGGCTTACCATTAGGATAATGTATTGGCATCGGATCACACTCCTAGCCAACATTATACCAAGTTGTGGGCAAAACCCCTAATGCGGCTGTGAGAAAGGTGGGGTGAACATGCGGGAAAGATTGTGGCTCAGCGGTTATCGGGCCTGGGAACTGAACGTTTACGGCGATCATGACCCGAAGCTGAAAGTCCTTAAATATAGTTTAAAAATCCAACTCCAACAAGCCTTAGATGAAGGAATGCAATGGCTGATCACCGGCGGCGAACTAGGCATAGAGCAGTGGGGGATCGAAGTAGCACTAGGATTGAAAGCCGATTATCCTGAGTTGCAAATTGCCATGATGTTGCCGTATGCTGAATTTGGGCATCAATGGCAAGCAGAGAATCAAGAGCGCTTGGCCAAGCGGCGCAGTCAAGTTGATTTTGCCCGCGAAACCAGCACCCAGCCGTACACGCAGCCGGCGCAGCTGTCAGGGTATAATCGGTTTATGGCCCAGCATACGGATGGAGCGTTATTTTATTACGACCAAGATTTTCCAGGCAAGCCGCAATATGCCTACAAAGCAGCCCAAGCAGAAGCTAACCGGCGCGATTATGCCGTGCGCACGGTAACGATGCCTGATCTTGAAGACGTTGGGCGCGAGTTAGCCGAAGCTGAAAATAGTGATTTTCAAAATTAGGTGCATATGGTATGATGAATATATCCTGTGCTTTTGAATGACGAGGTGTTCGGTAATGGATAGCAAGAGCGAGTCAACTTTCAAGATCCAATACGGTCCAAAGGATATTCTGGATAAGAATTTCAAGAACAAGGTCCGTGGATATGATCCCGATGAGGTCGATGAGTTCCTCGATGGTATCATTCGCGATTATGAAAGCTTTACAGCTGAAATCGATCGCTTGAATGAAGAGAATACCCGCTTGTTCAGTCGTGTCGACGAACTGACCAAACAGCTCAACGTTTCTAAAAACGTCGCGTCTCAGACGCCGCAACAGCCCAGTGCCAATGTCACTAACTATGACATTTTGAAGCGCTTGAGCAATCTGGAACGGCATGTCTTTGGCAGCAAGCTGTCTGATGGTGGCAATAGCCAACCTTCTAACGGTGCGACCGGGCGTGGGATCGACCAATATTAATGATCATTTGTAAACCTTGAGTAATCGCGCCAGGCACCTGTCTGGTGAGGAAAGTCCATGCCCGCACAAGCTGCGATGCTTGTAGTGTTCGTGCCAGGCCCAATAAGCCTGGGTACCGGCAACGGTAACGGCGGCTAAAAGCGCTAAACTTCGGCATGCGTGAGTCAGCCTGAATAGTGCCACAGAGACGACGCCTGATGGAAACGTTAGGATTGGAACGGGTAAACCCCGCGAGCGAGTAACCCAAACTTTGGTAGGGGCGCAAGGGCTAGGGAATTTGAACTGATGCCCTCAACAGTGAAAGCTGAGATAGATGATTACTGAAGGCTCACCTGCCTGAAGGTGAGCTGGAACAAAACATGGCTTATAGAGGTTTACAAACAGGCACGGCCCGGGGCAACCCGGGTCGTTTTTTGGTATAATGACAGTAATTTGAATAACGAGGAGAAAACATGCAATATCAATTAGTCGCTCATATGGCTGCTGGCTTAGAAGCTTTAGTCGCGCGCGAATTAAAGGATTTGGGGTATGAGACCCGCAGCGAAAATGGGAAAGTCTATTTTCAAGGAGACGAAACCGCCATCGCCACAGCCAATGTTTGGCTGCGCACGGCCGATCGCATCAAGATCGTCTTAGGCCAATTCAAGGCCACCACTTTTGATGATCTGTTTGAAGGCGTCAAGGCCTTGCCATGGGATCATTATTTGCCAATGGATGCAGCGTTTCCGGTGGCTGGCCGCTCGGTGCGCTCAACCCTGCATTCTGAGCCCGACGTGCAATCGATCACCAAAAAAGCGATCGTTTCAAAGCTCAGTGAAGTTTATCATCGCCGCGGCCGTTTGCCAGAAACTGGGGCGACTTATCCGCTTGAAGTCTCGATCCTCAAAGATATCGCCACATTGACCATCGATACCACCGGCTCCAGTCTGTTCAAACGCGGTTATCGGGTGGCCAAAGGGGATGCGCCGTTGAAGGAAAATTTCGCCGCCGCATTGGTGATGTTGACGAATTGGCATCCTGACATGCCGTTTGTCGACCCGACGACTGGTTCCGGGACGCTGCCGATCGAAGCCGCGTTGATCGGCCACCATATCGCCCCAGGACTACAACGCCACTTTGCCTTTGAAGACTTCCGCTTCATCGATCCGGAGATCTTGCAAAAAGTCAAAGACGACGCGATGGATGCGGCCGATTGGGATGTCGAACTCGACATCTCCGGCTATGATATCAACCAAGAAATGATCGAGATCGCCCAGGAAAACGCCAAGCAAGCCGGCTTGGGCAATGACATCAGCTTCAAACAGCTGGCCGTCAAAGACTTCAAAACCGACAAACCGCGCGGGGTCATCGTTGCCAATCCACCATACGGGAAGCGGCTGGGCGAACTTGAAGCCGCTCGCAAGCTTTACCGCGAAATGGGCGAGACCTACGCGCCGCTGACTGGCTGGAGCAAATACATCTTGACTGCTGACTTAGGCTTTGAAAAAGCTTATGGCAGCAAGGCCACCAAGCGCCGCAAGTTATATAACGGGGCGCTGCGGACGGATTACTTCCAGTTTTGGGCACAGCGGGCGCCCAAGCAAAAATAACAGATCAAAGTTGTCGAAACAGTGCACACAAAAGCTTTGCTATTCCAAAAAGAGAGCCCATCAACGACATTCAACGTTGATGCGGCTTTTTTTTACTCGTGATTTAGCCTGCGATGGTACAAACCGGTTGCCGACGCGGCCAATCAATCACTGAGATTAATTCGCTGAAAAGTCACTTGGACGGCGTTATGAAAATATTAGCCAACCGTGTGTGAGGGCAGGTGATCTCCTAGGAGTGGTACAATTACATCGTATTTGGTACATTCAGCTCGGAGGACACAATCATGACAATCAAACAATGCAAAAAAATCAACGCTTCAAATTTGATGGGAGGTGGTAAGTAAGAACAATATCCGTAAAGGAGAATTTTTTTGAATAAATATCGTCTGCAAGCATTTGTATTTGTTTTGGTCGCTTTTATGTCAGGGTGCAACGAATTTATGGTGGTTGGTATCCTGCCCGACATTGCCAGCCATTTGCGTGTCTCAATTGCAATGGTCGGATACTTAGTCACGATCTTCGCTACTGTCTATGCCATCAGCACGCCAATCATCACGATGCTGACCAGCAAGTATAACCGCTATAAAACACTGCTGGTGCTAATGGTTGTCTTCTTAGTCGGCAACACGCTTAGTGGGCTGGCAGCGACCTATTGGATGATGATCGCGTCACGGGTGATCGCCGCCAGTGTCTCGGGGGCCATCATCTCGATTATCATGACCTTTGCCAATCAAATCGCGCCTAAAGATCAACGGGCGAATCTGATTTCCTGGATCTATGCCGGATTCAGCATTGCCTCTGTCATTGGCGTCCCGATCGGCACCATCATCAGCACACATTACGATTGGCGCGACGCCTTCTTTGCAGTATCGCTCATCTCATTGCTCACGATTGGGCTGCTGAGTTGGCTTTTGCCCCACCACATTATGCAGGTTCAAGGCGCCATGTTAAAGCAGTTAAGTCTGCTTAAGGATTCGCGGATTTACGTTGGGATCGCAGTGGTCCTGTTCACCGCCGCCACGCAGTATGGGTATTATACGTACATCCGGCCATTGCTGACCACAGTGTTAGGCTTTGATACCCAGCACATCAACCTTCTGCTATTTGTCCTTGGCATCGCCAGTGTATTGAGCAACCGATTCTCTGGCACGATTGCACGCCGCGGCGGTTTGAAGCGAATGCCAAAGTATTATGTGGCAGATGTGGTGATTTTGACCCTGCTGCCTTTGGTCACGATGAGTAAATTCACTGGCTTCGTCATGCTGATTGCGATCACCATGTTGATCACCTTGTTTAGCGCGTCCATTCAGCTTCACTTCATGGATGTTGCCGAGCAGGACTACCCCCAGTCAACGCTATTAGCATCTTCGCTGAGTTCGATATTTTTTAACTTTGGCACCTCACTAGGGTCTGCTACCGCATCGTTGCTAGTCGGGGCTTTAGGAGTTGGTTGGATCAGCTTTGCAGCGGCTGGTTATGCGTTAGTCGCATTAACGATGCTCGTAATACTAAACCACCTTATTGCAATGGGTGAAAAAAAAAAGACTGAATTGCACGCACACTTAAATTAAAGAATGCAAACCCTCATCACGATTCGCGTTGGATGAGGGTTTTGCATTACCCAATCAATGGGTGATACAGGCAGCCACCTCAGCCGCTTATCGCCAACAGGTTAGCAAAATATCAATCAAGGCATCCATCCTCGACAATAAGGATGGATGCCTTCTATTTACAACAAAGGAGTCAATGAATTTTGTTGATCTGTTAAATTCCTGGCTGAAAGTTGTAACCAGAGAAATTGGTAGAAGTGATGTGCTCATAGAAAACGATACCACGAATTGTTTCTATTAACTTTATCGGGTGCAGGCAATCGTAGCCTTGCGTTTTTGTTGACTACTCAACACAATAACGATATACTCATTTCTGTTGAGTGCTCAACACAATTCGTGCAAGGGAGAAATACGATGAAGTTTGATAAAGAAGAGAAGCGTGGCGCTAAGCAGCCAGGCGGTAAGAAGCGGCTGATCATCGAGATCGTCATTGGCGTGGTCGTGCTGGCCCTGATCATTTTGCCTATGGCGTTAGGGGGCATGAAATGAAGCCCATCATCAGCGTGAGTCATTTGACGAAAGACTACGGTGAACATCGAGGCGTCTTTGATCTGTCGTTTGAGACTAGGCAAGGCGAGGTATTTGGCTTTCTAGGACCAAACGGGGCCGGTAAGACCACGGTGATTCGGCACCTGCTGGGTTTTTCTAAGCCGCAGACGGGGAGCTGTTCAATTTTGGGGCTGGATTGTTGGACCCAGCCTAAGGAGATCCAGCGTCACATCGGTTACGTGCCTGGTGAGATTGCCTTTCCAGAGCATTTGACCGGCTACGAGTTTTTGGAACAGATCTCTGCGCTGCGGCAAATGCAATCGCTGGATCGTGCCAGGGAGTTGATCGCCATGTTTGAGATCGATGCCAGAGGCGAGCTGAAGCGGATGAGCAAAGGCATGAAACAGAAGATCGCCTTAGTGACAGCGTTTATGCATGACCCTGAGATCATTATTTTAGATGAACCGACCAGCGGGCTGGACCCGCTGATGCAGTCGCGCTTCATCGCGTTGATCAACAGCGAGAAGGCCCGCGGAAAGAGCATTTTCATGTCTAGCCACATGTTTGAGGAAATCGAGAAGACGTGTGACCGCGTTGCCATCATCAGGCAGGGACAGATCGTGGATACCGTCGTGATGGATGAAATCAAACATGCCAAGCGGAAAACCTTTGAAATCAAGTTTGCCAGCGTTGACGATGCAACCAGGCTGGCTGCAGGACCATTTGACGTGCAGCTGGTTGACCATGCCCCAACCACGGTTCGGATCAAGCTGGCGGATTCACAGCTTAACCAATTGCTACAGGCGTTGGCCTCACTGCATGTGCTTGCCTTGACAGAGATTAAGTACAGCCTTGAGCAGCACTTCATGCAGTATTACGGATCGGAGGATCACGCCAATGTTTAACATCGCAATTTTCAAGCAGAGCGTTAGAAAGAATTATCCGCTATGGCTGCTAATGACTGTGATCGTCTGCTTTTTCGCCTGTATGGTCGCCTATTTGGCGAAGGTCAACCCGAGTCTCAACCTCCCTGGTAGTCCTGGCGGGACTGATCTGATCACGATTTATGCCGGTGCTTTTTACGACATCATGGGACTCATGCTGATCCTGGTGTACGCGATCGCTACGGGGATCCGGCTGGTAGTGACGGAGGTTGATCGCGGCGATTTGAGTTACACGCTCAACACGCCGGTGAACCGCCGGGAAGTCATTTTAACGAAGGTCGTCTTCTACGTAGCCTCGCTATTAGCGATGATCCTGGTGCTGAGTCTTGTCGGCAGCGCCGCAAATGCCATCATATCGCCAGGTAAGCTAGATTACGGGGCGTTTTGGGCCATCAATGGGGTCATGTTTTGTTTCATGTTTGCCATTAGCGGAATCTCGTTTTTTGCCTCTTGCTGGTTCAATAAGACTGGCAGTGCGCTGACAATTTGCGTGGGCATACCGGTGGTCTTCTTTCTGTTCAATGTCATTGCCGGTTTTGGCAGCGACTTCGAGATCTTCAAGTACTTTACCCTCAACACGTTGTTTAATCCCACCGATATCATTGCTGGGAACAACATTATCGCGGATACGGCGACATTGCTTGGCGTTGGTCTGGTACTATATGTGGTAGGGATTATGCGGTTTCTGAAGAAGGACCTGCCGCTGTAAGGAGACGATAGTATGGCTGAGATGAGTGCGATCATGCTCCCGGTGATGATCAATAAGCTCAAAAAAAGATTGGATAGTGCCAATGAGGTGTTGCTGAAGCAGTACGGACTGAGTAAGCTACATCTGCTTTATTTGATGGCACTGCTGGAGCACAATGAAGGTATGACGTTAAAGGAGCTGTCGGATTTTCTGGGCTTTGACAAGGCCAATACCTCTCGAGCAATTTCTAAGCTTATTGATAAAAAATATGTTCAGAAACGTTCACAAGGCGAGCTGGAATTTAAATATAAGGTTGAATTGACATCACAAGGACATGAAGTTGCAAGCTTGATTCAAGCGCAAAATGAGTCCGCAAATCAGCAAATTGTGGCTTTATTTACCCCAGAGGAACTTGCACTGCTGGCGAAGATTGGTTCCAAGCTTTGGCAATATTTGGAAAATGAAGATGCTTGAGCGTGTAAGACGTTTTTTTGATTTCTTGTGCCGAGTGCTGTCAGTGTCTCAGACGTTAGAACCTTACAACCAATTAATCGACGTACCTCCAAGCTCTCTAAGCCACTCACGTATGGTCGAAAAGTCGCTGTTTGCGAGATAGGCTCATTAGTGGCGTCCTGTCGTTGCCTAGCTAAGTGATGGCCGCCCAAGTTCAGCAAAACCTATTGTCTAAATTCACGATCTGTTTGCATGGTGACACACTGCTCTTTTTTATGGGAAGCCGTTTTTGTGTTTTGTCGTATGATCAGAAGCAGAGAGACAAGGTCTATATCTGACGATAATCAACAAACCGGCCAAAGGATTCATTTTTTGGTAGTACAGATCACACCATTAAGATTGTTTGTTGGGAAAACCGTTGTTTATCCGCGATCTTGCTTAAGATATGTATCGCCTCCGCGTAGTCCCCAATTCGCTCCCATAGTTTCCTAACAGTATTATTTAACACGTATGTGATCGTAGGAACCGTTGATTTAACGGCATTCAGTTAGCATAAAGCAAGGGTACTTCCAATACTGGGCACAACGGGCGCCTAAATAGGGGCTAAAGGTGTCGATATCCCGGCCTTAGATAGTCCAAAATACGCGACTATCCCAATCAGCCTCGATTTGGGTCCCGCTCGTTAGCCCGTCAGCTCTAACAAAAGACCCTCATCAACTATAAATATCGTTGATGAGGGTCTTTGACTGGAAACTCAAGTTGACTGCTTCTTTTCTGAGCTCAAAGTATGTCCCGGGGTCACTTCATGAAAACCAAGTGACCCCGGCAGTGGTTTGGCAAAAGGCGGTGCCGAATGATTGATTATCAAGCACAATATTCGCAAGCAACTGGACGTCAGGCGCCGGCGAATGCGGCGCTGCTGACGCCGTTATTTGAGCAAATTGCCAGTGGGCAGCCATTGCCGCCGCGCAGTCAACAGGCCGTAGACTTGGGCTTGACCGCACATGCGCTGAGCGATTCAACCGTTGATCCGCCGCTATTTGCTTATTATCGCTGGGTATTGCTGCACGCGCTGGGGTCAAAGGCCCTTAACGAGGTCACCGCACAGCTGATCGGGTCGACCATCACCATCGCAAACATTTTTCAAACGGATCTGCCACAGCCGATCACGATCAATCCTTGGCAGATCAATGCGATGCTGCAAGCGCCGCTATTAACGCAGCGTGCAGTGGTCATCGAAAACAACGGGACGTTTATTTTACTCCATGAATTGCATCCTGACTGGCCGCTGATCTTGCAGGCTGGCAACGGGTTCACCAGTGCCTATGTAGCCATCATCCAACAACTCGAAGCTCGTGGGGTAGCGCTGACTTACCTGGGAGACCTGGACAGTCGGGGGCTGCAAATGGCTGATCATTTTCTAGGCTTGTTGCAGCATACGTCAGCGGCTGTGGTAACGGCGATTCAGACTCCAGATAACGTCCGTGACTGGGTAGTGCTTTATAAGCAAAGTACCCCTGCCAGCCGCTTTCGTGCAGTCAAGTTGACGGCGAGTGTTTATCAAGCGGAGCTGCAAACATTGCGAGTCAATGCCGGATTTGTTGAGCAAGAACAGCTGCTGGGGGAGTATGAAGTGTTAATTGACCAGTGGCTTATTCAGTGAGGACGCACAAAAAAATTCATCGCCGCCGCGCGATGAATTTTTTTGTCACGAATGAACTAGTCCCGATGGCCTCAGGCCAGTCCTCCAAGCTCGACTGCAAGAGCTGGCTTCTTAACACGAGGTTGGTGCGATGTATTGGCCCGCACTGGGTCCCAAAAGCAGTGCCGAGTTGCCAGGTGATGACAAGCCTGAAACGGTCGTAAAAGTTTATGCGGCCGCCAGTGCCTGGTTTTTTACTTAAAGCGTCCAAGCCGGGCAGGCATTTTCACGGCTTTTGCCCTGAGCATTCGCAGGTTTGGGCTGCTCGGGGTCTTTTCCTCATAGAGCTGCAGAGCCAAAAGCGCGTGAGCCAAAGTAATCTGAGGAAAAGTATGCATACGCATATAAAATGTGGTACACTGTTTCAGTTCGAAAAGGCGGGTGCGCACCGCTGATCAATCACAGCCCCGCAACCGTTGGGCATCCCGACTCAAGGGGCGTTTGCGCGACTGATCAGCGCAGTCAAAGGAGGTTATTAACAGTAATCAATAACGTAGAATACTGTGTTAATTTGTAGTAATTAGTCGTTCTGCGGTAATCAAGTGGAAGGCAGGATGACCAAGTGCTGCGAAATGATAAACTCGTGAAAAATCGCTGACTGATGCATGGACAGATGATGACGGTTTTCATCATGTCTCGACAGGGTCTCCTTATCTTAATTTGCTATGATATCTATAAGCAAGTTGGAGGTGAAAACATGTTGAGAACGCACAAGATCCGGTGCTACCCGAACGCGACGATGCGCCGCGTATTGGCTCAAGCATGCGATTATCGCCGCTATTGTTACAATCTGGCGCTTGCCACGTGGAATGAGCTGTATGACGCGTCAGTCGTTTTGGCAGATAAGACGGCGCGGCCTAACGAACGTCAAGTCCGCAATGAGTTAGTTAACAACAAAGCAGACTGGCAATACAGTCGTTCAGCACGGATCTTGCAATTGGCAGTAAATGACCTAGCGCATGCCTGGGCGAATTTCTTTAACCCTGAGATGCCAGACCATCGTAAGCCACGATTTAAGTCGAAGAGGCGCAGTCGCTGCAGTTTTAAAACTGATCGGGCAACCATTGTTAATGGTAAGCTGCGGTTGGATAAACCGCATGGCTATCGTGATCGATGGTACGATATCCGCTTGGCTGAGAAACTACGCTGGCCAGGGAGTGTTAAACTTGCCACTGTTGTCAAAGAAGCTGATGGCTATTATGTTTGCCTAAGTATCGATGTCAGTCAGCCTGAGCTGTTGCCGGCAAGCCAACACGTATGTGGCGTTGATGCCAATGTTGGCAAATACGTTTATAACGATGGTGAGGCAATTTCTGCAGTCCGCGTATTGACCGAGCAATTGGTCAGTTTGTACAACCGCGTGTCCTTGTACCAACGGCGACTCGCCCGCAAACGTCTAGCGAATCCCAAACACTTTCGTTCTAACAACTATCGCGCAACGAAAACCAAGTTGCAGCGGACCTATCAGAAAGTGACACGGATTCAAAACGACCTCTTGCAGAAGTTTACGACGATGTTGGTGAAAACCAATGGCACGCTTACCATTGAGGACTTGGACGTCAAGCACATGCAGATGAACAAGCAATTGGCGAAGAATTTACATCGCTCGTTGTTTGGACGTTTCAGAATGCTGATGAAGGACAAGGCGCAATGGTACGGCCGCCAGCTGATTATAGTTGATCGGTTCTACCCTAGCACACAGCGGTGCAGTCGTTGTGGGTTAGTGAAAACCGGCGACGATAAACTGACCTTAGCTGGTAATGTCCTTCACGGCACGAAACATCACGAGTTTCATTGTTACGGCTGTGGTGCTCAACTTGAGCGTGACGAGAATGCCGTACAGAACTTGATTCAATATGCTCAGGGGCAGGCTATGTCCTAAAGGTTCAAGAGCCAGTCAATGTTGCAAGGTGACTACCGACGTAAGCATACTGGTGTTAACGGGACCGAATAAAATAATGAATGTACAACTATGAAAGGAAAAATATAATCCTTTACTAGTGTCATTAGACATTCTTCCACATTTTATATAGCAGACTTATCAATGACAAAAACCGTTATCGTGACTGGGGCTAACTCCGGTCTTGGGTTTGAAACGACGAAGCAGCTGGTTGCGCTGCCGTCTGATTATCAAGTGATCATGGCTTGCCGCAATCTGACGAAAGCCAATGCGGCGCGCGATGAGATCTTGCAGGCCGTACCAGCGGCGCAGCTTGTGTGTCTAGCGCTGGACACCTCTTCGCTAGCCAGTGTTCGCAGCTTTGTGGCGGCGTTCAAACAGTTGGGCTTGCCGCTGGCTGGGTTGATTTGCAACGCTGGGATTGCTGGCCGTACGGTGGCTACAACTGCCGATGGGTTCAATAATATTTTTGAGACGAATTACCTCGGCCATTTTCTGCTCACGCAGCTGCTCTTGCCACTGATGACAGATGATGGGCGTATTGTGACGGTCACCAGCGAGCGCCACGACGCGCCGTTAGCCGGTGTGGCCTGGCCTGGGGCAGAGGCATTGGCATATGTCGGCCGTGATGCTGCGATCGACCCGCTGAGTTATTCCTTTTCTAAACTCTGCATGATCATGTTCGCCTATGCGCTCAAGCGGCAGTTAAATGCTGCCGGGCGGGGTATTGCGGTGAATACGGTCAATCCCGGATTGATGGTCGAAACCGGCCTTTCCAAGGATAAATCTCGTTTCACCCCGGCAATGAAGGCGCGTTTTGCCAACTTGATCGGCACCGCCAAAGATTCCGCCAAAATGATCACTGATTTGATGACGGCCGCGCAGTTCGCCGCTGGCCCGGTTCAGTATTTTGACCGGCGCAGCGACCGGCCTGTTGATTCGTCGAAGCTGTCTTATGATGAACAGGCTCAAAAAGAGCTGTGGGACTTCAGCATGAAGGCAGTCGGGCTGGCCAATTAGCCCGATGTTTTTTACCCCAATCTATGCGGTCGCATGCAAATTAAGGCCGTGTGGTGAACTCAAATGACAGGAGCAATTATCAATGAAACTTATTACCGTTGAAGAGCATTACGATACCGACCAAAATATCAAGGAATTCAAGCAGTACTCTGAAGTGAAGAACAATAATCCGCGCCAGGATCAGTTGCGGCCGGACCTGGTCGATTTTGCTAAGAAGGTCGCTTATATGGACCAGCACGGCATCGACATGCAAGTGATTTCCGACGCAGGCAACTCGGCGCAAGTCCTGCCTGATCAGTACGCCGTTGATGGGGCGCACGCCCAAAACGAAACGCTGGCGGAAAACATTAGTCAGTACCCAACGCGCTTTGCCGGGCTGGCGACCTTGCCGGTGAACACGCCTGACCAGGCGGCACAAACACTCGAGTATGCCGTGACCAAACTTGGCTTGAAAGGCGGGATCATCTCCGGCAGCGTCAACGGCCAGTTCTTGGACGACCCGCGCTTTGAACCGATTTTTGCTGCGGCAGACCGGCTGGGCACCACGTTGTACCTACACCCTGGCGTGATCACCAACGACCAAAAAGCCATGCTGTATGACAGCAAGGCCTACAACGCGCTTAGCGCGACTATGATGGCTGGTGCGATGTGGGGTTGGCACATGGAACAAGGCATTCAAATGCTGCGGCTGCTGACGGCTGGCGTGTTTGAAAAATACCCGCATGTTAAAATTGCCTCCGGGCACTGGGGCGAATTCATGCCGATGTTCTTGGAACGCATTGACGGCTTTGGCGGGATGATCTCGGACTTGCCCCTGAAGTACTCAGACTATTACAAGCGCCAAGTCTACTTGTCACCATCGGGGATGTACACTGCTCCGCAGATGCAGCTGGTGCTCAAGGAAATGGGCGCTGATCACATCATGTGGTCAGAGGACTTTCCGTATGTTCAAGCTGGCGAGCAGACGCGTCAATTCTTGGAACAAGCGGACCTCACTGATGCCCAGCGTGAAGCGATCGCGCATGGCACGGCTGAAACCGTGTTTAACTTGCTCTGATCTTGAGGAGGCCGCCATGATTCCAGATCAAAACGATCAAACCATCATCAAGCAATTGCACCTCGCTTCAAACACCGCGCTGCGCATGCTGGATCGCCGATTAAAGCCGCTTGGGGTCAGCAGCAGTCAGTACTTTTTTGTGCTGAAATTGCACGATAATCCAGGCGTCACACAAGATCAACTCGTCCAAGCAGATACGCGACATCAAAGCAATGTGAATCGGGAAATTTCACGGCTGGTCGCTTTAGGCCTCGTGGTTAAGCAGCAGTCGCGTACTGATGGCCGGCGGTATGAGCTGTTTTTGACGGCAGCAGGTGCAGCGTTGTATCCCCAAGTCAAAGCTGCCTTGGATCAGCAAGAAGCAGTCTTGCATGAGTGTCTGGCGACCGCGGCTGGTCAGGGGTCTCAGCCTGACTTTATGGCGGTGTTGCACCAAATCGCACAGTTGGATACCCCTTAATCAGAACCAATCAGCAAGGAAGTGAAACAAATGCCAGAATTAGTGATCAATCAGCATCACTACCCGGATCTGACCATACCAACAGGCTATCAACTTGTAGTTGACAAGCGCGTTTTTCGCAATGGCCAACCAGTGCATTTACGTCGTTATCAACCGGCCGAATTGCCGCAAGAAGCCTTGAATCGCGAACATGTGACCGTGATATCCGGCGAAGACGATGCGTTGATTTCCTACAACGCGTTAACGTCACCCTTGAGCGGGCCGCTGCCCAAGGAAAAGGAGGCCTTTGCCGCAGCAGAGCGCATCTGGCAGCAAGTGGCGCCGCAATATCGGAAACAGTTGTCCCCGTTGCGCCTTTTGACGGGGCTGACGCGAACTTATGTAAACGCGGCAGGGCAGACGGTGACAGTGCCGGTCGAGTGGGCCAAATATATGAACACTGTCGTCGCAGGCAGCTATGAGTGGGTCGGATTCGGTCCGACTGGCCAGATCATCGAGTTCGAACGACAGAACCTTTGGGATTTTGACACTGATCGCCAGGAAACTGAAATGTGGAACGGGGATGACTGGATCCTGGCCCATCGCGGGTTGGGACCACAGCTGCCAGCCCCGTGGCCCGTCGCGTGAGCTGACTATGTTGAATCCATAGACTGGGCGAGCCCCAGGTTGTGAGCAGCACTATTGGTTCGGCTAAAAAAGGCCCTTGCCAACATTGAATTTTGTTGGGAAGGGCCTTTGTCGTATGCTTTTGATCAGCAGTAAAAAAGCTTTGCTGTTTTTATCGCAGAGACAATTTTGCAACATGGAAAAAGTGTCACTGGCTGATCAAGCACTGCTCATTCATCCGGCCAGTCTTCTGGATGATCTTGGTACCAAGATCATCCGCAAAGAGATCCGCTTCTTCTCCAGATAAAATCGCCCCAACGGGAATATCCGGATTCGCCATGTAAACTTCTGCGTTATTGATAAACTCGGTTAGGAGGATATCGACATCAGATTCTGGTGGGTCTGAAGGCAACGGGCCGGCAATTTCTGGTTCATGATAGTGTTTTAGCAGGAAACACCTGATTTTAATTAGGGGAGGAATGCTGTCCTGTACCTGCTTCTCCTTTCTTGATTTAGCATCTTTGCACGAGAACGTATGTTTGTTATAATTTCTGTGGAGGGATAGCCATGAAACAAGCCGTCACCCTAAAGCTGCGCATCACACTTACTTCAGAGGATGCGCTGTTGTTACAAGAAACGATGCGCCAGTTTGCATTGGGCTGCCAGCTGGTGTCGCAGTATGTCTTC
>NZ_RHOI01000020.1 GCF_003946165.1 Lacticaseibacillus baoqingensis | reverse complement strand
ACTAGAGGATATCACGCAACGCTCAAGTCGACTGAACAACTTTGAACTTGATACAACTTTTACTATACGAGGAGGAATAGCGATGATCACGTTATCCGATGTGGCAAAAAAAGCCAATGTTTCGAAGATGACGGTCTCGCGGGTGATCAACCACCCGGAACAGGTGACCGATGAATTAAAACAGCTCGTGTTTTCGGCGATGAAAGAGCTGAACTATCGGCCTAACGTGGCGGCGAAGGCCTTGGCGAACAACCGCACGCAGGTGATCAAGTTTTTCATCCTCGAAGACATCGATACCACAGAACCTTACTATATGACCTTGTTGTTTGGCATCGCCAAAGGATTAGATGAGAAGCAATACGCCATGCAGCTGATCACCAATCGCAACTTTGACTTGGATTATGCTGACGGTTATATCATCACCGGTGCGCGCGGCAGCGATTATGAATGGATCGATCGCCTCGAAAAGCCGGTGGTGTTGTTTGGTGAAAACCGCAACGGCTATGATTATGTCGATACGGACAATAAGCTGGGCACACAAATGGCAACGCAAGCCGCATTGGCCCAAAATTACGCCAATATCGTGTTTATCGGCATCGATGTGAAAGAGCCGTTTGAATATTCGCGAGAAGCAGGTTATATCAACACCTTGCAGCAAGCTCAATTCATGCCGCAGATCCACCGCATGGGCAATCACAGCCATGCTTCGGAACAATTTATCACAGCGCACTGGTCGCAGTTTCCGCCGAATACCGCGTTTATTTGTGCATCAGACCGGCTGGCACTCGGTGTGGTGCGGGCGATCCAGCATTGTGGCGGCGATTTGCCGGCAGATTACGGCGTGGTCGGCTTTGATGGGGTGTTTTTAGACCAAGTTTCCAACCCCAAACTGAGTACCGTCAAACAACCAGTGACGCGTTTGGGGGAATTGGTCGCGCAAATGCTGCTGCAAAAGATCCAGCAGTCAGGCGCGCCGCAAGGCGAATTATTGGTGACCCCTGAATTGATCATGCGCCACACGATGCGTGGCGGCGCGCCTCAAACATGACCTAAAGTCCGAGCGCTGCTCGGGCTTTTTTGGTGCGGCCGCCACTTGATCAAACGGGGATTCTGTTACCGATAACACGAGTGAGATTCCTTGCTCAACGCCGCGTAACCGCTTACGCTTAGGTGAAGGAGGAAGACGCGATGGCATGGTATGAAAAGGCGATCATCTATCAGATCTACCCAAAGTCATTTAATGACAGCAACGGTGATGGGATCGGCGACTTGGAAGGGATCAGGCAGCAAGTCCCTTATTTGCAAGCCCTTGGGATCAATACGGTGTGGCTGAATCCGGTGTTTGTATCGCCACAAGTGGATAATGGCTATGATGTCGCGAATTATTACGCGATCGATCCGTCAATGGGCACGATGGCCGATATGACACGCTTGATCGCTGACTTACACGCCGCCGGGATCCGCGTGCTGTTGGATTTTGTCTTGAACCACACGTCCGATCAGCATCCTTGGTTTCAAGATGCGCTGCAATCACGCGACAGTTTGTACCGTGATTATTATATTTTCGCTGGCGAAAAGGGACAACGGCCCAATAATTGGGGCAGTTTTTTTGGCGGTTCGGCGTGGACAGTAGCCCCAGATGCCAGCGGGCAATCTTACCTGCATCTGTTTGACGACAAAATGCCTGATCTGAACTGGCGCAATCCGAATTTGCGCTACGCCATGGGGGATGTGGCCGCGTTTTGGTTGGACAAAGGCATCGACGGCTTGCGGTTAGATGCGTTCATTCACGTGGCCAAAGCAGACTTAGGCCAGGATTTTCCTGCCTCGGATGACCAACCGGTATTGGCTGAGCCGTTCATTGCCAACCTGCCGGCGGTCAAGCAGTGGTTGCGGCCGCTGGTCAGCCGCATCAAGTCGGATTATCCAGAGACGTTTTTGCTCGGCGAAGCAGCCAGCGCCGATGTGGCACAAGCGGCAGCCTATACGGATCCAGCCAGCGGGTTATTAGACAGCGTGATCTCGTTTCGCATGTTTGCCGATGATGAGCAGGCCTTAGACTCACGCTTGCCAGCGCTTTATCAGCCTAAACCGATCGCGCCGTTGGCCTTTAAACAAACCCAGGTGCAATGGCAGCAGGGCTTAGGCAAGACGCTGCCGGTTTTATATTGGAACAACCATGATATGGCGCGGGTGGCCACGCGCTACGGCCACCATGACCCAACCGCCAGCAAGAGTTTAGCGATGTTGATGTATTTACAACGCGGCACGCCGTTATTGTATTACGGTGAAGAATTAGGCCTGCAAAACCTGGACCTGCCGGCTGCAGCTTATGCCGCTGACCCGAGTGTGGCCGCCTTTTTGGATCAAGCCCAAGCAGTGGGATATTCTGAAGCCGAAGCGCTGGCGATGGTCAATGCGACGCATAAGTTTGCGGCGCGCGGGCCGATGCCTTGGGATGAGTCTGTCCATCATGGCTTTAGTCAACAAACACCGTGGCTGCAAGGTCAACACCCAGCCGCAACCAGTGTGGCGCAACAAACCGGCGCTGCCGACAGTGTGTTGGCATTTTATCGGCAGCTCTTGCAATTGAAACAAACGCCACTGTTCACCACTGGCAAAGAACGCTTGTTAAAATCCCCGGCCATGGTCTATTTATATTCGCGGACACTCAAGGCCCAAAAGGCGCTGGTGGCGGTCAACTTAGGCGCAGCACCAGTGACGTTAAGCGTGACAGGCAAGCAGGTAATTTTGGCTGCCGGTGACGTCAAGCACAGTGCGCACCAGCTGACGTTAGGGGCTTATGCTGGGGCAGTCGTGACAAAATAGGGGGACCAATATGTTAAAAGGTTTGATTTTTGATCTTGACGGGGTTTTGACCGATTCCGCCGCGTATCACTTACAAGCATGGAACGACTTAGCCAAAAGCATCGGTATCACCTTGCCGCCAGCGGCAAACGATGCCTTGCGCGGGCGTTCCCGCATGGATTCGCTGGATTTGATCTTAGCTTATGGCCGGCAGCAAACGCACTACACCTTAGCCCAAAAACAAGCGCTGGCCGCGTCTAAAAACACCCATTATCAAGCGCTGATCAAGCAAATGACCCCGGCGGATATCTTGCCAGGGATCGTGCCGTTATTAGATGCGGCGCGAGCAGCCGGGTTACAATTGGCGATCGCCAGCGCCTCTAAAAACGCGCCTACGATCTTGACGCAATTAGGATTGATGGACCGTTTTGCCGGG
The DNA here is from genome assembly GCF_003946165.1 of Lacticaseibacillus baoqingensis. Lineage (GTDB taxonomy): Bacteria > Bacillota > Bacilli > Lactobacillales > Lactobacillaceae > Lacticaseibacillus > Lacticaseibacillus baoqingensis. Next base: position 45,709 of record NZ_RHOI01000020.1, on the reverse strand, counting down.
ATCGTGGATCCAGACAGTTTGCAGCACGGCAAGCCTGATCCTGAGATCTTCATCAAGGCGGCTGAGACGCTGCATTTGGCTGCAGATGAAGTGATGAGTTTTGAAGATGCCAGCGCAGGCGTCGCGGCGATCAAAGCCGCGCATCAATTTGCCGTGGGGATCGGCGATGCAACCGTATTGGCAGCTGCAGACGTGGTCGTGCCCACTACGGCAGCGTTGAATTTTGCCGCGCTGCAACAAGCGTTTACCGCACAGTAAAAACAGTTATCAGGGCAAACCAAAAAAGGTGCGTTTATGCGCACCTTTTTAGCTGCCGGTGGATACCGGTATCAGTTTGAACGAACACTGGCTGGCCAAAGAAAGTCATTGGCCGCAGTGGCCACTTGCGGATTTTCACGCAAGCGGCTGTGTTGTGCTGCTGGTCCGCTGAAGCGGCGCTCGGTATAACTGGCGGCACGGCCAGCCACAAGAAACCCTAACGCGCGCGATGAGGCGTTTAAGATACGGCCATCAGAAGCCGACCCATCGGCTAAATTGCCATAGATATTTAAGATGGCGACTGCTGGGAAGCGATCACGCCAAAGCATGGCTTGGCGGAAGGCTGGCGCCAGCAAGTGGGGGCGGCCGTTGGCATTGAGGTGATTGTGTTGCGGTTGCAGATGCATGCCGGCGATCCCATCAAAGTTGCCGGCAATGCTGACCCACTTGGCCACTTGCGGCAGGTGGGCGTCGTTGCCCCAGCGCAATAAGTAAAACAATACGGCGGTGTTGCCGAGTGAATGAGCGACCAAGTTGACTTGGCGCACACCGTAGCGGCTGTTGAGGGTCGCCAGCACATTGTAAAGCCACCGCCGCAAGCGGTGATAATCCAACTCATGACGATCCAAAAACACCACTTGCACCAGCGGCCGCGGGGTATGGGCGGTCAGCTGACCATAACAGGTGACTTGGCCAGCGGCGCTGACGGTCATCACTAACGCTGGTGTGGCTTGTTTTTGCCGTTTTGCAGCGGCCATTAAGGCCAGCATCGAATGACGATTGCCATTATGGCCATGCAGATAAACGGTGACGGGTTGAGTCGTGGCGTGCACGGCAGTTTGCGGGACGGTGACCCAACTGATGACGAGCAAAAAGACCAAGCAGCAAAAACGGCGCATCGTGACTCCTTTCACATTTGCAATACCTTTAGCATACCCAAAACTGCAGGCTAAGCCCACCGATCGAGAAAATCTTAAAGATATGCCGATAAAAATATGCAATTTTAGTTGACATGTTATGCCAATGTCGTTATGATGAGTCCAATATAAAAAAGCGATTAAAAGATGAGTAACACGATCTGCTTCCTTCTCAGAGAGTTGTCATTGGTGCGAGACGACAAGGCGCAACGTGTGAAGATGGTCTTGGTTTGCGCTGTTGGCTGAGCTGTGGTGAAGCTGACATGGGTACGCCCATTACAGCGTTACGGTCTTTTTGGACCTATTGAGGCACTCAGGCACAAGCCTGGTGCAAACCAAGGTGGTACCACGGCTCAGCCGTCCTTGACGCGATCGCGTTAAGGACGGCTTTTTCTTTTGATCAAGGAGGAGATTATCATGACAAAAACAATTATTGGGTATCCCCGTATCGGTGAACATCGTGAATTGAAGTTTGCGACTCAGAAATATTTTAAGCACTTGCTAACAGCAGAAGAACTGCAAGAAACTGCTCGGCAGCTGCGCGCTAAAAATTGGCAAACGATCGCAGCAGCAGGGATCGATCAGATCCCGACTGGCGATTTCAGCTTTTTTGATACGACCTTGGATACTGCCAAGTTATTGAACATCGTGCCAAAGCGGTATCGCGACTTGCACTTAGATGACTTGGCAGAATATTTTGCCTTGGCGCGCGGCTATCAAGGCGACACCGGAGATGTTAAAGCCTTGCCGATGAAGAAGTGGTTCAATACCAACTATCATTACCTGACGCCGGAATTTGATGCGGATACGCAGATCAAAGTCGGCGATTGGCAATTATTTGACCAGTTCCAAGAAGCCCAAGCGCAAGGGATCAACGCCCGGCCAACCTTAGTCGGTCCATACACCTTGTTGCGCTTGAGCCGCTTCTTGGATGGCCGCAAACCGGCTGATTTTGTGGCTGCTTTGATCCAAGCTTACACCGAGATCTTGGCGAAGCTGGCTGCGTTAGGGGCCAAATGGGTGCAACTCGACGAACCGGCCTTGGTTTATGACCAAACCGATGCCGATTTGGCGCTGTTCAAGCAATTGTATACGCCGATCTTGGCAGCTAAAGGCCACTTGTCTGTGTTAGCGCAAACGTATTTTGGTGATGTTCGCGACAGCTTTGACACCTTGACGGCATTAGATTTTGATGGGTTAGGGCTGGACTTTATCGAAGGCCAAGAGAATTTAGCCGTCTTGGCTAAACACCCGTTCCCCGCAGATAAGACGCTGTTTGCCGGCGTGATCAACGGGAAAAATATTTGGCGGACCAATTATCAAGCGACTTTAGACTTATTGGCTAAATTGCCTGATAATGCCGTGTTGTCCACGTCAACGAGCCTGTTGCATGTGCCTTACACGACCCGCAACGAAACTAAGATCCCCGCCAATGAACTGCAATATTTGGCCTTTGCTGAAGAAAAGCTGCAAGAGTTGGCTGATTTAGACGCGATCCGGACGACCGGCACCAAACATGCTGCTTATCAAGCTAATCAAGCGCTGTTTGCCACCCCGCGGTATGAAGAAAATGCGGCGTTAAACGCGAAGATCGCCGCCCTTAAGCCGGCCGACTATACCCGCCAGCCTGATCGGCAAACGCGGCTGCAATTGCAAGCAGAAGCGCTGCACTTACCGGATCTGCCGACGACGACGATCGGCTCTTTCCCTCAAACTGCAGCGGTGCGAAAAAACCGCGCTCAGTTGCGCAAAGGCGAGATCACCGAAGCGCAATATACTGAATTCAACCATGCTGAAACGCGCCGCTGGTTGAAGATCCAAACAGACCTCGGGTTGGACGTGTTAGTGCATGGGGAATTCGAACGCAATGACATGGTCGAATACTTTGGTGAAAACCTGGAAGGCTTCCGCTTTACCGAAAACGGCTGGGTCCAATCTTACGGGACGCGCGGCGTGAAGCCGCCGATCATTTGGGGCGATGTCGCCCGGACTCATCCGATCACCGTAGCCGAAACGGTTTATGCGCAAAGCCAAACGGATAAGCTGGTCAAGGGGATGCTGACAGGGCCGGTGACGATCTTGAACTGGTCTTTCCCACGAGCAGATGTGTCTGCCAAGTTGTCGACGGAACAAATCGCCTTGGCATTACAAGATGAAGTGCTGGATCTTGAAAAAAATGGCATCAAGATCATTCAAATCGACGAGCCGGCTTTGCGTGAAAATCTGCCGCTGCGCAAAAAGGACTGGTATACCAAATACCTTGACTGGGCTGTGCCGGCCTTTCGCTTGACCGCTGCAGCCGTCAAGCCAACGACGCAGATCCATACGCATATGTGCTATTCCGAGTTTCAAGACATCATCAAAGCCATCGATGCCTTGGATGCTGATGTGATCTCATTTGAAGCGGCACGGGCGGATCTGACCTTGCTGGATGTCTTGCATGATACGCATTTTGAAACGCATGTGGGCCCTGGCGTTTACGATATCCATTCACCACGTGTCCCATCCGTTGACGAAATCGTCGCGATCATCCATAAGATCTTAGCGCGCATCCCGTTGCAAAATGTCTGGATCAACCCGGATTGCGGCTTGAAGACACGTGAAGAGCCGGAAACGGTTGCCAGCTTGAAGAACATGGTGACCGCAGTGCAACAGGTGCGGGAGGAATTGCATGAAAGTCAACCAACTGTTTAAAGCCCATCAGGTGATTTCCTTTGAGGTGTTTCCTCCCAGGCGCAAATCACCTTCGATCGACTTTACGCGGATCTATGGCACCATGGATGCGTTGAGTCAACTTGACCCGGACTTCGTATCGGTGACGTTTGGCGCTGGCGGCACCAAACGCCAAGCAGGAACGTTAGAAATCGCCAGTTTGATCAAAAGCGAATATGGGATCGAACCCGTAGCGCATTTGCCTGCGGCGCAACTGACTGGCGCCCAAGTCGATGAGTTGCTTGACCAATTTGCCACTCATGGGATCGAAAATATTTTGGCGCTGCGCGGCGATATCCCCAAAGATGGCCGCGTCAGCAATGATTTTCCGCATGCCAATGACTTGGTGCGCCACATTTGTCAGTATGGGGATTTCAATGTGATCGGCGCTTGCTATCCTGAGTGCCACCCTGAATCAAAAAATACGGCAGATGACATTGCACATCTCAAGTTGAAAGTCGATGCCGGCGCGACCCAATTGATCTCGCAGTTGTTTTTCGACAATCAAGTTTTTTATGATTTTACGAAAAATTGTCGCCAAGCAGGCATCAATGTCCCGATCGAAGCCGGGATCATGCCAGTCTTGAATCAACGCCAGATCCAGCGTATGGCGAAAATGGGCGGGGTCAGCCTGCCGGATAAATTCGTCTCGATGATGGCCCGTTACGCCGACAATCCGATTGCGATGCGCGATGCAGGTATTGCCTATGCGATCGACCAAATCGTGGATCTCTTAGTCCATGGCGTTGACGGGATCCATATTTATACGATGGATAACCCGACAGTTGCCAAGCGGATCGTGGAAGCTACCCGCAGTTTAGTGCGGGTCTAACGCAACCAAACAAATAGCGCGGACAAGCCGGTTGGCGGCATTGTTCGCGCTATTTGCGTGGCGGGCAGTAAAGGTGCCATCAAAGGCCGTGTTCACTTTAGCCCTAATGTGTGTTCCAAAAAGCCGGTGGTATCTGCAAAGACATCATCAAGGTACCCTTCACCATGCCGGCTGCCGGCCAGCATCCGGGTGCTGTGCGGGATCCCGGCTTGGCCTAAAGCGCCAGATAACTCCGCGACGCCGCTCGTGGGGACGAATTCATTGAGTGAATTGGCCAGATACATGGGTCCACTGGTACTAGTGACATGCTTGGCTGGTGTCGCTGCGACATAATCTGCTGGGTCAGGTAAATAGTTGGTGATGAACCACTTATAAAACGCATCGTTGGCCCCGGATTGATTGATCGTATTGGAAGCGGCAGTACCGAAGTTGCTGGTATCACCTTGTTTGGCGATGACATCGCGGTGTTGGCCGAGCCAATCGGCGATGTCTAAGATCCCGGATAAGCTGACCCCGGGGATCCCATATTTTAACGCCATTTCCACGGCTAAGTTGCCGCCGGCACTGGCGCCAACAACGGCTAGTGCCCGGCGGTTGAATGGCAAGTCGCGGCGGTGGATCCAGTCCCATAACTTGTCCATATCCGCCAACGGCGCCGGGTAGTGGCCTTGGGCGCCTTCGCGATAATTTGGGGCGATCACATAAAAGCCGCGGGCGTTGAGGCGATTGGCCCAATCGCTTTCCTTGCGTTTATCGCCGCGAAACCAGCCGCCGCCATGGATCACGATCACCCCAGCACGCGCTGGTCCGCGAGTGGGGTAAAGGTCTAAAGCGAGTTGATGGGTGTCATCATAATAAACATTGAGGATCGTTTTTGCCGCCATAAAGACCGCCTCCTTAAGTTATCTCTGCTGCCACCTCCAGCATAGGCGCCTGGGGTGAAGATGGCAAATTTTAAGTGTGACGGTTACAATGGACGCACGAGGTGAAGCGCATGAAACAAAAAATCGCGTTGCTGGCAGATATCCATGGTAATGTCGGCGCACTGACGGCAGTATTGGCAGATGCCTTGGCGCACCATGTGACGGCATACTGGTTTTTAGGCGATTTGTTTTTGCCAGGGCCAGGGGCCGGAGAGCTTTATCAGCAGCTGCTTGCCGTCAAGCCGCAAGTGTGGCTGCGCGGCAATTGGGAAGATGCCGTTTTGGCCATGCTGGCTGGAGATTTTGATCTTGATGATCCAGGGGCGATCTATCTGGCCCGCTTGAGTGCTTATCTCAACGACCATGCCGCCAAAGGGATGCTGGAAAAAATTGCCCAAGCACCGTTGAAGCAGCTGATGACCGTCAACGGGGTGCGGATCCAAGCCACGCACAACTTGCCAGATCAAGACGAAGGCTACAGTTTGTATCCCGCCCAGCCGCAGCAAAATTTCGACGAGTTAGTGCCCAAAAACGTCGATATTGCCGTTTATGGGCACACCCATCAGCAAGTCATGCGCACCACTAGCAGCGGCCAACTCGTGATCAATCCAGGCGCTGTGGGGCAGCCGTACAGCTTATGGCCGCGCTTTTTTGCCGATCAGCGGGCGCATTATGCGCGATTGTCGATCGACGATGCCGGCCGCATCGAGGTGGCCTTTTGCAAAGTCGATTATGATCGCCAACAAGAGATCCAGCTCGCCCAACACCGCCACCTGCCGTATTTCTCGCAGTATGCGTTTTTGCGTGAAAGCGGCAATACCATCACCCATGATCGCGATTTGCTGCGCCAAGTCAATGCCGCGCACCATTATGTTGAACAAGTCGCTCGCTACTATCATAAAAAGGAGTCTTCACGATGAAAATTGCCCGTTTGCACCACCAACCATTGGTTTTGACTGGCGACCATACTGGTCAGGCCATCACGAACTTCGAGGATGTGTTAGCCGCTCAACAAGCTGGGCGCGATGCTTGGCAATTAGGGGTTGAGCAGGCGTTTAAAGACAGTGAGCTGCAAGCGCCGATCACCCACCCGGGGCAGTTGTTTGCCATCGGGATGAATTTTGCGGCCCATTCTCAAGAACTGCACTTCGCCATTCCTAAGACCCCATCGATCTTTACCAAGTTTGCCAGTGCGATCACCGGACCAGTGGCCAACGTGCAAATGCATGGCCCGCGCACAGATTGGGAAACCGAACTGGTCGTTTTGATCGGTACAGGAGGGCGCAATATTGCCGTTGCCGATGCGCCTGCCCACATTGCCGGGTATATGGTCGGCGAAGACTTATCTGATCGCGATGTACAAATGGCCAATGATCCGGCCCAGTTTTCTTTAGGCAAGTCCTTTGAAAACTTCGCCCCGATCGGCCCATGGCTGACCACACCAGATGAAATCGCTGACCTCAAGGCGTTGACGATCACCACCAAGGTGAATGACGTGGTGATGCAACACGCCCCGTTGGCGCAAATGATCTTTGATCCCGCAGCGTTGATCCATTACTTATCGCAGATCGTCGCGCTGCAGCCAGGCGACTTGTTGTTTATGGGGACGCCAGTGGGGACTGGAGTCGGCCATGACCCGGCGATTTTCTTGAAGCCTGGGGATCGTTTGACCGGTGAAGTCGATGGCTTAGGCAAGCTGAGCTTGACCTTTTCTGAATAAATTATGAAAAACCGTTGACAGCAAAATGAGAAGGCGTTAATATTACACCATACTTAATTCACAGGAGGTTACGATCATGAAACAAGCTAATCATTTTGATCATGTCAATGCCATTATTGTAGCCTTGTTGTTGAGCACCCGCGTGTTGAAATAGTCGGTGCCCACTTTTCATGCTGGTCACCGACGTTACCGGTGGCTAGCCAACAACTTCTGTTCGACTAGCTTTGGTCAACTTGACCAGGACTAGTCGAATTTTTTTGTTAATAGAGAGGAGCAACACATGACACACCACATTGCAGTCTTAGCGGGGGATTATATCGGTCCTGAAATTATGGCGAGTGCGCTGGCCGTCTTGCAACACGCCGCCGCCAAATATGATTTCGATTATGAGACGACAGCTTATCCATTTGGCGGCGCGGCGATCGACGCTTGCGGCGAACCCTTGCCGCAAGCCACGATCGATGGCGCCAAAGCCGCCGATGCGATCTTACTAGCAGCCATCGGCGGGCCCAAATGGGACGCTGCGCCAAAGCGGCCAGAAGCCGGCTTGCTGGCGATTCGCCAAGCCTTGCAATTATATGCCAATATCCGCCCGACTAAAGTCAGCGATGCCCAAATCGATGCGTCGCCGATCAAGCCAGAGATCGTTGCCGGTACTGATTTTGTGATCGCCCGCGAGTTGACTTCCGGCGCGTATTTCGGCAAACCGCGCGAGCTGGCGGCAGATCATGCGATCGATACCATGTATTACAGTCAAGCAGAAGTCGAACGCATCATGAACACGGGCTTCCAATTGGCGATGCAGCGCAAGCAACATGTCACGATCGTCGATAAATCCAATGTGTTGGCCACCTCGAAGTTTTGGCGGGCGACGGCTGAGCGCATCGCCAAGCGCTTCCCAAAAGTCAGCGTCGACTACCGCTACATCGATGCCACCACCATGGCGATCATGACCGCGCCGACAGCGTTTGATGTGATCATCACCGCCAACTTGTTTGGGGATATCCTCTCTGATGAAGCGGCGCAGATCACCGGCTCGATCGGCACGATCCCTTCAATGTCAGCAGGGGCCAGCGGGCCCAACCTTTATGAACCGATCCATGGCTCGGCACCGGATATTGCCGGCAAAGGCATCGCCAACCCGATCGCCATGATCAAAAGTGTCGCCATGATGGCGCAGTACTCATTCCAAGCCAACGCCATGGCCCAAGCGATCGAAGCCGCTTGTGACGCTGTGATCGCCGCTGGGATCACCACCCCTGATCTGGGTGGCAGCGCAACGAATCAAGATGTGACTGACGCGATCATCGCAAGGATCTAATGAAAGAAGGCAATGTGTTATGACAACTATGTTTGACAAACTTTGGCAAGACCATGTGATCGCCGGAGAACCGGGTGATCCCCAACTGCTTTACATCGATTTGCAGTTGATTCATGAAGTTACGTCACCGCAAGCGTTTGAAGGGTTGCGGATCAATCATCGCAAGGTGCGCCGCCCGGATCTGACCTTTGGGACGATGGATCATGATGTGCCCACTGAAAACATCTTCAACATTCAAGATACGATCGCTAAAGCCCAAATCGACACCTTAAAGAAGAACTGTCAGGAATTTGGGATCACCTTAGCCAAGATCGGTGACTCCCGCCAAGGCATCGTCCATGTCGTTGGCCCAGAGCGCGGCTTGACTCAACCAGGAAAAACCATTGTTTGTGGCGATTCGCATACCTCGACACATGGCGCGTTTGGGGCATTGGCTTTTGGGATCGGGACTTCTGAAGTGGAGCATGTGTTAGCCACTCAAACGATTTGGCAAACCAAGCCCAAGACCTTAGGCGTCAAGGTCACCGGTCAACTGCCGCATAACGTTTTTGCCAAAGACATTATCATGGGGATCATTGGCAAGTATGGCGTTGCCGTTGGCCAAGGCTATGCGATGGAATTTTATGGGCCAACGATCGATGCGATGTCCATGGAAGGGCGCATGACGATTTGCAACATGTGTATCGAAGGCGGGTCGAAAACGGGGATGGTCGCGCCAGATGCGACCACTTATGATTATGTCGCCGGCCGCGAATACGCCCCTAAAGACATGGCCAAAGCCATCGAATATTGGCAAAAGTACAAGACAGATTCAGAAGCTGACTTTGATAAGGTGATCGAATTTGATGTCTCAACGCTTGCCCCGATGATCACTTGGGGGACGAATCCAGGCATGGCAACATCTGTGCGCAGCACGCTGCCAGAGATCGCCGATGAAGATGACAAAAAAGCGTATCAATACATTGGCCTGCATCCCGGCATGACCGCAGAAGAGATCCCCTTAGATTATGTCTTCATTGGTTCTTGTACCAACGGCCGCTATGAAGACTTAAAAACCGCTGCCGCCTTTATGAAAGGCAAACATATTGCGCCTAACATCACTGCGTGGGTCGTGCCAGGGTCTCGGGCAGTCCGTAATCGCTGTATGGAAGAAGGTATCGCGCAAACCTTTATCGATGCCGGTTGTGAATGGCGCGAACCAGGATGTTCGGCATGCTTAGCCATGAACCCAGATAAGATCCCGGCAGGCAAGCATTGCGCTTCGACTTCCAACCGTAACTTTGAAGGCCGCCAAGGCGCCGGTGCCAGGACCCATTTGGCCAGCCCAGCCATGGTCGCAGCTGCCGCGGTGGCAGGGCATTTCGTCGATATTTCCAAGCAAGCAATCAACGCCTGAGTTATTACCATCGTCGATCGGTTTGTCCCATCGGCCTGCAAACATAATGCACCACCGCCTCGCATTGCGAGCACCCATAATGTACCACCGCCCATATTGGGCATACATAGCAGGCCCAGACAAGCGATCTTTAGGAGGACATCATCTTATGGAAGCTTTTGTAAAAGAAACCAGTAAAGCCATCGTGATCCCCAATGATGATATCGATACCGATATCTTGATCCCCAAGCAATTCTTGAAGAATATCTTGCGGACCGGTTTTGGGATCAGCGCCTTTTACCCATGGCGCTACAACGAAGACGGGACTAAGAAGATGGATTTTCCGTTGAACCAAAAAGCACATGCTGGCGCCACGATCTTGATCACTGGGAATAACTTCGGTTGCGGGTCAAGTCGAGAACACGCGGTTTGGGCATTGACTGATTATGGTTTTCGCGCCGTGATCGCCGGCGGATTTTCCGATATTTTCTTCATGAACGCGACTAAAAATGGGCTGTTGCCGATCATTTTGCCAGAAGCGGATCGCGCGATCTTGCGCGAATGCCAAGCAGATGAAAAGGTGACGATCGATTTAGCCGCGCAAACCGTCAGCTTCCGCGACCATGTTTTTCATTTTGATATCAATGCCACTTGGAAAGAAAAGTTCTTGAAAGGGCAAGATGATATCAGCTTGACGCAACAGTATGAAAAACAGATCGAAGCTTATGAGGCCCGGCGGCCAGTGTTTAAATAAGAAAGCAGGAACTTATTATGGAAGCCAATACGACCATAGAAACACAAATGAATTACGCCAAGGAATCACCGCTTTTTTATAAAGTCTTTACCTTGGCGGGGATTGGGATATTCCTGGACGCGGCTGATGTGTATATGGCCAGCGCGATCAATACCGCAATGATGAACGACAAGTTTGCCACAGTGGCCCAAGGCTCGATGTTCTTGTCTGCAGGGTTTTTGGGATTGTTTGTCGGTTCCTTGTTGGCCGGGTATATCGGCGATTTCTATGGCCGGCGGCGTTCGTATCAATTTAACCTGTTGTTGTTTGGGGTGTTTACCTTTATCTCAGCGTTCATGCCGAGTGTCACTTGGATGATCATCTGCCGCTTCTTTGCAGCTGTCGGGCTAGGCGCAGAGATCGTCACCGGATATGCGGTGGTCAACGAATTTGCCCCAGTCAATCGCCGCGGCTTTTGGTCAGGGATGATCGCGATCGTAGCTAATGCCGGAGCGCCGATCACGTTGTTAGTGGCCACGTTTATGGTGCCTAATGTAGGTTGGCGTTCGATGTTTATCGTGATGGGGATTGCGGCGATCATTTTATGGTTTGCCCGCCACAACTTCCCAGAATCTCCGCGTTGGCTGATCGCACGCGGACGTGAAAAAGAAGCCCAAGCGATCGTCGATCAGCTCAACGTGAATGGCATGTATGACATTACCGAGAAAAACGAAGACGAACGGCGTGTTAAAGTCAGCTTTGGCCGCGGCGTGTTTGTTGCCAGCGTGGCAGTAGGAGCGGCATTACTATGCCAGTACACGTTCACTTCTTGGGTGCCAACATTGCTGGTGCGGCGCGGGATCAGCATCTTTTCTTCGATCGGTTTTTCAGCCGTGATGATGTTAGGGGCACCGATCGGCGCGACGATCGGGACCGTCTTAGTGGAACGTACCGGTCGCAAGAAGTTGATCGTGACGACGTTTTTAGCTACCGCGATCTTAGGCATCGCCTATGCTTATGAAACCACCACAGTCGGGACGATCATCAATGGGATGCTGTTGACGACGACGTTTTACATCTTAATGGCGTCAGTGATCTCGGTTTATACCAATGAACTGTTTGAAACCAAGTATCGCTTCCGCGGCGCCGGTATCGCCAATGCGGTCGCCAAGTTGCTGAATGTGCTGATGCCTACCGTTGTGGCGTTTTTGATCACCCAAGTGTCGCCAAGTGCGATCTTTTATGGGATCGCCGGCATGGCGGTGATCGCAGCGGCAGTCGTCGGCTTCTTCGGACCAGAAACCACCGCCAAAGAGATCAAATAGGAACACGACGTCATCAAAAAAGCCGAGCGCTCAGCGCTCGGCTTTTTTGATTCAATCGCGGTTTGGGTCTTGCATCCAGGCTAAGGCGATCGCCTTTTCACCAATATGCGTGGTGATCGCCGGACCAAAATAAGAGCGCTCGATCGTGGCTTGCGGGAATTCAGCTTGTAAGCTGCGCTGCCATTGCGCGGCTTCATTGGGGATCCCGGCATCGATCACCCAAACTTTCAGCGGGTGCGGAGCTTGGGTGATCGCGGCGGCAAAAAGTTCTTCCACCCGCGTGTAAGCGCGGGTCAATGTGCGTACTTTTTCTGCGACAACGATTTTATGCGTTGCGTCAAACGTTAAGAGCGGTTTGATGTGCAGCATGCTGCCCAGCATGCCGGCGGTATTGCTGAGCCGCCCGCCGCGCACCAAGTGCATCAAGTCATTGACGATAAAGTATTCATTCATCGTCTGGCGCAGTTGGTCCAACCGGGCGATGATGGCCTCCAAACTCGCGCCAGCCGCAGCCATTTTGCCTGCCGTCAACACCAGCTCGCCCATTAAGATCACCGTGATCTGGGAATCATAGACCACCACATGCTGATCTTTGATCTCACTGGCGGCGGCTTGGACAGTGTCGTGGATCCCTGAGATGGTTTTGGATAAGTAAATATTCAAGACGGTATCAAAGCCGGATTGACGCAGCTCAGCATGAACGGCTAAGACATCCGCCAAACGCGGTTGTGAGGTGTGGGGAAAATCCTTAGCTGCCCGCATCTTGGCATAAAACTCTTCCGGCGTGATATCGACGCCTTCATTAAAAGTTTCCCCGCCTACGACTAACGGTGTCGTGACGATGCGGATCGGCAAACCGGCAATTTGTTCAGGTTCGAGATAGGCGGTGCTGTCAGTGACGATCGCGATCTTACTCATAGGTTTCCAACTTTCTTGGTTAATTGCTACCCCCATGTTAAGCATAGTGCCGGCTAATTACAAAGAAAAACGCCCCGGAGTCATAAAAAAATGCTACCGGCACGTTTTCCTTCTATTATAAAGACACTAGATGATCGTCGCGTTCAAAACCGTCTTGAAGTGATCGATTGCCCATGCTTGGCCGCCAGGTTTGAAAGTCGCAACGGCATCTTGGTGGATCACTAAGGGGTAATTCAGGTTATACGCATCTACAGCCGTGTGCAAGACACAAATATCGGTACAAACCCCGGTCAGATGCAACTCATCGACTTGCCGTTCACGCAGCCACAGATCCAATGGGGTACCGGCAAAACTGGAGTAGCGGGTTTTATCAAACAAGCGCACATGGTCATTAGCCTTGGCCGCTTGATACCAAGTGTTCACGGCCCCAAACAGTTCCCGGCCCCAAGAATCGCGGACATTGTGAGGCGGGAACAACTTGGTTTCAGGGTGGTAAGGGTCTTGTGGGGTGTGAACGTCAGTTGGCAAGAAGACAAATTCGCCAGCCTCAACAAAAGATTGGGCCAAATCGGCGATGGGCTGTTGTAGGACTTGACCGACAGCGCCACAGGTGAGGGCGCCTTGGTCAGCGACAAAATCGTTGGTATAATCGATAATCAATAAGGCTTTAGTCAAGGATGCCACCTCCAAATAGGTTACAGCCAACGTACACTGTCAAGATACGGTTGTCAAGGCAAACCACAGTGGCGCCGACTAGAAGACAGACCCATGCCAGCGGCATTTTCGAGCAAATAATCAGTAAAAAAAGCTTGCCCTAGGCGGTGAGTTTTTGTATACTAGTCAAGTGCTGTGTAATCTGTGATGGATCACTATGCACTTTTGGCTCATTGGGAGCCGAGGTAGCAAGGATGTGAGAGGTTGCGACACGCCCGGCCGCTTTGCCACGGCAGCGTGTCGGGAATTCCCACGGAGCTAGTCTACTAATGATAATGGACGAAGGAGGTCACACAATGGCAAAACAAAAGATTCGGATCCGCCTAAAGGCATACGAACACCGGATTCTTGATCAATCTGCAGATAAGATCGTTGATACCGCTAAGCGCACTGGTGCGCAAATCTCGGGTCCGATCCCACTGCCAACCGAACGGACACTTTATACGGTGCTGCGTTCCCCGCATAAGTACAAGGATTCCCGTGAACAATTCGAAATGCGCACTCATAAGCGTCTGATCGACATCGTAAACCCAACCCCGAAGACAGTTGATGCTTTAATGAAGCTCGACTTGCCAAGCGGCGTTGACATTGAAATCAAATTATAATTTATAGCATTGGAGGTGTACCCATGGCACGTAAAGGAATCTTAGGTAAGAAAATTGGCATGACGCAAGTCTTCACCGACAACGGCGAACTCGTTCCCGTTACCGTGATCGACGTAACGCCTAACGTTGTCTTGCAAGTCAAGACTGTTGAATCTGACGGTTATGAAGCAGTTCAACTGGGCTACGGCGACAAGCGTGAAGTGCTTAGCAACAAGCCAAGTGTTGGTCACGCCAAGAAGGCGGACACAACCCCTAAGCGCTTCATTAAGGAAATCCGTGATGTAGCGCTTAGCGAATATGAAGTAGGCAAAGCAGTCAAAGCTGACGAATTTGCAGCAGGCGACATCGTGGATGTCACCGGTACAACCAAAGGTCACGGTTACCAAGGTAACATCAAGAAGGATGGCCAATCCCGTGGTCCTATGGCGCACGGTTCTCGTTACCATCGTCGTCCAGGTTCTCTTGGCGCCATCATCAACAAGGTGTTCAAGGGCAAGAAATTACCTGGCCGGATGGGTAACCACACCCGCACCATGCAAAACCTGAAGGTCGTTTCGACCGACTTAGAGCACAACGTGATCCTGATCAAGGGTAACGTTCCAGGCGCTAACAAGTCCTTCGTTACGATTCGTTCCGCTGTTAAAGCAGCGAAGTAATACGAAGGGAGGAAAATAACTAATGGCTAACGTTACTTTATACAAGCAAGATGGCACAGAAAACGGCACCGTTGATTTAAACGATACGATCTGGGCGATCGAACCAAATGAAAACGTCGTGTTTGACGCAGTGATCATGCAACGCGCTTCCCTTCGTCAAGGCACCAGCAAGGTTAAAAACCGCCACGAAGTTTCTGGTGGTGGTCGCAAACCTTGGCGGCAAAAGGGTACCGGCCGTGCACGTCAAGGCTCTATCCGTTCCCCACAATGGCGTGGCGGTGGGATCGTCTTTGGCCCACACCCGCGTTCATACAGCTATACCATCAATAAGAAGGTTCGCCGCTTGGCCATCAAGTCCGTGCTTTCTCAGAAGGTATTGGATGATGCTTTGGTCGTTGTCGACAGCTTTGCATTCGACGCACCAAAGACTAAGGCTTTTGCAGCCAGCCTTGCCGCATTGAAGGTCAACGAAAAGGCGCTTGTCGTCCTTGAAGATGGCAATGACAATGCTGCATTGGCAGCCCGCAACTTGCCTAACGTTAAGGTTGTTGCCGCAGACGGGATCAATGTGTTGGATGTTGTGAACCACAACAAGCTGATCTTGACCCAATCTGCGCTCCAAAAGATTGAGGAGGCGCTCGCATAATGGAAGCACGCGATATCATTTTACGCCCGATCGTGACCGAACAAACGATGGCTGACATGGACAACAAGAAGTATACCTTCGAAGTTGCTATGCACACCGAAAAGACTGCGGTTCGCCGCGCTGTCGAAGAGATCTTCGACGTTAAGGTGGCCCAAGTCAACATCGCCAACGTTCGCGGCAAAAAGAAGCGCCAAGGTAACTTTGTAGGTTATACCCGCAAGCGCCGCAAGGCCATCGTTACTTTGACCGCTGATTCTAAAGAAATCAAACTGTTTGAAGACTAGTTCCAGAAATCAATTATAGGAGGTTAACACTGTGGCGATTATTAAGTACAAACCAACGACGAACGGTCGCCGGAACATGTCTGGTTCCGACTTCGCCGAAATCACCAAGAAGCGTCCTGAAAAGACCCTTCTGGAAGATCAAAGTCATACTGCCGGCCGTAATGCACACGGCCATATCACGGTTCGTCACCGTGGCGGCGGTCACAAGCAATTCTACCGTGTGATCGACTTCAAGCGCCAAAAAGACAATGTCGTAGCTAAGGTGGTCGCAATCGAATACGATCCTAACCGTACAGCTAACATCGCATTGTTGCACTACGAAGATGGGGTCAAGTCCTACATCCTCGCACCTAAGGGTTTGAAGGTCGGCGACAAGATCGTTTCTGGTGAAGAAACAGATATCAAAGTCGGCAACGCGCTGCAATTAAAGAACATTCCTGATGGGACGACGATCCATAACATCGAACTCAAGCCTGGCAAAGGCGGCCAATTGGCTCGCTCCGCTGGTGCTTCAGCACAGTTGTTAGGTAAAAACGATGACGGCAAGTACGTCACGGTGCGCCTGGCATCTGGTGAAGTGCGGATGATCTTGGCCGTTAACCGTGCCACTATCGGTGCTGTTGGTAACGAACAACACGAACTGATCAGTATTGGTAAGGCTGGCCGCAAGCGCTGGTTAGGCTTCCGTCCGACCGTCCGTGGTTCTGTCATGAACCCTAACGATCACCCGCATGGTGGTGGTGAAGGTAAGGCGCCTATCGGCCGTCCATCTCCATTATCTCCATGGGGTAAGAAGACTCTCGGTAAGAAGACCCGGAACCATAAGGCTAAGTCCGAGAAGTTCATTGTTCGTCATCGTAAGACGAAGTAATCAATAACCTGAATCACACCGAATAAAGGAGGTCACATAATGGGTCGCAGTCTTAAAAAAGGACCTTTCGCCGACGCTCATCTGATGAAGAAGATCGACGCGCAGGCAGACAACGAAAAGAAGCAAGTCATCAAGACTTGGTCTCGTCGTTCAACCATTTTCCCAAGTTTCATCGGTTACACCATCGCGGTTTACGATGGTCGCAAGCATGTCCCAGTCTTCATCTCTGAAGACATGGTTGGTCACAAGTTGGGCGAATTCGTTCCAACACGGACTTTCCGTGGGCACGCCGCCGACGATAAGAAATCCAAGGCTCGCTAGAAAGGAGCGCATCATACATGGCTGAAACAATTACTTCTGCTAAGGCTACGGCTAAGACCGTGCGGATCGCTGCTCGCAAGGCGCGCTTGGTCATCGATCTTATTCGCGGCCGCGACGTTGCTGAAGCCCTGGCAATCCTGGAGTTCACCCCTCGTGCGGGTTCTCCGATCATTGAGAAAGTTCTCAAGTCTGCCATCGCCAATGCAGAACACAACTACGACTTAGATGCACAAAACCTCTACGTAAGTGAAGCTTACGTTGACGAAGGCCCAACCCTTAAGCGGTTCCGTCCTCGCGCCAAAGGTAGTGCATCGCCGATCAACAAACGGACAAGCCACGTCACTGTGGTCGTTTCCGAAAAAGAAGCATAAGGAGGGATAACGCGTGGGTCAAAAGATTAATCCTAAGGGTTTCCGTGTTGGCGTCATTCGCGATTGGGAATCTAAGTGGTATGCTGAAAAAGATTTTGCCACCTTCCTGCACGAAGACATCAAGATCCGGGAATTCATCAATAAGAAACTCGCAGATGCATCGGTATCTACGATCGAAATCGAACGTGCTGCTAACCGCGTCAACATTTCTATCCATACCGCCAAGCCAGGGATGGTTATTGGTAAGGGTGGTGCCGAAGTTGAAGCATTGCGCAAGCAACTCAACGACTTGACTGGCCGCAAAGTCCACATCAACATCGTCGAGATCAAAAAGCCTGACTTAGATGCCAAGCTGGTTGGCGAAAGCATTGCTGTCCAATTGGAACAACGTGTTGCCTTCCGTCGGGCAATGAAGCAAGCAATGCAGCGGACCATGCGTTCCGGCGCTAAGGGTATCAAGACCCAAGCTGCTGGTCGTTTGAACGGTGCGGATATTGCACGTCGTGAACACTATACTGAAGGCACCGTGCCATTGCACACCTTGCGTGCCGATATCGACTATGCTTGGGAAGAAGCAACCACCACATACGGCCAGATCGGCATCAAGACCTGGATCAACCGTGGCGAGATCCTTCCAGATAAGCCAAGTCGCAATGTGAAGGGAGGAAAATAATCGATGCTAGTACCTAAGCGTGTCAAGCACCGTCGCGAATTCCGTGGGAAGATGCGCGGTGCCGCTAAGGGCGGTAAGGAAGTAAGCTTTGGCGAATACGGCCTGCAAGCACTCGAATCTTCCTGGATTTCAAACCGTCAAATTGAAGCTGCTCGTGTCGCCATGACCCGTTACATGAAGCGTGGTGGGAAAGTTTGGATCCGCATTTTCCCGCAAAAGTCATACACCTCCAAAGGTGTCGGCGTACGTATGGGTAATGGTAAAGGTGCACCGTCCGGCTGGGTCGCTGTTGTTAAGCGCGAAAAAGTGATGTTTGAAGTCGCCGGCGTGCCGGAAGAAGTTGCGCATGAAGCGCTGCGTCTTGCTTCGAACAAACTCCCTGTTCGCACGAAGATCATTACTCGTCAGGAAGTAGGTGGGCAATCAAATGAAGGCTAAAGATATCACCGCATTAACCACTGCTGAGATGCTCGACAAGGAGAAGCAGTACAAAGAAGAACTGTTCAACTTGCGCTTTCAACAGGCGACCGGTCAATTAGAAAACACCGCCCGCTTGAAGCAAGTTCGTAAGAACATTGCGCGCATCAAGACCGTCCTTCGTCAGGCTCAAGACAAGTAATTTAAACGGAAAGGAGAAATTCCCTTGGAAGAACGCAATTCTCGTAAAGTCTATCAAGGTACCGTGGTATCCGACAAGATGGACAAAACCATCACCGTTGAAGTTTCCACGACCAAGACACACCCTGTCTACGGCAAGCGTGTTAAGTATTCGAAGCGTTACTACGCACATGATGAAAACAATGAAGCCCATATCGGCGATGTTGTGAAGATCATGGAAACTCGTCCTTTGTCACGCAACAAGCGTTTCCGTTTATTGAACGTTGTCGAAAAGGCTGTTCGTATTTAATAATCGTAAAGTGACGAAAGGAGGACCTACCCGTGATTCAACAAGAAAGTCGTCTTAAAGTGGCGGACAACTCTGGCGCCCGCGAATTGCTGGTGATTAAGGTTCTTGGCGGTTCATTCCGCAAGACCGGTAACATCGGTGATGTCGTTGTGGCTACTGTTAAACAGGCTACACCAGGTGGCGTTGTCAAACTGCATGATGTTGTAAAGGCTGTTATCGTCCGTACCAAGTCTGGTGCGCGTCGGACTGACGGTTCTTACATCAAGTTCGATGAGAACGCTGCTGTGATCATCAACGCCGACAAGAGCCCTAAAGGCACTCGTATCTTTGGCCCCGTTGCACGTGAACTGCGTGACGGTGACTTCATGAAGATCGTGTCCTTGGCGCCTGAAGTTCTGTAAGAGGAGGTGCAAGCATGAAAATCAAGACTGGTGATAAGGTACGTGTCATGCGTGGTAAAGACGCTGGCAAAGAAGGTACCGTAACCAAAGTGCTTCTCAAAGCTGACAAAGTGATCGTCGAAGGCGTGAACATGGTCAAGAAGCACCAAAAGCCAAGCAATGCCAACCCTCAAGGCGGCATCGTGGACGTTGAAGCAGCTATCCACGTTTCTAACGTGATGTTGCTGGATCCTGAATCCAATAAGCCAAGCCGTACCGGCGTAGAAATCAAGGACGGCAAAAAAGTGCGCATCGCCAAGAAGTCCGGCGCCGCACTGGAAAACTAACGAAGGGAGGACAATACTGCAATGACGAACCGTTTACAAGAACGCTACACTAAGGAAATCGCGCCGAGCTTGATCGAAAAGTTCAGCTACAAATCTTCCATGCAAGCACCAAAGGTCGAAAAGATCGTGCTGAACATGGGTGTGGGTGATGCAACGCAAAACGCCAAGAACCTTGACGAAGCCGTTGAAGAACTCAAGCTCATCTCTGGTCAGCAACCACTGATCACCAAGGCCAAGAAGTCGATCGCGAACTTCCGTTTACGTGAAGGCATGCCGATCGGTGCGAAGGTCACCCTCCGCGGCGAACGCATGTATGATTTCTTAGACAAGTTGATCAACGTTTCCTTACCGCGTGTCCGTGACTTCCATGGTATCTCCGCTAAGTCCTTCGATGGCCGCGGGAACTACACCTTGGGTGTTAAGGAACAACTGATTTTCCCTGAAGTGGATTACGATAAGGTAAACCATGTTCGCGGGTTAGACGTTGTGATCGTTACAACTGCCAACACTGATGAAGAAGCTCTCGAATTGCTGACGCAAGTCGGGATGCCATTCGCTAAATAAGGGAGGGACACACTTGGCTAAGAAGTCAATGATCGTGAAGAACAACCGGCCTGCAAAGTTCGCAGTGCAAGAATATACACGCTGCCAACGTTGTGGCCGTCCACATTCCGTTTATCGTAAATTCAAGCTCTGCCGGATTTGCCTTCGTGAATTAGCCCATGCCGGCCAAATTCCTGGTATGCGCAAGGCTAGCTGGTAAACACTACCAAGTTAAAAGGAGGTTAAATCAATGGTCCTGACCGATCCAATCGCAGATTACTTGACCCGGATCCGTAACGCCAACATGGTGCGTCACGAATCCTTGGTCGTTCCTGCATCTAAGATGAAAAAAGACATTAGCGAGATCCTCAAGCAAGAAGGCTTCATCCGTGACTACGAAGTCATTGAAGACGACAAGCAGGGTATCATCCGGATCTTCCTCAAGTATGGGAAGAACAACGAACGCGTGATTTCCGGTTTGAAGCGTATCTCCAAGCCAGGCTTACGTTCTTACGTGAAGAGCGCTGATGTACCGAAGGTCTTAAACGGCCTTGGCATCGCCATCATTTCCACGTCTGAAGGTGTGCTTACGGACAAGCAAGCACGCGCTAAAAACGTCGGCGGCGAAGTACTCGCCTACGTTTGGTAATAATTTAATTAAAAAGGAGGTGCTCACCAGTGAGTCGTATTGGTTATAAAGTCATCACCGTGCCTGCAGGCGTAACTGTTTCGCAGGACGGCGACCAAATCACCGTCAAGGGGCCTAAAGGCGCTTTAACGCGTACTTTCGTCCCAGAAATCAAGATGAATCAAGAAGGCGCTGAAATTTCTTTCACCCGTCCAGATGATTCTTACAAGGCTTTGCATGGTACCATGCGTGCCAACTTGAACAACATGATCCTCGGTGTAAGCGAAGGCTTCACCAAGCAGTTGAAGTTGGTCGGTGTCGGCTACCGTGCCCAAAAGCAAGGCAAGAAGTTGGTATTGAACGTTGGTTACTCCCATCCAGTTGAGATGGAAGCACCAGAAGGCGTTGAATTCGACGTGCCAAGCAACACTGAGATCAATATCAGCGGGATCTCCAAGCAAGTTGTTGGCCAATTTGCTGCTGTGATCCGCGCAGTCCGTGCCCCAGAACCTTATAAGGGTAAGGGTATTCGTTACGTCGATGAAAATGTTCGTCGTAAGGAAGGTAAGACTGGTAAGTAGTTCCTAAGTCAACTTTAAGAGGTGAATATTGTGATTTCCAAGCCAGATAAAAACAAAACTCGGCAACGGCGTCACGCACGTGTCCGGGGTAAGATTTCTGGTACGAGCGAGCGCCCACGCTTGAACATTTTCCGTTCTAACACAAACATCTACGCGCAATTAATTGATGACGTAGCGGGTGTGACGCTAGCAAGTGCCTCCTCTCTTGATAAGGACGTCGCCGCTGGCTCCAAGACCGAACAGGCTGCGGCCGTTGGTGCTTTGGTTGCTAAGCGCGCCGTTGCTGCCGGTCACAAGGTAGTCGTCTTCGACCGTGGTGGTTATCTCTATCATGGTCGCGTGCAGGCTTTAGCAGAAGCTGCACGTGAAAACGGCCTCGAATTCTAATACAAAGGAGGATAACCAACACATGGCATCATACATTGATCCAACCCAATTGGACTTAGAAGATCGCGTTGTTGCGATCAACCGGGTCACCAAGGTTGTTAAAGGTGGTCGGCGGCTGCGTTTTGCTGCTATCGCCATCGTCGGTGACAAGAATGGTCACGTCGGTTTTGGTACCGGTAAGGCTCAGGAAGTTCCTGAAGCGATCCGCAAAGCCGTTGATGACGCACGTAAGAACTTGATCGAAGTGCCTACCGTCGGGACCACGATCCCGCATGAAGTGATCGGTCACTTCGGCGCTGGTGAAGTACTCCTCAAGCCTGCTGTTGAAGGTTCTGGGGTTGCTGCTGGTGGCGCAGTTCGTGCCGTCATGGAACTTGCAGGCATCACCGATGTCACCAGTAAGTCCCTTGGCCGTAACACGCCGATCAACATGATTCGTGCGACTATGGAAGGCCTCAAGCAATTGAAGACCGTTGAAATGGTTGCTGAACTGCGGGGCGTTTCCGCAGCGCACTTGAAGGACTAGGAGGTAAACAGACATGGCTCAATTAAAGATTACTTTGACCCGTAGTGCTGCGCACCGCCTGCCTAAGCAACGCAAGATCGTCAAAGAACTCGGTCTTGGCCGGGTCAACAGCAGTGTTGTCAAGCCTGACAACGCCGCGACCCGCGGTGCGATCTTCCAGATTTCCCATCTGGTATCTGTAGAAGAAATCAAAGACTAAAATTTTTACGACAAGGAGGTGCCTACGCAATGAAGTTGCATGAATTAAAGAGCCCAGAAGGTTCCCGTCAACACGGCAAGCGTCTCGGTCGCGGGACTTCCAGCGGTCAAGGTAAGACGGCTGGTAAAGGTCAAAAGGGTCAATTGGCTCGTCAAGGCGGCAAGACGCGTCTCGGCTTTGAAGGTGGCCAAATGCCATTATTCCGCCGGATGCCAAAACGCGGTTTCAAGAACATCAACCGTAAAGTCTATGCAGTGGTTAACGTCCAAGACCTCAACCGGTTTGAAGACGGCGCCGAAATCAACCCAACCGTGCTCGTTGAAGCTGGTTTGGTCAAGAACGAACGCGATGGCATCAAGCTGCTGGCTAACGGCAAGCTTGACAAGAAGCTGTCGGTCAAGGTCAACAAGGCTTCCGAAGCAGCTCAAGCAGCTGTCACGGCAGCAGGCGGTTCGATTGAGGTGATCTAATGCTGAAAACCCTCAAAAACGCGCTCAAGGTCAAAGAAATCCGTAACAAGATCCTTTTCACTTTAGGCGTTTTGCTGGTTTATCGGTTAGGTGCGCAGATCTCAGTACCAGGCGTTGATGCCAAGTCACTGACCAGCATCAGCGCGACTGGCCTGATCCCATTACTGGATACAGTGAGTGGGGGCGGGTTGTCGAACTACTCGATTTTCTCGATGGGGGTTTCACCATACATCACGGCTCAAATCGTTGTCCAATTGCTCCAAATGGACATCGTGCCAAAGTTTGTTGAATGGAGCAAACAAGGGGAAGTCGGCCGGCGTAAACTGAATCAAGTGACACGCTACTTGACCATATTCCTTGGATTCTTCCAGGCAATCGGGATCACTGCCGGTTTCCAACAGCTCAGCAGCTTGGGCTTAGTCAAGAATCCGACGTTAACAACGTACGTCACGATTGGGATCATTTTGACTGGCGGGACGATGTTACTGACTTGGATGGGCGAACAGATCACGGACAAAGGGATCGGTAATGGGGTTTCCATGATCATCTTTGCTGGGATCATCGCCCGTCTGCCAAGTGGCGTTCAATCGTTGATCACTGATAATCTGATCAATACGGATAACCTGGTCATGGGCATTGTGTTCTTAGTCGCCTTAGTGATCATTTTGATCCTGGTGGTGACCTTTGTGACTTGGGTCCAACAGGCTAACCGTAAGATCCCGATCCAATATACGCGGCGCGTGACCGCGGCAGGCAGCAACAGCTACTTGCCATTGAAGGTCAACGTTGCTGGGGTGATCCCCGTGATCTTTGCCAGTTCCTTTATTGTGACGCCGCAAACCATCTTGATGGCTTTCCAGGCGAACCACAGTGAAGACACTTGGTACCAGGTCATGACGAATATTTTCAGCATGCAAAAGCCTGCTGGGATCGCCGTGTACACCGTCTTGATCGTCTTGTTCACGTTCTTTTACGCTTTCGTCCAGGTCAACCCGGAAAAAGTGGCGGAGAACTTGACCAAGCAAGGGAGTTATATCCCTGGAGTCTGGCCGGGTAAGGAAACTGAGAAGTATCTTTCCGGACTGTTGATGCGACTCTCAACTGTCGGGGCATTATTCCTTGGGGGTATTGCCTTGCTGCCGCAATTAGCTTCGATGATCTGGGGCTTGCCTCAATCTATCGGGTTAGGCGGGACGAGCTTGTTGATCGTGGTGATGACCGCGATCGAATTGGTCCGCCAGTTGAACGGGTTGTTGATGAAACGCGAATACGTCGGTTTCATCCAAGGCGACTTGATCAAAGATTAGTCAGCTATTAGAGGAGGATGCAACGTGAATCTCATCTTGATGGGACTTCCCGGCGCAGGCAAAGGGACTCAGGCGGAAAAGATCGTTGATGCCTATCCGATTGCCCACATCAGTACCGGGGATATGTTCCGTGCCGCCATGGCACAAGGAACGAAGCTTGGTTTAGAGGCGAAGCGGTTCATGGATGCGGGGCAACTCGTACCTGATGATGTGACAAATGGTATTGTTAAAGATCGGCTAGCTGAATCAGACACGGATGCCGGTTTCATGCTCGACGGTTTTCCCCGGACGATCGCCCAGGCCCAAGCGCTTGAAACGATCACCGCGGATCTCAACAAGCCGTTGGATGCTGTGATCAACATCGATGTTGATCCGAGTGCCTTGGTTGAGCGGTTATCTGGTCGTTATATCTGCAAGAATTGTGGTGCGACTTACCATAAGATCTACAACCCGACAAAAGTGGCCGGGACGTGTGATCGCTGTGGGGGCCACGAATTCTTCCAGCGGGATGACGATAAGCCAGAAACCGTGAAAAATCGCCTCAAAGTAAACATCGAAATGAACACACCATTGTTGGATTTCTACAAGAAGCAAAACCTCTTGTACACTGTCAATGGTGACCAAGATATCGACTTGGTTTTCGCCGAAATCAAAAAGATCCTGGCCGCAGTTGCAAAGTAGATGACTTCGTCTTTTGCACATCCTCAGGCTTTTAATAGTACAAAATATATGGTACAATATCGCGGTATGTGCGGTGAGTGCCAGTGGCCTCACCCTTTTCGCGCGTGTTTGTTGATCCAGAATTTAGGAGGAATTATTTAGTGGCAAAAGACGATGTAATTGAAATTCAAGGCACCGTGGTGGATACTTTACCCAACGCGATGTTTAAAGTCGAACTTGAAAATGGGGCGACGATCTTGGCGCATGTCTCTGGTAAAATTCGGATGCATTACATCCGAATTCTGCCTGGTGACCGGGTCACAGTTGAATTATCGCCATATGATCTGACCAAAGGCCGGATCACATACCGTTTCAAGTAATTGCCAGCAGTGAGTGAACTCACTATCCAATGAGGAGGCTATACAACAATGAAAGTACGTCCATCTGTTAAAAAGATGTGCGAGCACTGCAAAGTCATCCGCCGCAAGGGCCGGGTCATGATCATTTGCTCTGCTAACCCAAAGCACAAGCAACGCCAAGGTTAATCTAAAAATCACTATTAGGAGGTGTCTATCGTATGGTTCGTATCGCAGGTGTTGACTTACCCCGTGGTAAGCAAATCGTAATTGCCTTGACCTATATTTTCGGGATCGGCAAGACCACCGCTCAAAAGATCCTGGCCGAAGCCGGCGTTCCTGAAAACGTTCGCCAAGAAGACCTCACGCCAGATCAAGAAGACAAGATCCGTGCAGCCGTTGACAATGTCAAGGTTGAAGGGGATTTACGTCGTGAAGTCAGCTTGAACATCAAGCGGCTCCAAGAAATCGGCTCCTACCGTGGCATTCGTCACCGTCGTGGCTTGCCTGTTCGCGGTCAAAACACCAAGAACAACGCACGTACCCGCAAAGGTAAGAAAGTTACCATTGCCGGGAAGAAGAAATAATTAATTAAAGGAGGTTAATCATCGATGGCAGCACGCAAAACAACTCGTAAGCGTCGAGTTCGTAAGAACGTTGAAGCTGGTGTGGCGCATATCCACTCAACTTTCAACAACACGTTGGTCATGATCACGGACCCTCGCGGTAACGCGATCGCTTGGTCTTCTGCTGGTTCCCTTGGTTTCAAGGGCTCCCGTAAGTCGACACCTTTCGCCGCACAAATGGCCGCTGAAGCCGCAGCGAAGGAATCCATGGAACATGGTATGAAGTCCGTTGAGGTCTCTGTTAAGGGCCCTGGTTCCGGTCGTGAAGCTGCGATCCGTTCACTTCAGGCCACTGGCCTTGAAGTGACCGCGATCCGCGATGTCACCCCAGTGCCGCATAACGGCTCTCGTCCTCCAAAGCGTCGTCGTGTTTAATTGTTACCCCGAGGCCATTGTGGCGGGTATACAAAACTTCACTTCTCGTTTTGAAAGGGGTACAGACTTAGATGATCGAATTTGAAAAGCCAAACATCACCAAAGTTGACGAAAGCACCAACTACGGTAAGTTTGTCGTAGAACCGCTTGAACGCGGCTATGGCACGACGCTGGGTAATTCGTTGCGGCGGATCCTTTTGTCTTCCTTACCTGGGGCTGCGGTCAGCAACATCCAGATCGACGGCGTACTCCATGAGTTCTCCACGATCGACGGTGTGCTCGAAGACGTTACGCAGATCATCCTGAACATCAAAAAGCTCGCTTTGAAGATGAACACGGAAGAAGACAAGACTGTTGAGATCGACGTAACAGGTCCTGCAACCGTCACGGCTGCGGACATTGTCTCTGATAGTGATGTCGAGGTGCTCAATCCTGAGCAGTACATTTGTACGGTTGCAGAGGGTGGTCGCTTCCACGTCCGGATGACGGTTAAGACTGGTCGAGGGTATGTGGCAGCTGATCAAAATAAAGTTGACGACATGCCGATCGGGGTATTGGCGATCGACTCGATTTTCACCCCAATCAGTCGGGTTAACTACCAAGTCGAAAGTACCCGTGTTGGTCGGCGTAACGACTTCGATAAGCTGACTTTGGATGTTTGGACCAATGGTTCGATCAATCCACGCGAAGCCATCAGCTTAGCCGCGAAGATCCTCACCGAACACTTGGATATCTTCGTTAACTTGACCGATGAAGCCAAGAACGCTGAAATCATGGTTGAAAAAGAAGAGACGCATAAGGAAAAGATGCTTGAGATGACCATCGAAGAGCTCGACTTATCCGTCCGTTCGTATAACTGCTTGAAGCGTGCTGGAATCAACACGGTGCAAGAGTTGACCAACAAAACAGAAGCCGATATGATGAAGGTTCGCAACTTAGGGCGTAAGTCACTGGAAGAAGTTAAGAATAAACTTAGCGATCTGGGTTTAGGCTTGCGCACTGAAGACTAATAATGTAGTAAAGGAGGCAAACAACTCATGAGTTACCGTAAATTAGGACGGACCAGCTCCCAACGTAAGGCTTTGCTTCGTGACTTGACCACGGATCTTTTGATCCATGAAACGATCACGACTACCGAAGCGCGCGCTAAGGAAGTTCGTTCCACCGCCGAAAAGATGATCACGTTAGGCAAGCGCGGCGATTTGCATGCTCGCCGTCAGGCAGCTGCATTCTTGCGCAACGAAATTGCTGATATCAAAGAAGAAGGCGACACTGTTGTCGTTCAATCTGCTTTGCAAAAGCTCTTCAGCGATATTGCCCCGCGTTATGAAGAACGCCAGGGTGGTTACACCCGCATTCTGAAGACTGCTCCTCGCCGCGGCGATGGCGCACCTATGGTTATCTTAGAACTGGTTTAATTTTTTTGACCAGCCTGATACCATGACATTCAGATGTTCACCGGCAACGGTGATCACCTTTTCAAAACCGTCACGACCCATGGGGCCGGGACACTTTGGTCATTTGATCGATGGAGCGTTGAGATGTTGGCTGCCTTTTTCTAGGGTAGGACTCCGGTCCAAGCGTAAGCTTGCTTAGTCTAGCTTGAGAGCACCGGGCAACCGGTGTCTCCATCATTAAATGATTTTTTTTGTACATAAATTTAGGCGTGGATCGCGCCTAACCGGTGACCGGGCTGACCCGGCACCGGTTTTTTTTAATGTTTTTTGGATGTGCTGTCTTTGCCGAAATAATGCCAATTAAGGCCCTTGATGGGAGTTTTGACCGCTAAAAAGGTTTGACATTCAAATTATTTCTGATATGCTTTGAACGTCCAAGTAATTTTGGACGCTGATGGAGGTGAATAAATGCAAACTTTGGATAGCTTAGCCGTGCAGGCGATGATCCCCAACCGCTTCCCGATTTTTTATATCGATCGCGTGCTGGCGCTGACGCCTGATCAACGCGTCGTGGCTGAGAAGTATGTCAGCATGGCAGAAGACCATCTGGTGGGGTATTATCCCAAGCGTGCGGTGTTGGCAGGCAGCTTGATCATTGAGATGTTAGCCCAAGCGGCGTCGGTGTTGATCTTGAACTCACCGCAATTTGCTGGCAAAACCGCCTACTTAGCTGCTGTGAGCGATGCTGAGTTTACCCAGCCGGTGTTTGCCGGGTGCGTGATGCAAATGACGATCACCTTGGGTAAGGTCAAAAAGACGATGGGTGTGGTGCATGCCCAAGCAGTGGTTGCCGGCTCAGCCGTTGCTCATGCTGAGCTTCATTTTGTCGTAGCCGATGCCTCGGCCGGTTGACGGGCGCCCAGTTTTGACTGATACTTTGAATATCAAATCAGTCAAACTAGGAGGCCATGGGATAATGGCACAACGCCCGATCATGAAACGAATCAACACGAAATTAGAAAAGGTTTACCGAGATATTTTACGGATCGAAGAAACTGAGTTGCAAAAGAGTCAATTTCGCGATCTCAGCATCACAGAAATGCACACGATCGATGCGATCGGGTTACATCAAAAGCCCACGTCCAGTGCGGTGGCTGCACGCTTGCATGTCACCCAAGGGACCTTAACGGTGGGCATCAAACAATTAGTGCGTAAAGGTTACGTTGATCGCGAACATGCCGACGATGATAAGCGGATCGTGAATTTGCTCTTGACGCGTAAAGGGCGCTTGATGTATCGCGCCCACCAAGCCTTTCACCAGCAAATGGTCGATCGTTTCGTGCAAGGCTTCAATGAAGACGAGATCCACTTGATCGAACATGCGCTGGATAATTTAATGGCGTTTATCGCGGAACAAGATCAGCACCTTTAACGCGGATAGGAGGCACAGCCGTGCGAATCGTGACGACCGCGGCAGAATTACCGGCAAAGCGGGTGACCAATGCGGAGCTGAGCCAAAAAATGGCGACGTCAGATGCATGGATCCGACAACGCACCGGGATCCATGAGCGGCGGATCGCCGCAGATGAAACGACATACAGCCTAGCATTAGGCGTGGCCCAACAATTATTAGCACAGTCAGCTTATGCGGCAGAGGACTTGGATTTTATCCTCGTGGCGACGATGAGTCCGGATTTTCAAACGCCTAGTGAAGCCAACCGGCTGCAAGGGACGCTTGGCGCCACCCATGCGTTTGGGCTCAATTTGAATGTAGCGTGTGCGGGTTTTGTTTACGCCCTAGACATGGCCGCCCACTTGCTGCAAGGACAAGCCCGTTGCGGCTTGGTGATCGGCAGCGAGGTGTTATCGCGTTTGGTCGACTGGCAAGATCGCACCACAGCGGTATTGTTCGGTGATGGCGCCGCCGGGGTCTTAGTCGCCGCTGATGATGCGCCGCTGCCGCCAGCAGACTTGCGCAGTTATGGTGATCTCAAGCTGGTGTTACAAGCCGGGGCGGCGAGCGGTGATCCTTATTTTCACATGAATGGCCGCGCGGTGTATCAATTTGCGTTAAAAGCAGTCCCGGCGTCGATTCGGCGTGTGGCGACTCAGCCGTGTGACTGGTACCTGATCCATCAAGCCAACGCCCGGATCATTGAAGCGATCGGTAAAAAACTCGCGATCCCAGCGGCAAAGCTGCCGATGAATGTGGCGAATTATGGCAACACCAGCGCTGCGAGCGTGCCATTGTTGTTGCATGACATGGTTGTCAGCGGACGGTTAAAGCGCGGCCAACGCCTCTTATTGTGTGGCTTTGGCGGCGGGTTGAGTATTGGCAGTTTGATGTTGACGTATTGAAAAAGGAGACGAAAGTATATGGCAAACGAAGCAATTTTTTCTAAGGTACAAGCGATCATCGCAGATCAACTCGATCAAGCGCCTGAAAAGGTCCAATTGACCACCAACTTCAAAGACGATCTGGATGCAGACAGTTTAGACGTGTTTGAGATCATCAACGAAATTGAAGATGCCTTTGATGTCACGATCGATACGGATGAAACGATCGACACCGTCCAAGACTTAGTCACGTTCTTGGCAAAGGCGGCGTAGCGATGGAAGCTTTGATGACGCGTATCGGGGTACGCTACCCGATTTTTCAAGGCGGGATGGCGTGGGTCGCCGATGGTCAATTGGCCGCGGCGGTTTCTGAAGCTGGCGGTTTGGGGATCATTGGCAGCGGTCATGCGCCAGCCAGTTATGTGGCAGAACAGATCGCGATCGCCAAACAGCACACCGATCGCCCATTCGGCGTCAATGTGATGCTGTTGTCGCCGCATGTCGAAGCGGTGATCGCGGTCGTGGCGCAAGCCAAAGTGGCGGTCGTGACCACCGGCGCTGGCGATCCTGGGCGTTACTTGGAACCTTTGCAAGCCGCCGGCAGCGTGGTGCTGCCGGTTGTGCCATCAGTGGCATTAGCCAAGCGCATGGCGCGGCAAGGTGTCGATGGGGTCATTGCAGAAGGCATGGAGTCAGGCGGCCATATTGGCGCCATGACGACAATGGCGCTGGTGCCGCAAGTGGTCGACGCGTTAGCGATCCCGGTGATCGCCGCTGGCGGGATCGCTGATGGCCGCGGAGTCGCGGCGGCCTTGGCGTTAGGCGCGTGCGGGGTGCAAATGGGGACGCGTTTTTTAGCAGCGGCAGAAACGCAGATCCATCCTCAGTACCAAGCGGCGGTATTAAAGGCCAAAGACGTCGATACTTTAGTCACCGGGCAATACCTCGGGCATGCGGCGCGGGTCTTGAAAAATCCGATGAGCAGGCAGTATTTGAAATTAGAAAAACAACTGGCGCTGACTGGCGGTGATATGACCGCAGTCGAGCAGTTAGGCAATGGCAGCTTGCGCATTGCCGTTCAAGAAGGCGACCCTCAGCGCGGTTCCTTTATGGCCGGACAAGCTGCCGGGATGGTCCGCCATGTCGATCCGGCGGCGGCGATCTTACGCTCAGTGGTGAGTCAAACCTTGGCGATCGTCGGCGATGGGCCGTTAAAGCAAAAGGTGGTTTGAGATGAAAACAGCAGTGGTGTTTAGCGGCCAAGGCAGCGAATACGCAGGCATGGGGCGCACACTTTACCTAAATAGTTTGACTTTCAAACAAAATATCGATGCGGCCAATGCCGTGCTGGCGTTTGACTTGCCTGCTTATCTATTTGGCCAAACCCCGTTGCGGCAACAGCCAGATGCCTTACAACCCGCTTTAGTGGCATATGGCGTGGCGCTATATCAAACGGCAAAGCTGGCCCCTGCGATACTAGCAGGGCTAAGTCTGGGTGAATATACCGCCTTGATCGCCGGCGGGCAAATCAGCATGGCCCAAGGGTTAGCCCTCGTGGCCAAACGCGGTGCGGCCATGAGCAAGGCTTGTGCACATACCCCAGGCGGGATGCTGGCATTGCGGGTCAAAACGCCGGCGCAATTGGCGCTGATCGCTGAGTTAGAGGACGTGTGGATCGCCAATCAAAACAGCCCAAAACAAGTCGTTTTAGGCGGCACGCTGGCGGGATTAGCCAACGCGCAACAAAAGCTGGCTGACCAGCGGATCAAAACGGTGCCCTTGCCTGTGGCTGGCGCCTTTCATACGCCATTGATGCAGCCGGCACAACCGCCTTTACAAGCGGCTTTGGCTTTTGCCCAATGGCGAGTGGGGCAAGTGCCGGTGATCAGCACCACGACGCAAAGGGTCTTGACGCCAGAAACTGTGGTGGCCAATCTGACCGCACAAGTGGCGACTGCGACTGCATTTGGTCAAACGGTGGCGACGTTAGCAGCCCAAGGGGTCAACGACTTCATCGAAATTGGGCCTAAACCGGTATTGGCCAAGTTGATCCGGCAACAATTGGCAACGGCTCACGTGACGACGATCACGGCAGAAACCATGTTAGGAGGCGCGTAGATGACATTGACAGGACAAGTGGCGTTGGTGACCGGCGCCACGCGGGGGATCGGCGCAGCGATCGCTTTGCGGTTGGCACAAGAAGGGGCTGATTTGATGCTCAGTGCCCGCAGCGCGTTTCCGGCGCCATTATTGCAAACCCTCAAAGCTTATGGCGGGCAGGTGGAGACGTTTCAAGGCGGGATCGAAGCGGTCGATGCTGCTGCTGAATTAGCCGCGCAAACGATCGCCCATTATGGCCGGATCGATATTTTAGTGAATAATGCCGGGATCACCCATGATCAACTGGCTTTGCGCCTAACGCCGGCGCAATTTGCGGAGGTCGTCAACGTTAACTTAAACGGGACTTATAACGTCACGCAGCCGGTTTACAAAGCGATGATGAAAGCGCGCCGCGGCGTGATCATCAATTTAGCCAGTATCGTTGGCATGATCGGCAACATCGGCCAAGCCAATTACGCCGCGAGTAAAGCAGGCATCATTGGTTTGACTAAAACGTTAGCCAAAGAAGGCGCCAGACGCGGGGTGCGCGTGAATGCGATCGCACCGGGGATGATCGCCACGAGCATGACCGCCGCATTAAGTGAACAAGCCGCCGCCAAGGTCTTAGCAAACATCCCTTTGAATCGGTTTGGGACCCCAGCAGAAGTGGCAGATGCGGCCGCTTTTTTGATCGGTAACGCCTATGTGACCGGACAGGTACTGACAGTTGATGGCGGGTTAACGTGATAGGAGGAAACAACGTGCAGCGAGTGGTCATAACAGGAATGGGCACCGTCAATGCTTTGGGCCAAAATGTGGCGCAAAGTGTGGCAGCGATGCAAGCAGGAACTTTGGGGATCCAACCCATCAAGCAATTTGATGCCAGCGCCACTGGTATCCATGTGGCCGGGGAGGTCGCTGATTTTGAGCCGACGAAGCGCTTGGACAAGAAATTGGCCAAACGCTTAGACCGCTTTACCCAGTTTGCCCTTTATAGTGCCATTGAAGCTGCCGAACAAGCAGGGTTAGCCACGGCGGTCGACCCGCAGCGCTTGGCAGTGATTTATGGTTCAGGGATCGGGGGGCTATCAACCATCGAAGCGCAGGTCACGAAGAAAAATGCGAAAGGCCCCAAGCGCATCTCACCATTATTCGTGCCGATGGCGATCATCAACATGGCCCCAGGCGTTTTGGCGCAATATTTTGGTGCTCATGCTGAAAGCTATGCCGTCGTGACCGCCTGTGCATCAGGCACCAGCGCGATCGCCCAGGCGGTGCAGTGTTTACAAGCCGGCCGTGCAGATATGGTGATCACCGGAGGGGCAGAAGCATCGATCAATGAAATCGGGATCGGCGGCTTTGCGGCGTTGACTGCCTTGTCTGCGGCAGACACCCCGCAAACGGCCAGCCTGCCTTTTGGTCAAGACCGCAGCGGGTTTGTGATGGGCGAAGGCGCAGGCACTTTGATCTTAGAAACCCAAGCCCACGCTGAGGCGCGCGGTGCGCAGATCTTAGGTTATGTTTTAGGCTATGGCGCGACTAGCGATGCGTATCATATGACGGCCCCTGATCCTAGTGGGCAATATGCGGCTAAGGCCATGCAACAAGCGCTGGCGACATCAGGGTTGACTCCAGATGCAGTCGGGTATGTGAATGCCCATGGGACCGCAACGGTGGCTAATGATCTGATGGAAGCCAAGGCGATCCGGACGGTATTTGGCCAACAGCCAGTTGCCGTTAGTTCAACTAAGGGGATGACGGGACATTTGCTTGGGGCAGCCGGTGCGCTGGAAGCGATTTTGACCATTGCCGCGCTGAATGCGGCGCGCTTGCCGGTGAATCTTGGCGGGGTGCCTGATGCAGCGTGTGACGTTGATTTAGTCACTGGCTTGGATCAAAAACCGCAGACACCGTTTGCGTTGAGTAATTCATTTGGGTTCGGAGGACATAATGCCGTCTTAGCATTAGGAGGTGCGCAGGCGTTTGGATGAAAAAATGATTGCCGCCTTATTTGCTCAATTCGAGCAAAGTTCCGCATTGGAATTAGACTTGGCCATTGGCAATGACCATTTGCACTTGAAAAAGCCTGCGCCGCTTGATCGCGCAGCAGTTGCTGAACCTGCCGGGCCAACGTCTCCGCCGGCAACCGGGACCGGGACCCCGGTGTTAGCGCCGTTAGTCGGGATCGCGTATTTGCGGCCGGCACCAGAAGAACCAGTGTTCAAACAAGTAGGCGATCACGTGACCGCAGGCGAAGTGGTGTGCGTGATCGAATCCATGAAAATGATGAATGAAGTCAAAAGTCCGGTTTCTGGCGTCGTTTCAGAGATCTTGATCGCGAATGAATCACTGGTCGAATATCACCAGGACTTACTTTTGATCACGGAGGAAACAAATGCTTGAAGCACAAGAAATCATGGCGATATTGCCACATCGCTATCCGATGCTGTTGGTCGATCGGGTCTTAGAATCGACGCCAGGAGTTTCGGCTGTTGCCATCAAAAACGTTTCTGTCAACGAAGCCATTTTCCAAGGACATTTTCCAGGCAACCCGATTTTTCCTGGTGTCTTGCAAATCGAAGCCTTGGCGCAAACCGGGGCGATCGCATTGCTGCAAGAACCGGAATTAGCCGGTCAAACCGTTTTTCTTGGGGGGATCCGCAAAGCAAAATTTCGCAAAATGGTTCGCCCCGGTGATACCTTACGGCTGGAAGTGACGTTGACTCGGCGTGCACAAGGCATTGGCAGCGGCGTTGGCCGCGCATTTGTTGGCGAAGAGCTGGCTTGTATGGCTGAATTAGTCTTCGCCATTCAATAGGGAGTGACATCATGTTCAAACGGATCTTAGTGGCCAATCGTGGCGAGATCGCCGTGCGCTTGATCCAAGTGATCCATGAATTAGGCGCCAGCGCAGTGGCGGTGTATTCACAAGCCGACCAAGCCGCTTTGCATGTACAGCTGGCAGATACGGCGGTTTGCATTGGCCCAGCTAAAGCGAGTGATTCATATTTGCAGATGCAAAATATATTAGCCGCAGCGGTGTTGACTGGGGCAGAAGCCATTCATCCCGGTTTTGGGTTTTTGGCTGAAAGTGCGGATTTTGCCGAGTTATGCGCGCAAGCCGGGATCGTGTTTATCGGCCCCAGTGCAACAGTGATTCAAACTTTAGGCGATAAGGCGCAAGC
Source organism: Lacticaseibacillus baoqingensis (assembly GCF_003946165.1). Lineage (GTDB taxonomy): Bacteria > Bacillota > Bacilli > Lactobacillales > Lactobacillaceae > Lacticaseibacillus > Lacticaseibacillus baoqingensis. The sequence goes on along the minus strand of NZ_RHOI01000020.1, from coordinate 10,223 downwards.
TCGGGCGTTGGTACAAGGGTTAAACGTGCCGGTGATCCCAGGATCGCCACCGGTCACGACCTTAGCCGATGCGTTGACCGCCGCTGCTGACTTAGGTTATCCGGTGATGCTTAAAGCCGCGGCAGGCGGCGGCGGTAAAGGGATCCGCAAAGTCGCTTCGGCCAAACAGCTGCAAGCCGAATGGGCTGTGGCTCAAGGTGAAGCCACGGCAGCATTTGGCGCGGCGGCAATGTATTTAGAAAAAGTCCTCGTTGGGGCTAAACATCTGGAAGTGCAAGTGCTGGCCGACCGCCAAGGAGCAGTGTGGACTTTGCCGGAGCGCGATTGTTCGCTGCAGCGCCACAAACAAAAGCTATTGGAAATCAGTCCCAGTCTCACATGTACCCCGGCTTTGCGCACCCATTTGCAAACGCTGGCTGAACGGATCGCCATTGGCAGCCATTACGAAAACGCCGGGACCGTCGAGTTTTTAGTGACACCAAAGGGGCAAGCGTATTTTATGGAGATGAATACGCGCATTCAAGTGGAACATCCCGTTTCGGAAATGGTAACTGGGTTGGACTTATTGGCTGCCCAGATCAACGTTGCTGCCGGCCAAGCGCTGGCGCATGGCACGACGCGCTGGCAACCGCAAGGCGTCGCTATTGAGTGTCGGCTCAATGCAGAAGCGCCAGCCCAAGATTTTGCCCCGCAAACCGGCACGATCACGCGCTTGCAATGGCCTTTAGGCGGGACCGGCGTGCGCGTTGATCGCGGCATCAGGTGCGGCGATGTGATCGGACCCTATTATGATGCCATGTTGGCCAAGCTGATCGTGCATGCCGACACCGCCGCTGGCGCATGGGCGAAAATGGCTCGCGCCTTAGCCGAACTTGAAATCGCCGGGGTGCAAACCAATGTGTCTTTTCAACAAGCGTTGATCACCGATCCGGTCATTCAAAAAGGTACCGCAGCGATCGATTATGTCGATCGGGTCGTGATCCCTAATTGGCAGCAACAGGAGGCAATATGATGTTAAAAACGAGTACCCCAGCACCTTTAGATCAAGCCGTCATCGCCAAGGCCCAAGCGTTGCCAACGGGGTTGTGGCTGACTTGTCCCAATTGTCATGCCAGCGCCTATCGCAGGCGGTTTGGCGCTGCCAAGGTCTGCCCGCAATGCGGCTATGGGTTGCGCTTGACGGCGCATGAGCGCATTGCGCAGTTGACGCAGCAATTCGAACAATGGGATCAGCAGCTGCCGCAGTTGCCGACGGATTTTCCTGGCTATGCCGACAAGCGGCAGGCGGCCGCAAGCGCCAGCGGCAGTGACGAAAGTGTGATTTGCGGCCAAGCGCTGATCGGTGCCCATACGGTCGCGTTAGGGGTGATGGATAGTCATTACATGATGGGGTCGCTTGGGACTGTGGCCGGTGAACGGCTGTGCCGCTTGTTTGAGCGGGCGACACAAGCTCGTTTGCCGGTGGTCGTCGTGGCCACCAGCGGCGGGGCGCGAATGCAAGAAGGGATCCAGTCGTTGATGCAAATGGCCAAAGTCTCACAGGCGGTGGCTCACCACGCGGCAGCCGGGTTGTTGTATATCGTGGTGTTAAGCGATCCGACGATGGGCGGCGTGGCCGCGAGTTTTGCGATGCAAGGCGACATCATCTTGGCAGAGCCGCACAGTCGCGTGGGTTTTGCTGGCAAGCGCGTGATCGAAGCGACGATCCATGCGCAGCTGCCGGCAGATTTTCAACGCGCCGAGGCCGTGCAAAAAGCGGGCTTTATCGATGCGATCGTGCCGCGTTCCGCGCTGGGCGCAAAGCTGGCCGCATTATTAGCCTTGCATGAGGGCTGCTGATGACTGCATATGAACAAGTATTACAAGCACGCGCCCCTAGACCTTACTCGACGCGGACATTGATCGCCGGGATCGTGAGCGATTTTCAAGAATGTCGTGGTGATCGGGTGCATCAAGACGATTCGGCGATCATTGGCGGCATCGGCTGGCTCGATCAGCGGCCGGTCACCGTGATCGCCACGACGAAAGGCGAGACGCTGCCAGAGCGCTTAGCCACGCATGGCGGCTGTCCAGAGCCTTGGGGGTATCGCAAGGCGTTGCGCTTGATGCGCCAAGCAGAAAAATTCCATCGGCCGATCATCACGCTGATCGATACCCCAGGTGCATACCCCGGCAAGGAAGCAGAGGCCAATGGTCAAGCCGCGGCGATCGCAGACTTGTTGTTGGCAGTGAGTACCTTGCAAACGCCGCTGGTGGCAGTGATCGTCGGTGAAGGCGGCAGTGGCGGGGCGTTAGCGCTGGCTTGTGGGGATGAAGTGTGGATGGCGGCGCAAAGCATGTACGCGATTTTGTCGCCAGAAGGTTTTGCCTCGATCTTATTCAAGGATGTGACCAAAGCTGAAGCAGCCGCAGCACTGATGGGTCTCACACCCAAAGAGCTATTGGCCAATCAGGTGGTAGAGCGCGTGCTTCCAGAAGCTGGCAGACAATTTCCCACAATGCTGAAAACCGCGTTGATCCCAACGATCGCGCGTTTGGCCGCCATGCCGACGGCCACGTTATTGGCCCAGCGGCAAGCACGCTTTCGTCGTTATTAAGCCTGAAAAAAAGCGTCTGGTGCACGATTTTTGTGGTCGTGCACCAGACGCTTTTGTGGTTATCGAAAGTTGATCGGTAATTACTGACCGAGTAAACTGGCCACATTCTCATTGTTGCGGAGTTGTTTGGCGGCCTGATAGGCGTCAACGTAATTGCCTTGGGCCAGTGCCTGCCGTACGCCGTCAAAGGCACTGGTGTTGAACAAAGTGTTGGTTACCAGTTGCGCTTCACTGCTGTTTAATCCCGCTTGGGTGAGCAATTGCGCGGCGGTGGTTTGATCTTTGGCCGCGGCCATGACCGTGGCCATCTTGGTATTGGTGATCGCTTGAGCGGCCGCGTCGATCACACTGTCAGTGGCGGCATTGCCTGTTTTTTGTTGGTTCAATTCTTTGACGACGGCAGTTTTGACGGCCGTATCCGCAGGCGTATCATTGCCACCGTTGGCGCTGCGCCAGGTGTTGTTCAACTGGGGGAAAAAGACGACTCCCAAGCCGCATAAAGCGGCGATCACAATGATCGCAAGCAGCAGGCGGCGGCCCCAGCGTTGCTTCTTTTTGGTTCTGGTTTTACGTCGTTGCATAGGCAGCTCCTTTCATCAGCGTCTCAATTATGCCATGACCGTGCTGGACTATTTACCGCTAAAAAGAGGTTTAAGGAATAATTTACCAGTGGAGAAAAGTCGGACTTATGCCGGATTGGCGCCTGTCATGTTTCTGTTACAATAGACCCATACGCGAGAATTTTTGCGCTGACTGGCGTTTGTCTTTATACTGTAGATAAAAGTCTGTCAGCGTTTGGAGGAAGTCTGATGAATATCGGCATTTTTACGGATACGTATTTTCCGCAGGTCTCAGGTGTGGCGACGTCCATTAAGACGCTGAAAGAGGATCTGGAACGCAAAGGCCACACCGTGTATATCTTTACGACGACCGATCCGCACTTGCCGGAATCAGCAGTCGAGCCGAATGTGTTTCGGTTTACCAGTGTGCCTTTTGTGTCGTTTACGGATCGCCGCATTGCGGTGCGCGGGTTGTTTCACGCCTATGCGGTGGCCAAAGAATTGAAACTGGATATCGTCCATACGCAAACTGAATTCTCCATGGGCTATATTGGCAAGTTCGTGGCGCGGCAATTGAAGATCCCGACGGTGCACACATATCATACGATGTACGAGGATTACTTACACTATGTGATGAATGGCCACTTATTGCGGCCGTATCATGTGCGTCAATTTATGCGCGCATACTTATACCATGTTTCTGGGGTGATTGCCCCTTCTGAACGGACGGCGGACTCGCTTTTAGGCTATGGCATCAAAACACCAATGGCGATCATTCCTACAGGCGTTGATTTAACGCAATTCAAGCGGGCGCAAAACGAAAACTTGCGTGCTGATCTAGGGCTGAGCGACGTGCCGGTGTTGTTGTCATTGAGTCGTGTCGCTTACGAAAAGCGGATCGATCGCGTCGTAGGTGCGATGCCGGCGATTTTGGCCCAACAGCCGGATGCGGTGCTTTTGGTCGTTGGCGATGGGCCTGCCAAAGCCGACTTAGAAGCCCAAGCTGAGCAATTAGGCTTAGGCGAGCATGTGCGCTTCATCGGGGAAGTGGATCATGACGCCGTCGCTGATTATTATCGGGCTGCGGATGTGTTTGTTTCCGCCAGTGACTCAGAGTCACAAGGGTTAACTTATATTGAAGCGATGGCAGCCGGGCGCAAAGTGGTGGCTTGTGCTGGCGAATATACCCAGTCGCTGCTGGATGATCCTGCGATCGGCACCACGTTTTCCACTGATGCGGAAATGGTCAATCAAGTCTTGCAATATTTAGCCCATCCACAAGCCTTTGACGACCCAGCGCCATTGGCAGCCAAATTGACCGCCATTTCGGCAGACCAGTTTGGTGATGATGTCTTGGCTTTTTACCAGCAAGCAGTCAGCCGGTATGCACCAGATGATGCCGCCACAGAAGAAGAGGATTCGCCGCGGTTTGAGGCGAAGGGGTAGCGATGATCGACATCCACATGTTCAGTTCTGCAGATAAAGTGGCCGGCCAAGGGGTCGGTGCCGTCTATACCGAACTGTTAGATTTATTGAAGCGATATTTTCCAGAAGAATTCAAGATCAGCATCAACGATTATACGCCTAGTCTGGTGAGTCATTATCACACCATTGACCCGGCTTTTTTCGCGTCGACATTTTCCAAACGGCGCGGCCGCAAGATCGGTTATGTGCACTTTTTGCCTGATACGTTAGATCAAAGCCTGCGTCTGCCAGGCGTAGCGCGGTGGACCTTGGACAAGTACGTGGTGGCATTTTACAAGCGGATGGATATCTTAGTGGTGGTCAATCCAAACTTTATTCCGCGTTTGGCTGCTTATGGCATCGATCCCAAGAAGGTCATCTACATTCCAAACTTTGTCTCGCGTGAAACCTTTTATCCCGAAACGCCGACAAATAAGCAGATCCTGCGGCAAAAATATGGGGTGAAAGCGTCAGCGTTTGTCGTGTTTGGCGCTGGCCAAGTCCAAGATCGCAAAGGCGTCGATGACTTTATTGCCTTGGCCAAGCGCAATCCCGACATGCGCTTCATTTGGGCTGGCGGTTTTTCTTTTGGGATGATCACTAATGGATACGATCATTTGAAGTCGGCTGTAGCCAACGCGCCAGAGAATCTGACGTTCACCGGGATCGTGCCGCGTGAGGAGATGGTGGATTACTATAACATTGCGGATGTTTTTTTGTTGCCATCATTTGAAGAACTCTTCCCAATGGCAGTACTAGAAGCTTTTTCCACTCAAACGCCAGTGATGGTCCGTGATCTGCAGCTGTATGATACGATCATCCGTCCTTATGCCATGATGGCCAAAGACGGGCATGACATGAACGTGCAGCTGCGGAAATTGCGTGATTCACCCGCCATGCAAGCCGAGTATACCCAAAAGAGTCAAAACGCGGCGGCAGAATATTCAGAGGAGCGCCTAGCGCGGGTCTGGGAGCGGTTTTATCGTGAACAAGCAGCGCTTGTGAAGACACATGAGTAAAAACAATCGCATTGCTATGATCGTCATGATCTTGATCGGCGTGGCTATTTTCGGAGTCGAAATGCGGCATTTGGATTTTCACCAAGTGTGGCATACGCTCAATCATATGCAGCTGCAATGGCTGGTGGTCGCGTTTTTAGTCATGGTCAGTTCGTGGATCGTGGAAAGCTTCGTGGTGAAGATCTTCGTTCAACACGATGGCGAGCATCTGAATTTTAAGGCGGCACTGCGCGTCCCCTTAGTGGAGCAGCTGTTCAACAATATCACCCCCTTTGCTTCTGGCGGCCAGCCGGCACAATTGGTGGCTTTGATGCAAGCCGGGGTCGAAGGCGGCCGGGCCAGTTCTGTCTTATTGATGAAGTTTGTGGTTTACCAGTTCATGGTTTTGATCAACTTCGTGTTGACGATCTTGATCGGCTTTAATCGGGTGGCGACGCATTTTGGGGCATTGGCATGGCTGATCGTGTTTGGCTTGGTGATCCATGTGGTGGTCATTATTGGGTTGTTGCTGGTCATGTACCAGTATCGCTTTACCAAGCGGCTCGTCGGCATTGCCGTGCGCGTGTGCGGCTGGTTCATTGGCCACGAGCGGCTGTTGCGCTGGCAAGAACATATGGATGCCAAGATCGATACCTTTTACGCCGAAAGCCTGCATCTCAAACAAGAAAAGTTCAAGGTGTTGCGGGCAGCGGGACTAACGCTGATCCAGTTGTTGTTGTATTACTCGGTGCCGTATTTTGTGTTGTTGAGTTTTGGCTTAGGCCGCGTAGATCTGGTCACGGTGATGGTATCACATGTCATGATCGTCATGATCGTTTCGCTGTTCCCGATCCCAGGCGGCACTGGCGGCGCCGAATTGAGCTTTAAGACGCTGTTTGCCAGCTTTGTGGCGACGCCATCACAGCTGGTTTTGGCGATGCTTTTATGGCGGCTGTTGACGTATTACCTCGGCATCGCTTTTGGGATCATCGCACTAGCAGTCCCAGTCAAGCGGCTCGATCATTCCCAACAGGCTAAAAATCTTTGAGTTTCAGGGATTTTCATAGTCACAAGGCGCCATTTTATGGTACGCTATCACAGAAGTACAGGAAGGGGGCCGTTGGTATGAAGAGCTCACAGTTAGTTGCGATTATCAAGCGCTTAGAGGCGATGCAAGAAGCAACCGATGGCGAGGTTCAAACGCGGCGTTTCGAAAAAGACGGAACCGAAAAGGGTCTGGTTGAATATGACCCAAAGACTGAAACCTATACCCTCGAAGAAATGGATCATCACCAAAAGTTTGATTTTGATGATATCGATCTAGTGGCGATGGAGATTTACGATCTCCTGGGGGACTAGTCAGCGGGATCGTGGTCGGCCAAGGCAACTTGGGCGGCTTTTTTTGTGCCTGACAACCTTAAGATGTCGTTAAAAGCGGCGCGTGAAGCGAGGGATAAATTGAGTTTTCCTTAGCGAATGTGTAGACTAGCGGTTGTGATATAATGACTTATTCATGAAAACTAACCATCTGGAGGATCACGATGAGACATCTCGGCAGCAAAATTCGGGCATTTTTTAATTCTCGACTCGGATTTTTTGTCCTTGCCATCGCCTTGTTTTGGGCGAAAACGTATTGGGCGTATTCCAACAAATTTAACCTTGGGGTCAAAGGCAGCATGCAACAAATGCTGCTGGTGCTGAATCCGATCCCGACCACCTTACTGCTGTTTGGGATCGCGCTTTATCTCAGCGGGCGGAAGTCTTACATTGTGATGGTGATCATCGATGCGTTAACTTCTGTGTGGCTGTTTGCCAACATCTTGTATTATCGCGAGTTTTCAGATTTTTTGACCTTCGCGTTGATCAAAGGTTCCGGCGCGGTTTCCAATAACCTCAGTAAAGGGGTTTTTGGGATCATGCGGGGCAGTGATTGGCTGGTCTTTTTGGATGTGGCGTTTTTGATCATTGTCTTGGCCACACACCTCATTCGCATCGATATTCGGCCGATCAAAAAGCGCTTTGCGATCGGCGTCTCCGTGTTGGCTGTGATGCTGTTTGGGGCTAACTTGAGCATGGCGTATTCTGATCGTTCCGGTTTGTTGACGCGGACGTTTGATAACAACTATATCGTGAAGTATCTTGGCTTGAATGCCTATACGGTCGTTGATGGCGTTAAGACTGCGCAGACTAGTGCGACTAAGGCGAATGCCAAAGCAAGTGATATTAATTCTGTCTTGGATTATTTGAAGAAAAATCCGGCCACCCCAAATGCTGAATATGCCGGGGTCGCCAAAGGCAAGAATGTTTTCATCATTCATTTGGAATCGTTCCAGCAGTTTTTGATCGATTACAAGTGGAAGGGTCAAGAAGTGACGCCGAATCTGAACAAGTTGTATCATCAAAATGATACCTTGAGTTTTGACAACTTCTTTAATCAAGTCGGCCAAGGCAAAACTGCCGATGCCGAAATGATGCTGGAAAATTCGCTGTTTGGCCTGCCAGAAGGTTCGGCGATGGTGTCTGACGGGACGACGAATACCTTCCAAGCGGCGCCGGCGATCTTGGATCAAAATGGTTATACGACTGCTGCTTTTCATGGGGATGTGCCAAGCTTTTGGAATCGTGACAACACGTATAAGTCCTGGGGTTATGATTATTGGTTCACGAAAAACTATTTTTCCTCAGGCAAAGACTATAATGTTGGGTACGGGTTGAAAGACAAGATCTTTTTGAAAGACTCTGCCCAGTACATCGAACAACTGCCCCAGCCTTTTTACGCGAAGCTGATCACGGTGACGAATCACTATCCGTATACCTTAGATAAGCAAAACCAAACGATCGAAAAAACCGACACCGGGGATGATACCGTCGATGGGTACGTGCAAACTGCGCGCTACCTTGATCAATCGATCGGTGAATTCATGACTTGGCTGAAGCAATCTGGATTAGACAAGAAGAGTATGGTCGTTTTTTACGGCGATCATTACGGGATCTCTGCTAACCATAAAAAGGCGGTTGCGAAGCTGCTAGGGAAGAAGACCTTTAACAATTATGATAATGCACAGTTTCAACGCGTCCCGTTGATGATTCATATGGATGGCTTAAAAGGCGGGATCAACCATACCTATGGTGGGGAGATCGATGTTTTGCCGACCTTATTGAATCTATTAGGGGTGAAGCATTCAGGTTATGTGCAATTTGGGACGGATCTGCTGAGCCCGCAGCATAGTCAAACCGTTGCGTTTCGAAATGGCGACTTTGTCACGCCGCAATTTACCAAGGTCGGCAGTACCTATTACGACACCGGTACTGGTAAGGTGATCAAGCAATTGTCGGCAGCGCAAAAGGCCATTATCGATAAAGCAACGAATCAAGTCACGACTGAGTTGTCGTTGTCTGATCGGGTGATGAACGAAGATCTTTTGCGTTTCTACACCCCGAATGGATTTATGAAGGTCGATAAAAGCAGTTTCTCCTATAATAAGAAGAAAGCTTTAACGAAGCTGAAGAAGAGTCAAAAAGAGCAGACTTCTGTTTTGTATCAGAACCAGAATAAGTCGATCCCGTACCAAACGGATGCCCCAGAGCTGCAAACTAATGCGGCTGCCAGCACCAGCAGTTCGGCTAAATGAGTACCTTGATCAGGTAGTTAGTCACGGCGCACCTCTGCCACCTGTCTTGCATGAATTGGACAGGTGGCAGAGGTGTTTGTATTTGTCAGCGTCAAGTCAGGGTGAGTTTTAGTTGTACTTAATAGAAAAAGGCGTTAAGCTTGCGTTGACAGTTGTGTGCAATTGATAGAAAGTAGGTGACGCACATGCAAACGAGTGTTTATACGGAGACGCTAAAGCGGCTCAAAGCTGAGGGGATCCGCGTCACGCCACAGCGTACGGCGATCATTCAGTATATGATCGCCAGTACCGCGCACCCCACTGCTGAAATGATCCATGCAGCGTTGGCGCCACAGTTCCCACATATGAGTGTGGCGACGGTATATAATAATTTAAGGTTGTTGGCCGATTTGGGGTTGATCGAAGAAATGAGTGTTGCGGATACCGCGACCCATTTTGATTTTGCCTTATCGCCGCATTACCATGCAGTCTGCTCAAATTGTGGCAAGATCGTTGATTTTCACTATGATCAATTAACCAATGTGGAAGCGGTCGCTGCCGCTAAAACTGGTTTTCAGGTAACGGGGCATCATCTGGAAGTTTACGGGCTATGCCCAGAGTGTCAGCAGAAATTAAAACAGGCGAATAATTAGCTAATGCCAGAGAAAAACTATCGGATAGGCCGAATAAATAGTCGCATATTGCGGCAGATGTTCGGCTTATTTTTTTTGCCGGATTTTTTGCAAATTCTTGTTGACGAGGCCTTTTCTCGCTGGTATGATAGCTATTGTTGTCGAGCGATGCTAAGTCGCTCAGCGAACAGCAGATGAAAGATTATTCATTCAATGAATAATCTTTCAAGAAAGTTGTTGACAACATTGTCTCAATAAGATATACTTACAAAGTTGTCTTAACGGACAAGGTAGTCCTTTGAAAACTGAACAAAGTTTCGTAAATGTGATAGGGCTTTTCTTAAATGAAAAGAATTAAACA
>NZ_RHOI01000002.1 GCF_003946165.1 Lacticaseibacillus baoqingensis | reverse complement strand
ACGTATGTCCCGCTGACAGAGCTATCCCCTTGCAGGCGATAACCGGCAATTGCCGGTGCCGTTTCCGTAAAGGCAGTCCCTTGAGCACCAGTTGTGACCTTGTCCGCCTGGATCGAATCGCCAGTCACTGCGTTGACATAATGGACCGTCAACGTTGTTGGCGTGGCTGTATCATCAACCACTTGACCATCTGGTAAATAGCTAAACGTTAACGTCTTCTCGTTGCCGACGTATGTCCCGCTGGCAGTGTCCTCACCTTGGATTCTGTAACCGGCAATTGTCGGTGCCGTCTCTGTAAAGGCAGTACCTTGAGCACCAGTTGTGACTTTGTCCGCCTGGATCGGATCGCCCGTTAACACGTTGACATAGTGAACCGTCAACGTTGTTGGAATTTCAGTGTCATCAACCACTTGACCATCTGGCAAATAACTGAACGTTAACGTCTTCTCGTTGCCGACGTAAGTCCCGCTGACCGAGCTATCCCCTTGCAATCGATAACCGGCAATTGCCGGTGCCGTCTCTGTAAAGGCAGTGCCTTGATCACCAGTTGTGACTTTGTCCGCCTGGATCGGATCACCAGTCACTACGTTGACATAGTGGACCGTCAATGTTGCTGGTGTGGCTGTATCATCAACCACTTGACCATCTGGCAAATAACTGAACGTTAACGTCTTCTCGTTGCCGACGTAAGTCCCGCTGACCGAGCTATCACCTTGCAGGCGATACCCGGCAATTGTCGGTGCCGTCTCTGTAAAGGCAGTGCCTTGATCACCAGTTGTGACTTTGTCCGCCTGGATCGGATCGCCAGTCACTACGTTGACATAGTGGACCGTCAACGTTGCTGGTGTGGCTGCATCATCAACCACTTCACCGGCTGGCAAATAATTGAAGGTCAGCGACATTGCGCTGCCTTGGTAAGTCCCGCTAACGGTGCTATCACCTTGCAGCCAATATCCGGCAAACATTGCTGGCGCCGTCTCTGTGAAGGCAGTCCCTTGCGCGCCAGTGGTGACCTTATCGGCTTGCATCTTCTCCCCAGTCACCGCGTTAATATAGTGGACCGTCAAGGTACTCTTTTGGGTCATCTGAGTTGGAAGGTAATTAAAGGTAATATGCATCAAACTACCTTGATAAGTGTCAGTAACTGTCTCATTACCACTCAAGGAATACCCGTCAAAAGTCGGGGCAGTGACGGTAAACGTCTCCCCTGGCTTACCTGAATCTGTGTGTGCGTCTTGTAACGAGGTCCCCGTGGCTGCATCGACATAATCGACGACTAACGCGGTTTTATCAGTTTCGCCGACTTGCACATTAGCCTGATAATGGAACGTGATATCAGCGGTATCTTCAGCCATCGTGCCAGAAACACTTGGATCGGTATCCATCAGCGTGTAGCCGGCAAACCGCATATTTTCTGGGGCTCCTGGCGTATACGTTTTGGCTGTGGCGGTAAATGCCTCACCATAATTCTTGGTGATCTCATCAGGTGTGACGATATCTTGGCCTGACAAATTATCAACATAATGAACCTTGATCGTGATCGGTGCGGCTTGATAAACGACCTTGATTACCGGGTTAACGAGTTTACCTTTACTGTCGACTGTCGTAGTAACATTGAGCGCATCATCAGGTGTTTGGCGGGTATAGCCTGGAATCGTCACTGTATTAACGACGGCTTTCAGATCAGGCTTTGCGTTAGTGGTCGTATTGACTGTCATATCAGCATGCAAAGGTTGATCATTCGTATCCACAAACTTAAGTGTTAAGGTTTGCGGATCTGCTTTGTAGTAGAAGGTGTACTGATTTTGAGTCGCCGTTAGCGTCAAGTTGTCGCTAGCCTTAGTCGGCGTGTAGCCGCTAACTGTTGCTGCAACCACCGGATACTGATACCCGACGATCCCAGTCAGTGTCTGGGCCGGTGCCAACACGTGCGCATGATTACTATCTTCGACAAAATTTACGGTAAAAGGCATGGATTGCGGCGTGAAGTACAAATTAATATTTTGCACTTGCGCCGTTGAGATCGTATAGGCCTTCGCATTATCGGGCATGGCCGTGTAACCGGTGATTTGAGTATACGTATCTTCCGTGAGCGGTAAGGGATCGCCGATATAACCGGTGAGCTGCACTGGGCCTTTGGCAGCTGTGCCGGTCAGCACATTGATAAAGTTGACCGTGACATTCATCTTCGTTTGCACATAGGTGAAGATCACTGTTTGAGCAGCAACTGGCGTGACAGTATAATCAATATCTGCGACTGGCGTCTTGTAGCCGGTGATCATCAGCGGCTTAATAGTCAGATGAGTCCCCGCGTCAGCTTTCACCGTCCGATCAGCCGCTAACGTATTCTCATCAATATCTTGGTACTTAATCGTGATGACCCGTTGAGATGGTGCCACCCGTGTATTCAAAGCGGTTGTTTGGGCACCAAGGATCATCCCATCTTGTGCTTTAGTGTAGTTGAATGCCGTTGCCTGGGCGGTAGCTGCATCACTTGAGTTATCCATCACCTTGATCGGCATTTCAACATTGACAGAACCCTTATTTGCAAGCGTTGGCACGATGAATAGCACACTCTTGACCGTCGTCCAATCACTGATCGTACTGCCATCGGCGAAGGTCGCAAGTTGCGCATCAGACAGCGCTTGGCCAGCAGTCCCGGTGATCTTTTGCGTACTGTATTGCACACTGACACCTGCTGGCACAGTGATAGGGCCAGTGAGCGCTAGTGAATAAGCATCCCCATCGGCTTTCTTAGGCAAAGTGATCAAGCCGTGATAATCGAGCTGATTGTTAGTCCCGCCGTTATAGATATATTCACGGATCGTCCCTGTCAACTCGTCAGCGTCAGGATAGAAGCTGGCGGTTTGGTCATCACCGCTAACATAAGTGTCTTCGCTATCAGCCTTCACCCCAGTGCTGAGCATCAACTCAGTTGGGGCAGTGATTGGATAGCCCTTGCCACTAGATAGGTTGCCTTGCCGGGCAGTCCGGTCTAAATACGCCTTGGTAAAGCCTGCGGCAGCCAGTGAGTCAGCAATATCGCCATAACCAGCCGCGCGAACTTCGTCAAGTGTCCAGATCCGGCCACCATAAGCTTGCCAAGTCGCTTCATCAATATTACCGTCACTAATACCCATGAATACTGGTTCTTGTGTGGCATCCCCCATCTTGATCTGGGTATCCGGCGTAACGTCTGCATTTGCAATCATGTTGATTTTGATAGGACTAAGAGTTGGATTGGTGTTGTACTTACCATTTTTAGACGTATTGACCCCATAACCAGCCGGTACGTCGATGCGCAGATACCGATGTCCATTAACCGTCACTTCAGTAGCATTGTCCGCAAATTTATCGATGGAAACAAAGGTCGCGTGATCTAGCAATGGTATGAAGTAAACCGACGCTTGATCCAAGATCACATAAGTCGTTTGGTTGCCATTATCGAATGGATAAAACCCGAAGGCCCCGCCACCAAATGCAGCATTCAATGTCCCGCCGGCTTGGTAGATATTGATATTCGGCGCATCCAAGTGAGGCGTCCCCTTCACAATGGCATGTGAATCAGTGACGTTGACTTGATAATTCAAGATATTCTTCACCGTCGTGCCAATTTCAGATGTTGTCGGGATCGTATAGGTCTGCGTGCCATTAGGTGCCGTTGCTACCGCTAAAATCGGGGCTAATTTGATTTGTGAATAAGACGTGTTCGGCAATGACGTGAAGTTCACAGTAAAACTAGCGATCGTCGCATTAGTTTCTGGGACCCATACATAATTACCACTGCTGTCACGCGCCAGACTGCTCAAAGCAGTCGTACCGACCACTGTTCCACTGGCGTCATAAGCCGTTAAGGTCGCCGCCAAGCCATAGATTGCATCTGCAGCGCTATTGCTGGCAATTTTCACCCCAGTACCGATCATATTTGCCGGCACCTTGAAGGTCACATTGACCGGGTCTTTCGTCGCTTTAGTTACATTCATCAACAACCACGAAGAGTCCATGACATTATAGGTCCCGACATCTGTTGGTCCCACATAATTGGTTACGACGTCGTTGAGCTGATAATCGACTGGTGTCCCACTGACGATGGTTTCTTTGAAGGTGTCAAACGTGCCTTTGATATCCCCATAAAGCGTCGCACCATCTACTGAAGCAGGCGCCGATGCCGTTTGCAGCCCGTCACCGCTGACAAACTTACCGGCAAAATAGACAGCCCGATCGATTCGTGCTGTTGCTGGTGATGCCGCCATATCAAGCGTCATTACGACTGGTGCGCCCACTGCTGCTTGGGTCACTTGCCAAACAGAATTTTGATCATCACCATAATTAAAACTAGGCGTCCGCGGGATATTGAACTGCTGTGTGAGTGCCTCATCCAATTGGTAAGTCGCCGGTACCGGCACAGTGATCGTGAGATGCTTATAATCCGCCGTGGTGAGCCCATATTCATAACTGATATCGACACCGCGCACAAAATCATCGCCAACTTGAACGTTGCTGTGCAGACCGCTAGTACCCGCATAATCACCGGTGTTTGACTGTTTCAACAATTTATAGTCGCCAAAATCCGCCAAGCGATAGGTGGCTTTCATGGCCACTTGCCCGGTAATGTTACCATCGACAGCCACTGTTGCATTGTCTTGATAAACCAATTTGGTCTTATCCGGCCAATTTGCCGCTTTGATCTGCATATCAAAACCAACGGTCGTCAACGAATCTGCCGTCACCGTATAGGTCACGACGTTGCCTTGTTGCGCTTTTGTCGCACCTGTCAAATTAGGCGTGGAGTCGAACGCCTTAAAGTTAGGCAGCGTGATCACCAAGGTATCCCCTTTGACTAAGTTAGCGGCTGCGATCGACAAAGTGTCTTTATCCTTAGTCCCAGTATCAGGCTTGGTGATCGAAGACCCGGTCAGGCGGCTATAAGATTCTTCAATGCTGGTTTGTTTGTTAACAGTCATGGTTGCGGTGCCATGCAAAGACTTGTAGCCCACGATCGGTACCTGCTTTGCTGCAGGTGCTGCTTGAGTCGTCGACGTTGGCGTCGCTTGGGTAGCAGTCGTATCATTAGCGCTGGCAGTCTTGCCAGTTGTGTCCGCAGTTGAATCGGAAACAGGCGTCGTTGTGTCATTGGTCAGTGCGGCGGCAGGCGCCGGTGTTGCGGGGGTCGGCGTTGTCTGCGTGGTCGACGTTGGCGCCGGTGCCGCCGATGAATAATGCACGGTCACGTCACTGTTGGTTGTATCAGCGGTAACTGCAGCTGCTGGCACTTGCGCCGAATCAGGGGTCAGGCCATTGATACTAGTCAAAGAGATTGCCGCAAAACCAGCTTGGTCATCCGTTTGCTGCCAAGTTTTACCGGCGTCGTTTGAGGCAAAATGCGCAGTTTGCACCGTCGCTGGCGCAATGGTTTGCCCCGTCGCGTCAACATAATGAATCGTCCGAGTGATTGTTTTTAAAGTGGTGCTGTTAGTAGTTGGTGCGACATCAGTCACTGCCTCTTGCTCATCTGGTGTTGGCGCCGCCGCTTTAGCCACTTGTGGCTTGGCAAATCCTAACGCCGCCATGGTGATCACCGTCGCACCGGCGATTACCCATTGATGCTTGGCTTTATACATCCGAAAACGCGTCTTTTGTGTACCGATCCTAATTTGCTTTTTTCCCATGAAATCTCCTCCAAACACGATTTCAATCACTGTTACCTTAATTGTACAAATAATTAAAAATAAAATAACTCAACATTTATAAAAATCCTATGTACAATTTGGTGTAAATAAACCAGGCGATAACACTTATGCACTTTATTTGGGAAATAGTTAATATTAAGATTATGAAATATTGTCACCACAAAACGGTGCGCTCACCCAGTCGCAAAAAAAATGCCCTGCAAGACGATCCTAGAACCATCTTACAGGGGCATTATTGAGCTATGAAAACATTTTCTTAGTGGCTTTGACTAAAGTCTTAAGATCCTTATCATACCGCGGTGTTTTCACTAATTTACGCATTGGAATACCGGCAAAATGATAAGCAGCAATCTCCCCAGAACGCACCGCGGATTGTTCCGTGAAAATCATTTGGAAAGGCTGCTCAACAAACTCCCCAGTGAATGCGAGGTTAGTCGCATGTGCCGGGATCACTTTAGGCCGATCCGCCTTGGCACGGTTGTTGAACAATGCGGAAGCATATGGCATATAAACCGGGATATTATTGACGATTGCATCCATGATCGCCGCTTTTTTGGTCATGATATTGACCGGCCCGGGATCGACCTTGGACAATTGGCCGATCAGCTCTTCAGCCATTTCCCGGCCAGTCATGGCAATATAAGGCTTATCGATAAATTCACCGCGCCGCCGGGGATATAAGCAGTATCCCCACAATACGGTTTCATTCGGCTTTTGGGTGGTGAAATGCGGCTGATGGTGCACTACGATCGACATGTTAACATCTTGTTGGCCCAACGGCGTGATCGCTTGCGTGGACAAAAATGAATTCAAGGCATTGCCTGGCACTTGTGTCGTGATGCGGGCAATCTCATTGAGCAGCAGATGATCTTTAGACGTCAAGGTAAACGAGATCCATTCTGACGCATCGCGATCGGCAAAGAACTTATCCGGGTGGCCGAGGTTATAAAATCGACTGGCAACTTGCTTCCACAAGCCGGCTGCCGCGCCGTAATCTGGGTTTTCCGGTGCCGCATGATCCATGTCTCCTTGCGTCGCCGAGTCGGTGATCGACCCATTCGTAAAGATCACCGCAGTATCTTCAGGGATCGATACATGTTCTTCTTCGTCAGTTTGCGTATCGAGCATCGTCAAGCCGGTGACCGTGATCTCATCGCCCATGGTCGTATCCTTAAACTGCATCGCAGTCACCCGTTTGTCTAAGATGATCTTAACGCCTTGCGCTTTGAGATAATCGATCAGCGGCAGCATGATCGATTCAAACTGGTTATATCGCGTCCGGTTGACCCCCACCAGGTGTTCGATCTGCGTGAATTCGTAGATCATCATATGCATATACCGGCGCAATTCCTGAGCCGAGCTTTGGGTCCGAAAGGCAAAAGTCGTTTCCCACATATACCAGAAATTAGTTTGGAACATATGCGGAGACTCTTTGAAATATGCTGCGATCGACACATTATCTAACGTCTCTTCTTCGCTGTCCGGCATCATCACCAACTTCGTCAACAACAGGCGATCTTTGTTATCCAAGCCTAATTTACCGGCATCAAGGATTCCTTTGCCGCCTTGTAACAAGCGGGCTTTGTCAAAAGTTGGGTGCTTGGCGTCAAAATCATAGGTATCTTCAGCCGCCGTCATGTTCGGCTCAGTCGCTGACGGGATCCGGCTCAGCAGATCCATCAAATCCACATAGGTGCGGTAATTCAGCATCCGCCCGCCACGGGCCACGTAACCTTTGGTGTTGGCCAATGGATGGAACTGATTCCAATACTCGTCAGTCGTGTCAGCGGTCACCGCGCCGTCATTGGAGCCATGTGCATCCAATGAATAAAACGTGATCGCTGATCCATCCCAATGGCCTTCTTGGATCAGGTACACTGCCGCGGCCATATTGGCCAAGCCAGCCCCGATCATCACCGCTTTTTGTTTAATCATGTGCCTGCCTCCAAATCATTAAGCCTCAAACTCGTCATAATCGTGTTCGTCAGTGACAAACAACGCCATCTTTTTGGCGGTATAATAACCCGCTGCCGCTGCGATCCCGATCACAACGGTTGTACAAACTAGGAATTTCTTCATTTTTATCATTCCTTTCGTTGGATCCAAGTTTATGGTACCGCTGTCATCCATACGAAAGCTTTAGTCAATCTCGTCTTTTTGTCCAAAAAAAAGCGTGAGGCTTCACTCGCGCCGACCAAAATACGGGTCTGTTTTGCCTCGCGCAATGATATGCGCAAGCGTGCCGTCCATCATCAACTCCGCCTTGCGGATCATGGATTCCTGGGTTTCTGCTAGCTCTGACGCCAACCACTGCGTCACTTGCGCCGTAATCGCCCACCCATAAAAATCGGTGATCGCCATCCGTACACGTATCGGCGTCTGGGAATCGATACTGGTCACGACCAAATCCACCATTTCTGCTGCATGGCGATATAAGAGGTCATCTAACACATCACGATTTAAGGAATGAAAGGTGTTCAAGCACAACTGTTGGTTCGCTGCAATATATGTCAGCATCAGCTGATAAGCGGCTTGCCAATGCTGAATGTCGCTGCGCTGTTTCAACGCAGTCACCACGTCGCGTTCATACACCCACGCCAACAACGAATGAATGTCATCGAAGTGATAATAGAAAGTGTTGCGGTTGATATGCGCCGCAACTGCTAGCTTATCAATGGTGATGTGATCAAGGCTGGTGGTTTTCATCAACTGTTTCAAAGTCGCAGCAAGCACTTGTTTCGTATTGGGGGTAGGCATAACCAAACGCAGCTCCTTTTTTGGCTTAATTATACCGCCACACCAATAAAACAAAAAACCGGCGTCCCCATTAGGGGCGCCGGTTACTGTGATGGGTGGTCAGGGGATCGAACCCTGGACCCACGGATTAAGAGTCCGTTGCTCTGCCAGCTGAGCTAACCACCCATACTGCATTGCCTTTTGACAACTCTAGAAGTATATCATGAGTGCCCAGGCGGATGCAATATTTTTTTATAATTTCCCGGGAAATACGATCAATGCCGATCGATCACATTTAATACCGGAGTGGGGATGTCTCGCTTCGCCACCTCAGTATAAGTTTTGACATAAGCGCCTTTGGTGGTCAGCGCCAGATAATGACCTTGTTTGAGTACCCGCATCCCCGTGAAAACGATCGGCCGCGTGTGCCCGTCGGCTGCATACGCCGATTGCTGATAGGTGGCAGTCCCATGCGCATCTACTTGCTGTGGCGCACAGGTTTTGACATAGACGGTTTGCGTCGGGACCAGCGGATTGATCGCATCCACGAGCGCTGCGGCGTCACTAGCCGAATTGGCTGTCGCCCATTTGGCTGCGACGCACCCGCCGCCGATCATTAGGCCCACAATCAAACAAAAACTGATGATCTTTTTCATTTTCATCCCTCCGCTAACATTTTCCCATGCGGTTTTTGAACCGTCATGGCGCCAGCGGTGGACCTTCACTCAGTCTCTAGCCCCAAATCATCACGTCGTTTCTCGCGTCATCAACATGGTTTGGAACACGATCTGTTGATGGCGGATGGCACTATGGTCTTCGCTTTCGATCCTTTCGATCATCAGCTTAGTGGCACATTCCCCCATTTCACGCGATGGCACTTGCATCGACGTCATCGCTGTTTCCAAAGTCGCCCCCACCGGGTGGCCGGTCAAACTGATGATGCGCACATCTTCCGGCACGCTTAACCCCGCTTTTTTGACTGCGCGGATCACGCCGAGTGCTTGCAGATCAGTGGCCACCATGATCGCGTCAAGGCTGGGGACCATCTTCAATAATTCCTTGGTCGCTTGATAACCATCTTCAAAATATTGACTGCCGTCTTTGGACGCCGCAACGACGTATTCTTGCAAATGCGCTTTGGCGAGCGCTTTTTTGTAGCCTTGATAACGCTCTTCATACGGGCGAATGTGCCCATGGCCATTGATCAAGCCGATATGGCGACAACCGAGCTTAACTAAATACTGGGTCGCTTCATACCCGCATTCATAATAGTCGGCGGCGACACAATCAAATTGTGGGCTTTGGTTGCGAACGATTTGGATGATCGCAATATTTTCACTGGCAATATCGGCTAACAACCGCATGTTCTCGCCGGTCGACGCGATCACGATCCCATCCACTAAACCTGTGCGCATCCGTGCTAAGCATTCACGCTCGATTTGAGGATCATCCATCGTATTGCTGATCAAGATGCTATAGCCTAAATTGCGGGCTTGTTCTTCCATCCCTTGGACGATCTCACCGAAAATCGAGATATTGATACTCGGTACCACCACCCCGATCGTATGCCGCTTACCTTGCCGCAAACTCTTTGCCACCAAATTAGGGGCATACCCCAGTTGCTTGACTGCTTTTAAGATCCGTCGTTTGGTTTCTGGATGGACGTAAGCTTTATTGTTCAAAGCCCGAGAAACCGTACTCACGTCAACGTGGGCCAACGCTGCCACATCCTTCAAAGTTGCCATGTTAATGCCTCACTTTCGCCAATCGTTTGGCGTTATTATACTCCTTATTGTAAACGTATTCTAAATGATTATCTATTATCACCAAACAAAAACGACAGTCCCCGTTTGGGGCGCCTGTCGTTTTATCAGGTAAGATACCTGGGCTATTGATAAGTTGGTGCACAGATCACCTACAGTTGCACTTTACCCACACCACTCTTTTCAAGGCCAGCCTTGATCCAATCTTTTTGCGATTGATCTAATGGCAATACTGGTTTGCGCATTAAGCCATTATCAAAGATCCCCCGTTGTACCAGGGCTTCTTTCAAGCGGGCATGGGCTTCGCCAGAAGGTTGGCCGCCGCCATAAATCGCTTGAGAAATGTAATAGATCTTATCCGCATGTTCCCGCAAGGTATCGATCGGGGCGTTGGCTTTGTAATCTTTCCAAGCGGCAGTAATGATTTCTGGCACGCAGCCGGCAAACCCGATCAAGGCCCCATCCATCTTTGGGAACCAAGACGTGCACAAAGTTTCATCATGGCAAGTGATCAAAGAGATCCCTGGGCAGTTTTCCCGTAAGTAGCGAATGTCATGTTCATAAATCGCAGTGACACGTGTCCCCATCTTGATGCACTTCACATGCTCGATCTCGTTATACATCTTCGCCAGGGTTTCCACTGGATAAAAGGCTTTGGTCGTTGCAGGATAAAGGTGAATAATGATATCGATATCCGCGCCTTCAGCCACATCTTTGACAAATTGGAATGGGGCTGCTGGGTTCATCCCAAACCGCAGCCACATATGCGGCGGCATCAGTAAGATCGCATCTGCACCGGCTTCTTTGGCGTCGCGGGCCATGGCGATGGCGCCATTGGTGTTTTCACAGTTGATCCCAGACACAATGGTCAATTCATCGCCGACTTCATCGGCACAGATCTCAACGACACGCTTGCGTTCTGCGCGCGTCAAGCCGGTCACTTCGCCGGTATGCCCATTGGCAACCAATCCTTGGATCTCATCAAAAGAAGCCAGCCACTTCACATACTTACGCAACAACGGTTCATTGATCGTCTCATCGGCATTGAACGGGACAGAGATCGCAGGGAAAATCGTGTTGAAAGTTTTGGTCTTACTCATAAGTCTTCACTCCTCATTGATTGATTAAAATAGAATGCGCGCGCTGAAAGCGAATGTCCTTCGCTATCGACAAGTATTTTATATCATCAAAAGAAAGCGTATACAACGATTTGACGAGTACCTGCATAAAGTTGTTTTTATCAGGTCATTTCGCCGGTTTTCTGCAATCCTTTGCAGAAAACTTTTGGTGCCTGGCAACTCCCCTTGGTTTACCAGCGAATAACATCAAAAAAAGACCAGGGCCCGAATTCAAACCCATGCCTAACAACAAAAACGCCTTGAAACCGCGATTCTAAAAAACGAATCGCAGCCTCAAGGCGCTTGCGTCTGAAGCTAAAACCTCTTTGTGTCTGAGCCTCACTAAAATCAAAATGCGAAAATGATCAACACAATATTGAACAGATAACTGACTACCATCGCGGCTTGCAACAACCGTGGTGGGCGATAGCCTTGTTCTTGATTGACTTCTTTGCGGAAGATCAATAAACAAATGAAGAAGCCGGCGACTGGCGTCGAAATGGAAGTCGCAACGTTGGCGATGTAAATCAACTGCACTGGGGAGCCGCCATAAAGAAAGGCCACGATCGCCGCTGCCACCAAGATCCCCAAAGATCCATAGCGAATGCTGCGCGACTCTAACGCCGTTGACTTGCCAAAACCGGCATTCAAAAAGACCATGCCCCGTTGGGTGTTGCCTAACAATGCAGCAAACCCAGCGCCTAATAATGCGACCCCCATGACGATGTTCGCCGCATTCCCCATCACAGGTTTGATCAGCGCAGCCAAGTCGCTGCTGGAGGCAATTTTGGCGTGCATCGGGTTCAACACGATGGCGCCGACTAAGACGATCGCGCCACTGATCAACACCACTTCAAAGACGTGTGAAACCGCATCGGTGATCATTGCGCCATTGAAGTAATCTTCTTTGCGCCATTTTTTCTCACCGCCAAGATACGTCCCGTACATGCTGGCCGTGATCGAGCAGCTCGTGGCAATAAAGCCCAACGCAGCCACTAAACTGCCGGCTGGCGCGGAAAAAGTGGTCAGCCCATGACCGACTTGGCCCCAATCCGGGCCGCCAGTGGCCACTAGCGTCGCATAAAACGCTGCGATCATCGCCAGCACACAGATGCCAGAGATTTTTTCCACTTTGCCATAAACGCCTTTAGAAAAATAGCAGTACAACATGATCGCGATCATGATCAAGGCCCCTAAGCGCCAGTCGATCCCAAAGATCAAACTCACACCGGCACCAGTCCCAGAAATATTGCCGATCGTAAAGAAGAGACAGGATAAAAATGTCGTTACCCCCACTAAGATCGCCGGCCACTTCCCATAATAATGGCGGATCGCAGCGATCGTCGGCATCCCAGTCATCACGGTGACGCGATACGTCGTCATCATAAACGCAATGCCCATAAACGCGATCGGCAACAGCAACCACAACATCGAATAACCATAACTAGACCCTAACATAGCTGCGGTAGTGATCGATCCTGGCCCTAATACGATCCCGGTAAGGATTATACTGGGTCCGATTTTCTTGATCAACTGTCGTAATGGTAACCGCGAACTTTTTACCGGGGTCTCTTGTGCATTTGCAATCCTCATAACCTTTGTCTTGTCCATGACATTAGCCACCTCTCGTTTGCATGATCTACGAATCGTGGCGATCTGTCAGTAACCAACTTATCGGGCAGCCAACCCTGCAAGCACTATTAAGAAAGCGCTTTCTACTGTGTTATAACACGATGCTCGGAGTTGAACAATTGATTCACCCAAACTTGCAAGAAGTTGCAGTTTTGGTACGGGTCACTTGTCTGCGGTACAATAGCGGCAGAGGTGATCACATGCTTGCAAAAGAAACGCTGCAAACGCAGTTGCACCAAATCATCGACGACGTCTTAGCCGCCGCCAAGTTGCATCAAGGCGATTTATTTGTGCTTGGTTGTACCACCAGCGAAGTGGTTGGCGGCAAGATCGGCAAGGCGTCCAATCCTGAAGTCGGCGACTGGATCGTGACGACACTATTGGACGTGTTGCGTCCGCAAGGCATCGACTTGGCCGTTCAAGGTTGCGAACACATCAACCGAGCGTGCGCGCTCGAGCGGCGCGTGGCAATCGCGCGCGGCTATGAGATCGTCAATGTGGTTCCGGCTTTACACGCCGGCGGATCTTGTTCAATGGCGGCCTTTAAGCATTTTGACGAACCTGTCGAGGTGGAACACATCCAAGCTGAAGCCGGTATCGATATCGGCGACACCAGTATTGGCATGCACGTCAAGTTCGTGCAAGTCCCTGTTCGCCCCACGCTTGACACACTTGGCAGCGCCCATGTCACGGCATTGCGCTCACGGCCTAAATACATCGGCGGCCAACGTGCACAATACCAATAACCGCTCATTAGCTACCGAAAAGCAGGCGCGTTTGCGCCTGCTTTTTTGCCATCGCGTCTTTGATGTGACCAAGACATCATGTCTATCCGCATTCTGCAAAACAACACCCATGACAAAACCGCGTTGTGTCTCAGCCTCGATAGCTGATCAGCTTACAATTCAGCCTTGATTACCTGCACGCTTCGCTTTGGTGATGGCCATGGCAGTCATCAGATTTTCTAAGGCGACATGTAGTTGAACAAATTAAACGCCTGAAAAACGACGCTGACTTTGCGCCGGCGGTAGTTGGTCAAGCCGATCTCGGTGATGTCTTGGCCGTCAATTTTGATCGTGCCAGCCTTAGGTGTGTCCAGCCCAGCTAATAGCGAAACCATCGTTGTCTCGCCAGAGCCGGACTGGTCGACGATGGCGTATGAATGACCTAGGTCAAACTGCAGGTTCTCGGCTTTAAACAGGTACTCCGCTTTGGTCGTGTACCAGGGGATGATCGATCGTTGATCAGTCCACCTTCAACCTTCGAAATGTCCCGCTTCCCAAGTGTTGACTTGGGGTTTTTGTCTGCACCACCAATAGGCAGGCAACTTCAGCGCAAAAAATAGGTGCTGACCGCTAAATGAATCACGATCAACACCTATTTGGTAAACCTCTGATGGGTGGTCAGGGGATCGAACCCTGGACCCACGGATTAAGAGTCCGTTGCTCTGCCAGCTGAGCTAACCACCCATGTGATATGTCGCTTAACGACTTAAATATCATAGCATGCAACCCCTACTGACGCAAGACTTTTGGGCAAAAAAAACCGGCCGCAGCCGGTTTTTCGCGGTCATTTTAATCCAGATCAAACAGCGGGTGGATCGACTGATTCGTCGCGATCAATTCGATCGCTTGGCCGATCATCGGCCCAACAGACAAGATCTGCATGTTTGGCAGCCGCTTTTCAGCAGGCATTTCGATGGTATCTGTCAACACGATCTGCTTCAATGGCAGCTTGCCTAACCGTGTCGCCGCGCCACGCGACAAAACGGCATGCGTGGCTGCCGCATAGATATCTTTTGCCCCAGCATCTTGTAAGGCCCCAACCGACTCGCTGACCCGCGTTCCAGTGTCGATCATATCATCGACGATGATCGCATGCTTGCCGGTAACATTCCCGATCACCCCGGCAGCACCATTCACGTCGCGCTTATCCACAATCGCGATCGGCAAACCTAACAACTCCGCCAACTGCCGCGCATGCTTGGTCCCGCTATGATCAGGCGCCACCACGACGGTTTCTGCACCCAGCTTCAGATTGCGGAAATACCGGCCAAACAAGGCCACCGTCTTGAGGTGATCAACGGGAACATCGAAGAAGCCTTGCAGCTGATCGGCGTGCAGATCGACGGTCACGATCCGGTCGATGCCATCCATTTGTAAGAGATTAGCCACCAGCTTCGCCGTGATCGGTTCACGCGAACGGGCCTTGCGATCCGCCCGTGCATAACCATAATAAGGCACGACCACATTGATATGATGTGCACTTGCTCGCCGCAAGGCATCGATCATGATCATTAACTCCATGAAGTTTTCGTTGACCGGGTCAGACACCGGCTGGATCACATAGACGTCTGCACCACGCACAGAGTCATCCAAGTCGATCTGAATCTCCCCGTCAGCAAAATGCTTCACAGATGCTGGTGACAGTGGCATCCCCAGCTCTGCTGCGATCCGTTGTGCCAACGGTTTGTTCCCGTTCAATGAAAATAGTTTCAGTCCCGCCATGATTTCTCCTTATTGTTGACTTATGATGCCTTTATTATACGCAATTTACGGCAGTGTGAAAACATTTTACGGTCGAGATTCGTGTATAATGAGGGCAACAATGGAGGTTTTAGCATGCGACCCGAACGATTATTACCCATTCCTCATGCGATCAATCTGCGCGAACTCGGCGGCTATCCCACCGAAGACGGCCGCTATTTGGCTTGGCGCAAACTTTTGCGCTCTGGCACGTTAGGCTATCTTGAACCTGCTGACGGCCAGGCATTGGTCGCTTATGGCGTCCGCTTCGACGTGGATTTTCGCAGTGACAACGAGACCCAAACTCGCCCTGATCGGATCCCTCAAGCGATCCGCTACCAACAGTTGCCCGTTTACCCTTTCGTTGACCGGCCAAGCTTGTTCAAACGCTTGCGGGATAAACTCCGCGGTGACAACGATCTTGAAACCATAATGGCCAATACCTATGGCCAAATGCTGACAGATAGCCACGCCAATGCCGCCTATCAGCAGCTGATCGCGCTGTTATTGCGCAATACCCAGCCAGACACCAGCTTATTATTTCACTGCACCGCCGGCAAAGACCGCACCGGTATTGCCGCGATGATGATCCAAGGTGCGCTTGGCGTTAGCGCACCGGTCATGCGTGAAGATTATTTGCTGACGAATTTGGTGTTGGAAGCCCCTGAGCAAATGGCCCAAGCGGACTTGCGCCACGGTGCTGATCATTTCGTCAACCAAATGAACGCCCACCAAGCTGAAACCAGCAACTATGATGCCGTTTCCCGGCTGATCGCCAAAGAATATGGCGACTGGCCAAACTACTTGCAAAAGCAGCTGCATTTTTCCGCAGGTGACCTCACTGACTTGCGTCAACTCTACCTCACTGACGACCCCGAACCAAAGGACTGATAATTTGAAAAAAAGTCGACTTTTCGGCGCGACTGCGCCGCTATTATTGACTGCCGGCACCCTCGCTGCCGCAGAAAAACTCTACACTTATGCCTTCAAGCGGATCAACTACGTCCCTGATGCCAGTGATGCCATGCAAAAATACGCCACTGATTACTATCGCCATGTCGATTGGGTCGCATCGCAACGGCCGGCTGTCTGGCATCTTGATACCGCAGATGACCAGCATCTAGCCGCATTATGGCTGGAACATCCTCATAGCAAGCAAGCGGTGATCATCGGGCATGGGTACAAAGGCACTGGCATCACGATGAGCAACTACGCGCATATGTTTTACGATCTGGGCTTTTCCGTACTTTTGCCAGATGACCGCGGCCATGGACAATCTGATGGCACTTATATCAGTTTCGGCTGGTTAGACCGGCTAGATTACCTCAAGTGGCTGCAAAAAATGGTGCACTATCTCGGTACAGATTGCGAACTGTTGTTGTTTGGCACCAGCATGGGCGGCGCCACCGTCAGCTTGGTTGCTGGCGAACCCACGTTGCCGCAACAAGTCAAAGCCATCGTCGAAGATTGTGGGTACACCAGCTTAGATGATGAATTATCCTACTTGATCCACGAACTTTTTCATCTGCCTAAGCGCCCATTAGTGCCACTAGCAAGTTTTATCAACTACCGCCGGCTGGGCTTTTTCATCAGTGCTGTGGATGTCGAAGCCGCCTTGCACCGCAATCAGCGGCCGCTGTTGGTGATCCATGGGCAAAAAGACGTGTACGTGCCGACTTGGATGGGTCAGCAAAACTTTGCTGCCAGCGCCGGCCCTAAAGCACTATGGCTGGTGCCCAACGCGATCCACGCCGAAAGCTACTGGGTCGATCCGCAAGCCTACCGCGACCACATCGCCAAATTCATCCAACCTTACTTCAGTGCCATGCATGCATCAGTTTGATCATAGGCAAACGAAACAGGCGTCCTCTCACGAGGACGCCTGTTTGCGTGTAGGAATGATTTATTTTGGTTACTTGCTTTCGACGCTGGCTTTAATCTCAGCGATCAAATCTTCGTCTTTCAAGCTGGTGACTTCTTTGATCACGTCAACTAATGGCTTTTCCTTCAAGAGTGCTTGCAACTTAACGGATTCATCATCGTTAGGTTCATCATAGCGGAAGATCATGCCCACGGTATCAAGCAAGGTCTTGTAGCTGAGATTATGCGCCTTGAGTTCGCGGATCGGGCGAATGAAGCGTTCGTTGAAGCCCAGCTTGCGGATCGGAGTGCGCGCAACGCGAGAAATATCATCGGAGATATACGGGTTTTTGAAGCGGTTGACTACAGAAGCTTGGTACTTGGCCAAGTCGTCTTCAGTGAAGTTGCTGAATTCTGCTAACAAGAGGCTGCGTGTTTCTGCCAAAGCCCCTTCAGCCTGCTTCAAGACCTTCTCATCCTTAACCGCATCACCGATCGTGGTGTAACCCAAGTACTTGCCGGTATAAGCCGTGGTAGCATGACCGGTATTCACAGAAAACAGCTTGCGTTCGATGTATGGTTCCAAGTCTGGGACATAGTGGACAGAATCCAACTTAACTGCCGCATTCTTCATTTGGCTTTCATCGATGACCCATTCCTTGAAGTCTTCAACAGAGACTGCCAAAGGATCATCATGGTGTTGGATCGGCACGATCCGGTCAACCGCAGCGTTAGGGAAGCCAATATATTCATCCGCATACGCCTTGGCGCCGTCGGCCAATTTGTCATAAACTTGTTCCTTCAAGAACTGGGAACCGCCGATCATGTTTTCGCAAGCGACCACATCGATCGGGGCCTTTGAACCAGCAGCTTGGCGCGCTTCAATACCTTGCGCGATCAGCGGGGCAATGAACGGCAAGATCTTTGGGCCAATGGCGGTGGTGACCAAATCGGCTTGCGCGATCGCTTTGACAACGGCCTCTGGATCCTTGCCGTTGTTGATCCCATCCACGTTTTCAACATGGATCTTACCTTCGCCAGGAGCGGCTAAGGTGATCGTATATTCACCGCGTTGGTTCAAGGCGTCGATGATGGTTTCATTCACATCGACGAAATTGATCTTGAAGCCGTTAGCAGCCAGCGTTTCCCCAATGAACCCGCGACCAATATTACCTGCACCAAAATGTACTGCTTCCACGTTACTCAACCTCTTTCAATAAGTTAATAACTTCCTGTGCCGACTGGGCATCGGCAAGTTTTTGGACATTTTCAACATCGCTGCAATATAGCGCGATCTGCGACAAAAGCTGTAAATGTTCACCGTTCAAGCCGGCAATGCCGAACACCACGGTGACCAAGTTTTCTTCTGCTGGGTCGTCAGAAAAATCAACGCCCCACGGGTATTGCGCGATCGCGATCCCTGTTTTCTTGATATATTTCATACCGTCTTCTTGACCATGCGGGATCGCGATGAAGTTGCCCATGTACACGGACACGTCCCGATTACGCGCGATCATCGAGTCAATATATTCCGGCTCAACGTTACCGTTATCGACTAAGAGTTGGCCGACTTGGCGAATCGCTTCTTCCTTCGTTTTGGCCTTTTGACCTAACGCGATGGTTTTGACATCTAGTGCCTTCATTCTAGTCACCTTCGATCGATTTTTTGTATTTCAGTTAGAAAAGCTTCTGTGATCAATTGATAGATCTGACTATAGTTGCCAGTTTCAAAATTCCGCAGCAGCATATCATCTTGCACCATCATTCCAGACACTGCCGACAGCAGTTGCATCGTCGATTCTGGTGTGTTTGCCGGCGTCAGCAGCAACACCACCCGCCTGAGTTTAATGGTCTTCATATCCATCGCCGCAAGTGCCACGGGGGTATTCAGATCAAAGATCCCAATAAATGGTTTGCTGATCCCGGTATTGGCAGTATGGATCAACGCCATATGCGTTTGCGGGATTCCCACCGGCGCCAGATCCAAGCGTTTCAGCAAGGCTGATAACACTGCTTCAACATTCGTGACGACTTTGGGGATCATCATCAAGAGCTCGCCTAATGCCTGCCCGATATCCGTTGCCGGCGTTGTGACGTCATAGGTCTCAAACCCATCCAGCAAGGCGGCAGCGGCATCAACGGTTTGTTTTAAGGTTTCAAACAAGGTCACCGATTTATCCAGCGAATGTTTGACTTCGCCGTTTGCCACTGACTGATGCGCTTGCTTTAAGTGCCGGCGCACCTCGGCCAACTCAGTATCTTGCAGCAAGGGACTGATCACCAGATATTGATGATCAAACCCAGGTAATTGTTCCGTCGATAAGATCAACGCATATTGACTGAAGTCGACGTTGGTGAGATCACTGATCCGTACGCTGTCTACGCTTTGGATCATTGGCACCGCGGCTTTTAGCCGGGTCGTGATCAGCCCACCGGTGCCTGGACCGTCGCTGGTGATCAACAAGACCTTGGCGGCGAGTTGAACATCCCCGCCATTGACCTTTGATGCAAAGTACAACACCAGATAAGCCAATTCATTGCCGACAAAGGCATTGATTCCAAAGACTTGATCTGCCGCATTTTTAACGGCTTGGTACAACTTGGGATAATCCATCGCCAAGTGATCCAGCACGGGATTGGCCAGCACTGGTGCCAGCGTCCCCGCCGTCGAGCGCTGCACATGTGCCAATAACGCCGCATACAGCTTGTGATCGGTCGAAAACGGATAATCAACTTGTGCTTCAACGGCACGGATCAAGGCTTGCACTTGCAAGTTGACCGTCAAGTCGAATTGGTCGACACGCTCGCCGACTAATCCGCCGCGGATCACATTCAGCTGGATCGCCAAGAACTGGTAATCACCGACGCGCACCTGTTGGCGCACCGCCGTGTTCATCTCGGCGAAAAACTGCAAAGCCAACTGTTGATCTTGAAACAACCGCTCTTGATTAAAGTTGCGGATCGACGGGACGTGATACCCGGCTAACACCCGCATGGCGTGCACCGTCACGGTTAACAACAGCATCTTGCGCTGGTTATCACTAAACGTCGTGAGGCTATTGCTTTTGGTGAACACCGCATTGGCCGCTTGCAGTTCGTTTTGCGATAACTGTTGGTAAAAATAGCTCGTCACCGGATCAAATGCAGTGGTCGCTGCTGCGCCTTTTAACGCTTGAAAGAACAAGTAGGGATTCAACGCGCTTGCGAAGATCCCTACCAGTACGCGACGGATGTCGGCTTCATTACCGCTGACCCAAATGCCGGTGGCTTTGCGCCGGTTCAAGACCAGATGTGAAGTCGTCAACGCCGGCGTGATCAAGTCGAGATCTTGCTTGATCGTGGTCAAACTCACGGCCAGCTCCTCAGCCAAGTCACTCATCGTCACCGGCACGCGACTATTCAACAGCCGGATCAACAACGCGTTTTGGCGTTGCGATGGGTCAAACGCCACATCCGGGGCATCCGGCGTCAAGTTGGTGCGCAAAGTATCCAACGCCGCGTCATCCCCTAGGATCTGGTAGGCGCCATGAGGGCTTTTGGTGAGTTGCAATCCTAGCGTTTGGATATCGTTTTCGAGTTGTGACAGTTCGCGGTAGATCGTCCGGCGGCTGACGTTGAGTTGTTTAGTCAACTCATCGCGGCTAACGCCTTCTGGCTGCGTCAAAAGCAACTTAATGATCTGCTGTTCACGGCTGGTGAGGATCATGATAACTATCTCTCTTCATTATTATTAATGTAATTTCGAGATAAGTTTATCATAATTCGTCGCATTCAATAGACCATCAACGACATAAACTTGGACATTGGCGAATTGTAACTTGATCCGCCGCGCAGTTTCTTTAGAGGCGACGATCATGACACTGGCATCGTCTTTGACTTCGCCAACAGCGAGGTTTTCAACGGTGATTTCCTTGCCTAACTTGTGCAATTCGCTGCGGAAGGTCGCTTGGGCCATCGTTGCAGAACCAACATTTTGATCGTGATGCATGAAGACGATCTCTTTGACCGCGTCAAAGTCTAAGCTGTCATTAGTATCTTCAGGGACTGCAACTGCTGCTGGTGCGGCGGCTGCTGCTGCAGCATCATCATCATCATTGCCGCCGCTGACAGCTTCTGTCTTCAAGCTGGCGATGATCTCATCATATTTTGGACTGTTCAAGAAGTTGGATACGGCCACATGCATCGCATTTGGCGTTTGCTTCTTAGCCCGATCAGCTAATTCTTCTTGGGTCACAACTAACAACCCAGGTTTATCTTGTAAATTGGAAATCGCGGTGTTGGTAACAGAAAGGTCTAAACCAGCCTTTTTCACCTTGTCGCGAAGGATCGATGCCCCCATTGCAGAAGAACCCATGCCGGCGTCGCAAGCGAAGATGATATGATCAACGCCTTTAACATCGTTCATGATCGCTTTGGCAGACGCAACATCTTGGCCTTTAGCTTCAGCCTTCATCGCGTTCATCTTAGCAGTGCTTGCTTCCAATGCATCTGTATCGATGGACTTATCACGCTTCAAGATCACAGAAGAGATCAAGAAGGAAACGATCGTGGCCCCGGTGACACCAATGATCAAGCCAAGGTAGTTCATTGGATCTTTAGGTGACATTAACAGTAAGGAAATGATCGAACCAGGAGAAGGAGAGCTCTTTAACCCAACGTTCAAAATGGAAAAGAGTGTCGTCCCAGTGACCCCACCGGCGATAACCGATAGGAACAATGCTGGTTTCATTAAGATATATGGGAAGTAAATTTCGTGGATCCCACCAAAGAAGTGGATGATGATCGCAGACGGTGCGGAACCTTTAGCGGCCCCTTTACCAAACAAGGCAAAGGCTAACAATACCCCAAGCCCTGGACCTGGATCTGGTTCAAGCAGGAACAGGATGGACTTGCCAGCTGCCCCAGCGGCTTGTTGGATCCCTAATGGCGTCAGGATCCCTTGGTTGATCGCGTTGTTTAAGAACAAGATCTTGGCAGGTTCAATGAAGATGTTAGCCAGCCACAGCAAGCTGTGGTTGATCATCCAATTGACCCCAGCGGCCATGATCGTGGTAAATGCAGAGATGATCGGGCCCATCAAGAAGAACCCAATAATAGCTAAAAGCATGCCGATGATCCCGGCGGAGAAGTTGTTGACGAGCATTTCAAACCCAGATTTGATCTTAGGTTGAACGGCATCGTCCCACTTTTTAATGCACCAGCCGCCAAGCGGGCCCATGATCATCGCCCCGATGAACATCGGAACGGTGGTCCCAACGATGACCCCCATTGTGGCGATGGCCCCAACGACCCCACCACGGTGGCTAGCGATCGCTGCCCCACCGGAATAGGCGATGAGAAGCGGCAGTAAATAAGTCTTCATTGGGTCGATCAGTTTTGCCAGTTCGGCATTTGGGTACCACCCATCTTTAAGGAAGATGGCGGTGATCAAACCCCAGGCGATGAAGGCGCCAATGTTAGGTAAGACCATACCAGAGAGCTTCGTGCCGAATGATTGCATGGCGGACTTGATACCCTTCTTGGCTGGTTTGCTTTGTGCGTCCATTGCTAAACGCTCCTTTCTGTATCCGATTACATGATATAGTGTAAACGGTTGCTGGAGGTGCTGGCAAAAGTAGCTTTGGCACACTGGACTGTGCCAAAGTCGAAAATCTGTGCTAAACCGCGCGGAAAACTGTTCTTATCGCAAATTCTTCTATAGAAGCCGGTCTTGTTAGTTGACAGTGGACTAGACCGGTGTTATATTGGACTAGACCAAGAGAGGGAGGAATTTTTCAATGGACGTCAAAGTTTTCGATAACGATGTTGAAGCAGGCAAAGCCGCATTTGAAATCATCAAGCAAGGAATGGATAACGGGGCAACGACCTTGGGTCTAGCCACTGGCAGCACTCCTGTAGAAATGTATAAGGCAATGGTG
Organism: Lacticaseibacillus baoqingensis; assembly: GCF_003946165.1. GTDB lineage: Bacteria > Bacillota > Bacilli > Lactobacillales > Lactobacillaceae > Lacticaseibacillus > Lacticaseibacillus baoqingensis. The sequence goes on along the minus strand of NZ_RHOI01000002.1, from coordinate 125,292 downwards.
GCAAGCGACGTTGACTTCTCCAACATGACTTCTGTCAACTTGGATGAATACGTCGGCATGGCCCCAGATAACGATCAAAGCTATCGTTACTTCATGCAAAGCCACTTGTTCGACGCGAAGCCTTTCAAGGAAACCTTCGTACCCAATGGCTTGGCTGCTGATCCAGATGCAGAAACCAAGCGTTACAACAAGGTGATCGCTGATCATCCGATCGATATCCAAGTCTTAGGGATCGGCCGCAACGGTCACATCGGCTTCAACGAACCAGGCTCACCATTCGATGCCCAAACCCGCAAGGTGCCATTGACCCAATCCACCATCGACGCTAACGCCCGCTTCTTTGCTAAAGAAGATGACGTGCCGCGCTTCGCTTACTCCATGGGGATCGCTTCTATCATGAAGAGCAAGAAGATTTTATTACTCGCTTTTGGTGAAGAAAAGGCCGATGCCGTTAAGGCCATGATCGAAGGCCCAGTGACCAACCATGTCCCAGCGTCTGTATTGCAAAACCACCCAGACGTTGTCGTTTTGATCGACAAGGCTGCGGCTAGCAAGTTAAGCAAGTAATGTAGTGTTAAAAGCCACCGGTTGCCAAACTGGTGGCTTTTTTGCGTGTTCGTGAAATCTGTATCAAACAAAGCGGCTGACTGTTGCGGTGCCATCGACCCATGGAGTTTGGCCAGTATTCGGCGCTGCTTCCGCATTAAATAACGCCAAGAAATCCATTGAGGCGATGAATTCAAGCATGCCGCATGCACAAAAATCGCTTGACGTATAGAACGTTTGTTCGTATACTAGTCACAGGCAATCTTGGCAGCACTTGTGAAACAAACTCAAGCCTGACCCGACTTGAAAAAATTTTTTTTAGCGGCTTGCGGCGCCGTCAAGCCTTGAACGATGTCCGATAGTACCGATATTTTCGCGAAAATAGACTTGACAACACAAACCCTAGGCAACCGCCAATCGCACGCTTGTGAATCATCATTCACAAGCGGATCACATTTGGCGGCCGTTCAAATTCTGCTATAATAGATATCGCAACGTTCGCTTGACCGAACCGCTAAATACGGGCTTGGGATCAAGCCGGGACTTGGATAAGATAACTGGAGGTTAGTACTTGTGCTTGATCAATCAACTGTGCAACCCGTCGTCTGGCTTGACGACCATTTTTATATCACTATCATTCCCAATGCGCCTTATAATTTAGAAGTTTGGCAGCATGACCCCGACGCACAAGACCAACGTCTCGGCCGGATGGACTATAAGTTCCATCGTGATACCTTTGCCGGTTTTATTTACCGGCTGTTACCAAAAATCGATCTCTTACAGATCCATGCGATCCAAAAGCAGCTCAACCCGTTTTTCGACTTGGAGGTGTAAGCCATGGATAGTCTCGTCATCAAGCTCTTGATCATGGTGATCGCCGCTTTAGTCGTCACTGGGATCATCATTTACCAAGAATGGCGCACGCAGCAAGGCAGCCGTAAAACATACGCCTTACAAGGTATCTTGGGAGTCTTTTTGATCGGGATCTTGATCAGTCTCCTCATCGTTCGCTAAACACAAAAAACCGGACTAGTCGCTGACTAGTCCGGTTTTTTGTGTTGTCTGGCTTATGCCTGCACTTTAGCGATTCGGCCTTGTTCGATGTAAACGGACAAAATTGCGATGTCAGCAGGATTGACCCCACTAATACGGCTGGCTTGTGCCAAAGTTTCTGGCTGGATCTTGACCAGCTTTTGCCGAGCTTCGGTGGCCAACCCATTGATCGCGTCGTAATCGATATTTTGGGGGATCAGCTTGCTTTCCATCCGCTTCAACTTCGCGATGCTTTGCATTTCTTTATCGATGTAGCCAGCATACTTGATCTGGACCGTCACTTCTTCGATCACATAGCGATCTAAAGGTGCTGGTGCCGGTGCAAATTGCATCAAATCATCGTAGCTCACTTCTGGGCGCTTCAAGAAATCGCTCGCCAAAACCCCATCTTTAAGGTCTGGTGCGCCATGCGCTGCCAGCCAAGGATTGACGTCTTTAGGCTTTAAACGCGTCGTTTCCAACCGTTGCCGTTCTGCGGCGATCGCGGTTTTTTTCGCTTGGAATCGGGCATAGCGCTCAGCTGAGATCAAGCCAAGCTGATGGCCCATTTCCGTCAAGCGCAAATCAGCATTATCATGGCGCAAGATCAACCGGTATTCTGCCCGGCTCGTCAGCAGCCGATACGGCTCGTTGGTGCCTTTGGTGACCAAGTCATCGATCATGACCCCAATATAGGCATCCGAACGCTTGAGCGTGAAGCCAGGCTGGCCAGCGGCACGCAAAGCAGCGTTGATCCCGGCGATCAATCCTTGCCCCGCGGCTTCTTCGTATCCCGAGGTCCCATTCATTTGTCCTGCGGTAAACAAATTCTTAACGACCTTTGTTTCCAATGTCGCCGTCAATTGCCAAGGTTCGATGATATCGTATTCGATCGCATAACCTGGCCGCATCAATTCGGCATGCTCTAAGCCGGCGACAGAGTGCAGCATCTTCAGTTGGACTTCTTCTGGCATCGAGGTGGAAAAATCGCCGACATAATACTCATCCGTGTCGCGGCCTTCCGGCTCAAGAAACAGTTGGTGGCGCGGCTTGTCAGCAAATCGCACGACTTTATCTTCGATCGATGGGCAATACCGCGGACCAACCCCTTTGATCACGCCAGAAAACATCGGCGCACGATCGAGATTTTGGCGAATAATATCGTGAGTCGTAGCATTCGTATAAGTCATCCAGCAAGAAAGCTGATCCTTGAGATAAACCGAATCTGGCGTCATGAAAGAAAAATGATTTGGCGTTTTATCGCCAGGCTGCTCTTCGGTTTGGTCAAAATCAATCGACTGCCCCAATACTCGCGGTGGGGTCCCGGTTTTGAAACGCCGTAATTTGAATCCATTGGCTTCAAGGTTCTCAGATAACCGAATGCTTGGCAGGCTATTATTAGGCCCGCTAGAGTACATCAGCTCACCGATGATGATCTTGCCACGACTAGAGGTCCCGGCCGTTAAAACGACGCTTTTAGCGCGATAACGTGCCCCTGTGGCAGCGACGACACCGACGCAGACACCATCTTCGACGATGAGCCGTTCAACCAACCCTTGGCGCAGATCCAAATTAGGCTCTGCTTCAATGGCAGCCTTCATGCTTCGATGATAAGCGGCTTTGTCTGCTTGTGCCCGTAACGCGCGGACAGCAGGGCCTTTGCCGGTGTTGAGCATCCGCATTTGGATATACGTCTTATCGATATTGCGGGCCATTTCGCCACCTAAAGCATCGATTTCTCGTACCACGATCCCTTTTGCCGGCCCGCCAACACTTGGGTTGCACGGCATGAACGCCAGCATTTCTAAACTGATCGTGATCAAGAGGGTCTTTTGCCCCATGCGCGCAGCTGATAATGCGGCTTCACAACCGGCATGACCGGCACCAACCACGACGACATCGTATTGACTTGCTTCATATTCACGTACTTCTGGCATGAGCGCTCCTTTATTTCCTGGGAAATGTTATTTACCTAAACAAAATTGCGAAAACAGCTGTGTGATCAATTCATCTGGCGCCGCATCCCCGGTGATCTCACCGAGTTTATCCCACGCTGCCGTCATGTCGATCTGTACTAAATCGATCGGCATCCCAGCAGCGATCCCGGCTAACACGCTGTTCAGGCTTGCTTTCGCCTGGCGCAGCAACCCGATCTGGCGCGCATTGGAAACCATCACCGTGGACTGGCTGTTGTCGATCCCGCCAGCAAAGATATCGGCGATCTTAGTATCTAACGCCGCCACCCCAGCGCCGGTAGTGATCGACGTACGCACAATGTCTGCTTCTGCGATCGTATCGCCTAAGGTCAATTTCACTGGCAGATCTTGTTTATTCAAGATCACTAACCGCCGCTTATCTGCAGTAGCCGCCAACAAGTCTTGATCTTCCGGCGTCAGCGGCTGGCTGGCATCCATCACCAATAAGATCAGATCGGCTTGGGTGATCGCTTTGCGCGAGCGCTCAACGCCGATTTTTTCGACTTTATCTTCTGTATCGCGGATCCCGGCGGTATCGATCAATTTTAACGGTACCCCGCGGACGTTGACATATTCTTCCAAGACATCGCGTGTCGTCCCGGCGACATCCGTGACGATTGCTTTATCTTCATGCAGCATATGATTCAACAAGCTCGACTTGCCTACATTCGGGCGACCCACGATCGCCGTGGCCAGTCCTTCACGCAAGACCTTGCCTTGGCTGGCGGTTTGCAAGAGTTCATCGACTTTTGCCAGGACCTGCTGCGCTTTTTCTTGGAGCATCTGCGTGGTCATCTGGTCCGTATCATACTCAGGATAGTCGATATTCACTTCGACTTGGGCCAAGACTTCTATGATCTCTTGGCGCAAATTCGTGATCAAGCGCCTCAGATCGCCATCCAGTTGATCAACGGCGACTTGCATCGCCCGATCCGTCTTGGCACGGATCAAGTCCATGACAGACTCGGCTTGGGTCAAATCCACCCGGCCGTTCAAAAACGCCCGCTTGGTAAATTCACCCGGTTCTGCCAACCGCGCCCCTAACCCTAATAATAATTGCAAGATGCGGTTAGTCGGAACGATCCCGCCATGGCAGTTGATCTCGACCATGTCTTCACGGGTGTACGTCTTAGGCGCCCGCAGCACACTGACCATCACTTCATCCACCACCGCTTTGCTATCCGGATCAAGGATATGGCCGTAATTGATGGTATGCGTTGGGACTTGGGTCAAGTCTTTGCCTTTGAACAGTTGTTGCGCGGTTTTGATCGCCCCTTCGCCGCTCAACCGCACGATGCTGATCGCCCCTTCACCAGGCGGCGTCGAAATCGCCGCGATCGTATCATATTCTGTGATAGTCGTTGCCACAATAATCTTCCTTTCCAAACCATTAAAAAAAGTGCACCGCCCATTGCGCTGCCGATACCGGCGGCGTCAATGGACAAAGCACTTTGACTACTTCGTCACGATTAAGTTGAGTTCATTCTAGCCAATTCCCGCTGACTTGTCAAAACCCTCGTCAAGCCGGTAATCGGCGCGCTTAATGCCGCTTAGGGGTGATCACCACATAGCGGCGCGGATCGACGCCTTCAGAATGGGTGTCAACATAGTCGTTGTCTGCTAATTCACCATGGATCGCTTTGCGTTCAAATGCCGGCATCGGATCCAAATATACAGCCGCCCCTCGAGCGATCACTTCCCGCGCTGTTTTGCCTGCCAAGCGGCGGACTGCCGCATCGCGGCGCTGGCGATAATCGCCAACATTAAGCATGATCGTCCACTTTGACTTGCCGAAGCGATTGAATTCGGTTTGCGCTAAGTATTGGATCGCGTTGATGATCTTACCATGTTTGCCGATCAATAATGCTTCTTTATCCGTTGTGATCTCAAACCAGACCCGATCGCCATGTCGCGCATTTTCGATCGTCGCGGCGATCCCTAATTCGCGCACAATGTCTTCCAGATAGCTTTGCACTAATGCGATCGCCGTTTGATCATCGCGCTTTGGCCCAGCGGTCACGTGTTTGGCCCGGTGATGTGACGGTTTTGGTTGACTTGAAGCTGCCGGCTGCGGATCGGGTTCGACGACTAAGGGGTTCAAATTAACGATCGCAGCTTTCTTCCCGATCCCAAACAGCCCTTTTTTCCCTTCTTGGATCACGTCCACAGTGACCTGATCGCGGGCAACGCCTAGCGTTTGTAAGCCCAGATCGATCGCTTTTTGAATCGTTGCGCCTTGAAAAGTCGGCATGGTTTCCCTCCAAATAATTACGATAAAAAGGCGCCAGAAGCACAGGCTGCTGGCGTCTTACGGTTACTTCTTCAACGCACGCTTATATGCTTTGCGCTTAGCCTTTTGGCGTTCTTTTTCAGCCCGTTGCTTGGCTTCACGCTCGCGTTTCATCTTGAACGGATTTTGGATCAAGAACGTCTGAGCGAGTGAAAAGGCGTTGGTGACCACCCAGTAAATGGCTAAAGCACTTGGGAATTGCGCCGCCATCACCAAGATCATGATCGGCGAGATCGCAACCATGATCCAACTCATGTTGTTGCGTTGCGGTTGCGCCATTGTCGACACCAGACTGGTCAACAACGTGAAGATCGCCGCTAAGATCGGCATGATCCAATAAGGATCCGGCTGCGCCATGTTCAACCATAAGAAATGGCCAGTCTTCAAAGCATCCGTCCGATAGATCGCTTGATACAATGCAAACAGGAACGGCATTTGGATCACTAACGGTAAACAACCCATGATCGGATTGATCCCTGCTTCGGCATAAAGCTTTTGCGTTTCTTCTTGCAGCTTGCGCTGAGTCTCAGCATCTTTAGACTGATATTTTTTTTGCAGTACCTTGATTTGCGGGGCCAATTCTTGTTGCTTGCCCATACTCTTCAAGGAAACATAACTTAATGGGAAGATAATGATCCGCACCAACAAGGTGAAGACGATGATCCCCATCCCAGCGTTGCCGCCGAAGAACTTCGCCAACCATAAAATAAACTGGGCGGCATTATAGACGACATAGTGATCCCAGACCCCGGTACTATTGGCCGTTACCGTCGAGCGCCCGCAAGCCGCCAAAACGCCCGCGACCATCAGCAACCCGAACACGGCAACAAGCCGCTTCACGGTTCTCTTATTCACACAAATCCCTCTTTCGTGTTGCAAGGATATCCTTGCCTAGATGATGTCAACATCGTCAGCTAACAGCCCGGCTAATGTCATGACGTGGATCAAGTTCTTCTTGGTCCCCACCATATCCAACTGGTTGGCGGAATGACGCGCGATGATCAAAAAATCGGTCTGCGGGTCGATTCGCGGCTTCAGCTCTAACAAGCTTTGGCGAATATAACGCTTGATCTGGTTGCGCATGACTGCGGTATGGCCGACTTTTTTACCGACCGAAATGCCGACGCGAAAATGGGGTTGGTCACGACGTAAATGATAGATCACAAAATTACGGTTCGCCACCGACTGCCCGTGATCAAACACATCTTGAAATTCGGCTTCCTTTTTGATGCGATACGATTTACGCACGAATACTCCCTCACAATCTGGTTTTAAGTATACAAGATGCATCTCGCTGGTGCACCTATATTCGGTGTTTTTCCTATGTAAGTGTCACTACCGCGTTGCAAAAAAAAACCACTGACGCGGTCAGTGGGTGTTAGGCGGATAATACTTTACGTCCCTTAGCGCGGCGACGAGCTAAAACTTTACGGCCGTTCTTCGTGCTCATACGCTTCATGAAGCCGTGCACGCGTTCGCGATGACGTTTCTTAGGTTGGAAAGTCCGTTTGGTGGTCATGGTTGCACCTCCTGCTTATTGATTACTATTTTCAGTAACTGTATTTACTTATCAAACATTTTCCCATTATACGGACTCCCGCGTCATTCGTCAAGCATCCCAATAAAATTTACCGGCCTTGTTTTTTCCACAGAATCAGCGAAAATCCGCAAAACCTGTGCATAAGTTGTGCGCCGGCTGTTTCGTCTCCACGCATCAATCCACAAGCTGTGCGCATGTTATCAAGAGTTTCACACCCTTGTCAGCAACTTATCCACAAGTTGTTTTTAACTTGTTTATAACGTGTGAAACACGCATCACTATAGGGCTTTGTTTCACTGACGCCCTGTGGGTAAGTCAGCTTATTCCTTATTGCTATTGTGTTTGTGCAGATGCTTGTGGAAAAGTTTTTGACAAGCTTGTGGGTGAGGTTATCCCCTGGTTGCGATTTATGTGGAAAAATGTTCTGGCTGTGGAAAACTTTCCCTTAAAATGCTAAACTAAACTTCGCGACACCATGCCTGCGGTGCGGCTTTTTTTTCATTGGATATTTATACATCTAGGCATGGTCGGTCCCGCTTGGGGGGACATGACCGAATCCCGTTCAACAGGATTCGGGGAAGGAGGGTTCAGGGTGCCAACTATCGATGAATTATGGGCCTACTTACAAGATCAATTTCGGACCAGTTTGACGACCGTCGGATTCAATACGTGGATCAAAGATGCCAAGCCGATCCGGCTAACTGCTTCCACGCTGACGATCGGGGTGCCTTCAAAATTACACAAGAGTTATTGGGAGAAAAACCTCGCCACTAAAGTCGTAGAATGGGCATACGCCTACAACAATCTCGAAATCAGTCCGGTGATCGAGATCTCTGGTGCATTACCCGATGAAACGTTGGCGCTTGGTGAGCAATCAGAGCCAACACCGCCTAAACCAGTAGTGCCAACATATAAAGAAACGACCCACCTGAACAGTAAATATACGTTTGATACCTTCGTGACCGGTAAAGGCAACCAAATGGCGCATGCCGCCGCCTTAGTCGTTTCAGAAGAACCTGGCGTTTTATATAATCCGCTGTTTCTTTATGGCGGGGTGGGGTTGGGTAAAACGCATCTGATGCAGGCGATCGGGCATCAATTGCTTGAATACAAGCCCAATGCCAATGTCAAATATGTGACTAGCGAAGCGTTTGCGAACGATTTTATCAACTCGATCCAAACCAAGAAGCAAGAACAATTTCGGCAAGAGTATCGCAACGTCGATTTGTTGTTAGTCGATGATATCCAGTTTTTTGGCGATAAAGAAGCGACGCAAGAGGAATTCTTCCATACCTTCAACGCGTTATATGAGAATAAAAAGCAGATCGTCTTAACCTCCGATCGGTTGCCCAACGAGATCCCTAAGCTGCAAGAACGCTTAGTCTCACGATTCAAATGGGGGTTGTCCGTGGATATCACCCCGCCAGATCTGGAAACGCGGATCGCGATTTTACGCAATAAAGCCGACGCCGAAAAACTGGTCATCCCAGACGACACCTTGTCTTATATCGCCGGCCAAATCGACTCCAACGTGCGTGAACTCGAAGGCGCACTCGTGCGCGTGCAAGCTTACGCCACGATGAATCATTCCGATATCACCACCAGTTTAGCCGCTGATGCGCTAAAGAGTCTCAAGCTCAGCGACAAAGACGCTGCCTTAACGATCGGGCAGATCCAAGCCGTTGTCGCCAAGTACTATCAAGTCACAGTTAGCGAACTCAAAGGCAAAAAGCGGGTCAAACAAATCGTGATGCCGCGCCAGATCGCCATGTATCTATCCCGGGAAATGACCGATAATTCCTTGCCTAAGATCGGCCAAGAATTTGGCGGCAAAGATCATACTACCGTGATCCATGCCCATGAAAAAATCAGCGAGCAGCTCAATTTAGATGAACAGTTAAAAGCTGAAGTCATCGAACTTAAAAACCGGCTCAAGAATCGCGGCTGATTTTGGCCATTGTGGACAACTGCGGATAACTACCGCAGTTGTCCCGTCCACTTATCCACAGGTGCAAAAGTTGCCAGCTTGCGTTTCACGAAGTTTTCCACAGCTCCCACAGGCCCTACTACTATTACTTAAAAAGCATTATTATATATAGACACACCGACACAGGAGGTCAGCTATGAAATTCACCATCACGCGCTCTACATTCATCAAAACGCTCAACGACGTTTCTCGTGCCATCACGAGCAAAACCACGATCCCGATCTTGACCGGGTTAAAAATGGTCTTAAGCGATTCTGGACTCGTCTTAACTGGCAGTGATGCGGATATCTCGATCGAAGCCCGCATCGATGCCAATGCTGAAACCAATGATCTGCAAATCGAATCCACTGGCAGCATCGTTTTGCCGGCACGCTTTTTTAACGAAATCGTCAAGCGCCTGCCTGAAGCGACGATGACCGTGGATGTCCAAGATAACTTCCAAACCTTGATTACTAGCGGTTCTTCAGAATTCACCATCAATGGCTTGGACGCAAACAACTATCCGCGCCTACCGGAAATCGTGAATCCAGATCCATTAACGATCCCTGCTGATGTGCTCAAGCAGTTGATCAATCAAACCGTGATCGCTGTCAGCACCCAAGAAAGTCGGCCGATCTTGACTGGGGTGCACTTAGTCATTGAAGCTGGCCAATTGATCGCAGTAGCGACGGACTCGCATCGCTTGGCCCAGCGGACGCTTGAACTGCCAGCGGCAAAAGATGCCCACTATGATGTGATTATTCCCGGCAAGAGTCTGACAGAACTTAGCCGGACATTGACCGACGATATCGATGACGTCGAGATTCGTTTCGCTGAAAACCAAGTGCTTTTTGTTGCTGGCCAAACATCGTTTTATTCTCGACTTTTGGAAGGCAACTATCCAGACACCAGCCGCTTGATCCCGACTACCAGCACGACACGGATCGAATTTGATGCGCCCGCCTTATTGGCAGCGATCCAACGGGCCAGCTTATTGAGTCATGAAAGCAGTAATAACGTCGTGCGGTTGAACTTGGACACAGCAGCACAAACGGCTACCATCTATGGCAACTCACCGGATGTTGGTAATGTCGAAGAAGCCTTGAGCTTCAATCGCTTAGAAGGCGAAGCGCTTGAGATCTCCTTCAATCCAGACTATATGAAAGATGCGCTGCAAGGATTTGGCCAAACTGCGATCGAAATCGCGTTTACAGCACCATTGCGGCCGTTTACGCTGGTGCCATCTGAAGATCATGAACACTTCATTCAACTGATCACGCCAGTACGGACCTTCTAAACGATTCGTCATGACGCACCAAAAAAGCCACTTCACGGTGGCTTTTTTCTTTGCCTGCGAAATCTTTGGGTACAAAAACCCGAGGAGGCAGGCGTGATGAAACGATGGCGGCTGGTACTAATGGTGTGGTTAGGGTGGTTAGTGTGGCGTGGTCAGCCAGTTCATGCGCAAACTTTTGCTGGCTATGATCCCGTACAAGGCGGGATGATCTTTGATCCGCCAGAGGAGTTGTATGCGGCTGTCGGAGTGAAGACGCAAGGGCTGTTTATGTATTCCGGTCCTGGTTCAATACCGTTAACAGATCGGAAACAACAGGAAAGTCAAGACCAAATCGCTGTTTATGATGCCGCAAATCAGTTAGCATCAGTGACTTCAACCTTTAATCAAGGTGTGTATTCGTTCGTTCCTACTAAGCCAGGAGACTATCGTGTCGAGTTGCAGTTTACTTGGGGAGCAGTCGTTTATCGGGATTCGATCACCGTCCATGTCTTGGAATATTTGCCAACTGGCTTGCATGCAAATATTGATCAACACCATTTATTCAATAATGTTTTAACGCCTGTCGAGTGGATCGATCAAGCGGGTAGGCACTTCAGTATGCCAATTGTAACGCCAACAGTTAATGGTGCATCTTGGCCAGTCGGGCCATTTGCTTTTCCAAGTGGGACGAGTGCAACTCCTGTCACACGTGATATAACAATATTAGGTGCGGTTTTCTTACCTAATTATCAACCCGCAAGAGTATATTTTGGGCTGGCTGATGTCACCGTAAAAGCAGGTATGCCCTTAACGATCGATGCCGATTATTATCAGCCTAAGCCTGGGACGACGTTGACTTATTCCTGGCAATTCATAGCCAGTGCAAGCGGCAATCGGAGCCAAATTATTAGTAAGGTCCCGCAACTGGACGTCCCGGTCGCATGGCAGCAAGACGGCACACTGATGGTTAGGCTGGTTTATACCGATAACGAGACTGGTGCCGTGGTGACAATCTATAGCAACAACATCAAATATCACTATGAACCTGCGCCTAAACCAACCCTTTATAGCGGCACCTTACCGGCACAACACGTGTCGATCGCTGATCTGATCACCCAAGACGTTAAATTGCCGGCACTGCTGCCAGAGATCACCTTGCCAGCTGGAGATTGGCAGCTGACCATCGCGATCACAGCACCGACGACCACAGCAGGCGCCAAATTGGCTGCCGCATTGTTATTACCCGAAAGCCAAACCGTCACGCCGCAAGCGCCGATGACGATACGTCTGCAGGGACCACAAACGTATTCATTAACACAGACTGAATGGCTGTTGTATCGACAAGTGGATGCTTTGGCGGGGCATTATCAGGCAACTATCAGTTTCACGGCAATAATGGGTCCATAAAAAATGGCAAAATCGGCTGAATGCTCAAATTTGGCCTTTTTTTGGTTTTTAGAGGGTTTGACGTCTAGGGGACTGGTATCAGGTAAAAGTCCCTGAGAACGCCTAAAAATGCCTTAGCGCGTTGTGTTCCACGCGAAAAAACGGTATACTATATAGGTAGTATTAGACTAATCAGCAGGGGAGTGGGCAACAGATGGCAACAGTTACGATCACGACTGAATACATCACGCTAGGACAGTTATTAAAAGACGCCGGCGTGATCGATAGTGGTGGTGCCGCGAAGTGGTTTTTAGCCGAAAATCGGGTTTTAGTGAATGGTGAAGCCGATACGCGGCGGGGCCGCAAGTTACGAGTCGGAGATTCGGTAACGTTACCTGATGGCACGCAGGTCGCGGTTGCGCAAGCTGAATGAAGCTGGCACACCTGACGCTCAAAAATTATCGAAATTATGCGGCGGTGGACACCGATTTTTCTCCTCATATCAATATCTTGATCGGGGAGAATGCGCAAGGCAAGACCAATCTGCTGGAAGCGGTGTACGTGTTGGCGTTAGCGCGGAGCCATCGGACAAATAATGACAAAGAATTGATTCGCTTTGGCAGTGATTTTGCCCGGATCACAGGCCGCGTAACGCGTGAGACTGGCAGTAACCAGTTGGAGCTTGTGATCAGTACCCAAGGCAAAAAGGCACGCTACAACAAGCTTGAGCAGTCGAAATTGTCCACGTATGTTGGGCATTTCAATGTTGTGTTGTTTGCGCCAGAAGACTTAGCGATCGTCAAAGGCAGTCCTGCGAATCGGCGGCGTTTCATCGATATGGAATTTGGCCAGATGAGCGTGAAGTATTTGCAGACCTTAAGTGAATACCGATTTGCGCTCAAACAGCGCAACGCGTATCTGAAACAGCTCAAATATCATCAAGCCAAAGATATGGTCTTGCTGGATGTCTTAAGCGACCAACTGGCTGCTGCTGGTGCTGAAATCGTGGCGCGGCGCGCGGCGTTGTTGAAACAGATGGCTGAGTTTGCTGCTAAGATCCATACGGACATCACCAAAGGGCGCGAACAGTTGACCTTTCAATATCAAAGCCAAGTGCCTCAAGCGGCGCGCGAGGATGTTGAACAAGCTTACGCGGCAATGGGTGAGCTTTTGCAAAAGCATGCCCAGCGCGAACTGGAACAAGGCACGACGTTGGTAGGGCCGCATCGTGACGATGTGGCGTTTATCGTCAATGGCAAAAATGTGGCGAATTTTGGGAGCCAAGGCCAACAGCGCACCACCGCTTTGGCGGTGAAATTAGCCGAAATCGATTTGATGAAGGCCCAAACGGGTGAATACCCGGTATTGTTGCTTGATGATGTGTTATCTGAACTAGATGATGATCGGCAAACGCACTTGCTTAAAGCCATTCAAAATAAGGTCCAGACGTTTTTAACGACGACGAGCCTAGATGGCATCGCTCAAGAGATCATCGACACCCCAACGGTATTTCGAGTGGCCGATGGGCAATTAACTAAACAAGCGTGAGCTTAGGCTTGCGTGTTCAAGGAGGAACTATGCGTGACTGATAAAGAAGAGGCACAGTTAGAAGCCAAAGAAGAAAAAGCCGCTGAATATGATGCCAGCCAGATCCAAGTCTTAGAAGGCCTCGAAGCCGTGCGTAAGCGGCCAGGGATGTATATTGGCTCGACTAGCACCCAAGGTCTGCACCATTTGGTGTGGGAAATTATTGATAACGGGATCGATGAGGCTTTAGCTGGTTTTGCTTCGACGATCGACGTCACGGTAGAACCAGACAATTCGGTCACTGTGTTTGATGACGGCCGGGGGATCCCGGTAGATATCCAACGGCAAACCGGCTTGCCAGCGCTGGAAACAGTTTTCACCATCTTGCATGCGGGTGGGAAATTCGGCGGCGGCGGTTATAAAGTCTCTGGCGGGTTGCATGGGGTTGGGGCATCAGTAGTCAACGCTTTGTCAACCAGCTTGGATGTGACGGTCAGCCATGGCGGTAAATATTATTATATGGACTTCAGCCGCGGCAAGGTCAAAACCAAGATGAAAGTCATTGGTGAAGCGCCGGCACATGCGCATGGGACGAAGGTTCATTTTATCCCAGATCCGGATATCTTTACTGAAACCACCACCTATGATGACAAGATCTTAACGCAGCGGATCCGTGAGCTGGCCTTTTTGAACAAGGGCTTGAAGCTGACCTTTACCGATAAGCGGGCGGAAACTCATGAGAAGTTGGTTTTCCACTATGAAGGCGGCATCAAAGAATACGTGGCCTTCTTGGATAAAGGCAAGACCCCAGTCTTAGAAGAACCCATCTATGTTGAAGGACAAGCAAAAGGCATCACGGTTGAAGTGGCGTTGCAATATACCGATGACTACCACACAAACTTGATGACATTTGCCAACAATATCCATACCTACGAAGGTGGGACACATGAAACCGGCTTTAAGACAGCTTTGACACGGGTGATCAATGATTATGCCCATAAGTCAGGTCAGCTTAAAGATAATGATGAAAGCTTATCCGGTGAAGATGTGCGTGAAGGCATGACCGCTGTTGTTTCGGTCAAGCATCCCGATCCGCAGTTTGAAGGGCAAACCAAGACTAAGTTAGGCAATGCTGATGCTCGGACCGTCACTGATCGGACTTTTTCAGAACACTTTGCTAAATATTTGATGGAACACCCTGCCCAAGCGCGCCAAGTCGTTGACAAGGCATTGTTAGCCAGCAAAGCGCGCGCTGCTGCCAAGCGTGCACGGGAAGTGACCCGCAAGAAGTCTGGATTAGAGATTTCTAACTTGCCTGGTAAGTTAGCCGATAACTCCAGCAAGGACCCAGAGATTTCTGAATTGTTCATCGTCGAAGGGGATTCTGCCGGTGGTTCTGCGAAAACCGGCCGTTCACGGTTGACCCAAGCGATCTTACCGATTCGTGGGAAAATCTTGAACGTTGAAAAGGCCAGCATGGAACGGATCTTGGCCAATGAAGAAATTCGGACCTTGTTTACTGCGATGGGGACTGGTTTTGGCGAAGAATTTGACGTGAAAAAGGCTCGGTATCACAAGTTGATCATCATGACTGATGCCGATGTCGATGGCGCCCATATCCGGACACTATTGTTGACCTTGATCTATCGTTATATGCGGCCATTGTTGGAAGCGGGCTTCGTTTATATCGCGCAACCACCTTTGTATCGGGTGCGCCAAGGGAAGATGATGCGCTATATCGATTCTGATGAAGAGCTGCAAGAAGTTTTAGGCAGCTTGCAGCCGAGTCCTAAACCTGAGATTCAGCGGTACAAAGGGCTTGGTGAAATGGACGCCTCACAATTGTGGGACACGACGATGGATCCAGACAAGCGGCGACTGTTGCGGGTATCGCCTGAAGATGCGGAACAAGCAGACAACATTTTTGATATGTTGATGGGCGATAAAGTCGAACCGCGCCGCAAATTTATCGAAGACAACGCTGTCTACGTCGACGCCAAAAACATCGATGCTTAAATCCACACAGCGCAGCAAGCCGCATTTAGGGGTAAGTGCAGCATAGAATTTTTTGAAGGGAGCAATACCGTCAATGGATGATCGCCAAGAGAGCCGTATTACGAATGTGAATCTGGCTCAAACGATGAAGACATCGTTCCTCGAATACGCGATGAGCGTGATCGTGGCGCGGGCTTTGCCTGATGTACGCGATGGCCTCAAGCCGGTGCAACGCCGGATCTTATATGGGATGAATGAACTGGGGGTCACCCCAGAAAAACCATATAAAAAATCTGCCCGTATCGTTGGGGATGTGATGGGGAAATACCACCCACACGGGGATTCTTCGATTTACGAAGGCATGGTGCGAATGGCGCAAGACTTCTCTTATCGTTACATGCTCGTCGACGGGCACGGGAACTTTGGCTCTGTCGATGGTGATGGGGCGGCCGCGATGCGGTACACCGAAGCCCGTATGAGCAAGATCACGATGGAGATGTTGCGCGACATCAACAAAGATACCATCGATTATCAAGACAACTATGATGGCACCGAAAAAGAACCGGTCGTGTTGCCGGCGCGTTTTCCTAACCTGTTAGTTAATGGTGCCACAGGGATCGCCGTGGGGATGACCACCAATATTCCCCCGCATAACCTTTCAGAAGTGATCTCGGCACTGCATATTTTGATGGATAATCCAGAAGCCACGACGGCCGACTTGATGACGGCGCTGCCAGGCCCAGATTTTCCTACTGGCGCGTTAGTGCTGGGCAAGTCTGGGATCCGGCGCGCTTATGAAACCGGTAAGGGGACCATCACCGTCCGGGCTAAAACCGAGATCGTGACTGAAAAATCCGGTAAAGAACGGATCATTGTTAACGAGATTCCCTATATGGTCAACAAAGCCAAGCTGGTTGAGCGGATCGCTGAATTAGCCCGGGAAAAGAAGATCGAAGGGATCACCGATCTTAACGACGAATCTGA
Source organism: Lacticaseibacillus baoqingensis (assembly GCF_003946165.1). Lineage (GTDB taxonomy): Bacteria > Bacillota > Bacilli > Lactobacillales > Lactobacillaceae > Lacticaseibacillus > Lacticaseibacillus baoqingensis. Next base: position 108,774 of record NZ_RHOI01000002.1, on the reverse strand, counting down.
TCGCGATGGGATGCGGATCACGATCGATATCCGCCGTGATATGTCTGCCAGCGTGGTCTTGAATAATTTATTCAAGTTGACGCCGCTGCAGACCGGCTTTTCGTTCAATATGGTTGCCATCGTTAATGGTGCGCCTAAGACCTTGAGCTTAAAGGCGATCTTGCAATATTATTTGCAGCATCAAGAGCAAGTGATCCGGCGGCGGACGCAATTCGAGTTGAAAAAAGCCCAAGCCCGCGAACATATCTTGGAAGGCTTGAAGATCGCCTTGGATCATATCGACGCGATCATCAATATCATTCGTTCAAGTGAAACGGGTGATAAGGCTAAAGTGGTTTTGATGGACAAGTATGACTTGTCTGATAAGCAAAGCCAAGCTATTTTGGACATGCGGCTGGTGCGTCTGACTGGTTTGGAACGCGATAAAGTCGAAAATGAATTAGGCGATATCCGCACTGCCATTGCCGACTACAAGGATATTTTGGCCAAGCCAGAACGTGTTCACCAGATTATTTATGATGAATTGTTGGATATTCAACGCAAATTCGGGGACAAGCGGCGCACCGAGCTGCTGGTTGGCGAAGACTTGAATATTGAAGACGAAGACTTGATCGAAGAAGAAACCGTGGTGATCACCTTAACCCACAACGGTTACGTCAAGCGCTTGCCGGCTGATGAATTCAAGACGCAAAACCGTGGCGGCCGCGGGATCCAAGGAACCGGCGTGCATGATGATGATTTCGTGGAGCATTTGATCTCCACATCGACGCATGACGTGTTGTTATTCTTCACGAATTCCGGCAAGGTTTATCGCGCGAAGGGTTATGAGATCCCAGAATATGGGCGGACGGCAAAGGGCATTCCGATCATTAATTTGTTAGGGGTCGACAATAACGAAAAAGTCCAAACGGTGATCAACGTCCATCACGATGATGACGAAGTCGACAGCAAGTACTTGTTCTTCGTGACCAAACATGGGGTCGTCAAGCGGACGCCAGTCAGTGAGTTCCTCAATATTCGCAAGAATGGGCTCATCGCGTTGAACATGAAAGATGAAGACGAACTCAGTCGGGTGATCTTGACTAGCGGTGACGATACGATGCTGATCGGGACCCATAGCGGCTATTCTGTGACCTTCAAGGAAGCCGATGTGCGCAGCATGGGTCGCAGTGCCACCGGGGTACGCGGTATTCGCCTGCGCGAAGGCGACTATGTTGTTGGCGCAGATGTGTTGACTCCAGATGCTGAAGTCTTCGTAGTTTCGGAAAAAGGTTATGGTAAGCGCACTGCAGCGGCAGAATATCCGATCAAAGGCCGCGGCGGTAAAGGGATCAAGACGGCTAATGTCACCGAAAAGAACGGTCCATTGGCAATCGTTACCACCGTCTTAGGTGATGAAGACATCATGGCAGTAACGGATGCCGGGGTCATGATCCGCTTTAACATCGAAAATGTCTCTCAAACTGGTCGGGCCACCTTAGGCGTACGCTTGATGCGAGTCGATGAAGGCACTAAGGTCGTCACGGTCGCTAAACTAGCCCAAACGCCAGATCCAGAAGATGCCGATGCCACAGCAACAACGCCTGCTAACGGCGCTGGTGAGGCCTCAGTCGGCGGCGAATCACCAGCAGGGGACGCGGATGCGCAAGTCGATGAATTACTGCGACGCGCACAAGCGGATCAACCTGATGACGATGATGACGCCCAATAGTACTGTGGAAACAGCCAAGGCCTGCCTTGGCTGTTTTTCGTTTTAAAAAGGAGTGAGCAAGAAACGTTTAAATTAAGTTTGTTAGAAATCGTCGGGCGCTTGGCTTTGGCGATTTTAGTAGCGGCAGTGATCGGGTATGATCGCGAACATAAGAACCGGCCGGCAGGGATGAAGACCCATGTCTTAGTTTGTTTAGGGGCATGCATCATTGCGTTGGTTCAAAAAGAGATCGGCTTTAACGCGTTGAATACCGCGATGCAATATCCCAAGCTCAATGGTGTCTTGCGCGCTGATGATGCGCGGTTGATCGCTCAAGTCGTTTCGGGCATTGGGTTTTTAGGGGCTGGGACGATCATGGTCCAGCATCGCACCGTGCGCGGGTTAACGACTGCCGCCAGCTTATGGGCGGTAGCGGGTCTAGGCTTAGCGATCGGCATGGGAGATTATGATATTGCGGTGCCAAGTACCGTAGCGATCATTTTGGTGTTGGTTTTCTTGAAGCGTATCGTGCACGTTAATGCCATGAAGCGCATTGAGATCAAGTACCGGCATAAGTTAGAAACGAAGCAGTTCATCCAGGACTATTTTGAGACCCATCATGTCGAAGTCAATGACGTCAACTTCCGTGTGACCCAAAATGCGGATGAATCGATTTACGTCAATATTTATGAGATCTCCGTCCCCAGGGATCTAAATCTTCCTGACATCATTGAAGATATCTCGCTGAATAAAAATATCATGCAGATCCAAACTGTCAGCTTGTAAGGCGGAAAAAGCGGTCAGTTATCCGTAATCTTTTGATTGTCGCACTAAGACAGCGTCGATAGCAGTTGAGTTATTGCTTGGGGTATGATAGAATTCTAGTTTGTGAGTATATGGCCGTCTCGGCCATCGACTCCTTGCCAGCGGGTGACCGTTGGCCAAAGTCCATAAGGAGGTGAATCGTCAAATGGCTGAAACCAAGTATGAAATTACCTACATCATCCGTCCTGATATGGATGAAGAAGGCAAAGCAGCGTTGGTCGAACGTTTTGACAATATTTTAAAGGATAATGGTGCTACCATCATTGATTCTAAGGATTGGCAAAAGCGTAAGTTCGCATATGAAATCGCTAAGTATACTGAAGGAACGTATCACATTGTGAACGTTACTGCAGAAAACGATGCTGCGATCAATGAATTCGACCGCTTATCTAAGATCTCTGGCGACATGTTGCGTCACATGATCGTTAAGCGCGAAGACTAATTCGTATCAAGCGAAAGCATTCGCTTTATAGAGGGGAGCTAGAGGGATGATCAATAGTGTATCTTTAACGGGCCGCTTAACGCGGGATGTCGAGTTGCGCTATACCCAAAGCGGTACCGCTGTTGGGTCGTTCACAATTGCCGTTGATCGACAATTTACGAACGCTCAAGGGCAACGCGAAACGGACTTCATTAACTGTGTGATCTGGCGTAAGAGTGCTGAGAATCTCAGTAATTTTACGCGCAAAGGTTCGATGATCGGCGTAATGGGCCATTTACAGGTCCGGAACTATGAAAACAACCAAGGCCAACGGGTTTACGTGACCGAAGTTGTCGTTGAAAACTTTGCCTTGCTGGAATCACGTGCAGTTACGGAAGCACGTCCACAGGAACCAGCATCTGGGAACAATCAAAACTTCGGCGGCCAAAACAATTTTGGCGGACAACAACCGGCGTCTGCGAATAATTTTGGTGGGAATCAAAACTCCGCCCCGCAGCCATCATCTAGTAACGGCGGCAGCGACAACAATGCGGCTGGCAACAACAGTCAACCGTCCTTTGGCGCTGGCAATAACGCCGCGAATAATAATAACGATCCGTTTGCTAATAACGGCCAACCGATCGATATTTCAGATGATGACTTACCATTCTAAAGAATCCAGTGAAAAGGAGTGACATTCATGGCACAACAACGCCGTGGTGGCCGTCGTCGTCGCAAAGTCGACTTCATCGCCGCTAACCATATCGAATATATCGATTACAAAGACACAAACTTGTTGGAACGCTTCGTCTCCGAACGTGGTAAGATCTTACCTCGTCGTGTGACTGGCACCAGCGCCAAGAACCAACGTAAGTTGACCATTGCGATCAAGCGCGCCCGGATCATGGGCTTGCTGCCTTTCGTTGCGGAAGACTAAGCATCCGGTTCAAAAGACTCGCCTTTAGGCGGGTCTTTTTTTGCTTTGCACAAAAAACCACCCATTTCTGGGTGGCAAAAGGGTAGGGTCAAACTTAGGGGGTGGCAAGCTAGCTTGCCTGGCTAATGATAAAGCGGGGTAGAAATAAGGGGGTAACTCATTTCTATAAAGGTAATATTACCGTCAGGATGTGAAGAAAAGATGCCGGTGAGCCGACGATTTTGTCACGCGCTAATAAAGCCACCCTATAGTGCCGCACAAAAGCGGGCAAATGCGGCTTGGCCGGCGGGAGTTTGCTTGAAGACGCCAGCATCTTCAAGGACGCGCGCAAAGACTTGGCCGACCGCTTGATGAAGCTGTTGTTCGGCATTGGCTTTTGTCCAAGTATATTGGTGCTTGAGCTGTTTTGCCCAAGGCTGATGGATCGCGGCGATGTGGTTCGGCTGTGCGAGCAAATACTTGCGCACCTCGGCGAGTTCAGTGCGTAAGCGCGCCGGCAAGATCGCCAAGCCCATGACTTCGATCAAGCCGATATTTTCTTTTTTGATGTGTTGGACGTCTTGATGCGGATGGAAGATACCATCAGGGTATTGCGCTGAAGTTTGATTGTCGCGCAAGACCAAGTCAAGCTGATAGTCGTGGCCAACCCGCCGCGCGATCGGCGTAACGGTGTGATGCGGCGTTTTATCTGCCGCGTAAGCGCGAATGTCAACGCTTGAGTCATCATAGTCTGCCCAGACTGCGCGGATGTGCTCGGCTGCTTGCGCCAGTGCGACGCGGTCAGAACTCGTCAGGCGCAAGACGCTCATCGGCCAGTGGACGATGCCTGCTCGCACTTGGGCATAACCCGGTAATGCGATCGCTTGTTGCACATTGGCTTTGGCCATGGCAAAAAGATGGCGGCCGCCTTGGTAATGCTCATGGGCTAGCATTGAACCGCCAACGATCGGCAGATCTGCATTGGAGCCAACGAAATAATGTGGGAACAACGTCACCAGATCCAATAAGTTGGTGAACGTTTGGGCATTGATATGCATCGGTTCATGGATCGAATCTAAAAAAATCGCGTGCTCGTTGAAGTAAGCATAAGGGGAGTATTGAAATCCCCAAGTCTTGCCTGCCAAGGAGAAGCGAATGATGCGATGATTGGCGCGCGCAGGGTAATCAAGCCGCCCGGTGTAACCTTCGTTTTCAAGGCAAAGCTGGCAAGCGGGATAACCGCTTTGCGGCACTTTGGCGGCTTGGGCGATCGCTTTGGGATCTTTTTCCGGCTTAGAAAGATTGATCGTGATCTCCAAGTCGCCATACGTTGTCGGCGTGGTAAAGCCGATATTTTTGGCGATCGCCCGGGTTTGAATATAGTTAGTCGCTTGCGACAAGGCGAAAAACCAGTCTGTGGCGGTTTGAGGTGATGCTTGGTAAAGCTGCCAAAAATGGGCGTTGGCTTGACTCGGCAAGGGGGTGCCAAGGGCCATCAATTCTGCTTCCAGAATTTGGCGCGCAGGGCCTAAGTCGGCACAAACGCCGTGATCGACTGCTGATTGGATCAAAGCGTCTAAATTCGCCAAGGGGGTGCTTTTAGCCGGTAAGTCATAAGCAGCATCGCCGACCAATGCTAAGACGCGGTTGGTCAAGTAGACGCGATCCATTGGGGTTAAAGCTGAATTAAGTGTCAAGCAATAATCAACATGGGACAAAACAGCGTTCACTACCGGTCACCATACCCTTCTGGATGGCTCCGATGCCAGTTCCAAGCGGTTTTGATCACGGCTTCAACATCATCAAAATGCGGTTGCCACCCTAAGACCTTGCGCGCTTTATCACTGGCAGCAATCAAGGTGCTTGGATCGCCTGGCCGCCTTGGCCCGATCTTGGCGGGGATCGCTTCGCCGGTCACTTGGCGCGCCGCATGCAAAATTTCAAGATTGGAAAATCCGGTCGCTGAGCCAAGGTTGAAGGCATCAGAAGGATTGCCGGCTTGCAGGTATTGCATCGCCAAAATATGCGCATCGGCTAAATCGACCACATGCACATAATCGCGGACATTGGTGCCATCTTTGGTCGGATAGTCATCGCCAAAGATCTGTAAATTATCCCGGGTGCCAGCGGCGGCTTGTAAAATGATCGGGATCAAATGCGTTTCCGGATGATGATCTTCGCCGATAGTCCCATCTGGCATCGCACCAGCCACGTTGAAGTAGCGCAAGGCGACGAAATGAATGCCATAAGCTTGATCGGCCCACTTGATGATCTTTTCCATGGCTAATTTCGATTCCCCGTAAGGATTCGTCGGGATCTGCGGATCATCTTCGTGGATCGGCACTTGTTGGGGTTCGCCATAAGTGGCAGCAGTTGAGGAAAAGACGATCTTATCAATACCAAATTGTTTCATCGCTTCCAACAGCGTGATCATGCCCCCGGTATTGTTATCGAAATATTTCAAGGGATCTTGCATCGATTCAGGGACGATGGAAAAAGCGGCAAAGTGAATGATCCCAGTCACTTTTTCTTGGGTAAAGACTTGGCTCAAAAATTGATAGTCGCGAATATCGCCTTGATAAAACCGCGCTTTACTGGCGACGGCTTGGCGATGGCCAGTGATCAAGTTATCAAGCACGATCACATCTTCACCAGCTTTTACGAGTTGGGCAACAGTATGTGAGCCGATATACCCGGCCCCGCCGAGAACAGCAATTGTCATGGCTTAACTTCCTTTCAAAATAGGGGGATGTTTGGGGTTTAGAGTTGTTTGGGACCGTCGGCGATTTCTGCGACATAAAAGTCTGCCGCATAGCCGATGGTTTTGGCATAAATGGCCCCGACAGCCGCTTTGACAGCCGGCACGGCGGCTTTTTCGACGATCGCGATGGCGCAGCCGCCAAACCCAGCCCCAGTCATACGGGCGCCTAAAACGCCTGGCTGCTGTAAGGCAGATTGGACCAAGGTATCCAGCTCTTTGCCGGTGACTTCATAATCATACGCCAAGCTTACCCCAGAAGCGGAAACGAGATGGGAAAAGGTGGTTAAGTCACCTGCTTTTAAAGCCGTGACGGCTTGCAAGGTGCGCTGGTTTTCTAAGACTGCATGGCGGGCGCGCCGAATCAAGGTGGCATCATAAATCAAGTAACTATATTGATCGAAGGTTTGCGCATCCAGATCGCCTAGCGTGCGGATATCGAGTTGAGTTTGCAGCCGTGCCAAGGCGGCTTCGCATTCACTGCGGCGTTCGTTATATTTGGAGTCGGTCAATTCGCGCCGCTTGTTGGTGTTCATGATCAAGATCACGTGCTCGCCTAACGCGATCGGTACAGACTCATAAGCTAGCGTATTGGTATCCATGAAGGTGGCATGGTCAACTTGGCCCATGCCAATCGCAAACTGATCCATGATCCCTGAGTTGACGCCGATATACTCATTTTCAACGTTTTGGCCAAACTTGATCAAGTCTAAGCGGCTAAAACCTAAATCAAAAGTGGTATTCAAAATCGTGCCAGCCAGCAACTCCAACGATGCTGAAGACGATAACCCGGCCCCATTAGGCAGATCACCTTGGATATACACATCTAAGCCATGCCCAAATTGCGCCCCATGCCGTTGCAGGATCTGGGCCATACCTTGAAAATAATCACTCCAGCGGCCTGATTTGGCGTGCGCTAAGGCGGTCAAAGGAAGCGTGATCACACCAGCAGCGGCAAAATTAGCCGAATACAGGCGCAATGCCGCTTGTTCATTGCTGGCGATCGCGGCATAAGTCCCCAGACTGATGGCACAAGGGAAAACATGGCCGCCATTGTAATCGGTGTGTTCACCGATCAAGTTGATGCGGCCAGGCGCAAAGAAGGTCGCGGTGGCCGCATGGCCGAATTGATGGGCGAAACCGCTCAATAAGATTTGTTTGTCCATAATATCCTCCTGATCAAATTAGCTTTGACGTAAGACTAAGGTGCTGGCAAGCGTCAGTTTTAGCGGTTGGGTATAGGAGTTGGCCAGCAAGGTCCCTAATAGTTGGACCGCCGCTTGGCCCATTTCTGCCGTGGCCACATGGACCGTACTTAAAGCCGGCGTCAAATAGCGGCCGACAGCCAAGTCATTGAAGCCGATCACCCGAATTTGCTCAGGCACCTTGAGGCCATGTTCTTGTAATGCCTTGATCGCGCCGATCGCCATGGTGTCGTTGGCAATGAACCAAGCGGTGGGAAACTTTGCTTGGGGGATGGTCGTCAGTGCTTGCTTCATGGTGGTATAGCCGCTTTCGGTGGTGAACTCGCCGGTCATGATCTCCGGACGCTTGCCGCCAGCAGCGACCACCGCGCTGGTAAATAAGAGGGGGCGTAAATCGCGCAACACCTCGCCATCGCTGGTGCTTTCTTGGCCGGCAAGCATGCCGATACGCTGATGTTTTTCAGCGATAAAATATTGGGCGATCGCTTGCAGCGGCGTGGCAAAGTCTGGAACCACACAAGTCACACCGGCGCTTAAGACATCTTGATCGATCACCACAAGGGGGACTTTCAAGGTTTTAAAAGCCGTTAATTGGGCTTGACTGTATTTCCCTAAAGCAATGGCGCCGTTGATGGTTTGCTTTTGTGGCCAAGGATCACCAGGAAAGACCCGCAACAACGTGAAACCGGCTTGGGCCAGCTGATTTTCAACGCCCCAGCGGATCGCGCGGTAGTATAGATCAGTGGTTTCATCCGCTTGCGTATGCCACGCAAACAACGCAATGGTACCTGCCGGCGGGGTGGTTAGCCGTTGATGTTTGGTGTAATTCAAGGCTTCAGCTGCCGCAAAGATCCGCTCACGCGTTGCGGTACTAACGGATAATGTGGTATCGCCATTCAAGACGCGAGACACCGTCGCGATCGAGACGTCTGCTTGATGCGCAATGTCTTTTAGTGTCGCGATCGTCATCACCTCCAAAGTTTTCACCGCTAGTTTACCATAGGTATCCAGAAAAGTTTACTAAAAAGCACTAAAATTTTACTTACCTGTCAAGACCCGCCTGAACCCCTGGCTGCCAAGCGCTGCCAAAAAGCCCCAGCCTCAGATTCGTTGGAATCTGAGGCTGGGGCTTGAAGCTGATCGGCGTTAAGCGGATTTTAGCTTAAGCATCGATTTCTGGGGCGTGGCCACGTTGGGCTTGAAGCATCCAGATACGTTTTTCGATGGCGGTGTGAAACCCAGTGAAGATGTCTTGCGTGGAATCGTCGCCTTCTTCACCAGCGACCGTGATGCCTTTTGCATACACGCCTTGCAGATAGCGATAAGCAGATGCCAAGCGCGCGAAACGTTCTGGAGTGGTCATGCCATAATCACCAGATTCGGATTTGATCCCGGTGTGTTGAGCAAATTCTTCCAGCGTCGAATAAGGGGCGCCGTCTAGGGTGATCAAGCGCTCAGAGATCACGTCCAGCTGGTCATTGATCTCTGCCATATAGTCGTCCATCAAGGGATGTAAAAATAGGAATTCTGGACCGCGCATATACCAATGAGTTTGGTGGATCACCGTCGCCATTTGGCTCAGATCGGCGACGAGTTGGTTCAAAATGGTCTTAGTTTCAGAATATTTCATCACGTATTCCTCCCTTGCCGAAGGATCTTCGGCGGCCTTTGACTAACTACCCATCAAGTATAGCAGGTCGCATTCGAGCATAGCAAAATTGACGCTTTGCGGGTAGACTAAAGGGCAAGGGAGTGATGATATGACAGATTTAAGAACGCGGCGGACGACGGCTGCGATCGATCGCACGATGTACCACCTCATTGCTGAACACGAGCTGACCACGGCATCCGTTGCGCGGATCTGTCGTGAAGCGGGAATCACGCGCTCGACATTTTACCAATATTATTTAGACAAAGCCGACTGGTTGGGCCGGCAGGTCGGCTATTATTTGGTTGCCGTGACGCAGTGCTCCTTAACCGATGACTTACAGCCGATCGTCTTACAGTTGCAGCCAGAGGCTAAAAAGGTGCTGGCATTATTGACGCTGCATCATCCTGCCGGAGACCTCAGTCAAGAGTGGCTGACGTATTTTGCCCAAGCCTTCATGACCCAAACGCCTAAAGCGTCGCCTTATCAAGCAGGCTTATATGCGGCTGCCGCCGTGCAAACGATCACCTGGCAATTACAACATGGCAGCGATGAAACGGCGGTCACGCTATTTGAAGCGGTCGTCAACACAATTAAAAACCACTAGTTATCATACGGTTTGTATGATAACTAGTGGCAAAAATCCCAAACTGTTTTAGCAAAGAAGATGGTCAACACCAATAAGATCAATGGACGTGCCCCGCGACCGCCAAAACGCTTAAAATAGCGCGTGCCCAGATGGTTGCCTAAAATCGAAAAGCAGCCTGCTGACAGGCCTAATAGCAGATAAACTTTGCCATTACACAAAAAGACCACTAAACTGGTCAAATTTGTGGTGAGGTTGATCACCTTTGTTGTGCCGGCTGCGGTGTTTAGCGGCAAGCGGGCGATGCCGGTTAAGGCCAACAGTAAAAACGTCCCGGCGCCAGGGCCGTAAAACCCATCATAAGCGCCTAGCAACAAAGCGATCGCCCCAACTGCCAAGCCTGCTTTAAGCGGCGGCAGTGCGACGGCGCTTGGCGCAGTCAACGCGGTCCGGTGGAGGAGTAAATAAAGCGCAGTCAGCGGCAATATCGCCAACAGCAGCAGGCGGAAAAAATGATCCGAAAGGTGCAAGGCGAGGTTGGAGCCGATATTGGCCCCAAGCATCGCCATAACCACTGCAACGATCGCCAGCTTGATGCGAATATAGCCGCTGCGGGCAAATTCTGCTGTGGCTACTAAGGTCCCCATACCAGAAGAAAGTTTATTCGTCCCGATGGCCATGTGGGCAGGGATGCCGGTCATTAAATAAGCCGGCAAAGAGATCAAACCGCCACCGCCAGCGATCGCATCGACGAACCCAGCTAGGCCGACGAGGGGACAAACAATCATAAAAGTCAACCAGGTCATCACAACATCTTCTTTACTCGACATATTGGCATTATGCTTTTTAGCGTAGCGCGCGCAGAAAGCGAATACAAGTGTTTGTGACAGGTAAAGTGACACACTTTTTATCGGGCTAATGATGCGGGCTTGTTTCACGTGGAACCTGACGGCGCCAAGCAGTCGTGATCAAGGCGTGTAACAAGGCGTTCAAGACAGCACGCCAAGCGGCATGGTCAGCTGCTTGCGTCTGACGCAAACCAGTCAGCAATGCTTTAGTCGTGGTCAGCGGGGTGCGCCGCAACTCGGCGAAGCTTTCTTTTTGGGTGGCGGTGATCACGGCATAAGCGGCATTTAACGCTTGTTGTTTCGTGGCATCATCCAGACTCGCCAGCCAGTTGGCGAGCATTTTTTGCAGCTGTTGAGAGGAGCGGTCAGTGGCAGATAAATAAACAAAGTCTGTTTGGTGAGTTTGCCAGGTAAACAGATCATGCTGCCGGATGCCGGATGCCTGGCTGGCCACGACGCCAAAATCTTGGGTAGGGTCTAAGATCATGCCGATCAATGAATTTTGCGGTACAAGTTTGAGGTAATGCCCGTTCATCGGCAAGGGCTGTTGCAGGCCAGGACCATCAAAGTTATAAGCCATGCGGATTTTTGGCTGCAAGGCCGCTTTAGCATGCACGGCGGCGTAGGTTGCCAAGGTACCGCCTTTGGAGTGGCCGCCGAGGTAGTATTCACCAGGGTACGCTGCGGCGATGTCGGTAAAATAGCGGCTGGCTGCGGTTTGTGACGGGATCGCGGTGAGGAAGGTCATGTTGAAGTCTTCCTTCCAATCGACAAACGTGGCACGCGTGCCGCGAAAGCTTAAGTAATATAATTCAGGCGCCAATTGCCAAGTGATCGCTGAAAATGCTTGTTCTTGTGCCGGATCGTTCAACGCGACTGGGGCTAACCATGCAACTTGGCGATAGCGGCGACAGGTAGTGACTTGCGCCAACAAGCGGCGATTGTCGGCTTGTGCCCAAGTGCCAGCTGCCAGTGCCGTTTGTTGCTGCGGGGATAAGCTGGCCAGCTGGCCGCTGCCGTGCAGTGGGCAATAAGCAAGCTGCGCCAAAATCGCCGCGTCTACGATAGTCAAGGGCCGACTGGAAAAGGGCCGGTCCCCATATTGGGCTAAATAATCGAGTAAATTTGCCATTTGCTTGCCTCCAGTCAATTTTAAGCACGTTGATGTAAATCGTTTTCACTACGGCTTGGGATGTGTTATCATGAGGTCAACTTAATACTCATTGTACACTAGGGGTGTTCCCATAGGAGCTGAGATGCGCATGATCGGCGCGATCCCTTCGAACCTGTAAGTTCAAACTTGCGTAGGAAAGTGTCGCTTTTTTTGGTAAGCGTCGCGGACTCTCGCGGCGCTTATTTGCGTCTAGGGACCGCTTAGTGTGCGTGGTGAAGGAGTGATAGAGTTGGATACTGAACTTTTTGCCCGCTTACGGGCGCAACAGCCGCTGGTGGTGAATTATGCTAATTTTGTGACGCCGCAGTTTGTGGCTAATGGGCTGAATGCATTAGGGGCGTCACCGATCATGACCTTAGCGCAAGAAGAAGCCAGTGAATTAATGACTCCGGCCAATGCGCTAGTCTTGAATCTTGGCACGATCAACGCATCTGATATGCCCATGGTACTGGCATTGGCCAAGGCCGCAACAAAATTTGCCAAGCCGATCATTTTAGACCCGGTAGCAGTCGGCGCTACGGCCTTTCGAGCAGCGGCGGCCAAGCGTCTATTAGGCGATTATCCGATCGCGGTGATCCGCGGCAATGCCAGTGAAATCGCCTTTTTGGCAGGGATCAAAACCCAGGCCAAAGGTATCGATGCTGGGGCCAATGCGACTAGCCCGGCCACGCTGGCGCAACGGTGTGCCGAACGTTATAACTGTACCGTCGTGGTCAGCGGGAAAGTGGATATCATCGCCCAAGGCCACAACCTGGCGACTGTGTATAATGAAACATCGCTGTTACCAGCGGTTGTCGGTTCCGGGGATCTTTTGTCTGCGATCATTGGGGCCTATGCTGGGATCGCCGAAGATCCATTTGATGCGGCATTGCTTGGGGCAGTGACGTTAGGCGTCGCTGGTGAAGCGGCTGCGGCGCATTTGGAAGCGACGCAAGGCGGAACGTTTGCGTCGGTGCTATTGGATCGCTTAGCGGCTTTGGATGTGGAACAACTCAACACCCAAGCGCGTTATGAAGAAGCCCGCAGAGCTTAGCCAATCGAATAAGAGGTGCAAAGATGACAGAAGAACAATTTCCCCAAGCGTTGTCGATCGCAGGCTCGGATAGCGGTGGCGGCGCAGGAATGCAAGCTGATTTAAAGACGATCCAGTCTCGCCATGTCTTTGCCGCGACCGTATTAGTGGCGATCACCGCGCAAAACACGCTTGGCGTTCAACAATCGCTAGCGTTACCAACGGCGATGATCGATGCGCAGTTCGCGTCGTTAGCCGCTGATTTACAGATCCGCGCGTGCAAAACCGGCATGTTAGCTGATGTGGCGACGGTCAAAGCGGTGGTCAACAACCTCAAGCGGTATGATTTTGGCCCATTGACGGTGGATCCGGTGATGATTGCTAAAGGCGGGGCGCCTTTGTTGACAGAAGACGCGATCGCCGTGGTGCGAGATGAGTTATTGCCGCTGGCGACTTTGGTCACCCCGAATTTACCTGAAGCAGAAAAATTGAGCGGCTTAACGATCACAGATCAAGCGGCGATGCGCACTGCAGCCAAACGCCTGCAAGCACTCGGAGCGCAAAATGTGATCGTCAAAGGCGGGCATTTGACCCACGCCGATAGTGCCAATGATTATGTTTTATTAGCTGACGGCAGTGATTTTTGGCTGCCGGCGCGGCGCGTGGACACTGTGCGCACGCACGGCACCGGAGACACCTTATCCGCATGCATTACGGCTGAATTGGCGAAGGGGCGCTCACTGCCAAGTGCGATCCGGACAGGTAAAGCGTATGTGGAAAAAGCGATCACTGACGGTATCTTGGTCGGTCATGGTCATGGCCCGTTGAATCACTGGGCGTACCCGGAGGATCGTGATGAAGACTAGTGTTGGCGACAACGCCTTATTGTGGTTTGGAGCCGCGATCTCATTGGCTGAGATCTTATCCGGGACTTTATTTGCGCCATTAGGGTTGGCCAAAGGCTTGCTGGCCATTGTGTTGGGCCATGTGATCGGTGGGCTGTTGATGTTTGGCTGCGGGGTGATCGGCGCAACGACAGGATTACCTGCAATGGCGACGACTGCGTTGACTTTTGGTCAAAACGGCAGCCGCTGGTTTGCCGGTTTGAATGTGCTGCAACTGTTAGGGTGGACGGCGGTGATGGTTTTAACCGGTGCGCAGGCTTGCCAAGTGTTCTTGCCGGTATCGTTAGGGTTTTGGGCAGTGGTGATCGGTGCGATCACCGTGGTGTGGCTGGCGATCGGGTTGCAAGAGCTTGGCCGAATGAACCAAGTGGCGATGCTGGCGTTATTGATCGCTGGACTTTACTTAACGGGAAAATTTTTGATGCAGCCGGCACACCCTGCAGCCAGCGGTGCGTTGAGTTTTGGTGCGGCAATTGAATTGGCGATCGCGATGCCGCTGTCTTGGCTGCCGTTGATCGCGGATTATACGAGTCAAGCACAGGCGCCGCAAAAAGCCAATGCCGTCAGTGTTGGGGTGTATAACTTAACCAGTATTTGGATGTTTGGCATCGGGTTAGTCGGGGCGATGATCACTGGACAAACCGCCATCGCCGGCTTGATGCAAGGGTTTGGCCTCGGGATCGTGGCTTTGATCGTGATCATCTTATCGACGATCACCACCACGTTTTTAGATGTTTATTCAGCAGGGGTCAGTGCGGCATTGCTGTTAGGCCAGTCGCTCCGTTGGCTGGCGATCGCAGTGACGGTGTTAGGGACGCTGGTGGCGGTGTTTGTGCCGCAAAGTGCGTATGCCGACTTTTTATACTGGATCTCGTCGATTTTCGTGCCGCTGGCGGTAGTGCAGATCGTGGCGTTTTTTCTTGGCCAGCGCGCGCATGGCCACTGGGATTGGCCCAATCTCGGCTTATGGGCCGTCGGGGTCGCCTTGTACCGCGTCTTTTTGGCCCATGAGACGCCGGTGGGCAGTACGCTCCCGGTAGTCGTGATCATGGCGATCTTGACTTTGCTCGTGAATTGGAGGCGACAACATGCCAAATTTGACCCAACAGCTTAAGTTATATGCGGTCACGGATCGCCATTGGTTAGCCGGCCGCACATTAGTTGATTGTGTCACCAAAGCGCTTGCTGGCGGGGTCTCAATGGTCCAGTTGCGAGAAAAACACATGGCCCAAGCAGACTTTATCGCAGAAGCTTGCGCCATCAAAAAAGTGTGTCAGACTTTTCAAGTCCCATTTTTGATCAATGATGATCTGGCAGTCGCGCAAGCGGTGGATGCTGATGGGATCCATGTTGGGCAAGCGGACTTAGACGCGGCTGCGATCAAAGCGCAATGGGGACCAAACAAGATCGTCGGGGTCTCAGCTCAAACTGTTGCCCAAGCCCAAGCGGCTCAAGCTGCAGGCGCAGACTATCTAGGTGTCGGCGCAGTGTTTCCGACGGCCACCAAAACCGATGCCGTCTCAGTGTCGATCGCGACTTTGCAAGCGATCACGGCAGCGGTGACGATCCCAGTGGTAGCTATTGGCGGCATTCACGCTGAAAACTTATTGCAGTTGCAACATACCGGGATCGTTGGGGTGGCATTGGTATCAGAGCTCTTTGATCAAGCTGACATTCAGACCCATGCGGCCCAATTAGCGCAATTATCGGCGCAATTATCCCCTAAGGCGTTTTAGCCGCAAAAATAGCCCTGCCAAAATTTTGGCAGGGTTATTTTTTAGGTTCAAGCGCGATCGGTCCGCGCCAATAACTGCGGTTCTGCAAAGCGTAAGACTAAGAAGTTGATCAAGAGCAACATCGCAGTGGAAATGAAAACCACGTTATAATCAAACCACCCGGCTAAAGCACCACCGATCAAGGCACCGAACATATTGCCTAAGGCCTGGAAGCTTTGATTCCAAGAAAAGATCGCGCTGGTCACTTCCGGTGGGGTGTTTTTGGTTAATAAGGTCTGGATCGTCGGGAATAAACCAGCGTCAGAAACGCCGACTAACAGCCGCAAGATCCCCAGTCCTAAGATACTGCCAATGAAACCTTGGGGGAAGTAGACGACTACCGCGAATAAGTAACAGCCGATCAATACGCGGCCAGAGCCATGCTTGTCGCCATAACGACCAAGCCGAGGCGCCGCTAAAATATTGGAGATCCCAGGGAGCGCGGCGATCACGCCGGCAACCACGGTGATCGCACCGTGGTTGTGCATCAATTCCTTGATGTATAAGCTGATGATCGGCGAAATCGACGCATTCCCAGTTTGGACGATCATGGTCGAACACAATAAGATGATGATCAACTTCGGATCGGCAATTTTATCCAACAAACGCTGTTTGGGAGCGTCGGGATTTTTTTGGATCGGGATAAAGGACTCTTGAACCATAAAGGCGGACATCAAACAAACGACGGTCAACAAGCCTGCAGTAATGAAAAAGGTATTGCGGATCGAGAAGACTTGCGCTAAAAAGCCGCCGACGATCGGACCGAATAACATCCCTGAAGTCGATCCAGTCACTAAAGTCCCCAAGGCGACCCCGGCATTTTTTCTTGGCGTCTGAGACGCGACTAAAGCTTGAGCGTTAGGAATATAGCCGGAAAAGAAGCCTTGGAAAAAACGACAAGCAAATAATTCCCAAACATTGGTCGATAGGCCCATCAACAGCATCGCTACTGCGATCCCAAGACTCGCTCGGATCAGCATCACCTTGCGCCCCGTGCGGTCGGCTAAGTTGCCCCATAACGGAGAAACGATCGCGGTGATCAAGAACGTGACCGCATAGATCGCGCCGCTCCAAAACGTCAATTGCTGCTTGCTGAAGTCGCCCATTTCACCAACGTATAAGGATAAAAACGGCATAATCTCGCTAAAGGCGATACCGGCGACAAATGTACAAAACCATAGCACATATAAGTTCCGCTTCCACGGGCCTTTTGCCCGAGTTGCGTCATCCATCAGATTCGCCTCCTAGTAATTTCCATATCCTACTATTATGGCACGCTTGTCAACCTCAGTTAATAGTCTAGGGACCAAAAAGGTTGCCATAGTCGCGTTAAAGCCTGATGGATAGGCGTTTTTTTGCCAGCATTTTTTCAAGTGGGGCATTGTCGCTTTCATTCTCACTAGCGCATATAGGATCAGTTTTCATAGCTGATCGCGCAAGCTGTGAAAGCAGCGGATCGTTCAACGCAGTAAGCGGGGTGAAGGGACGAAATGCACTTACCTACACCCCCAAAACCGCGATTCGTCACGCTTTGACTAAACGCGCTCACCCAGGCAACGGGGGTGCGTGCTAATGGTCGGTCGTCCGCCGGCTGCGCCGACTGCCGCCACGCCCGATTAGCCGAACCCCTAAGTGCGCCTTGGGTCACACTCTGATCTAAAAGCGCTCCTAATCGCAACGGGGTCGCAGGTAAGTCATCCCGGTCACGCCGCGTGCCGCGACGCACCCAGGCTGCCTTACCCACACCCCTAAAAGCGCGATTAGTCACGCTCTCACATAAACGCGCTCCTAATCGCAACGGTGAGGCGTCTCAAACATCGCGCCGTGCTCCGGCTGCGCCGAAACCCGCCACGCTGCTTGAGACACTCACCTAAAACCGCGATTAGTCACGCTCTCACGACAAAGACACGTCCAGTGTGTGCTGACGTGTCTCGGGCGATTCCTTTAGGTGCAAGGCGCGGTTGCCGGACCGCGGTTTGTTGGGATACGATGCCTGAGTTTGCGCTCAGGGCTTGGCCGTTGCGGACCTCTTAGCAGGTTTGATCCTGCTTTGAGGGTGGTACGCCAGTGTCTCGCCCTTGCCCGAGTCTTTCCAGGCCATCTTCGGGATGTACCCCTTAGCGTGTGTGAGGCCCAGGTTGCCCCGGCTGGCTGCCCCACTGTCGATGTCTGGGAAAACTTATGGAGTGCGCACCACCATACCCAGCCACATGATCGTTCGATCAAGATACCATCTTTTCCCACAGATGTAAACCACTTTGCTTACTTTTACAAAGTTTTTACAAACCTGTGGGGATAGGAATGCCGATGAAAATGGAACCAGACTTTTCCATTAATAATATAATATATATATATGCTGTTTTTGATCGCTGCAAGTTATCCAGGCCTAGACGGTTAATGGGTAGCAACGTAATGGCGCAGTCGCGTGATGGCAGCGTGTAATTGTGCGTCGCTGGCCGCATAGCTCAAGCGGACATAGCCTTCGCCTGCTTGGCCAAAGGCGGAGCCGGGAATGAGTGCTAAATGATCAGCATGTGCCAAGTCGGTACAAAATGCAGCACTATCAGCGGCAAAGCGTGCAGGCAGTTTGGCAAAGAGATAAAACGCCCCTTCAGGCGCAATGGCGCTAAAGCCGATCTCCGCGAGGGCCTTCAGGAGGAAATCTCGGCGTTGTTGGTAGATCACGCGCATCTTCGCACCATCATCTGCCCCGTTCACCAGCGCTTCGATCCCAGCCCGCTGGGCGATGGTCGTGGCTGCAGTGACGGTGTATTGATGGATCTTCTTCAAGGCTTGTGTGATCGGTGCAGGAGCTAATAAGAAGCCGATGCGCCAGCCGGTCATGGCGTGGGATTTGGATAATCCGGAAATGATCACCGTGCGATCACGAGCGAAGCGCGCGATCGATACGTGTGCTTGGCCATAAGTTAATTCCGCATAGATCTCATCCGCTAAGATAAACAGGTCATGACGGGCACAAGCGCTGGCCAAAAGGCGCAACGCCTCTTCACGATAGGTAATGCCGGTAGGATTATTGGGATAGTTCAAAATGATCCCGGTGATGTGTGCTTCAGGGTGGGCAGCGATCGCTTGGTCGATCATTGCAGGCGTCAAACTGAAGTCGTTAGCACGAGTGTCAATGATGATCGGAGTCACTTGATGCAGGGTCAACAAGGGAATATAGCCTGGATAAACAGGAGCCGGGACCAAAACAGCATCTCCAGGAGCGCATAGTCCTTGCAACGCAATGGCGATCGCTTCAGTTGCGCCGACAGTCACCAAGATCTCGTCAGCCGGATCATAAGTTAGGTTATATTTGCTTTGCCAAGTGGCCGCTACAGCAGCGCGCAACTCGGGATCGCCGGCGTTGGCAGTGTAATGGGAAAAATCAGCTTGGATCGCTTCGATCGCGGCTAACTTGATATGTTCAGGGGTATTGAAGTCAGGTTCGCCAAGGGTCAAGCGAACCATGTCAGGGATCCCGTTGACGGCGTCATTGAAACGCCGGATCCCACTGATGGCAATTTGATTCAAAGCTGGGTTCATAGGCCGCTCCTTTGGATTGTGATTGCATTTAGTTTGGCTTTTGCTGCTAGGTTTGTCAAATCGACCGCCGTCGCAGCAAAAAATAAATCAGCCTTTTGTCAAAAACTTGATTTAGGTCAAGTTCTATTGCGGCTGCCCGCCGTAAACTGTATTTGTAAACAAGAGAAAGAAGGAATCATCATGACGAAGAAAGTTACCTTACAACTAGATGCACTGACCTGCCCGTCGTGCTTGACTAAAATCGAATCTGCAGTTAAGCAGCAACCAGGGGTCGCAAATGTTAAAGTCCTCTTCAATGCTGCTAAAGTGAAAGCAGATTTTGATGACAGTCAAAACTCAGCAGAACAATTAGCAGACGTCGTCACCAAACTTGGCTACGAAGTCCAAAAAGTCAAAGTGAAGGATCTATAGGGGGAAAACCAATGAATGAAACGATTGAAGCGCAATATCAAGCAGAAGTAAAGCAAGCCGATCTCGACCATCACAAGCCCACCGCTGGGGCCATGACCGGACATATCGTGGCGAATATGTGGTATCTGGATGTCAAATATCATCAAATTCTCTGGTTTGTTAAAGGACCACAAACTTTAGCGTTGCAGCACCTTTATCAAGCGCTGATCGCCCAAAATCGCGCGCAGATCGATGAGTTGGGTGCGGTGTTATTAGACGAAAATCAACTGCCGCCAAGTACAGTCGATGAATATACCCGGTATACGAAGATCGAAGAAGAACCGCGATTGAAATATGAATCTGCAGACACGATGATCGATACGACGGCGCATGATCTGACTTTTGCCAATCTGTTCATCGATCGGGCGATCAAGTTGGCACAACGAGAAGAACGCCCAGCCATGGCGGCTTACTTGACGAAACTGCGCGGCGCAAACAATCGCAACATTCGACAATTGCAGGCGCTTTTAGGCAAGACCGCTTGGGAAGGCTTAGTTGAAGAAGACGATGACGACGATGACGATTAGGTTTGGTCAATAGTTGATCGAACTCACATCAAAACAGGCTTCAAGCACGATCCATTGTGCTTGAAGCCTGTTTTTGGCTCGATTGCGTGCAAAGCGCACTTATTCGCGCACGACTAATACAGAGATCGGGGCGTACTTGGCCATATAGGCCGCTTGGCTGCCAAAATGTCTTTTGAGGCCTTTTTTGGCTTCAGCACCGATGATCAACAAATCCGGTTGGTATTTCGGGATCAGGGTTTTAACAATGGTTTCACCAGGGTCGCCTTCTGCGATCACAGCGCGCACGTCTTGGATCCCAGCTTTTTCGGCTAAGTGGCGATATTCTTGAATATGGCGTTCTAACTCCGCGCGTTCACCATGGACATAATCTTTGTTCAACGCTTGGTAAACGGAGTAATCATCAGATTCCAGGATGCTGGTGATGATCAATGCGGCATGGTCAGCTTTGGCACGATGGATCGCATACCGAAAAGCCGCTAACGCATCTGCTGAATCGTCTACCCCTACTAATATCTTTTGGTAATCTTTGCTCGTCATCAGTCTTGTCCTCCTGCATAAGTTGGCATTGCGTGCGTGGCACCGCTGGCTTTTTGCGCCTGTGCTAGGCGCTTATCCCCATGATATAAGTCTACCGTACACCATGCCAGCAAGGCGAGGACTAACACGATCGCGACATAAGCGGCGAGATGCGCCATGTTGATTTCCGCCGCAGAGGCATGATCACCTAAGAAGCCGGCAAAAGAATCGGGCAGCCCGATCAAGTTAAGATAAGTCAACCCGATCACCGAGATCCAGCCGCAAATCTTGACCCAGAGCACATTTTTGAAGCGGTCACTCATTTCGGCTTTGGAATCGGTCATCAATAACAATGGCAACATGGAAAACGGTAAGGCGAAGGCCAAGAAGACCTGCGAATTATTCATTAAATTATTCAAAGCGGTATGTTGATCGATCACGCTTAAGCGGGAAGTTGACGCCACACAGATCAACACCGGAATGACCGAGATCAACCGGGTGACCAAGCGCCGGGCCCATAACGGCATGCGCATGTGCACGAAACCTTCCATGATCACTTGACCAGTCAAAGTACCAGTGATGGTCGAATTTTGCCCGCTGGCCAACAAGGCGACGGCAAACAAGACAGAAAGTACCCCAGACTTAGCGACAGCGATCAACACACTATTAGACAACATTGAAGTGTTCGAGAGGGCCTCATACAAGCCGAAGAAGGAAGGATCCTTCACGGCGCCAGATTTGAAGACGGCAACTCCCATGATCAAAAGCAGCGAGTTCACGATGAAGGCTAAGGATAATTGGATGTTAGAATCCCAAGCAGAAAAGCGCACCGCTTGGGCCACGGCATCATCATCGCTGTGATCGATCTTGCGTGTTTGTGAAATTGCCGAGTGCAGATACAAATTGTGCGGCATCACCGTCGCGCCAATGATCCCTAGCGCTCCGGAAAGCGGGTTCATCCCAGCGACACTCGGGTGACTGGCAATGGTTGCGGCTGAAGGAATCAAGCCCTTGATCACGCCGCCCCAGTCTGGGTCAGATAACGCCACTTGGTAGACGAAAACCAGCAAGATCACTAAGATCAGGCAAACGACGATCGCTTCGATCTTGCGGAACCCGATTTTTGTTAACAGCAATAAGAGCAAGACGTCAAAAACGGTAATGAAAACGGCGATGACCAGGGGAATATTGAATAGCAGATATAACGCAATAGCCGCGCCGATGACTTCCGCGATATCCGTCGCCATGATGGCAAATTCGGTCATGATCCATAAAATGATGCCTAATGCCTTGCTCGTCCGGGCGCGAATCGCTTGGGCGAGGTCCATTTGGGTGACAATTCCCAGTTTAGCCGCCATGTACTGCAATAGCATGGCGATTAAACTGGAAACCAAGATGACAGACATCAGTAAGTATTGGAAATTTTGGCCCCCAGTGATGCTGGTCGACCAATTGCCAGGATCCATATACCCGACGGCGACTAATGCGCCAGGTCCCGAATAAGCCAATAAGGTGCGCCAAAACCCTTTGTCTTTTGGCACCTCAACGGTACCGTTGATCTCTTCCAGCGACGGGCCATTGGCATACTCGATCAGTTTATGCCGTTTAGGGTCATTTTGTTGGTTTTTCAATGTCAACACACTCCTTTCAAATGACACTTTTAGTGTACCCGAATTTTTCCATAAGTAAAGTGGAAATTAGCACTACCTAATCTTTTATTCCCTATATTCGTACCTTTATATAGGCTTATACAATAAAAAAACACGAATCCCAGATACGGGTTTCGTGTCAGCTAAGTTTATTTCCACCGCTATTAAGCGCCATTGATTAAGGGCAGACTAACCTTATCCTTAAATATGGGCAGCAGCAAAAGCCAGCATATCGGCATTTTGTTGATTCAATAAAGGCGGCAGTGCGTTAAAAGGCCAATATTTCAGTGCCAAAGTTTCCTCCGTTGCGGTGGTCAATAGGGCCCCGCCGACAGGCTGCACCAAATACAGCATGGCGATCGTTTGCGCCACATCACCATTGGGGTAGCGCGTTTCGCCGCGATCAAACAAGTGCAGCTCGCGGACGATTTTCACGTCTAAGCCGCTGTCTTCTTTATATTCGCGCGTTAAACAGTCGGCGTAAGTTTCGCCATATTCAAGATAGCCGCCGGGTAAACTCCAGTTACGGGTGTCGGTGCGGAGATTCAATAACACTTCCTTGCGTTCATTCACTAAAATGCCAGCGGTGCAGTTGAGGATCAGTGGGGTGTGTCCAACGAGTGCCCGTAATTGTTTGATATACCCATAAGTCATCGAATCATTCCTTTCTGTTTTCACTGTACCGGAAGCGCTTGCGGGATGCAATTGGGATACCGGTTTCAAGAATGCGGTCATTAAGTGTACAATAACATTAACAACATGGCGAAATGAGGAGCATAGATGGCAAAATACACAATCAATGACGTGGCAAAAGCCGCCGGCGTTTCCAAGGCGACAGTTTCGCGCTACTTGAATGGTCGCTTTGAGCGGATGTCTTTAGCGACCCGCCGCAAGATCAAAGCGGTGATCGCAGACTTAGGCTACGTCCCAAATTATAATGCGAGTGCTTTAAAATCCAAACGTTCTCACCAAATCGGGGTGGTCGTCGGGGATGTGTCTAACGTTTATTCGACTTTTTTGATCAAGGGGATTTCTGGTGTCACCCGCACACGGCAAGATCAGATTTTGATCGCTGATGGCGGTGAAGATCCGCAACAAGAAACGGTGGCGATCAAAAACCTGCTGTCGCAAAATGTCGACGGGATCATTTTGCAACCGGCACGTCCAGATGCCAGCGGCTATCAATTTTTAAAGGACGCTGGGGTCCCTGTCGTGTTAGTCGACCGCTTGTTGCGGCCGCTGTTGTTTCCTTGCGTGACGTCCAATGACACGGCTTCTGGTAAATTGTTGGCGCAAGCAGCCTTGGAAAAAGGGTATCAAAATGTCATCGTCTTGTCGCATCCGGTGGATCAAGCGACGGTACGGTATGAGCGTTACCGCGCATTTGCCGCGGTATGCCGCGGCGCCAATATCCCGATCAACTTATTAGAAGTTGAGGATGCAGATGATGTGTCTGGGTTGCGGGCCGCTTTGGATGCTGCGCAAAGCATGAAGTCAGTGATTTTTGCCACGAATGGGATCTTATTGATGGCGGCATTGCGCTGGCTGCAGCAACAACAGATCGCGGTGCCAAAGCAAGTGGGATTGTGCGGGTATGATGATTGGAATTGGGGGGAATTGGCGAACCCGCCACTGGCCGTTGTCAATCAAAACCCGGAGAAGATCGGTCGCGAAGTCGCGCTGCGGCTGGAACAATTGATCGCAGGCAAAGAAGTTTTCGTTGGGCGTACTGAAGTCCCTGCGGAAGTGCATATCCGTGAATCGTTATAGAACAGTGCAAGGCGGTTGACTTTATGGGGTCGCCGCCTTATAGTTAAGTTATTGGGGAAACCGATTTCCCCAATCCGTGTACGAACGATCATTTCTCTCATGTTTCAACCGCTTCTCGGCTTGCCGTAGAGTCGAGATGTCGGCGTTGAAACAGATGTAATCGCTTACGGCGAAAGGCGGGTTAATACGATGAGTGAACTACTAACGATCGGTGAGCCGATCACCTTATTTGCTGCCACAGACCTAGATGAGAGTCTTACGACCGCGACGCATTTTCAAAAGTATTTAGCAGGCGCAGAGGTCAATGTCGCAGTCGGGACAGCCAGATTGGGCCATAGTGTGCAATATTTGTCGCAGGTGGGCCAAGATGCGTTTGGGGATTTTATTCGCGAGCAGCTGCAGGCCAACCATGTCGGGATCGATTATTTAACGCAATCACCGGCGCATTGGACCGGGTTGCAGTTCAAGAATAAAGTCAGCCATGGCGACCCGGCGACGGCTTATTTTCGCGCTGGCTCGGCCGCAGCACACATGACGCCGACGAGTTTGCGGCAAGTTGATTTGACTGGGGTGCGCTGGGCACATTTGACCGGGATATATCCGGCGATTTCCTACCAGGCATTAGCCACTGTGCAGCAGTTGATATTAATGCTGCAAGCCCACCACATCCCATTTACGTTTGATCCCAATATCCGGCCCAGCTTATGGCCGGATCACGAGACAATGGTGACCACATTAAATGCGCTGGCTCGCGAAGCGACGATCGTTTTACCAGGGATCGGTGAAGGCGAACAGTTAGCCAAAACGCGTGACCCGGAAGCAATCGCTGATTTTTACCTGACGCAAGGAAAAAATTGCCAAGCAGTTGTGGTCAAACTAGGCCCAGCAGGCGCATTGGTCAAAACTAAAGCCGGGCAAACCACTATGGTTCCAGGTTTTCATGTTGACCATGTGGTCGATACGGTTGGCGCTGGTGACGGCTTCGCTTTAGGTTTGTTGACCGGCATCCTTGACGACTTGCCACTGGTAGAAGCTGTACAGCGGGCCAACGCCGTGGGGGCGATCGCGGTGCAACACCCAGGCGATAACGATGGCTATCCCACACCAGCGGCCTTGGCAGCCTTCATGCAAGCAAATGCCAGCTCAGTCGATCAGCTCGTTGACTAAGTCATGGCCAGATAAAAACGTCCGCAGACGACGATTCCAAGAATGGATCGCAGTCTGCGGACGTTTTTGTGATGGTCTAAACGCTCAACCGGTGGTTAGAATTTACTTTCGATGGCTTGTTGCGTGTGCAAGATCGCCTGCACAAATTCATCGCAGCGCTCAGGGGTGAGGCGATACTTGGGTGAGCTCACAGAAAAAGCCCCCATAATGTGCGCATTGCGTTTCAATGCTGCACCAATACAAAAGACGCCCGGTTCGGTTTCTTCATCATCGATGCCAACGCCAGTTTGGGCCACGGTTTTTAGATCCGCGCGCAAAGCCGCTTGCGTGGTCAAGGTGTGCGCGGTGACATGTTTCAGCTCATGATGGGCAAAATATTGGCTCAACAAAGGCGCTTGATACTCGGCTAAGATCGCCTTGCCCATTGCCGATGAATACATATGCATCGTCCCGCCGATCACCGACCGCAACTTGATACTATTCGGCGTTTCGAGCTTTTCGATCAACACGATATGGCCGTCACTGACGACGCCTAGGTTGACCGTTTCGCCGGTTTCGTCTCGCAACTGTTGCAGATATGGCCGGGCTAATGCCGTGATGTCGAATGAATCGGCGGCCTTTTCACCATAACTCAGCATTTGGGTGCCGAGGTAGTAGCGTTTACCCACTTCTTCGCGCCGAACCAGTTGCAAGGCGGACAAGGTCGTTAGTAACTTTAAGGTCGTTGGTTTGGATGCGGCGGTGCCAGCGGTGATCTCAGCCAAAGTTGGGGCATGATCACAAGCGAGGATGAAGTCTAAAATGGCCTTCCCCTTGATCAAAGCCGTACCATAAAGCTTTTCGTCAATCATTTTTCTTTCTCCTGCGTTTACGATATAGAAATTATACCATCTATCATACACCGAGGGGTGATCGTGAGCAATAAAAAAGCTCCCGGACGAATTCCAGGAGCTCGCAAACGCTCAAATTTGCAGATGATTCGACGTAAGAAAGGATGGTTAGGTTTAACGAACTAAGTAGCCGCCATCAACAGCCAAGATGTGACCATTGACATAATCAGCCGCCTTGGAAGCCAAGAAGACCGCAACGCCCATTAATTCGGAAGGTTCTGCCCAGTGGCCTGCAGGGATCCGGCCTAAAATCTCGTCGTTGCGCTGCTTGTCAGCACGGATCGGTGCGGTGTTGGCAGTCTTGATGTAACCAGGTGCGATCGCATTGACTTGGACGCCATAAGCACCCATTTCAGAAGCGAAGGACTTGGTCAAACCGGCAACGCCATGCTTAGAAGCGGTGTAAGAAGGAATGAACTTGCCACCTTGGAAGGAAAGCATGGAACCGATGTTGATGATCTTGCCAGACTTTTGCTTAGCAAATTCCTTAGAAGCGGCCATGGACATGTGATAAACGGCGTTCAAGTTGATGTTGATCACCTTGTCCCAGTCGGAATCTTTGGATTCAAGGATCGGGTTGCGCTTGATCATCCCAGCGTTGTTGATCAAGATGTCGATGTGGCCAAATAATTCAAGGGCCTTGGCGATGACTTTATCAGCGATCCCTGCTTGGGTGAGGTCGACGTCCATGAATTCGACTTTGCGACCGCGCTTTTCGATCATTTCACGCGTGTTGTCCCATTCGTCTTGACCAAAAGTCGGGATGAAAATATCCGCGCCGGCTTCTGCCAATGCGACTGCGTAACCTTGGCCTAAGCCAGTGTTCCCGCCAGTGATGATCGCAACTTTGCCTTTAAGGCTGAAGAAGTCCATGTTGAACTGGTCCAAAGCGGCTTCGTTTGCCTTAATTTCTTCTGCAGATTGATTCAATACCAATGTGAGTCTCTCCTTTATTTGTTGAATGCGTAAACAGCAGTTGATTTCTCAAAAAGAAACTTTATTTCTTTCAAGTAAATCACGTTTCTAATATAGTCCTGCACATCCGATAAATCAAGCGCTTTCGTGAAATTTCTGGAAAACAATTTCCCTAATCGCATGGCGCCGAGACTGGCAAGCGCGCTGACAGCCGCCACATTCTGACCGCATCAAAAAAAGCGTTACCCGCCACCAGAAGGGTTGGCAGGTAACGCATGCGTCAAACTTGATTAACCGCGAATGCGATCAAGTTCGGCTTTATAAGCCTTAGCAGTTTCGGTGACCCCAGCATAGTCGCCAGTCTTGGCTTTTGCGGTCAAGTTAGAGCCGGCGCCGACTAAGGAAACGCCAGCGGCAAACCATTCTGCCATGTTATCCAGCGCAACACCGCCGGTTGGCATGATCGATAATTGTGGGAATGGGGCCTTGACGGCCTTGACCATCCCTGGGTGCATTGCGGAGCCAGGGAACAGCTTGATCAAATCGCAACCGGTTTCCAAAGCGCGTTGGATCTCGGTTGGCGTCATGCAACCTGGGGTATACGGGATCGCGTATAAGTTACAGATCGTGGCGACTTCTTTGTTAAAGGATGGGCTAACGATGAATTCTGCGCCTGCCATGATCGCCAAGCGCGCCGTTACAGGGTCAAGCACTGTCCCAGCACCAATGATCACTGACTGGTCATCAGCGTATTTCTTCGTCAATTCAGCGATCACCTTGTCGGCTTGCGGCACAGTGAAGGTTAATTCGATAGCGGTCACGCCACCGGCAATGACAGCGTCGCTTTGTTTCAAAGCGCCTTCTGGATTGTCGTCACGAACAACGGCGACAACGCCAGCTTTTTGCAACCGCAACAAGTTTTCTACTTTTTGCATGTGGATACTCCTTTAAGATGTGATGACAGACTTTTACAGTTTCATTATACACTTTTTTTCAAAAGAGGAAACCGTTTACCCCAAAATATGTTAGAATGTACTTGAATATAACAACGCTTACTGGCGTAGATGAAAAGGGGTATTCTCCATGACAAAAGTTTTGACAGTAGGGGAAATGATGCTGCGGCTGAAGCCGCAAGACCATCAACGCATCCTGCAAGCCAACACCTTCGAAGCCAATTATGGTGGCTCTGAAGCCAATGTCGCCGTCTCCTTGGCGTTGCTTGGCGATGACGCACAATACTTGACGAAGTTACCGAATAACGCATTAGGGCAAATGGCCGCAGGCACGCTGCGCCAATATGCCGTTGATACGACGAAGCTATTATGGGGCGGCCCGCGCTTAGGGATCTACTTCTTTGAAAAAGGGGCCTCTATTCGCAGCACCAATGTGGTTTATGACCGTGCCGGCAGTTCTTTTGCCTTGGCGCAAGCAGCAGAATTTGATTGGGACAGTTTGTTTGCCGGGGTAGATTATTTCTACTTCTCTGGGATCACCCCAGCGTTATCAGATGAACTCGCGCAAGCCATGCTTGATGCCGTTAAATATTGCCAGGCGCACCACATCACGGTGGTCGTCGATGCCAACTACCGCGGCAAGATGTGGTCGCCAGCCAAAGCGCAACAGGTGATGAGCCAGCTCATGCCTTACGTCAACGTTTTCTTGGCTAATGATGAAGATTTTGAAGCCAGCTTAGGGATCCCGGCTTTTGATGGAGATATGCGCACCGGGATCGATCAACTCGACAGCTTTAAAGCCGCGATGGCTAAAGTCGCCCAAAAGTACCCGAATATCCACACGATCGCCAGCGTCGTGCGCAACATTCACTCGGTGGAAGATCATCAGTGCACGGCGTTACTTTGGCAAAACGGCCAAACGTATCAAGGCCCAGTGTATCAGATGCACGTCTATGAAGGCGTTGCTTCTGGGGATGCGTTTGGTGCCGGACTTGTCCACGGGTTGATCCATGAATTTGACCCGCAAGATTTGATCGACTACGCGGACACCGCCAGTGCGTTGAAACTGACCATCAGCGGCGACTTGAATTTGATCTCGGATGCGGACATTCGCGCGACCATGCACAGTGCCGGCGGCGTCAACCGTTGATTTGAGCCATCACAAAAACGCCTTGAGCGTCGATTCAAAATGAATCGTTGCTCAAGGCGTTTTTTGCTGGCGCCGGACCCATTATAAGAGATGCTCAAGGCCAATGACTAGCGTGTCTAGGGTTTGGACTTTGGCGATCGCGACGGCCACGCCAGACATGAAGCTTTCCCGATCAAAAGAGTCTTGGCGAATGGTCAAGGCTTCACCAGGCGCACCGAACAAGACTTGTTCATGCGCCACGTAACCAGGCAAGCGCACGGCATGGACTGGGACCCCGGCAATTTTTTCACCATGGGCCGGATCGTCGGTTGTCGGTTGCGGTTGGGCGACACGCGCTTTGGCGATCATTTCAGCAGTCGCTTTGGCAGTACCAGAAGGCGCGTCTAACTTATCTTCATGATGCATTTCGATCACTTCCGCGTCTGGGAAGTATTTTGCGGCTTGCGCGGCAAATTGCATCAATAAGACGGCAGAGATCCCAAAATTAGGCGCGATCAACCCGCCAATGTGCTTGGCTTTTGCTAACGCGGCTAGGCGCTGTTGATCGTCGGCAGCCATGCCGCTAGTCCCCACCACAGGATGGATCCCTGCGTTCAAGGCGGCGGTGATGTTTGAAGCGACTGCTTTTGGGGTGGTGAAGTCGACCCAAACATCGGCGAGCCCTGGGTGGATCTGAGCGTAATCGGTCAAGATCTGCACATCTGAAGCGAGCTGGTAGCTTGCCGGATCAGTGTCAGTGACCAGTGGGTTGAAAATTGCAGTGAGCTTAAAATCGTCATGTTGGGCAAGCATCTTGACGACTTTTTGCCCCATGGCACCAGGAAAACCAGCGACGATTACATTGATCATGAAAATCCTCCTAAAATCACAAGGCTGCGCCAGTCTTCAATTGAAGCCGGTACATCAGTGTTTGTTGTTGTTCATCCGTCAGTGGCAGCAACGGCAGGCGCGGTGCACCAACGGCAAACCCAGTGGCGTTTAATGCCGCTTTGGTCGGGGCTGGGGAAGGCCAAGCAAACAATGCTGCCATCTTCGGCAATAGCGCCCGCTGTAAACGTGCGGTAGTGGCTAAGTCGCCAACCCGTAACGCCGCCAGGGCATGCGCCATTTCGTCGGCGTATAAGTGACTGGCAACGGAAATGACCCCAGCGCCGCCTAAAGTTTGCACTTGGATGAACTGGGCATCTTCGCCGGTCCATACATGGAAATCTGCCGGAGTTTGATCAACAATGGCGGCAAAGGTATTCAAATCACCGCATTGCTTGATGCCGACGATGTTTTGGTGCTTGGCCAAAGTTGCGACCGTCGCCACTTGCATGTCAACACCGGTACGGCCAGGAATATTATAGATCACTACCGGCTTGGTGGCGGCGTTGGCCACGGCGGTAAAGTGGGCGATCATCCCGGATTGATCAGGCTTGTTGTAGTAAGGCACAACCACTAGCAAGCCGTCAACGCCAGCAATGGCACTCACTTGTTCAGCTAAAGCAGCGCTTTGGCGGGTATTATTGCTCCCAACGTTAGCGATCACAACGGCGCGGCCGTGCACGATGTCAGCAAAGCGCGTGAACAAAGTCAGCTTTTCTTCCTGCGACAAGGTAGGACCTTCACCAGTGGTGCCACCGATGACGAACCCGTCACTGCCGGCTTGTAAGAGGTGCTCGGTCAAATTGGCCAACACCGCATAATCAATTTCATCATTGGCATCAAACGGCGTGATGATCGCCGTGATCAATTCTGCATCTAACATAAGCAGTGCCTTCTTTCTTAAATTAAGCCTGCATCCGGTGGGCTAAAAACCCGGTGATCGCCTTAACGCCGCGGCTTAATGCCGCTTCGTCAGGGCTGAGCTGCGCGGAGTGCAATTCGTGGTCATCGTTGACGCCTAACCAGAACATGGTACCAGGGATCTTATTTAATAAGTAGCCGAAGTCTTCACCAGTCATTACCCCAGGGGTTTCAATGAAGTTAACGTCTGGTTGAGCTTGCATATACGCGATAAACGCTGCGGTCAAGGCGGGGTCGTTTTCAACGGGGTAATAACCGCCTTGATTTAACGCAACTTCGACTTGGCAGCCGCAGCTGGTGGCCACACCTTGAGCAACGGTACGAATGCGTTGTTGCAAGAAACTGATCGCGTCTTGGGTGAAGCCGCGTAAGGTGCCTTCGATCCGCGCGTGATCGGCGATCACATTGCGGATCGTTCCGGCTTGAAGCTTGCCTAAGGTGATCACGGCGCTATCTGTTGGCGCCACATTCCGAGAAATGATGCTTTGGACTTGAGTGACAAAATACGCGGCAGCGACCACGGCATCGTTAGCATTTTGCGGGAAAGCAGCGTGGCCGCCTTGGCCGATGAAATCAATGTTGATCTCTGTGGTGCCGGCAAACAAGGTGCCATTGGTGCACCCGATCGCGCCAGCAGGCAGATCCGGGCGATCATGGAGGCCGTAAAATTCATCGACATGCCAATCGCCGGTAAACACCCCAGCATCATAAGCGCGCTTGCCGCCATATTCTGCTTCTTCAGCAGGCTGGAAGAAAAACAGCAGATCATCTTGCGGCTGGTGTTCGGCAAAATAACTCAAGACGCCTAACGCAACGGTCATATGCATGTCATGGCCGCATGCATGGGCGACGCCGGGATGAGTCGAACTAAAAGGCAAGCCAGTGGCTTCAGTGACCGGCAAGGCATCGATGTCTGCCCGGTAGCCGATCACGCGTTTTGCAGCGGTGCCATGCACCTTAACGAGCAATGCAGTAGGCAGCACGGCTGGCTGCTTGATGGTCAGCCAAGTTTGCGGCAAGCTTTGGACGACTTGCTGCAAGTAGGCATGCGTTTGCGTTTCATGTAATGCCAGCTCAGGGATCTGGTGGAGGTGGCGGCGGATCTTGATCAAATCGGCTTGATTAAACATGGTTACAGCTTCCTTAAAGCATCGACCAAAGCCGTCTTGGAACGGGTCTGGTCATTGGCGAGTTTGATCACCTTGGCAGGGACTCCGGCGACCACGGCATTTTCCGGCACGTCTTCAACGACCACTGCCCCGGCTGCCACGACGGCACCGGCGCCGATTTGGACGCCTTCAAGTACGGTTGCATTCGCGCCGATCAAGACGCCGTCACCAACGCGGACAGGTTCTGCACTGGCTGGTTCGATCACCCCAGCTAAAACCGTATTGGCGCCGATATGGCAATGCTTGCCGACTTTTGCTCGGCCGCCAAGCACCGCGCCCATATCGATCATGGAATCGGCACCGATTTCTGCGCCGATGTTGATCACTGCCCCCATCATGATCACCGCATTTTCGCCAATGGCGACTTGGTCGCGGATCACCGCGCCAGGTTCGATCCGGGCGTTAGTTTGGCGAATATCCAGTAAGGCCACGCCGGTATTGCGGCCGATGGTTTCAACGAAAGAATCGTTGATGGCATCTTGGTGGGCAGAAAGCACCGGCTGGATCTCTGCCCAGTCGCCGATGACGGTACCGACTGTGGCTTGTAAGAAGGTATGGACGGTGTCGGGGAACTGCAACTGGCTGAGGGTGCCTTTGAGATAAACTTTGACCGGAGTCGTTTTCTTGGAGTTGGCGATGGTGTTGATGACATCTTGAGTCGTGAATTCTGGCATGGTGAGTTCCTTTCTTTCCTTATTAAATATAGGGACGATCATTTTGGGTCAAGTCGGCGTATGTTTCGCGGGCAACCACGAGTTTGGCTTGACCATTTTCGACAAAAACCACTGCTGGCCGCGGGTTGCGGTTGTAGTTGGAGGCCATTGAATACCCATAAGCCCCGGTCGCTAACACTGCGACGATATCGCCAGGCTGGGTTTTTGGCAAGTGGGCGTGATCGATCAAAATATCGCCAGACTCGCAATACTTGCCGACTAAACGGACATCTTCTGTCGCGGCAGCGGTGGGTTCAGCGGCCTTGACGGCTTCGTATTCGGCTTGATATAGCGCTGGGCGGATGTTGTCGCCCATCCCGCCGTCTACTGCGACAAAGGGGCGCAGCCCAGGGACATCTTTGCGGCTGCCGACGC
This sequence comes from Lacticaseibacillus baoqingensis, assembly GCF_003946165.1. Lineage (GTDB taxonomy): Bacteria > Bacillota > Bacilli > Lactobacillales > Lactobacillaceae > Lacticaseibacillus > Lacticaseibacillus baoqingensis. The sequence continues at coordinate 75,433 of NZ_RHOI01000002.1, read as the reverse complement.
TGTAAAGCTGATAGCCGGCAGGGCCGACGATCGAGCGGCCAGGTTCGATCCATACCGCCGGCAAGGCAAATGGCAGTTTGGCTTGTTTGAGCGTCGTCACGATCGCTTCAACAAAGTCAGCCGCTGGCAGCGGCGTATCTTCTTTCGTGTAGCGGATCCCAAAGCCGCCGCCGACATTCAACACTTGCGGGACGAAGCCGAGCTCATCGTGCCATTGCGTCAAGATCGCCAACAGCTTCGTGGTGACCCCTTCAAATCCGGCGACAGAAAAGATCTGGCTGCCAATGTGGGCGTGGATCCCCAGCAAGTCAAGCTGTGGATTGCTAAGGGCTTGGCGTGCTGCGGTCAGTGCTTGGCCAGAATCAACATCAAAGCCAAACTTGCTGTCGACTTGACCAGTTGAGATGTAAGCGTGGGTATGTGCAGAGATCCCTGGGGTGACCCGCAAGAGGATCGCTTGATGACGATCAGGTGTGGCGGCGAGCAGTTCGCCGAGTAATTGCAACTCGTAGAAGTTATCCACGATGATCGTGCCGACACCGGCGTTTAAGGCTGTTTGTAATTCTTCACGGCTTTTATTGTTGCCGTGAAATGAAACGTCTGCCATAGGAAAATCAGCTTGTTGAGCGGTGTAAAGCTCCCCGCCAGAAACGACATCGACATGGCAGCCTTCTTGTGCAGCCACTTGATACATTGCGATCGTGGCGAATGCTTTGCTGGCATAGCTGACCGCGTAAGGCACGGCTTGAGCTTCAAAAACAGCCTTAAAGGCCCGGATCTGATTGCGGATCGCTTCAACATCATAGACGTAAAGCGGCGTTTGATAATCTTGCGCCAGCGTCAAGGCATCGACGCCGCCGATGGTCAAGTGACCAGCTGCATTAGTTTGAATAGACATAAGCTTAACTCCCTTTGAGTGTGATAAAAAAATAAGGCCCTTTTGTTTGGCAGCTACCAAACAAAAGGGTCCCATTTTGGGTCGAATCGTCTGGATAGCGCCCCGCCGCTATTTGCGGCGACAGTGTAGGCGCTATTCGCACTTACCCCAACAACTGACGTTCCACCGCGTCAGCGTTTCGGCGACCGCCCCTTTCACTCAGACTCAACACAGCGTGGACTGCTCATCTGGGTTACTCTTGTTGGTCGCAACCTCTATCTCATTTGTCATGAGTTTATAATAAAAACGAACGTACGTCAAATTTTATTTGTGAATTCTTTTCGTACTAATAATGCCGCGAAAATCCGAGTAAATTCATGATAATCATGCTTTGCCTGAGCGATAATATGTGCTAGACTTCATCTCAAAATAACAAAACTCACATCATTTACTCATGAAGGGGCGATTCTCGTGCGTGTAGTCAAGTTCGGCGGTTCAAGTTTGGCCGATGGCAATCAATTTGAAAAAGTGGTGGCGATCATGCAAGCCAATGCTGAGCGTCAGGTGGTTGTCACCAGCGCGCCGGGCAAGCGTGACCACGGTGATACAAAGGTGACCGACTTATTGATCACCTATGCGACTCAGGTGCAAAACCGGATCGATCCTGCGGCCACGATCGCTGCGATCGTGGCGCGGTATCAAGAGATCGCCACACATTTTGAATTAGCAGACACCGTGATGTCGCATATCGAAGCTGAAATCGTCCAGCTTCAACATGAAGCGTTTAACGACTCAGCGCACCAAATGGCGGCGTTTAAAGCACATGGCGAAAAACTCAATGGCTATCTCCTAACGGCGGTGCTCAATGCTTGCGGCAGTGTGGCGACTTATGGGGAACCTAAGCTGATCGGCTTGACGGTGACAGATGATCCCAATGATGCAGAAGTGTTAGCAGCCACGTATGCCCATCTCAATGCCTATCAACGGCCAGCAGGGATCTTGGTTGTTCCTGGCTTTTACGGGTATACCGATCATGGGGCGATCGCAACCTTTTCTCGCGGCGGCAGCGACATTACTGGAGCGATCTTGGCGCGCGGCTTTGGCGCTGATTTGTATGAAAACTTTACCGATGTCGATGGGGTCTTCGCCGCTGATCCGCGCGTTGTCCGCCATCCTGCGGCGATCGAAAAAATGACCTACCGTGAAATGCGGGAACTCTCGTATGGCGGGTTTGGGGTTTTCCATGATGAAGCGATCTTACCTGCCATTGCTGGGCAGATCCCGATCAATTTGAAAAACACCAATGAGCCGGATCATCCTGGGACCATGATCGTGCCAGAAACCGGCTTCACCCCTCAACACGCGGTTACCGGGATCGTGAGTTCTGATCATTTTAGTGCCATTTATCTCCACCGCTACTTGCTGAACAAAGAAGTTGGCTTCACTTTGCGCTTATTGCAGATTTTTTACGATCATGGGATCAATTATGAACACATGCCCAGTGGGATCGACGATCTGACGGTCATTATCGACAACCGGCAGCTGACGCCTGAACTACGAACGACCTTGTGCCAAGAGATCCAAGAAAAGATGCAACCAGATGTCTTGCAATGGATCGATGATTATGCGATCACCATGGTCGTTGGCGAAGGGATGGCCAAACGCATCGGTTTGATCCAACGCGTCTTGCAGCCATTAGTGGCAGCTGATGTGCATGTGACGATGATCAACGAAGGCGCCAGCCAGATCTCGTTAATGTTGGGAACGTCCAAAACACAAGCCAATGCGGCTGTGCGGGCGATCTATAACGCATTCTTCATTCCAGTCAATCAACAATTGGAGGGATAGTATGGCTGAATTATTCAAGGTCCATGGATCGGACAACAATTTTTTCTTGCTTGATCAAACGGCACTGACGGCGCCATTACCACTGGCGACGCTGACCCGCCTGACCCAGCGCATCACGGATCGGCACACCGGGCTGTTAGGCGGCGCAGATGGCATGTTAGTGGTTTCAGCCGATCCGGCTGCAGCCGGGCGGATGACGGTCATCAATGCAGATGGCTCTATTGCCAAGATGTGCGGCAATGGGCTGCGGACGGTTAGCCGTTATCTCAGCGAAAAAACCGGGGCTAAAAGCTTTGCGGTGCAAACGGCGCAAGCGCGCTTGCAAGTGCACGAAGCGCCGGCATTTGCTGAAGGGGTGCCTGCGTTTGGCGTAGAGATCTCACCCGTCAGCTTTGCGGCCGCAGACTTGCCTTTTGCGCAATTGGGACATGAACAGATCATTGATACGGTATTGCCGCAATTGCATCCGACACTGCGATTTACTGCGGTGGCCGTGCCTAATCCGCACTTGATCGCCTTTGTTGATGAAAGTGAACTTAAAAGCGATACGCTAAGGGCATTAGGCGAGCGTTTAAACGCGCAGAACCCATATTTCCCAGAAGGGGTGAATGTGACCTTTGCTGCCATTGAAGGGCCCAATACCATTTTTGCCCGCACCTATGAACGCGGGGTTGGTTTTACCAACGCGTGTGGCACAGGAATGTCGGCAACAAGCTTGGCGTTAGTCTTGGCGCATCCGGAAGCGGCCAGTTTAGCAGTGCCCTTAACGGTGTATAACCCAGGCGGCATGGTCAATACGATCGTCCATCAAGATGATGGTCGCTATTGGATCGAATTGATCGGCAATGCGACGGTCACAGACCAGATCAGCATTCCAGAAGCCAGCTTAAAAGCAGGGACATTCTCTGGGGCCAGCAGTACCCCAACTGGCGAAACCACGCAGTATACCAATTTTGTCGAACAATTACCTTATCGCGATATTGTTGCCGCGGTATAACACATTTTTTCAGGAGGAAATCAAGCATGAATGGATATCACGTAGCAGTTGTCGGGGCCACTGGTGCAGTTGGCACGCGGATGTTAGCAATGGTGGCCCAAAGTCCTTTACCGATCGCATCTGTCAAGGCCTTGGCTTCCAAGCGCTCCGCCGGCAAAACCGTTAAGTGCGGTGATCAAGAATTGACCGTAGAAGAAACCACAGATGATTCATTTGCGGGTGTCGATATTGCGCTGTTTTCTGCTGGTGGAGCCGTTTCCAAGCGGTTTGCCCCTAGTGCGGTCAAAGCAGGAGCGATCGTTGTTGACAATACCAGTGCATTTCGGATGGATCCCGAAATCCCATTAGTCGTTCCTGAAGTTAACCCAGAAGCATTACGGCAGCATCATGGCATCATTGCCAACCCTAACTGCTCGACGATCCAAATGGTGACGGCATTAGAGCCGATCCGCAAGGCATTTGGCTTGAAGCGGGTGATGGTTTCGACTTATCAAGCCGTTTCCGGTGCCGGGCAGCGCGCGTTGAATGAATTATTTGCAGAAGCACAAGCTTATCTTGATGGTGACGTGACGAAGGTAACGCCTGAGATCTTACCGACTGGCGGGGACAAAAAGCATTACCAAATGGCGTTTAATGCCTTGCCGCAAATCGATGTGTTTGAAGACGACGGTTATTCCCACGAAGAGTGGAAGATGATCCACGAAACCAAGAAGATCATGATGGGCGACATGGATGATCCCGAATTAAAGGTCACTGCCACTTGTGTCCGGGTCCCAGTGCCGATCGCGCATGGTGAAGAAGTGTATTTTGAAGTTGCAGATGCCAATGCGGATGCCGATGCGATCCGCGCGGTGTTGGCCCAAGCCCCTGGGGTCGTTGTCCAAGATGACCCAGCGCATCAAGTTTATCCACAGCCAGCCAATGCTGAAGGTAAGCGCGATGTCTTTGTCGGCCGGATCCGGCCTGATGAAGAAAATTCCGGGTTCTTCCATATGTGGAATGTGTCTGACAACTTGTTGAAAGGCGCCGCTTGGAACAGTATGCAAATCGCTGAAACCATGCATGACATGGGCTTGATCCAGCCAAAGTAAGCAGCAGCTGAACCGCTTGAAGACTGCGCCGGCAAGCGATTTTAGCCTGTCACATGAGGCCTTGAGGCCGTGATTCATTTGTGAATCATGGCCTCAAGGCTTTTTTTGCTGGCGTTGCCAGCAGACGGATGCAAATTTTTGTGAAATCGGCGATGATGAGGGAAGTATGCTAAAATAGCTTAAGAATTTGTTAATCTGATTCCGCAATGCGAAAGCGAGCGAATGTATACGATGAAGAAACTACTAGCCAAGATCCAGTTGCCGGCATTCTTGGAAGACTACCGCTTGCGGTATGTTGCCGGTGTTATGGTGATACTGGCCGTTATCGACATAATCGTTGCCAGTTTCATCCGCCCATGGCTGGCGGGCTTAATGTTGCTTTTTTTGATCGGTTTAGTCGCCGCGATTTTCTACGGTCTAGAAGCAATTACCAAAAATACCAACAAGTACATTTCCAATCTCGCTTATCGCATCAAGCGTGGTGAGCAAGAAGCCTTGATCAAGATGCCAGTGGGGATCTTGTTGTATGATAAAGACCTGACCGTTGAATGGGCGAATCCGTATTTACAGCAATATTTTGGTGATGCTGAACTGTTAGGACAACCGCTGAGTGCGATCGATGCCGATTTGGCGAAGTTGGTGTCGTCCAATCAAGATTCTAACGAATCGCAAACGATCACTTGGGGTGATCATCAATTTGAGATGATCATCCAAAAGAGCATCGGTGTCGCTTACTTAATGGACATTACCCGCTATGCCAAGATCGAAGCCCAAGCAGAAAATGAACGTGTCGTGATCGGCCAAATATTCTTGGACAACTATGATGAGATCACGCAAACGCTTGATGACCAAACTGTGACTAACCTGAATTCTTATGTGACCAATCAATTGACCAATTGGGCGAATGAATACGGGATGTATGTGCGCCGGATCGCCAATGATCGCTTCTTGTTAGTCGCTTATGTGCAAGCGTTGCAGGTGGTTGAGGCGGATCGGTTTAAGATCTTGGATACGATTCGAGAAGAAACGTCCAAACAAAATTATCCGCTGACGTTATCCGTGGGGATCGCTTACGGGGATGCCAATTTGGCGCAACTGGCGATCACGTCGCAATCTAATCTTGACTTGGCGCTAGGTCGCGGCGGCGATCAAGTCGTCGTGCGGGCTAAAGGGGAACAGGCACGCTTTTACGGCGGTAAAACCAATCCGATGGCCAAACGCACGCGCGTCCGTGCCCGGATGATCGCCCAAGCCTTGCAAGAGTTATTCAAGCAAACCGATAAAGTATTTGTGGTCGGGCATTCGCGCCCAGATATGGATGCCATCGGGGCAGCGTTAGGGATTCGCCGGATCGCGCAGATGAATGGTAAAGACTGTTATGTGGTGGTCGATCCAGACCATTTGCACTCTGATGTGGAGCGATTGATGAGTCGGGTCGGTCAAGATCCGGAAATCGCCAATTCGATCGTGACGCCAGAAGCGGCGTTATCGCAAGTAACGGACCAAAGCTTGTTGGTCATGGTCGATCATTCGAAACCGTCGATCACGTCGGCGCCGGCATTATACGACCGCTTAGCCGCACGTACCGTGATCATCGATCACCATCGGCGTGGCGAAGAATTTCCAGAAAACCCGATGTTGGTATATATCGAACCTTATGCCAGTTCGACTTGTGAGTTGATCACCGAGATGTTTGAATATCAGCCAACTAATAACGGCTCGATCAATAAGCTGGAAGCGACGGCGATGTTGGCTGGGATCACGGTTGATACCAAGTCGTTTTCATTACGTACCGGGACGCGGACTTTCGATGCGGCCAGCTACTTACGTTCGGTTGGAGCTGATGGTTTGTTAGCCCAGAACTTATTGAAAGAAAGCGTCGCCAGTTATATTCAAAAGAATCATCTGATCGACAGCGTTGAAATGATCAGTGAGAATATGGCATTATGTACTGGTGAAGACGATACCCCGTACGATCCCGTGATCGCAGCACAAGCGGCAGATACATTATTATCGCTGAGTGATATCGATGCGAGTTTTGTGATCACGCGGCGTCCCGACGGGCGTATCGGCATCTCTGCGCGATCGCTAGGCGACATCAATGTCCAAGTCATCATGGAAGAGCTTGGCGGCGGCGGGCATCTCAGCAATGCTGCAACACAGATTCAAGGACATACCGTTGCCGAGGCCAAAGACATGTTGTTGAAAACGATCGACGCGACAGAAGATTCCGAGTAGAAAGAAGGACCCATCATGAAAGTTATCTTTACACAAGATGTACGCGGTAAGGGCAAGCGCGGCGAGGTCAAAGACGTTCCAGACGGCTATGCTCAGAACTTTTTGATCAAAAACGGCAAGGCCAAAGCGGCGACTGCACAAGCCATGAGTGCTTTGCGCGGGCAACAACGCCTTGAAGAAAAGAAAGAAGCCGAAGCCAAAGCCGCAGCAGTGGCGGTCAAAGCGCAGCTGGAAGACGATCAAACGGTCGTGCAGATCCAGTCTAAAGCTGGCGAAGATTCTCGCCTTTTTGGGTCGATCCCTAGCAAGCAAATCGCTCAAGCATTGGAAAAGCAATATCAGATCAAAGTTGATAAGCGCAAGATCGACTTGCCAGAGCCAATCAAGGCATTAGGCTATCGCAATGTGAAGATCAGCTTATATCCAGGCGTTGATGCGACGATTCGCGTGCACATCACGGCACAAGGCTGATCTCAAACCGCCTTAAAAATCTTTTTATCCAACCTTCATACAAGTGGCTTCGTATCATGACCGGTGTAACTGGCGATGCGAAGCCGCTTTTGTATTTCGGCGAAGCGTCAGTTTGCCAAGTTTGGATTCGTAAAGTACACTGGATAAGAATGTCGACCGGTTGAATTAAGGAGCACAAAAGCATGGATAATCAGCAGATTCGGCGGACCCCGCCGTTTAGCAAAGAAGCTGAACAAGCCGTTTTAGGCGGTATTTTTTTGAATCCAAAGAAGTTCGTCGATGCGGCTGAGTACGTTGCCGCAGACGACTTTTATATGCGTGCCAATCGCTTAGTTTATGGTGCGATGACGGCTTTGCAAGAAGAAGAAGTCAGCATCGATGTCGTCACCGTTCAAGACTATCTTCAAAGCCACAATCAACTCGAAGATATTGGCGGTGTCGGCTATGTCATCGAACTTGCCGACGCAGTGCCATCTGCGGCGAACATGGTTTACTATGCCAAAATCGTGGCGGAAAAAGCCCAGTTGCGGCGGCTGATCGATACGGCTGAAAATATTGCTGCGCGCGGGTATGATGATCAAACTGACGTACCGGCGTTGTTGGAGACGGCTTCTGACGAGATCTTACAAGTCGCCGACACCACTAAGCGCTCTGGGTTTCGTCCGATCAGAGACGTCTTGAACCAGGCGTTAGAAGAAATCGATAAACTCTATCAAAATGATCAAGAGATCACGGGGCTGCCAACGGGCTTCAAGGACTTAGATAAGATCACCACCGGCTTGCACGAAGGGGAGTTGGTGATCTTAGCCGCGCGGCCTGCGGTGGGGAAAACGGCTTTTGTTTTGAACATCGCTCAAAACGTAGGGACCAAAACCGATAAAACGGTCGCAATGTTCAGTTTGGAAATGGGCGCTGAACAGCTGGTGAACCGGATGTTGTGTTCAGAAGGCAGCATCGACGCCAACCATTTGCGCACCGGGCAGCTCAACGAAGAAGAATGGCAGAATTTGATGGTTGCCATGGGGAGTTTGAGCAAAGCGAATATTTATATCGATGATACGCCAGGAGTGCGGATGGCACAGATCCGCTCGCAGTGTTTGAAGCTGCAACAAGAGCAAGATCTAGGGCTGGTCATCATCGATTATTTACAACTGATCGAAGGCTCTGGCCAAGAAAACCGCCAACAAGAAGTTTCCGCAATTTCTCGAGGGTTAAAGAAGCTCGCCAAGGAATTAGGTTGTCCGGTCGTCGCATTGTCGCAGCTTTCTCGTGGTGTTGAGCAGCGTCAAGATAAGCGGCCAGTACTATCTGATATCCGTGAATCAGGTTCGATCGAACAAGATGCTGATATTGTGGCCTTTTTATACCGTGACGATTATTATCGCGATGAAGACGGGGATGACGATGATGGCGGCGCGCCGCAAGATGAACAAGATAATGATGTGGGTGAAGTCGAAGTCATTATCGAAAAGAATCGTTCCGGAGCACGCGGCACGGTGAAACTCTTGTTCGTAAAGTCGTATAACAAATTTAGTTCGATCGCATATCATCCCGAACCATAATTTATTTCCTGGGAAATATACCACGATGAAAGGTGGCTAGATAACTTGGATGCCATATTGATGAGTCTGATGACCGCATTGAATGAACAATTGTTGATCAACGTTTATCAGCGAGACACGGATGATTTTTATACCGGGTATGTGCAGGCGTTAGGCAATAACGCTGTGATTTTGGCGACTTATAACGACGCGGGTATCGCAGATGGCGCCGTGTTGATCAATTTTGCCGCTATTGCCCAAGTTGAATTTGCCGGGACAGATCTTGACGATATGCAATTTCGAATCGGTGTGGCTAAAGCAGAGCATTTTCTGACGGTTGCTGGGCAAGAACAGGCGTTGCAGTTTGATGCGACTAAAGACTTGCTGCATCAGCTGGTGACCCAAGTGCAAGCCAGTCAGCAAATGGTGATGGTGATCTTAGCCGATGACGATGCGTATTTGGAAGGGCAAGTTACTGCGGTCGCACCCGATCAGTTTACTTTGAATGTGTTCAACAAATTTAACTATACCGACGTGCGCACGATGCAAGTGGATAATTCAGATGTTTTAGTGATCGAATTTCAAGGGCTGGATCTGCGCCAAGAAACGGCGCTGGTCGCCCAGCGCAAGCAGCTACAACACGTCAAATCAGCCTTGGTCCCAAACGATGGCCAATTAGCGGCTGTGTTTGAGCAAGCGCGCGTGGCTGACCAATTGTTGGCGGTGATCCCCAAGGGGCATGATGATCAATTCTTCGTCGGGACGGTCAAGGCGCTGCATGATGATGTGGTGGTGTTGAGCCTTAAGGATATGGCGGCACAGTTTGGCGGGTACTTGGCGATTCGCTTGCCGGCGATCCAAAGTCTCACCACTGCTAGTGATTACCTGCAAACGATCGCGTATTATGCCCAGTGGGATAGGCAACACCACTTCACGCAACAGCCGGTTTTAAACGCTGATCGCGAATTTGATAGCTCAGATGACTTGATCGCGGGGATCATCAGTTCCGCCGCGGCGTTTCAACGGGTGATCCGGATCCGGATCACTGACGAAGAAGAACATTTTCTCGGCTTTCCTACCCAGGTGACGGCAACGAGTTTTGTGCTGAACTTGGTGGGTGATGAAGCGGGCGAACAAATTACCGTGGATAATACGCAAGTTTTAGAGATCGCCTTTGGGCATATTTACGCCTATCTGCAAGAGCGTCGGTTGCAGCGTGATTGAGAATCATTCGTTAATTTAATAACTATCAAAAACCCGAACACTTTTTGTTCGGGTTTTTGTAGTTTGATATGTCGATTTATAAACATTATTCGTGTTTTGCCTTGTTTCCGTTGCGACAACTTGGTAGAATAACCAGTGGCGGTTAGCGCCGTACAATAGTCGGGTGAACCGACACACCAAGGAGCGATAGGCATGGGAACAGTCGTAGTTGTTGGGACCCAATGGGGCGATGAAGGCAAAGGGAAGATCACAGATTTTCTTAGTCAAGGGGCGAAGATCATCAGCCGGTATCAAGGCGGTGACAATGCCGGCCATACGATCCATAGTGACGGACAGGTCTATAAGTTGCGTTTGATCCCATCTGGTATCCTCTACCCGCATCAGTTATCTGTGATCGGCAACGGTGTGGTGGTCAATCCGAAGAGTTTAGTTGAGGAATTGGCTTATTTGCAGGAAAAAGGGATCGCTGGCGACAACTTGCGGGTCTCGGATCGTGCGCATGTGATCTTGCCATATCATATTGCCTTAGATAAGCTGCAAGAAGCGGCTAAAGGCGATAATAAGATCGGCACGACCAATCGCGGCATCGGCCCGGCTTATATGGACAAGGCGTCTCGCGTCGGCATCCGGATCGCTGATTTGTTAGACAAAGAGATTTTTGCTGAACGCTTGCGGGCTAATTTAGCGGAAAAGAATGAACAATTCACCAAGTTGTACGGTGCACAACCAATGCAGTTTGACGATATTTTCGATGAATATTATGCCTATGGGCAACAGATCAAGCAGTATGTTTGTGACACGTCGGTGGTCTTAAACGATGCGATCGACGCTGGCGAGCATGTGTTGTTTGAAGGGGCCCAAGGGGTGATGCTGGATATCGATCAAGGGACATATCCTTTTGTTACCAGTTCCAATCCGGCCGGTGGGGTGACTATCGGCGCCGGTGTTGGCGCCAGCAAGATCGATCGGGTCGTTGGCGTTGCCAAAGCCTATACCTCTCGGGTCGGTGATGGCCCATTCCCAACAGAATTATTCGATGAAGATGGTGATTTTATTCGCGAAGCCGGCCATGAATATGGTACCGTTACTGGCCGCCCACGGCGCATCGGGTGGTTTGATGCCGTCGTCGTACGCCATGCGCGGCGGGTCGCTGGGATCACTGATCTGTGCTTAAATTCCATTGATGTGTTGACCGGACTCAAAACCGTTAAAATCTGTACCGCCTATGAGCGTAATGGTGAGAAGCTTTATCACTACCCGGCATCGCTAAAGCAATTGGCTGAATGCCAGCCGGTATATGAAGAAATGCCTGGCTGGGATACGGATATCACCGGGGCTAAGACATTAGCAGACTTGCCAGAAGCCGCTCGCAACTATGTATCGCGGATCGCTGAGTTGATCGGGGTCGACTTGTTGACCTTCTCGGTTGGCCCAGACCGCGACCAAACCAATATCTTAGCCAATATCTGGGATAAGTTTTAATCAGTTTGAACGCAGACTAAAAAGGGAAAAACCACGGCGGTGGTTTTTCCCTTTTTTGATGACAAGCGCGTTAAGCTGCAAATTGATTGTGGACATATTCGCGGTATAGCGCGTGATTTTTGACCAATTGCGCATGTGGACCGTGGCCAGAAATATGGCCATTTTCGACGAAATAGATATCGTCTGCGCCAACGATCGTTGATAAGCGATGGGCGATGACTAAAGTCGTGCGGCCGCGCATCAATTGTTCCAGCGCTTTTTGGACCATCATTTCCGATTCAGAATCAAGACTGGCGGTGGCTTCATCCAGCATCAACAGCTTGGGGTCGCGTAAAAAAGCGCGGGCGATCGCGATGCGCTGTCTTTGGCCGCCAGAGACCTTTACCCCGCGTTCACCTACCTGCGTATCCAGTCCTTGCGGCATTTTACGAACAAAATCTTCGGCATAAGCCAGTTTCAAAACGTGCCAAAGCTGCTCGTCAGCGAATTCTCGAGTGAGGCCATAAGTCAGGTTATAGCGAATCGTCCCGGCCATGATGGCAGAATCTTGTGACACCAACCCGATCTGTTGCCGCCAATCTTTTAAGGCGATCGCGGCACTATCTTGATGCCCCACCAAGATCTGGCCTTTAGTGGGCGGATAAAAGCGTTCCAGCAAGCTGAAAATAGTCGATTTGCCGCCGCCAGACGGGCCGACAAAGGCCACGACAGAGTTAGGCCGAGCTTCAAAATTCACATCTTGTAAAACCGGCTTGCCGGCATCATAGGCAAAATCGACATGTTGCATGGATAGGATTTGCCCATCTAGCGGCAAGGCGTCGCCATGCGTCAAGTCTTCGACTGGTTCTGCCAGCAGTTCTTGGATCCGCTCGGTGGCACCGCTGGTTTTGGCTACTGTCGTCATGAAGCGCCCTAAACTGCCGACTGGACCGATGATCTGAAAAAGATACATCAAGAAACTGAACATGGTCCCCATGCTCATCGTGCCAGTGAGCACACGATGGGCGCCATAAGCCAAGATGCCGATCACCACTGCCATCATGGCACCGCTCATCACTGGGCCGGCAATCGAATCATAAATGGCTTCTTTTAAGCCGATCTGGTAAAGCGTATTGATTTGGGCGTGGCCAGCGTTGGTTTCTTGGGCTTCAGCGTTAGAGGATTTCATCAAGCGGACTTCACTCAAGATCTCGCCGGCTTCGCCATTAAAAGCCGCCAAGGCATCTTGACGGGCGTGGCCGATGCGACGCGCACGCTTGCCGATGGGCATCATGACCAGCATCATCAAAGGCACGGTGACGAACATGATGGCGGTCATTTTCCAATCCATGATCAACATTAACCCTAATGCACCAAAAAGCTGCAACAGATTGGTGACGACGTTAGGAAAGCCATTGGCAAGCAGGTCTTTGACTTGCGTGGAGTCATTGACCAAGCGTGAGGAGATCTCACCGGACTTGCGCTCATCAAAATAGCTGACGGGCAGTTTCAGCAGCTTATCCCATAATAAGCGGCGAAGGCTGGCCACCACGTCTTCACCAAAAAAGCCTAGGATCGTTCCTGACCCTGCGGAGATGGCGGCACTAAGGATAAAGATTCCCACGACGCCAAGTAAAAGGGTGACATTTAGCTGGTGGCTGAGTTGATTGATCAACGTCTGGGCAAATTTAGGCACCAACAGGTTCGCGGCTGTGGCCAAGATGCCCAGCCCCAGGCCGGCAGCCAGTTGTCCATAACGCGGATGAATACTGGCGATCAAATGGATAAATGCTTTCAGGTCAAATTTTGCAGGGGTAGGCCGTGATGTCATGGCATTGACCTTCTTTCTCATGAATGTGCGTTAACGACGAAAAGGCTCCCGCTTAACCCGCGGGGCATGATGGTTGCCATTGGTGCGCTGCTTGAAGACCAGCCCGCTTGTTTTTTAAGCCGCCGGTTTCTTGACTAGCGCTGGTACCAAGCGGGGACACAGCGCGAGTTTTTTGGCGATTATTGCGGCTGTAATGCCATTTTGTTCAGTCAGCAGTGCTTGAGTATCGCCAGTCATTTAAGGGCTTGATCGTCAACCTAACATTTGAACGCGCCCAGTATAGTCAGTTCCAGTGAATAAATCAACCCTAACTAAAAGTAACCAGGAGTTTGATCCTAAAATGCAAACTTATATAACGGAGGCGAAAGCACCTCTAAGTGATCGCAGATCAAAGGAGTGAACGAAATGGTGAAATGGAATGGTTGGTGGCTGCTGGCATTAGCCGCCGGATTAGCTGCTGGTCCAACAATACCGGTGGCCGCTGCTGATGAAGACACGCCAGAGCAAACGACGGTTGGGGCGGGAGCGGCGGCGAATGGTGACGCAACGACGGCCAATAGTGTTGCCGATTTTGACTTAGAAGGTGGCACCTTGGCGCTAGTGGCGGTGCCTGTGCTGCATTTTGAGCGGGCATCGGTGGAGGAGCTGATCAACGGGTCGAAAACATTGAAGACTCAAGGGGAACTTACGCCGCAACTGCAGGTGAACGATTATCGCGGGAGCAATGCGGGGTGGCAAGTGACGGCTAAATTAGGCGCGTTTCAATTAACTGGCGCCGCAGATCGACAGTTGATCGCCGATTCGATCCAGCTGGGGCAAGCCACGGTGACGGGTGATAATACCGCGACACTGGCGATCGATTCAAAGAACTTTAGCGGTATCGCCAATACTGTGTTAGCCGCACCTCAAGGTAAAGGCAGCGGTCAGACCAGCGCCAAGATCGCCGCAGCGGCCTTGACGTTACCGCAAGACGTGACGATCCTTGCCGGCAATTACGAGGCCACGATCGATTGGACGCTGACGGCTGCACCGCAGGCGACTCAGCCATAAGGAGGAACGCATGCGCAAGTGGTGGCTGATTTTGTTCTTGGTATGGTGGTGGCGGCCGCTGCCAGTTTCAGCGGCAGGCGCTGCGATTACCGTGACGCCGCAACTCACGGCCAATCAACTGGGCGGCAATCTTGGCTATTTCAATTTACTCGTCACCCCAGGCCGACAACAGGCGCTAACCGTGGTGATCGCTAATCGATCCGATCAGCCGCAGCGGCTTAAAGCGCAACTGACTGATGCGTATACGCAAACCAATGGCCAGATCGGGTATGATCCGCAAACACCGCCAAAACAAAAAGGGCTGGTACGATTGACTAAGATCGGTTCGCCGCCGGTAACGTTGACTATCCAGCCGCGGCAAGCGCGAACGGTCAGTTTTCACGTGACCCCGCCTGCAAGCGGGTTTGACGGGCAGCTATTAGGCGCCATTTATGTCCAACAAGAACCTGGAAAAGAAAAAACGGCAGATAGCGGGTTGGTGATCGTCGAGCAGTTTGCCATGATCGTTGCCGTTCAATTGCAAACTTCATCGACTTTAGTGGCCCCCAAGTTAAAGCTGGCGAGCGTCGAATTGGGGCCGCAACAAATCGTTGCTAGGATCGAAAACTCGGCGCCGCGGCTGTTTGGCGGGCTGACGTTGAAGAATCAAGTGCGCGCAGAAGCCACTGGACAAACGATCATGCAAACGACCAGCAAAGCACTGGCCATGGCACCGAATTCGGTTTTGGCTGAGCAGCTGCCATTAAAACAAACACTGGCGCCGGGACGTTATCAGGTGGTGATCACAGCGCAAGCGGGTCAGTATCATTGGCAGCTGCAGCAAAGCCTTTTGGTCCCGGAGGCGGCTAAAAAGAAGCTCCCGCCGATTCAAGCAAAGGCGTTCGCCAACTGGCGGATCATCGCTATGGGCATCGTTTTGATCGGCAGCTTGATTTGGGGGTATCGTGTGTTGCGGCAGCGTCGCTAGGCATAAAAAAACAGCCTTGCGTTCCGCGCAAGGCTGTCTCTTGTGGTGAAGTGCGGCGACCTTCTGAACGCTTTCGCGCCGATCGCGTACCTCCACCGTGGTTTGGCACCGTCCGTAGTATCGCATGTCCAGCCGCATTCGTCAACAAAAACAGCGTCACAGATCAGCGACCAAGTCGTGGTGAACTGTGACGCTGTTTTCGATGCGGGTAGCAGGATCAGTTATTCATACCATCTGCGTACAATTTTAATTTGCCGTTGACGATATCTTCGACCAAATCACCGTAAGCGACGCCTTCAGCTTCAGCTTCTTGCGGCAGCAGTGACAACGGCGTCATGCCAGGCAGGTTGTTGGCTTCGATCACCCACACGCCGTCCGCGTTGGTGAAGAAGTCGACTCGGCCATAATTTTGCATGCCTAAGACATTCATCGTTTGGATCGAAACACGCTTCATTTCTTCATGGATCGCATCGTCAAGATCATCAGGCGGCGTGACAAAATCCGTGTATCCTTCTTGGAATTTGTGTTCGAAATCATACCAACCATCATGGACTTTGATCTCAATGGCAGGATAGGCGTGACCGTTGACGACGCCTAAGGAAAATTCCCGGCCTTGAATGAATTCTTCGATGATCGCCGAATTATCGAAGCGGAAGACATCGACCAAACCGCTTTGCAACTCGGCATCATCATGCACGATATGTGTACCGACTGAAGAACCGCCGCTAGTCGGCTTCAAGACGACCGGATAAGCAAATGGAAGATGATGACCAGTGGTGCCTTGATCTTTGGTGATCTCAACAAAGGCCGCTGTTTTGATTTGGTGATACAACATGATCTCTTTGCTGTAGACCTTATTCATTGTGATCCCAGAAGCGGTAGCCCCGCTGCCGGTATATTTGATGTTATTCAGATCCAAGACAGCTTGTACTTTACCGTTTTCCCCATCGCCGCCGTGCAAGCCGAGGAAGACGATATCCGCTTCTTTGCAAATCGCTAAGACGTTAGGGCCGAACAATTGCGTGGTGCCATCACCGCGCAAGGCGTTGATATCGTCATCCGTTAACACGGCGTCTGAGATCAGCAGGTTCTTGCTGGTGTTGGCATCATCAAACGCGGTCACCGGTTTGGCACCGTGCAGATCATAACCTAAAAATAAATCAATAAAAGTGGCGTCGTGTCCCTTTTCACGCAATGCGTTGGTGAGTCGGTAGCCACTCGAGATAGAGACGTTTCGCTCGGTGCTGCGCCCGCCAGCTAAAACGACAATCTTCATAGGTATAAAACCTCCGTAAGTTTTTAGAACCTTAAGTGTACCACACATCAACGAGAAAACGATAGAATAAGAAATCGCTTTCAAAAAATCTTAACGGTTGTTCTTCATGAACCTTAATCCTTTTTTCATGCAGTTGCGGTGGGCAACACGTATGCTAAAAGTTATTGAGACCAGAAGCTATTCATTTATCACGAGGAGGCGTCATCATGAAAATAATGGTGTTTGGTGCACGGGTCGATGAGATCCCCTATTTACGCCAATGGGCAAAAACGCATGCGATCGCATTAACGATCCGGCCGGAATTATTGAACGCTGAAACGGTCGCCTTGGCAGCTGGCTATGATGGCCTTAATTGCTTGCAGACGACGCCTTATTCAGCGCAATTGTTCGCCAAGATGGGCCAGTTGGGGATCAAGTATTTGACGATTCGCAATGTTGGCACTGATAATATTGATTTTGCAGCCGCGGCGCGTGCCGGGGTGAAGATCGCCAACACGCCGGCTTATTCGCCCAATGCGATCGCAGAGTTTGCGGTGACGTTGACCTTGAATCTGCTGCGTCAATTAGGTGCGGTGGCTGCCGCCTTGCGTGCAGGAGATTATCCTAAGGCGACAACTTTCATTGGGCGCGAACTCGCGCAACAAACCGTTGGCGTGATCGGTGCCGGCCGGATCGGACGCGCGGCGATCAAGTTATTTGCGGGCTTTGGGGCGCGGGTATTGATATATGATCCCCACCCGACCCCGGCGCCTGATCTGCCTGGCACCTATGTGTCATTGCCGGAATTATTTCAACAAAGCGACGTGATCGATTTGCATGTACCTGGGATCGCGGCCAACACGCATTTGATTGACGCCCAAGCATTGGCACAGATGAAATCCGATGCGCTGGTGATCAATACCGCGCGCGGTAATTTGATCGACACGCAGGCATTGTTGACGGCGCTTAAGACCGGGCATTTGGGCGGCGCCGGGATCGACACGTTTGAAAATGAATCTGCGGCATTGCTGGCATTAGAGCGTGACGGGTATTTCCACGATCCGCTGTGGGATGACTTGGCGGCTTTAGACAATGTCCTTTTAGCACCGCATATCGCGTATTACACCCAAACTGCCGTGCATAACATGGTGTTTTATTCGTTGCAGTATTTAGTCGATTTTTTGACAAATGGGCATACCGATACGGAAGTTAGCGCTCACTAAGGTGAGTTTTGCTGATAAACACGAATGATATTTTAATTATTGATGATATCGGCCGTATTTTCTCTTGAATTCACGGTTTTGATGGGGTAAGCTAAACTCATCAAATGCGAACGAGGGAGCAATTATGGATAATTTCTTTCAACTACGTGCGAATAATACTAAGGTAAGCACCGAGATCATGGCGGGTTTGACGACTTTCTTTGCAATGTCGTACATCTTATTCGTTAACCCGCAAGTATTATCGCTGGCGGGGATGCCGTCACAGGCGGTTTTCTTGGCGACGATCATCGCCAGTGCGGTAGGGACGCTAGTCATGGGGCTGTTTGCCAATGTCCCTTATGCTTTAGCACCAGGGATGGGCTTGAACGCGTTTTTCACGTATACGGTCGTTTTTGCATTAGGATTTAAGTGGCAGCAAGCACTGGCTTTGGTCTTCATCTGTGGGTTAATCAACATCTTGATCACCGTGACGAAGGTGCGCAAAATGATCATCATGGCGATCCCGGAAGTCTTACAACATGCGATTGGCGGCGGGATCGGGGTGTTTGTTGGCTATATTGGGCTGAAGAATGCGGGATTCTTACAGTTTACGTCTGATTCCAGCAACATCTTGAGTATCAATAATGCCGCTTATCACGCGACTACGGCCACTTATAAAGGCGGGGTCAGCGGTGTGGTCACCGGCGGCGGCATCGTACCTGCATTGGTGAACTTCACGCAATCAGGGGCACTCTTGGCGTTGATCGGGTTGTTTCTCATGGCGATCTTAGTCATCAAAAAGGTCCCTGGGGCGGTTTTGATCGGGATCGTTGTCACCACTTTGATCGGGATCCCGATGGGGGTGACAGACGTTTCCTTATCCAATGCGAATTCACTCGGGAATTCTTTTGCCCAGTTGCAGACGACGTTTGGCGCTGCATTTGGTGCCAATGGGATGACGAGTCTCTTCACCTCACCTAGCCAAACGGTGATGTCGATCATGACGATCTTTGCCTTTAGTTTTTCGGATACCTTTGATACGTTAGGCACCTTCATCGGGACTGGCCGGCGTACCGGGATCTTCTCTGCAGCTGATGAAAAGGCGATGGAAGAAGGCCACGGGTTCTCGTCGAAAATGGATAAAGCGTTATTTGCAGATTCGATCGCGACTTCGATCGGCTCGATCTTCGGGACTTCTAACACGACGACGTATGTTGAAAGTGCAGCTGGGATCGGTGCCGGCGGCCGCACAGGATTAACGGCAGTTACCGTGGCAGGATGCTTTTTGATCTCTGCGGTGTTTGCGCCGATCATTTCGATCGTGCCGACACAAGCGGTCGCGCCAGCATTGATCTTAGTAGGGGTGATGATGACGGCCAGCCTCAAAGAAATCGACTGGGCTAACTTGGAAGAAGCAGTGCCTGCGTTCATGGCTTCGGTGGTCATGGGCTTGATCTACAACATTTCTTACGGGATCGCCGCGGGGTTCATCTTCTACTGCTTGATCAAGTTGATCACTGGCAAAGCTAAGCAGATCCATCCGATCTTGGCGATCGTGACCGTCGGCTTCATTTTGAACTTCATTGTCTTAGCCGTTTTATAGCCGAATATTGCCTCGTGACGAAGCGGCTCATCGTAAAGATGAGCCGCTTTTTGTGATGAAAAGGAATTAAAGGCGAACATTAGAAAACTTTTTATTGAAAATAGCCGTATTTTAACTTGAAACTTCCAGTCAATACGCGTAGGCTGATTTTTAATGATTTCAAAATCAAAGGAGTAGATCATGGACGAGTATTTTCAGCTGAAAGCTAATCACACCACGACGCGCAGAGAAGTAATCGCAGGACTGACCACGTTTTTTGCAATGTCATACATTTTGTTCGTTGCCCCGCAGACGCTTGCCTTAACCGGGATGCCGTCACAAGCGGTGTTTCTGGCGACGATCATCGCCAGTGCCACCGGGACGTTGATCATGGGGCTGTTTGCCAACGTCCCTTATGCTTTAGCACCAGGATTAGGGCTCAACGCCTTTTTCACCTACACAGTGGTGGCAGCGCTGGGATTTTCTTGGCAAGAGGCTTTGGCGTTAGTTTTCTTGTGCGGTGTGATCAATATTTTGATCACCGTGACGAAGATCCGTAAGTTGATCATCGTGGCGATCCCAGAAGTGATGCAACATGCGATCGGTGGCGGGATCGGCGTTTTTGTTGCCTATATTGGGTTGAAAAATGCCGGTTTTCTCCAATTCTCTACGGCTGCTTCAGGGATCTTGAGCATCAATGGCGGCAATGCGGCGGCGCATACTTTTAAAGCCGGCGTCCAATCGGTGGTGGCCAATGGTAATGGGGTGACGCCGGCGTTAGTGAACTTTACTCAGCCAGGTGCTTTGGTCGCGCTGTTAGGCTTGTTATTGATGGCAATCTTAGTGGTCAAAAAAGTCCCTGGAGCCGTCTTGATCGGGATCGTTGTCACCACTTTGATCGGGATCCCATTTGGAGTGACCAACTTACATATTTCGGCAGCGGATTCGTTTGGGCACGCGGTCAGTCAACTTGGGACGACGTTTGGGGCGGCATTTTCAGCCAAAGGCTTCGGCAGCTTGTTTACCGATTCGCATCACATTTTGTTGTCGATCATGACGATTTTCGCGTTTAGCTTTTCCGATATTTTCGATACTTTAGGGACGTTCATCGGAACTGGCCGTCGGACCGGGATCTTTACGAGTGCAGATATGCAAGCGATGGAAAAAGGCCATGGCTTCTCTTCGAAAATGGACAAAGCACTTTTTTCCGATGCGATCGCGACAGGGGTCGGTTCGATTTTTGGTACCAGTAACATTACCGTTTTCGTTGAAAGTGCCGCAGGGATCGGTTCTGGTGGGCGTACCGGGCTGACGGCGGTCGTGGTGGCGATTTGCTTTTTAGTGTCATCGCTGCTTTCGCCGATCATTGCGATCGTACCTAGTGAAGCGGTCGCGCCAGCTTTGATCATGGTTGGGGTGATGATGATGTCCAGCTTTAAAGAAATCGATTGGAATGACCTGGCAGAAGCAGTGCCGGCGTTCATGGCGTCGATCGTCATGGGGTTGGTTTACAATATTTCCTATGGCATTGCGGCGGGCTTTATCTTCTATTGCTTGATCAAACTGGTCACCGGTAAGGCCAAAGACGTCCACCCGGTGTTATGGGTCGTGACATTAGGGTTCATCTTAGATTTCGTCTTTATGGCCTTGATGTAAGGCTGATTTGGTATCGCAGCCATTGGCGGATGGATCGTCAAAATGGCATGGCATCACCTAAATCACCAAAATAAAAAGCGCTCAAGGCGCACGATTGTTTGATCGTGGTCTTGAACGCTTTTTGATTGTTAGAACCGATAGTGCGGGTCATCGCTAACCGCGGCTTTAGCTAAAGTCATTTGTAAAAGCGGCCCCTGTTGCTCAGCGCTTTGCGTGCGAGGATTAAGCTCAGGCGCTGCTTGAAAGTGATTGGTCCGCAGCCAGCTTAACAAGACCGTTGCGGTTGTTGGTACCGGCATGGTGATCGTTTCTAAGCCCAGCTCAAAAAAAGCAAAGCCGACGATGCGCGGGATGATCTCAGCGTATAACGGGATCGGGTCTTGTTGCGGCGCCACTTCAAGGCGCAGTTGCGCTTGAGTGAATGCGGAGTCGAATTGCCGCAGCTCGACACTGCCAACAAACTGCTGGGAATGACGCGCAATGATCCCATAAATCAAGGCTTGATTGCTCATGACTAAGTGCATCGCGTGGTTGACGTATTGCGCAGTGGCGGTGATCGTGTCATCGCGTTTGCGCCTAGACAAGGCGGCTTGCGTCGGGTCTTGGCGCAAGGCAAAGACCGCTTTTAATTTAGCGGCCGTCAACCAGTCTAAAGTATAGTGTGCTGACAGCAGCGGGTGATATTTTTCAAAAAGCGCCACGATAACCTCCGTTAAT
This sequence comes from Lacticaseibacillus baoqingensis, assembly GCF_003946165.1. GTDB lineage: Bacteria > Bacillota > Bacilli > Lactobacillales > Lactobacillaceae > Lacticaseibacillus > Lacticaseibacillus baoqingensis. The sequence goes on along the minus strand of NZ_RHOI01000002.1, from coordinate 53,425 downwards.
CCAGTTCGAGTAATGGGTCGTTAAAATTCTTATGATAATAGTCTGTGTCGATCACCTTGTACTTGCCATTCGTGAACCTGGCAATGATCTGGCCGTTATGGGCTTGGACGGCAGGCGCGTTGGGCAAGCGCAATGACAGGCCATTTTTGGTGCGGCGAATATTAGGCGTATCTTCACGGAAAAAAGATGTCAGTGAATGATCGTCTAATCCGGGATGGACTGGGAGAAAATAGGTCATTTGAGCGATCGAGAAGGCGGTGAAGGCGCCTTGAGGAAAATCAGCTAATGTGCGGTCGGACATCTTATTACCACCTTTCAGGTGAAATCTTTGTGCTTTTCGTCACGGATAAGTATACCATGTTGCTTCCAAGATAACGGTTTCATGTTATAGTAGACATATATTCAAATTGAGTTTGAATAGAGGTGGCAATTAGTGGGAACGCTGTTTGATCCAGGGCAAGCTTTTCAGCCGCTTGCGAGCCGGATGCGTCCGCAAACGTTAGACGAAGTTGCTGGGCAAACACATCTGTTAGGCAAAGGCCGCGCACTACGGCAGCTCATCGAGCACGACGCGGTGACTTCCATGATTTTTTGGGGGCCGCCTGGGGTCGGCAAGACGACGCTGGCGCGGATCATTGCTAAACGGACGAAAGCAGAATTTGTGACATTTTCCGCAGTTACTAGCGGTATCAAGGAAATCAAAGCAGTCATGCAAGCGGCAGAAGTGAACCGCGAGCAAGCGGTGAAAACGATCGTCTTTGTTGACGAGATCCACCGGTTCAACAAGGCGCAACAGGATGCATTCTTACCTTATGTCGAACGCGGCAGTATTACCTTGATCGGTGCCACGACGGAGAATCCGTCATTCGAGGTAAATGCCGCGTTATTGTCACGCTTGCGGGTGTTTGTGCTCAAGCCGCTGACAACGGCACAGTTAGTCCAATTATTGAAGCGCGCCTTGCATGATCCGCGCGGCTACGGGTCCCAAAAAGTAGCAGTGGCAGATACGCTGTTAACGCAGATCGCCGATTTTGCTAATGGGGATGCGCGGATCGCCTTGAACACCTTGGAGATGGCGGTGATCAATACGCCAGTCGACGACGCGAGTGATGTTTTGCAAGTGCCTGCCGACGCGGTGTTGCAATTGTTGTCAAAAAAACAACTCCTGTACGACAAAAATGGTGAAGAGCATTATAACCTGATTTCAGCATTACATAAGTCGATGCGCAATTCCGATGTCGATGCGGCACTTTATTGGCTGGCAAGAATGCTTGCCGGCGGTGAAGATCCGTTGTACATTGCTCGGCGGCTGGTCCGCTTTGCCTCAGAAGATATCGGGATGGCAGATAGTCGCGCGCTTGAGATCACCACTAGTGTTTTTCAAGCATGCCAATTCATTGGGATGCCTGAATGTGCCGTGCATTTGGCCCATGCCGTGGTGTATCTCAGCTTGGCGCCTAAGTCCAACGCGGTGTATACCGCCTATGAAGCAGCCAAAAAAGATGCCGAAACGACCCGTGCCGATCCCGTCCCACTAGCGATTCGCAATGGGGTCACGCATTTGATGAAAGACTTAGGTTATGGCAAAGCGTATCAATATGCCCATGACAGTGCCGACAAGTTAACGACGATGCAAACAATGCCGGACAACTTACGCGGTCACACTTATTACCACCCCACCGACTCTGGCTCTGAAGCCAAAGTCAAGGCCCGACTCGAGCAAATCGCGTCGTGGCATCAGCAACATGATCCAAAAAAGTAAACCGCGTCGAAGAGTGAACGCGTGTTGAGGAGTGAGAGAAATGGTCAAAATTTTAGCAGTCAATGCCGGTAGTTCTACGTTGAAGTGGAAGTTATTTGAGATGCCAGCTGAAAAGGAATTGGCAGAAGGGTTAGTCGATCGCCTCGGCCAACCAAAAGCAAACATCAAGGTGAAGTATGGTGATCATCAAGTCTATAAAGATGATCATCCGGTGGCCAATTTTGGCGAAGCCGTCACCAGCGTGATGGACAACTTAAAGAATCTTGGCTTAGTCAAGGAACTTCATGAAATCGCCGGTGTTGGCCACCGGGTCGTTGCCGGTGGTGAAGAGTTTACACAATCTACAGTGGTCACCCCAGAAGTGTTATTGCAAATTGAAAACCTTAGAGATTATGCTCCTTTGCATAATCCAGTTGAAGCGCAATATATTGATGTGTTTACCAAAGCAATGCCTTGGGCGACAGAAGTGGCGGTTTTTGATACGGCGTTTCACCAAACGATGTCGCCGGAGAATTACCTCTACAGTATCCCTTACAAATACTATAAAGAATATGGGGCGCGTAAGTACGGGGCCCATGGGACGTCGGTACGGTATGTGTCTAAGCGCGCTGCTGAATTTCTCGGCCGCGACCCTAAGCACCTCAAGACAGTGGTCTTGCATTTAGGGTCTGGTTCCAGCATCACTGCGGTTCAAGATGGCAAGTCAGTAGACACGTCTATGGGCTTTACCCCGTTGGCAGGGATCACGATGAGCACGCGCAGCGGTGATATTGACTTTTCGCTAGTCGCTTACTTAATGAAGAAGCTGGATGTGGACACTGATGAAATGCTCCATATCTTGAATCACGATTCTGGGGTCTTAGGGATCTCTGAGTTATCGCAAGATCAGCGGGACTTGAAGGAAGTTGAATTTGAAAACCCTCAGGCTAAGTTGGCCCTAGATATTTATGCTAACCGGGCGGCTAAGTATGTTGCCGGTTATGCTTCTGTCATGGATGGGATCGATGTATTAGCATTCACTGGCGGTGTCGGTGAAAACTCTGACGAAATGCGCGGCATGATCATCGACCGCTTGGGCTTTTTAGGCGCTAAGCTTGATCATGATGTCAATGTGGCGTCACACGGTGTCGAAAAAGACTTAAGTGCTGCAGACGCCAAGATCAAGACCTTGTTGATTCCAACTAACGAAGAGTTGATGATCGTGCGTGACGTTTTCGAACGTTTACCACAATAACGACATGCGCAAGCCGGGTGGTCGTTAGCCAAATCAACAGACATCAAAAAGGAGCGCGACTTTCGTCGCGCTCCTTTTTGATGTCATGATCGTTGCAGCTAAAGCAGCTGGCTGGGACGGCCGCTAGAGCGATGGATCAAAAGCGCGACGACCATCAGCGCCGCTAATACGACTGCAGGCAAGTAAGCTTGAATAACTGCCAAAGCAATGCAGCCGATTAATGCAAACCCAAGAAGCAACCAGTCAAATAAAGAAAAACGCATTTTTCTCAACTCCTCAGAGATTGACCTGATCCTTACGAGATAAACGAGGGCAGTCCTCTTGTGAATATTGTAACACAATTTGACGATCATTGACGCGTCAAAATTTTAGGTGCTTCAGGCCTTCGTTAGTATAATTAAAGTAGGTAGACGGTTGCAATATTTTAAGGAGTTTTAAGCGTTAATAAGTGTTTTTTGGCAAAAACGTGTTATACTAAAGTCATCAAATTAAAAAAGGTAGGTATTGTCATGGCTACAGATTATTCATCTCAAGCATACTTTGACAAGATGACCGCGTATTGGCGCGCGGCAAATTATATTTCTGTTGGACAACTATATCTGGTGGCGAACCCATTGCTGCGCCGGCCTTTGGAATCGGATGATGTGAAATACTATCCGATCGGGCACTGGGGCACGATCTCAGGACAAAACTTCATTTATACGCATTTGAACCGGGTCATCAATAAATATGACTTGAACATGTTTTATTTGGAAGGTCCAGGTCATGGCGGCCAAGTTATGCTGTCGAATGCCTACCTTGATGGCACGTATTCTGAGAAATATCCGAACATTTCTCAAGATGAAAAAGGGATGCAGATCCTATTCAAGCGCTTCTCCTTCCCAGGCGGGGCAGCCAGTCACGCCAATGCGCAGATCCCAGGGTCTATTCATGAAGGCGGCGAGTTGGGGTACACGCTGAGTCATGCCACTGGGGCAGTTTTAGATAATCCTGACGTGATCGCCGCTGCGGTCACTGGGGATGGTGAAACTGAAACCGGACCATTGGCAGCTTCGTGGTTCTCAAATACCTTCATCAACCCGATCAACGATGGGGCGGTATTGCCGATCGTGCATATGAACGGCTTCAAGATCTCCAACCCAACGATCTTGTCGCGTAAATCGGATGATGACTTACGCAAGTACTTCGAAGGGATGGGATGGGACCCATACTTCGTTGAAGGTGATGATCCGAATAAGCTGAATCCGATCATGGCCAAGACGATGGATACTGCGATCGAAAAGATCCAAGCGATCCAAAAGCATGCCCGTGAAACCGGCGATGCCACTATGCCACACTGGCCAGTGTTGATCGTACGCACGCCGAAAGGCTGGACTGGTCCTAAGACATGGAATGGCGAGCCGATCGAAGGCTCCTTCCGTGCGCACCAGATCCCGATCCCAGTCAAGCGCGACGACATGACCCACAAGGAATCTTTGGAAGATTGGCTGAAGTCTTATCATCCAGAAGAGCTGTTTGATGAAAACGGCACGCTGATCCCAGAACTGCAAGCGTTGACGCCTAAAGGCGATAAGCGGATGGCGGCTAACCCGATCACCAATGTCGGCTATCATGCAAAGCCATTAGTGCTCCCTGATTTCAAAGATTATGCCTTAGACAACTCCAAACGCGGCCAAAACGTCAAGCAAGACATGATCATCTGGTCTGATTACCTGCGGGATCTGATCAAGCTCAACCCGCAAAACTTCCGGGTATTCGGTCCCGATGAAACCATGTCCAATCGCTTGTATGGTTTGTTTGAAGCGACTGACCGGCAGTGGTTGGAGCCGATCAACCAGCATGGTTGCGATGAAAAAATGGCGCCAGCTGGGCGGATCATTGACTCACAGCTGTCAGAACATCAGGCTGAAGGCTTCTCTGAAGGCTACACTTTGACTGGTCGGCACAGCCTGTTCACGTCATATGAAGCCTTCTTGCGGGTCGTTGATTCGATGCTGACGCAGCACTTCAAGTGGATGCGTGAAGCGGCTAAGGAGCAGTGGCACAAACCATATCCTTCTTTGAACGTGGTGTCGACGTCAACATCATTCCAACAAGACCACAACGGCTACACGCACCAAGATCCTGGTATTTTAACGCACTTGGCTGAAAAGAAAGGTGAGTTCATTCGCGAGTATCTGCCAGCAGATGCCAACTCGTTGTTAGCGATCTCGCCGAAAGTCTTCAGCAGTCAAAACACCATCAACTTGCTGATCACCTCTAAGCAGCCGCGGCCACAATTTTATTCCATTGAAGAAGCCGAAGTGTTGGCTGAAAATGGCTTAAAGCGTATCGATTGGGCTTCTAACGACGATGGTGTCGCACCCGATGTCGTGATCGCAGCAGCTGGGACGGAACCGAACATGGAAAGCTTAGCGGCCATCAATTTGCTGCATGACAACTTCCCAGAGCTGAAGATTCGCTTTATCAACGTGGTCGATCTCTTGAAGTTGAAGAGTCCAGACCGCGATCCGCGGGGCTTGTCTGACGAAGAATTTGATCGCTACTTTACCACGGATAAGCCGATCTTCTTTGGCTTCCACGGTTTTGAAGATTTGATTCGGGACATCTTCTTTGATCGGCATAACCATAATTTACGCGTGCACGGGTATCGTGAAGAAGGGGCCATTACCACACCGTTTGATATGCGGGTGGTCAATGAACTTGACCGCTTCCATCTGGCTAAAGATATTATCGCCCATGTGCCAGGTTATGAACAAAAAGCGGCGGCCTTCATCCAAAAAATGGATGATACGCTGCAATTCCACCACGATTATATTCGCCAAACCGGCGAAGATATTCCAGAAGTGCAAGCTTGGACTTGGCAAGCGATCAAGTGATCACGCCTCAGTAAAAGCAGACATTCAAAAAGGGACAAACCAGTATTTGGCGGTTTGTCCCTTTTGATTTGGCTAAATTAGCAAGCGGTCATAGTTGATAGCGGGTGATCGCCACGACGGGTGCAGATAATTGGGCAGTTGGCAAAATGGTGACTTGCCCGCCTTGTTGCAGCGTGATGATCGCCAGATCGTTCAACACATTGTTGTGTTTGGCCTCGGCGGTGGCGGTTTCGAGTGCGCCGGCGACGATGGTGCCATGAATACGTTGGGTATCTGCGATCAATAAATGCTCGATCGCATGCGCTTGGCTGGCATGGATGATCGTGCCTAAATCGCGAGATAAGCGCTTGGCGCTGCGGGCTTGATCGATCATTGCCAGTAATTGATGTTGGTGGATGGTCGCCAAATCTTGGTGCAGCGCCACGGCCGCACGTGCGCAAGCTGCGCTGTCCAAAGGCTCTGGGTTAAGCTCCAATTGGACGTCGATCAGCCAGGGATTGTGGCTGATCGCGCGAAAAGCACTCAATGTTTGCGGGGCTCCCCATAGCGCAAGGGCTTGTTGGTGTGGTTGTGAGTAATGAGTCATGATGTAGTCATCGACAGCTTGAAAGAAACGGCGCATATCAGCTGCATCGGCATTGGCCTTGTCGCCGTGGCCGTGATACCCGACTTGTCCAGGACCGCGGCTGACCGAATTGATCCCACCGCCGCGCACCTGCGTGCCTAAGGTACCGGTCAGCGTTTGGGGCGCGTCTGCAGGCAAGTCGATCGGCGTCAAGGTGTGGTGATCCGTGTGCAAGAGTGTGATCTTGTCGCTTTGTAATACCAAGACATCAAGCTCTTGCCGGCTTTTCGCGTCTGCGATCAATGGGAGGATCTGTGGTCGAGCAGCGACCATCGCCGTAGTGGTTACCGGTATTTGCAACTCGAAAGTCGTTAAAGTCGCAGGCGTGCAGATCACGCCTAAGCCGGTGGCGGTTTGGCCTAATGTTCTTTGGGGGGTATCAGCCAGTCGGGCCAGTTGTTCGGCATACGGCAGCCAGTCACATTCAGGGTAAACTTCTGCCATGACGGCTTGAGCATGATGGATCAAGTGCCGTAGTTCCAATTGGTGTGCAGCCATGTCGCGGTTTTCACTCAGGGGCAAATAAAGCGAAACATATGGGCCAGCAGCGGTAGTCGTCAATAGTTGTTCCCAGGCTTTTGTGCTTTGCATCTTGCGTCGTCCCCTTTCTGGTCTAGTTTAAGCATAGCAAGCTGCGTGGGGACAACGCAAAGATCCTGCTGATGCTGCCGTTGATCACACCCCTAAAAGTTAACCGCCACTTGCTCGGGCAAGCGGTCAAATAAGATCAACGCGGCGATCTGGTTGGCTTGGCGTAAATTGGTGTCGTTGACTAACGGCCGCGGGCTGGCATTGGTCAGCCACTGGATGCCTTCTATCGGCGGGCCCCAGCAAAAAAGGTGCGGTTGTACCTGGGCTTGTGCGTCAAGCAGCTGCAAGGTATCAGGGTCAACCGCTAAGGCGCCAGAAAGCGTGCCATTTGGCAAGGTATGCACATTGGCCAACCCGGTGCGCAGCAGTTGTTTGATCAAGGGATTTTGGGCAGTCCGGGCAGAAACGGCCGCCACGCGTGCTTCGATCAAGGCAGTCCCGTGATAGGTGGGACTGCCTGGGGTTTTACTGGTGGCGATAAACGCACCATGTTTGGCTTGTACTTGCATCTCTGGCGGCAGAATCGTCACGACTTGCGCGGCGATCAGCGCTAGCAATTCTTCGTGCCGGCGTAAAGGCGGCCCAATCGATAAGAAGGTATTATCACGGTTGAAAGTCCGCAAGAACCATTCGCGGTCGGTTTGCGGCGCCAATAGTTGGCGTAAGACGATTTGCCGGATGGCATCACGCAGATCGCGCAATACTTCTAAGGCGCTGGTCAAAGGTCCAGTTTTTGTCCCCAAACCAGCGGCTTCAACGTCAGCTTGGAGATAAGCATTGACGGCTTGCGCCCAAGTCGCCGCTTGCGGCGCGGTGAATAGCGCCGACCAGTCGAAGTATTCGGATGGTTTTAGCGGCAGCGGCTTAATCGCGCTTTGAGGATCTTGCGAGAAGGCTTGTTGAAAAGCAGCCAGTTCAATTTTAGGATAACGTTGTGCCAATAATAAGCTATAGTAAACATAGGCCGCATCATTTTTTAAAGCCGTCATGAAGGCGTCTTTTGATAGCGGGCCTTGGGCTTGCCAAGTATCTAGTTGCGCCGGCGTCAAAAACACGGGTTGGACTTGCTCACCAGGGGCTTTTTGGTTGCGCCCTTTGGCATGTGGCGGCAAGCCGCGCCGGGAGCCGGCAATGATCTTAGGTTCGTTGCCGCTGGGATGGTAGTGAAGGGTCCCTTGTGCGTCACGGCTAAAACGGCCGCCGCGATCATTGGTCAAGCGGGCGATGAGATCATGGAAGCTAAGCCCCAAGCCGCGTAAGATCACGGTATCTGAAGCGGTCAAGGTACTCAAGTCGCCTTCTGCAGGTAAGGCTGGCGGCCAGTAAAGCAGCTGATGTTCATAGGCAAAATCCACCAGGCGTTTTTGTTCAGCGGATAAGGCGTTGGTGGTGTTGCCCAATGCTAAAACCACGGTATCGGCAACCTCGACAGCCGCCGTGGTGACCAGTTCAAAGCCGCCAGCGTGGCGTGTCAGTGCCTGCACGGTCGTTTGCTGATGCGTGATCGAGACGGTTGGAGGCGCTTGGGCCAGCAGCCGCGCATAGACCCAGCGCTGGTAATAGCCATATAACGCCCGTGACGCATAATCGTTGGCAGTGAGGGCTTGTGCTTCTGCGATCAATATCGACGCCGCACCAGCCGCTTCCAAAAATGCGCGGGCGTCATGCCTTGCCCATTGCGCTAAGGTAGGTCCAGTCACATAAGGACCGATCGAAGCTACCGTTTGGTCGTAAAATAACGTGATCTGGCTAGCGGCGGTATTCATCAACAGGTAAGGTGATTGCGCGGGGGTCCAAATCCGCCCGCCGATGGCAAAGGGGTCATACAAGGTGATCTCAAGGTGCTTTAAAGCAGTGTGCGGGTACCACGCAAGCAGCCGCTCAAGCAGCAGCAAACCACGTGGTCCTGCACCGATCAATGCAACTTTCATCAGCGCCATTCCCTTCTTGCAAGCCTTTTCTTAAGTATAACTTAGTGCAGTCGATTTCTTAAAGGAACTAGCCTTTAGCTTTAGTAGTTTTCGTGCGATAATAACAGATAGCAGTATCCCATTTAATGACACATCAAAGAGAGGCCCTAATATGAGAATCGCAGTAGTCGGGTGTACCCACGCTGGCACAGCAGCGGTCCATGAAATCATTGCGCGGCACCCGGAAACGACGGTCGATGTCTTTGAACGCCGGGCAGATATTTCCTTTTTATCTTGCGGGATCGCGTTGTATCTTGAAGGTACAGTTGCACGCTTGGAGGACATGTTTTACGACAGCGCGGCTGAGTTGGAAAAACTTGGCCCCAATGTGCACGTGCACCTGCAACATGACGTGGTGACGATCGCTGCCAAAGACCACCAGCTGGAAGTGCAAAACATGGTGAGCGGTCAGCGGTTCATGCAAGGTTATGACAAGCTGATCATGACCACAGGCAGCTATCCGGTTGTGCCGCCATTACAAGGGATCAGTCTGCCGCGGGTCTTGATGTGTAAAAATTATGACGATGCCGTCAAAATCAAAGAAAGTGCCAAAGATGCCCAAACGATCGCGATCATCGGCGGCGGCTATATTGGCGTTGAGATCGCCGAAGCGTATAGCCGCATCGGTCGCAAGGTGATCTTCATCAATGGGGTGCACGGGGTCTTGAGCCATTATGTCGATCACGAGTTGGCAGAGCTGGTCAGCGATGAATTGCGTGCTCATGGGGTCACGACGTTTTTGAACGAAGTCGCGTTACAATTTGATAGCGATAAGCAACATGCGTTCATTCGTACGGATAAAGCAGAACACGTGGCTGATTTGGCGGTGGTATGCGTCGGCTTTCGGGCAATGACAGAATTGCTGGAAGGCCAAGTGGTGACCAACCCTGATGGGTCGATCCACGTCAATGATTATATGCAAACCAGCGACCCTGATATTTATGCCGGCGGGGATGCCGTGGCGGTGCACTTCAATCCCACCGGCCGCGACTCATATGCGCCATTGGCAACAAATGCCGTGCGCCAAGGGAAATTAGCCGGGCGCAATGTGTTTGGCAATGTGGTGCGTTACATGGGGACCCAATCGACGAGTGCGATGCGGTTATATGATAAGACGCTGGCTTGTACCGGGATGACCTTGAAGCGGGCCAAAACAGAAGGCTTCAACGCGGCTAGCGTGACGTTGACGGATGCCTATCGCCCAGAGTTCATGGCAGATGCCTATCCGGTGACGATGGTGTTAGTTTATGATCAAGATAACCGGCGGATCCTCGGTGCGCAATTATTGAGTCAACATGATGTGACGCAATCGGCCAATTTGGTTTCGGTCATGATCCAAAACCGCAACACGATCGACGACTTGGCGTATGTCGATATGCTGTTTAACCCTTGGTATGATAAGCCTTGGAACTACTTGAATTTGTTGGGCCAAATGGCAGTTGAGCAGGCGGATCATCTGAACGCTTAACGATCAGCGGAAACGTTTTTGTAAGGAGAAATGCATGAATTCTTGGAACTTACTAGGGCTAGTGGCATGGCTGTTAGTCCTAGCTTATCTCGGTTTTGTGGTCTGGAATATTCGCCAACGCCATTTAAAAATGCTGGTCGTTTTGCGCCAGCAGCATTCGGTGAAGACCGTTTTGATCGACTGCTTAGAAGTGTTGCTTTTAGCCGTGGTTTTTTACGGGATGGCTTGGGTCACGTGGTTGCGTCAACCGGATTATTCTGATCGCAGTGCCCTTAAGGTGACTTATAATTATGCAAATCTCGTGTTGCAAACCGACTCAGATCGCTCTTATTATGTCAGTGTGACCTCGGGTAATGGCAAGCATCCGGTGCATTATTATACTTACTGGACTCACGGGGCAAAATATCAGATCTCGAGTCGCAATGCTGACGTTTCTGATGCCACCGATGCTTTAACCGTGCGGGCATCTGCTTATCCATGGTCAACCAAGCAACTCGCTAAGTTAGAAAAAACGCAAGAAAAAGCTTATGTGGCGACGTATATTGGCACGTATAAGCCGACGTTTCTCAATGGTTTAGGGCTAAGGGTCGGACGGACGGCGCAACGCTTTTCCTTGATTCGGATCCCTAATGATACTTTCCAAAAAGTCGTTTCGGCACATGATTGAACCTAAACTAAAACAAGCACTTAAAAATAGCGATCAGCTCGCTGTCTTTAAGTGCTTGTTTTAATGGTGACCGCTTTATCGGCACGGCGATCGCTGGCTATTTGCCTTTGGGTTTGTGCTCCATATAATCGCGGAGGCTGGCCACGACCGTTGGATCCGGGTTCTCCCGCATTGCTTTAATGTTGTGGATGTGTTCCACAGATACATGGCTGTTGAGCGCCATCTCGGTGTCGGTGAGGTTGTTCTTACGCTGGAAGTCGATGATCTCCCGAGAAAATGCGTTTAATTGCTCTTTTTCGCTCATTGCATTGGTTCCTCCTCGATTTCACTTATCCCTAGTATACCTAACTTCACCGTAAATGCGTTAATAAGTTGCAAAAGCAAACGTTTGTTTGTATAATGATAATAGAGCATAGTTTCTGTCGCACTTGTGCAAAGGGGCTGATGAAATGTCACCATACGCTTATTTACAAGAGCTCGCGACTAGGCAAACGACGCCGATCCGGGTGCGGACATGGGAGAACAAGAATGTGATCATTCGGCGTAATTTAGACCGCCACAATGGCTTGGTCACACAGGTTTGGGATGCATGGTTACGACAAGTATTGCGGCTGTTTGGTGGATTTGAGCCTTTGATCGAAATCGATGTATTTGGCAAACAGCCAGACATTCGCTTTTTTGCTGAGAACCAACTTGCCGAAGCGGTGCACTTCTTATTGCATGTTGATCGACAATTGACGCTAAATTGACGCCGTGCTGAGAAACGCCCTTGGCCTACGATTTGATCGAATCGTGGGGCAAGGGCGTTTTTGGTGCCTCGCAGTTGCGGTTAAATTTGAAAAAAACTTGGCAAAAGTAAGCATAAAGGTTTGACTAACTAAAAGTAAGTGATATAGTGATCCTTGTAATCAACTCATAGGAGGATGTTAATCATGACAGAAGTAAACGGTTATCAGCAAAGCGACAACGAAAAGAAATTGACGATTTTGAATTTGCCAGCACTTGAAGCAGAGGCAAAAAAGATCATTCCGACTGGCGGCTTCGGCTATATCGTCGGCGGTGCAGAAGATGATTGGACTTTGCGGCAAAATACGCTGGCTTTTCAACATGCTCAAATCGTTCCTAAGGCATTGTCGAACATCGAATCTCCAGATCTGTCGACGCAGATCTTTGGCATCGATTTGAAGACGCCTGTCATGATGGCACCTGCTGCTGCCCAGGGGTTGGCGCATAGCCAAGGCGAAAAGGCGACTGCCAAAGGCGTTGCGGCAGTTGGCGGGTTGATGAGCCAAAGCACTTATAGCTCAACTTCCATCGCTGATACCGCAGCGGCTGCACCAGGGGCCCCACAGTTTTTCCAACTGTATATGTCCAAAGATTGGGACTTCAACTACAGCTTGTTGGATGAAGCCGTCAAAGCCGGCGTCAAAGGGATCATTTTAACCGTTGATGCAACGGTTGATGGGTATCGTGAACAAGATATCATCAATAATTTCCAATTCCCGATCCCAATGGCTAACCTGGAGAAGTTCTCGGCTGGTGATGGTAAAGGCAAAGGGATCGGTGAGATCTACGCTTCTGCTGCCCAAAAGATCGGTGAAGACGATGTCCGCCGGATCGCAGAATATACCAAACTGCCGGTGATCGTTAAAGGAATCGAATCCCCTGAAGATGCGCTGCGCGCGATTGGTGCCGGTGCTAGTGGGATCTATGTGTCTAACCACGGCGGCCGGGAATTGAATGGCGGCCCGGCAGCATTTGATGTGTTGCCAAGCATCGCCAAGGCGGTCAATCATCAAGTTCCGATCATCTTTGATTCCGGCGTCCGGCGCGGCAGTCATGTTTTCAAGGCATTAGCGGCTGGGGCAGATCTCGTCGCCTTCGCCCGGCCAGTCTTGTATGGTTTGGCTTTAGGCGGGGCACAAGGCGTCCAAAGCGTGTTTGAACAAATCGATCATGAATTTGAGATCGTGATGCAGCTGGCCGGCACCAAGACGATCGCTGACGTCAAGCAAGCACCGCTGACGCATTTTAATTACCAAGATTAAGCTGCTGATGGATGCGCATTCAGCCCTAGCGTCGAACATGGTATACTGAAGCTAGAGGTGAGCGCAATGAAGGTATTGATTTTATACGCATCGATCACAGGGAATGCCAAGGGGATGGCGCGGATCTTGACGCAATTTTTTGAACATGCCGGCGCAAGCGTCAGCATTGGCGAGATGCAGCAAACAGATGCTGCCAAGCTTGCTGGTTATGATGCGGTGATTTTGTCCACTTATACTTGGTCTGGCGGGGTGATCCCAGAAGAAACGCAGGATTTTTACGCGGATCTGCAGCAACTGGATTTTAGCCAGAAACCGTTGGTCTTTGGGATCGCCGGCACTGGCGATAAGTTTTATGGGCAAGATCGCTATAATACGGCGCCAGACCATTTTGAAGCGGTATTAACCTCCGCTGGTGCGATCAAAGGAGCCGATAGTATCAAGATCGAACAAGGCGCTACTCAAGCGGATATGCCTGCTTTTGCCGCGTTCACCAAGGCAATTGTGGCGAAGGTCAAAGCGGTCCAACAAGATTAGTTTTGGCCGGATCAAGTGACAGGCAACTGTCAAAGGAGGCTTACCATGGACGAGACCGTATTTTTCAATCCAGGCGATGCGATCGCCAATGACTTTGACTTTCAAGCCGCCCGGCGGAGTGCAGAGATCTATAAAGCAGAACATGTAGCAGACGAAGGCTTAGTGGTGGCTAAGGATGCTGATGGCGGCTTTGCGGTGTTTTACGAAGCTGCCGGCCAACCGGCTGACGATGAACCAAATAAAGGCCGCTACACCATCTTAGCGCATCTCTAAAGCGTAGGCGCAGCTAGGAAGCGTTAAGTGAAACAGAAGTTATTTTTAGGAGCGTGATGTGAATATGGCAACTTTGACTCCGGCAATGCAAACAATGATCGCCGAGCAACTGAACTTTTTGGCCACTGCAGATGAACATGGCAACCCGCAAGTCGGGCCTAAAGGAACGATGCGCGTCTTGGACGATCACCGCTTGATCTATAACGAAGAAACTGGCAAACAAGCCTGGCATAACCTTAATGACAACCATAAAGCGGCAGTCGCTGTCGTTGACCGGCCGGCATTGAAAGGCTTTCGCTTTGAAGGCACCGCAGAATTTCACACGGATGATGACATCTACCGTGATGCGCAGGCATTTGCGCAAGCGCGTAAGCTGCCAGCAGCGATCGCAGCCGTTGTGATCAATGTGCACCGCATCTATCGCCTCGACGTTGGTGCGGTGGCGGGTGATTTGATCGAAGCAGATCCTGAATAAGCCAAGCAAATAAAAATACGGCTCTGGCCCAACCTTTCAAGGTTGAACGCCAGAGCCGTATTTTGTTGGCTTTAAACAGCGGTTTGCGTGCGCTGTTTGTGGTTGGCAATGATCAATTGGGTGATGACTTTGGCGATGTTGGTGTTGCGCAAAATGGGGCCATGCGCATAACTGCCGAAGGTGTTTTTATAGCGCATGCCTTCGACGCCGTCTTCCGGGTTGTTTCCGTAACCTTGGATCATCTTGCCTAACGGTTGCAACTTTTGAGGATCGTCGAAGTAGGTGCGGCCGCTATGATTTTCAAATGCCCGCACGGTACCAAAACTGGTTTCGAATTCGGTATCGCCGATCATGCGGCTGTCGGCTTTGAATACGGTGTGCAAAGGTAAGATCCCCAGACCAGGGATCGTGTCGCCTGCGCTGGTTTCGTAGTAGGCACCAAGGAGCTGGTAACCACCGCAAATCGCCAGCATTGGCCGACCTGCTTCAATGTAATCGCGCAAGGTGGCTTTGTGGCGCTTGAGATCGCGTGCGACGACCGTCTGTTCGTAATCTTGGCCGCCACCGAAGAAAATGAAGTCGTAATCTGAGGCATTGAAAGGGGCCTCTAAACTGATATTGTCGACTTGCACCTGATAGCCCGCTTGGTTGAGCCAATAACGCAAAATCTTGACATCGCCAGAGTCGCCATAAGTGTTCATCAGGTCCTCATAGAGATATGCGATGGTAATGGTATTTGCCACAGTGGTCACCTGTCCTTTCGTATCCGCATAATAGCACATTTTGGCGTGAAAACAAACGCTTCAGCGGGTGAGTGTTTCATGTGAAACGGGCGCGCCTGGTGGGTTGTGGGAGAGATTAAATTACGTTAAACTAGAGCATGACGTGAAACGCGCCTTGTTCCACGAAAATAGGCGCGTGATCCGGGAAAATAAAGGAATGGTGTCGATATGGATCGCGAAACTTTTGGGCCGGCTTTGGCTGAGTTGGGCTTGCCGCAGCACGCGGAACAACTGCACCAATATGCACAATATTATGACTATTTAGTCGCAGAAAATCAGAAGATGAACCTCACTGGGATTACCGATGAACCCGGGGTGTACCTCAAACATTTTTATGATTCTCTGACGCTGGTGACTGCGGTACCGCAACTGAAGACACAAGCCTTGAGTCTTTGTGATGTTGGTGCAGGCGCAGGGTTCCCGTCGCTGCCGGTGAAGATCGCCTTACCGCAGTTGACCGTCAGCATCGTTGACTCATTAAATAAGCGGATCGGCTTTTTACAACGGTTGACCGCGAAACTAGGCCTGCAAGGGGTCCAACTTTATCATGATCGTGCGGAAACCTTTGGCGGGAAGAAATCGCCGCATCGTCAAGCCTATGACGTCGTCACGGCGCGGGCAGTGGCGCCATTGAACGTCTTAGCCGAGTTGTGCTTGCCGTTAGTCAAAATCGGCGGCGTCTTCGTGGCGATGAAAGCGGCACATGCAGATGCCGAGCTGGAATTGGCCCAAACGGCGATCCGCACGTTAGGCGGTGAAATAACGGCTGCTAAGACGCTGACCCTGCCTGAATCCGGCGACTCTCGCAGCTTGATCGTGATCACCAAGCGTCAGGCGACACCTAAGGCATACCCACGCAAACCAGGAACACCAAGCAAGTTGCCGTTAGGGGGGAAGTAAAATGGCGTTACCATTTTTTGGCCGTAAAAAGGAGCTTACACCAGGCCTTAGCGTGCAAGAGATCCCGCTGACTGCCATCGTACCTAATCGGTTCCAGCCGCGGAAGGTCTTCACCGAAGCGGCGATCACAGAACTTGCCGAAACGATCAAAGCACACGGGTTGTTGCAACCGATCATTTTGCGCGAGTATGCCCCGCAACAATATGAGATCGTAGCTGGTGAACGGCGTTTTCGGGCCATGCAGTATCTGCAAATGGCAAAGGCGCCGGCGATCGTGCAAAAGATGAGCGACGAAGAATCTGCCGCCATGGCGTTGATCGAGAATTTACAACGAGAAGGCTTATCCGCGATTGAAGAGGCGCAAGCGTATACCGCGTTGATGGAGCTGAATCATTTGACGCAAGCACAGCTGGCAGCGCAATTGGGGAAAAGCCAGTCTTTTGTCGCGAATAAATTGCGGTTGTTGAAGTTGTCAGAACCGGTGCAACAAGCGATCATGAATGGCGAGATCAGTGAGCGCCACGGCCGCGAACTATTGCGCGTGGACGATTATCACCAGCAGTTATTGCTCCATGAGATCCTTGCTTCAGGGCTAACCGTCAAAGAGACGCAACAAGCCGCCGAAGCGATCTTGCATCCCGAGCTGGCCCAAGCCGCTGCTGAGCCGCCTAAGGCCCAAGCGTCGCCGAGTAAACCGGCTAAAAAAAGACGGACGCCGCATAGCCATGACACGCGCATGGCGATCAATACCTTGAAGAAGTCGGTGCATTTGATCAAAGATGCCGGCATGCAGGTGAAGATGACGGAAGAAGACGCGGCAGATGCTTATCGTATCGTGATCGAGTTACCGAAAAAATAGGAGGCACTATGGCACACATCATTGCGGTTGCAAACCAAAAAGGCGGCGTAGGCAAAACCACGACGACGATCAATTTAGGCGCGTGTCTGGCTAATGCCGGGAAGCGGGTATTGATCATTGATGCTGATGCGCAAGGAAATGCGACGAGTGGCGTGGGGATCCAAAAGCCGGCGGTCACCAAAGATATCTATGACGTTTTGGTCAATGAAGATCCGATTGCTGAGGCGTTGTTGAAAACCCAACACGAAAATCTCTGGATCGTGCCGGCAACGATCCAATTAGCCGGTGCAGAAATCGAATTGACGAGTCAAATGGCGCGGGAAATGCGCTTGAAACTTGGCTTAGCCGCTGTCGAGAAAGACTATGATTATATCTTGATCGACTGTCCCCCGTCACTTGGCCAGTTGTCGATCAATGCGTTTACCGCGGCACATTCGATCTTGATCCCGGTCCAAAGTGAGTATTATGCCCTTGAAGGACTGAGCCAACTCTTGAACACGGTGCGCCTAGTCCAAAAACACTTCAATCCGTCGTTGAGCATCGAAGGGGTGTTGTTGACGATGTATGATCGCCGGACCAATTTAGGCGCGCAAGTGATCGACGAAGTGCGCAAATATTTTGGCGACAAGGTTTATGAAACAATTATTCCGCGAATCACCCGCTTAGCGGAAGCGCCGAGTTATGGGTTGCCGATCGTGGATTACGATCCTAAATCTAAGGGTACTGAAGTCTATACGCAATTAGCCCAGGAGGTGTTAGCTGCCCATGGTGAATAAGAATAGCAAAGGTCTGGGACGCGGCATCGATGCGATTTTTCAAGAGTTTGAAAGTCCCGATACCACGTTGAGCAACGTTGAAGACTTGCCTTTGGCGGATATCCGCCCAAATCCTTACCAGCCGCGGAAAAGTTTTGACGAAGCTGGGTTGGCTGATTTGGCCGCGTCGATTCGCAATACGGGGGTATTTCAGCCGATCATTGTGCGCAAATCGGTGAATGGCTATGAGATCATCACCGGTGAGCGGCGTTTTCGGGCCTCAAAGCTGGCAGGCAAAGAAACGATCCCAGCAATCGTGCGCAGTTTCGATGACCCGGCAATGATGGAAATCGCCGTGCTGGAAAATTTGCAGCGCGAAGATCTGACGCCGCTAGACGAGGCGCAAGCATACGATACGTTGATCAAAAAGCTGGACTTGACGCAAGCGGAAGTGTCACAACGCTTAGGCAAGAGCCGGCCGTATATCGCTAATTACTTGCGGCTGCTGACGCTGCCTGCGTCTGTCAAGCAGCTGCTCAACGAAAAACAACTGTCGATGGGCCAAGCGCGCACGCTGCTGAGCTTGAAGGATAAAAAGAAGATCCCGGCCGTCGCCAAGCGGGTCGTAGCGGAAAATCTGACGGTGCGGCAGCTTGAACATTTGATCAATCAGCTCAATGCCGGCGGGACCAAACCCAAAGCCAAATCGGTGCAAAAGTCACCTTATCTGCAGGCCAGTGAAAACCAACTAGGCGATCGCTTCGGGACTAAAGTCAACATCGCGCAGTCCACTAAGGGCAAAGGCAAAATCGAGATCGATTTTACCGATCCCAATGACTTGAACCGGATCTTAGCATTGTTAGATGTCAATCTGGACTAAGGAGGCCGATTCATGTACGCTTTACACGATCATGTTTTGATGAAAAAGCCTCATGCTTGCGGCGTCAACGATTGGGAGATCATTCGGGTGGGGATGGATATTAAGATCCGCTGTACCGGATGCGGCCATATCGTGATGATGCCGCGACATGACTTCGATCGGAAAATGAAAAAAGTTCTGACCAAACACCAAGATCAATAGAAAAGAGTGAATTTAATGGCTTTAACAGCAGGTATCGTCGGATTGCCAAACGTCGGCAAATCGACACTTTTTAACGCGATCACCAAAGCAGGGGCCGAAATGGCGAACTACCCATTTGCGACGATCGATCCAAACGTCGGGATGGTCGAAGTGCCAGATGCACGCTTGGCACGCATCGATGAATTGATCCCCGCCAAGAAGATCATTCACACGACTTTTGAGTTCACCGACATTGCCGGGATCGTCAAAGGCGCATCCAAAGGCGAAGGGCTGGGGAATAAGTTCCTCGAAAACATTCGCCAAGTCGACGCGATCGTGCATGTGGTCCGGGCTTTTGACGATGACGAGATCACCAGTGTCACTGGGGTAGTTGATCCACTGGATGATATTGAAACGATCAACTTAGAATTGGCCCTGGCAGATTTGGACAGTGTCAATAAGCGCTATGCTAAAGTCGAAAAAATTGCGCGCACCAAAGACAAAGAGGCCCTTGCCGAATTTGCCGTGCTAAAAAAGATCCGCCCAGCGCTTGAAGAAGGGCAGCCGGTGCGGACGCTTGACTTTACAGAAGACGAACAAAAAATCGTTAAAGGCTTGTTCCTCTTGACTACCAAACCAGTGTTGTATGTGGCTAATATTGCCGAAGATGATATGGCCGATCCTGAAAGCTGCCAATACGTGCGGGTGATCGAAGATTATGCGGCTAAAGAAGATGCCGAAGTGATCGCGGTTTCTGCCCGGACTGAAGAAGAAATCGCGGAGTTAGATGACGCGGATAAGGCGGACTTTTTGGAAGCAGAAGGCGTCAGCGAATCAGGCTTGGATAAGTTGATCAAGGCGTCTTATCAGCTCTTAGGGTTGGCAACGTTCTTTACGGCTGGCGGCAAAGAAACGCGCGCCTGGACGTTCAAGCGCGGCATGAAGGCCCCTCAAGTTGCCGGCGTGATCCACTCTGATTTTGAACGCGGCTTCATTCGTGCAGAAACCATGAGCTTTGCCGATCTTGATCAATACGGCAGTGTGGCAGCGGTGCGTGAAGCGGGACGCTTGCGCTCTGAAGGCAAAGAGTATCAGGTACAAGATGGGGATATCATCGAGTTCCGGTTCAACGTTTGATACCAGTCGCTATAGCATAGATCATTCAAGGGGGATAACGGAGTGGCGGATAAAAAGAACACACCGGAAGAAACAGCACCAGCCGTCGATGTTGATGCATTATTACAACAGTTGACCAAGAAAAACGACGAATATGTGTTTAAGTTGCGGCGGATCTTAACTGAACATCAATATACCCAAGCACAAGAGCAAAAGCTCCTAGCTGAATTGTTGCCGGAAATGATCGCCGCACAGCGCCAAGGCAAGCCAGCGACACAATTGTACGGGCCGGTGACGGTCAAAGCGGAAAGCTTGATCAATGCTCCCAAGCCGAAGAAGAAAGTGCCATTTTGGCTGAGCGGGATCGATTTGAGCCTCTTTTTCATCAGTATTTTTGCGTTGATCTACGGGATCATGGCGTATATCCAGCCGAAACAAATGACTGGGGCTAGTGGGATCGCGTCATTGCTGATCATGGCCATCGCGGCAGGGTTCATCTTTACCTATTACAACCAATGGACCCATAAGCCGAAAAAAGAGCGGCCTAAGACGTGGATCTTGATGCTAGCAGGGGTGGCACTGGTCATGTTGGCGTCTATCGCTTCTAGCAGTTTGGCGCTGGTGAAGTCGCCATTGACCAACCCGTCGCCATGGCCCGTTTACTTAGGCCTAGCCGTCATTGCTTATGGGGGCCATTGGTATCTCAAGCGGCGCTATCAGCTCGATGGGATCATGGCCATGGGATAATTCCCGAACAAATATTATTTTTATTAGATTTTCATTCGACGTGAAATGAATTTTAAGCGTCTCTATGCACGAATATTAGCGTAATGTTCGGCATGAAAGCTGGATAAAATGAGTTGATTCTCATTTAAAAAGCCCGCTATGACGGGCTTTTTTCTTTGCTCAACAAGAAGTAATTGACGATTTTCCGTGCGAATGCTATTCTGGTCAACAACAAAAAACGAAAGAGGGCTGTCCACTTGAGTAATTGGGAGACAAAGTTTGCGCGCCGCGGTTTTACATTTGATGATGTGTTATTGATACCTGCTGAAAGTCACGTCCTGCCACAAGATGTCGATCTTTCCGTTCAACTCGCGGATAATTTGAAGCTCAATATTCCAATTCTCTCTGCTGGGATGGATACCGTCACCGAAAGCAACATGGCTATCGCCATGGCCCGCCAAGGTGGATTAGGGGTCATCCACAAGAACATGAGTATTGCCGCACAAGCTGATGAAGTCTTGACCGTTAAGCGTTCTGAAAACGGAGTGATCATCAATCCGTTTTTCCTGACGGCCAACGATCCGGTTTCAGAAGCTAATGACTTGATGCATAAATACCGGATCTCCGGTGTGCCGATCGTTGACTCTAAAGACTCGCGGAAGTTGACCGGGATCATTACAAATCGTGATCTGCGTTATGTGTCTGACCATGCGGTGGCGATCGGTACTGTCATGACCAAAGATCATCTGATCACCGCGCCAAGCGGGACCAGCCTAGAAGAAGCCGAAGCGATCTTGCAAAAGCACAAGATCGAAAAGCTGCCATTAGTCGATGCACAAGGCCGCTTATCTGGCTTGATCACGATCAAAGACATCGAAAAAGTTGTTGAATTCCCGAATGCGGCTAAAGATGATCATGGCCGGTTGTTGGTTGCAGCGGCGGTTGGGGTCACTTCAGATACCTTTGAACGGGCCCAAGCGCTGTTAGACGCTGGCGTGGATGCCTTGGTGATCGATACGGCGCACGGCCACTCTGCTGGCGTTTTGCGCAAGATCAAAGAGATCCGCGAACACTTCCCGAAGGTCACCTTGATCGCGGGTAATGTCGCGACGGCAGAAGGGGCTGCGGCCTTATATGATGCTGGTGTCGACGTTGTCAAAGTGGGGATCGGACCAGGCTCGATCTGCACGACGCGGATCGTTGCCGGTGTTGGCGTCCCGCAATTAACGGCGGTTTATGACGCCGCGACAGAAGCGCGTAAGCGTGGCAAGACGATTATCGCCGATGGGGGGATCAAGTTCTCCGGTGATATCGTTAAGGCCTTGGCCGCCGGCGGTTCTGCTGTGATGTTAGGTTCCATGTTAGCGGGGACTGACGAAGCCCCAGGCAGCTTTGAGATCTATCAAGGCCGGCGCTTTAAGACTTACCGCGGGATGGGATCGATCGGCGCGATGGCACAAGGCCATGGCTCCAGTGATCGTTACTTCCAAAGCGGGGTCAATGAATCCAAGAAGCTGGTACCAGAAGGAATCGAAGGACGCGTAGCCTATAAAGGCAGCTTGGCCGATGTGATCTATCAAATGGACGGCGGGTTGCGTTCTGGTATGGGTTATGTTGGTGCCGCGACGATCCAAGCGTTATCAGATAACGCTCAGTTCATTCAGATCTCTGGGGCCGGCTTAAAAGAAAGCCACCCACATGATGTGCAGATCACTAAAGAAGCACCGAACTACTCTGTCGAATAAAGTCACAGTTTAAGCACCGCATGGCCGGGCCGATCAGGGCCCGGCTTTTTTGCACCTTGAAGGACGGGGACCTTTAATTTTTTACATGTTTTGCCTTCTGGTCAGCACAGCCCAGACGCTTTTGATACAATGAACGATGATGCATAACTGTACAATGGGAGAATCGCGATGAAAATCTTAATTGTAGACGATGATAAAGAAATCGTTGAATTACTCAGTATTTACGTTAAAAATGAAGGCTATGAAGCCATTACGGCTTATTCTGGCAAAGAAGCGATCACCAAGCTGGTAACGACACCAGATATTTCGCTGATGATCTTGGATATCATGATGCCGAATATGTCGGGGATCGAAGTGGTCAAAGAAGTACGCAAAGACTCACAGATCCCGATCATTATCGTTTCGGCCAAAACTGGCGATATGGATAAGATCCAAGGGCTGATCACCGGCGCGGATGATTATGTGACCAAACCATTCAACCCGCTAGAGGTGATGGCGCGAGTCAAAAGTTTGTTGCGCCGCAGCCAAAACAAGGTCACCAATCCAGAACCAGATGTCTTAGAAGTGGGCCCCTTGACGATCAAAAAGGATAGTCATGAAGTGACGACTTTGACTGGTAAGCAGATCCAATTGACCGCCTTAGAGTTTGGCATCTTATACTTACTTGCAAGCCATCCCAACCGCGTTTTTTCAGCGGATGAGATCTTTGAACGCGTCTGGCAGCAAGAATCGATCGTTTCGGCCAAGACCGTGATGGTGCATGTCTCGCATTTGCGTGACAAGATCGAAGAAGCGACTGATGGTGAAAAAGTGATCGAAACTGTGTGGGGTGTTGGGTACAAAGTTGAGGGATAAACCATGGAAAAGGTCCATCTGACCCGCAAAGAAAAATCTGAATTGTGGGGCGAAGGCTTGATCACCGTGATCTTGCTGTTAATGCTCAATTTGGCGGTGGTCGTGTTGGGCAAACAGATCATTGCAGCTGACCCGCATTTGGAAAACTCGATTTGGGGGATCAAGCAGGTGATGACGTTTGGCCAAGATAACGTGCATCTCTGGAGTTGGCGTAATTTGGTCGTTAGCGGGATGGCGATCGTGGATGCGATTGTCGTTTATTGGCGGTTGATCAGGCGCTACCGACAGATGCAAATGCGGCATGTGATCGCGGAATTACATTATATCGCCGATGGCCATTTGGATCATCGTATTCGCTTTGAAGTCAATTCTGATCTGCAAAAAGTCGTGGCCAGTATCAATGCTTTGGTTGCATCGACGGTCAACTCGATGGAAGAAGAGCGGCGGATCGAAAAGAGTAAAGACGAATTGATCACAAATGTCTCGCATGATATCCGGACGCCATTGACCTCGATCATTGGGTATCTCGGGTTGATCGAAGATAAGCAATACCGCAGTGAAGACGAACTGGTCAAGTATACGCATACGGCTTATCTCAAGGCCAAACAAATGAAGGTCTTGGTGGAGGACTTGTTTGAATATACGAAGGCGCGGCAAACGACGACCCCGCTGAATACCGTTAGCTTCAACATGATTGCGATGCTCGAGCAGTTGGCCGCCAGTTTTGAGTTGGAAGCCGAGAAAAAAGGGATCACGATCCAAGTCACTGGGGAGCCGAATCCTTTGATGATGGAAGCAGACACCGAAAAACTTGGGCGGGTGTTCAATAATCTGCTCACCAATGCCTTGAAGTATGGGCAAAATGCGCAACACATCTACTTAGACGCGCAAAAAGTCGGTTCTGAAGCGGTGATCAAAGTCTCAAATGACGGTGAACAGATCCCTAACCATTCGTTGAGTCAATTGTTTGACCGCTTTTATCGGGTGGAAGGGTCGCGTTCACAAGAAACCGGCGGGTCTGGTTTGGGGTTGGCGATCGCGCAGTCATTTGTGAGCTTACATGGCGGCTATATTTATGCCGACTCGACCCCTGAATTAACGAGTTTCGTGATTCATTTGCCGCTGAAGCTTGGGACCACACTGAAGCGCCCTGATCCAGGGCTGCAGACGAAAGAGGAGGAGACGATCCATGGCTAACTTATGGCGCAGCTTGATCGTGGCCATCGCCAGTGTCAGTATTTGGCTAGGCGGCGCGCCTAGCGTGATGGCCCATGCGGCGACGACTGATGATATCGACGCCAGTGCCGCATTGGCGATCGAAGCGAAGACCGGGAAGATCCTTTATGCCAAAAATGCCGATCAAGCGCTGCCGATCGCTTCAATGACTAAGCTGATCGGCATTTATTTGGTGCGTCAGGCGATCGCTCAAGGCAAATTGCAATGGACGACAACGGTAACGCCAGATGCGAATATCTATGCGTTGAGTCAAGACAAGCAGTTGTCCAATGTGCCTTTACGCCAAGATGGCCAGTATACGATCAAGGCCTTATATCAAGCCAGTCTGATTTATTCCGCTAATGCGGCCATGATGCTGTTAGGCAATGCGGTCGCTGGCAATCAAGCCAAATTTATCGATCAAATGCGCGCACAGCTCAAAGCGTGGGGGATCAGCGATGCCACCATCATCAATGCCAGCGGGTTAGATAACAATGAACTGGCAGCGGTCGATCGCTATCCGCAAACCACGGATACCGATCAGAATTTATTATCTGCTAAAGATGTGGCCATTGTTGCACAGCACTTGATTGCAGATTACCCAGATACATTGGCAACCACGAGTATCAAAGAAATGTTGTTTGATTCCGGTAATAGTGATGCCACCAAAATGGCGAATTACAACACCATGTTACCTGGCTTGGCCACGGCGCAGTCAGACTTCACCGTTGACGGCTTGAAAACCGGAACGACGGATCGTGCCGGGGATTGTTTTGCCGGAACGGCAACGCAACATGGTATGCGGATCATTACTGTGGTGATGCACGCTAATGGCAGTGGGGATGATAAGCGGTTTGTCCAAACGGCAAAATTGATGCGCACCACGTTTGCCAATTGGAAGCTGATGACAGTGGCCACTGCAGGCAAAGCGGTACCTGGACATACCCAATTGGCGGTGAAGTACGGCCAACAAGGAACGGTCCCTTTGGTCGCTGATAAGACGCTGGCGCTTTATGTGCCTAAAGCGACCACTGCAGCCCAACTGCAATATTCCTATCAAGGCCAAACCAAACGCGTCTTGGCGCCGATCGCCAAAGCGCATGCGGTGGGGACTTTGACCGTTGCGGCTAAAGATGATCCCTTAGGCTACCTCAATGGTCAAACCGCCCAAACGGTAACGATCAAAACCGCCCAGACGGTGAAAAAAGCGAATGTCTTTGTCTTGATCATGCGCGGTGTGGGGGAATATTTTGGGGACTTGTTAGCGCAATGGACATGATCTAAAAACCCGAGGCTTTGGTCTTGGGTTTTAATTTGCGGCTAAAACGCGCTACAGTTAACCGTAGGAGGTAAAAGGATGCAATATCATCAGATCACAGCAAGCGGCTTGGCGGCATTAAAGGCGCAAGTGGTGACTTTGCAACATGACCGTCCAGCCAAGATCGCCCAGTTAAAAGCGGCAGCTGCCTTAGGCGACCGCTCAGAAAGTGCAGATTATAGTGCAGCCAAACGTGACTTGCGCCACCTGGAAAGCCGCCTGCGCTACTTGGATAAATTGATCCGCTATGCGCAAGTGGTGCCTTTGCCAACCGGCGATCAAGTGGCCATTGGCACGCAGGTGACGGTCGCTTTTGCCGCTGAGGCGGACCAAGCGGTTTATCGTTTAGTCGGACCCAAAGAAGCCGGCTTAGCGCCAGATAACCTAGCCGCGGATTCACCGTTAGGGGCGGCTTTAATCGGCCAGTCAGTCGGGGCGTCAGTGACCGTACCTGCCCCGGCCGGCCGCTATACTGTCACTATTGTGGCGATCACCGTGTAATCAAGGATTATGGTATAATCGGATTACCTATGCGACTGATCACAATCGCTCATGTAAGGAGAATCTTCATGGCATTATCACTAAATGCATGTATTTTACTACTCAAAGAACATCATTTGCTTAAAAGCAGTGCGGTTCAAAATTCGATCGACACTGACATGACTGGTATCGCCTATGATTCCCGTAAAGTCTCTGGCCCCAGCCTGTTTTTCTGTAAGGGCAGTCATTTTCGTCCGATCTATTTATCCATGGCCAAAGACAACGGGGCGGTGACTTACGTCGCAGAAAAACCCTATGTTGAAGGTAACGGGATGAATGCGCTGATCGTGGTCAATGTCACGAAGGCCATGGCGATCTTAAGTGCCGCATTTTACGATTTCCCGCAAGATGATCTCTTCGTGATCGCATTTACTGGCACCAAAGGGAAGACGACCAGTGCTTATTTCACCCGTGGGATCTTAGAACAAGCGCATCCTGAGCGGGTAGCATTATTTTCGACCTTGGATCGTATCGTCGGGCCTAACCCGGATCAACGCTTCAAGTCAGATCTGACGACGCCGGAAAGCTTAGACCTTTTTCATGATATGCGCGTCGCCGTTGATAATGGGATGACGCATTTAGTCATGGAAGTCTCCAGTCAAGCCTATTTGCGCAACCGCGTCTTCGGATTGACTTATGATGTGGGCTTCTTCTTGAATATCACACCAGATCATATCGGGCCGAATGAGCATCCCAATTTTGCCAATTACTTGCATAACAAGATGCAACTGTTGGTCAACTCCCGTAAAGTCGTGATCAATGCGGAAACTGAACACTTCGATGAAGTTTATGCGGCAGCGACGACGACGACGTATCCTGATTCGATCTACTTGTTTGCCAGTGCCGATTTCAAGCCGCAACGGTCAGATATTGCCATTGACTTCCGGTTTGAAAGCCAGACATTAGATACGACGCGCAGTCGCTTCACATTAGTGCCGGTGACTGAAAAAGCCGCCGCGTTAAATGTTGGCGGCCCGTATAATTTAAGTTTGATCGGGGATTTCAACGAAAGTAATGCCACGGCGGCGGTGATCGGCGGCGGGTTGGCTGGGGTCGATGCGGCTAAAGCCAATCCCGGCATCGCTAATGTGCAGATCCCTGGACGGATGGAGCAATTTGCCGTTAAGGGCCATGGGGTGGTGTATGTTGATTATGCCCATAATTATGGCAGCATGAAAGCCTTGATGCATTTTTTGAAGGCAGAATACAATGATCCCAAACTCTTGGTCGTAGTCGGCAGCCCTGGTGATAAAGGCGTTTCGCGACGCCCAGGCTTTGCCAAAGTGCTCACGGAATACGCCAGTGTCGCTTATCTCACCACGGATGATCCTGGGTTTGAAGATCCAGCCGAAATCGCAGCCGAAATCGACCACGGGATCGATCATGACAAGGTCACCGTGCACACGATCCTTGACCGCAAAGAAGCGATTCGCCAAGCGATGACGGCCAGTCGCCCAGGGGATGTCGTGATCGTTGCCGGCAAAGGGGCTGATCCATACCAAAAGGTGCGCGGTGTGGATACCCCATGGCCTCAAGATACGCATGTTGTACAAGAGATCGCTAATGAATTGGAAGAAGGTTAAGCATGCAACGCTTTTTTACGGTCATCGGGGGGATGGGTACCGCTGCAACAGAAAGTTATGTGCGGTTGCTCAATGAGCGCTCCCAGGCCAAAAAAGATCAAGACTATCTGGATTATGTGCTCGTGAACCATGCTTCGGTCCCTGATCGAACCAGTTATATTCTCGATCATACCCAGCAGAATTTTTACCCGGATCTATTGGATGATATTCGCCAACAAAGCCTGTTAAAGCCTGATTTTATGGTGATGGTGTGCAACACGGCGCATTATTTCTATGATCAGCTGCAAGCGGCCACATCGGTACCGTTGCTGCATATGCCGCGCGTGGCGATCAAAGAAATGGCCCAACAATATCCGCATGAATCGCGGATCGGCTTGATCGCGACCAAAGGCACCTTGGCAGATGGGATCTACGCGCGGGAAATTGAATCGCATGGGTGCCAAGTCGTCTTAGGCGATGCCCAGATCCAAGAAATGGTCATGACGCTGATCTATCAAGACATCAAGGAAAACAACCGAGTCGACGGTGAGTTATATCATGAGATCCTTAAACAGATGCATGAGCGCTTTAACGTCAACGTGATCGTGCTTGGATGTACCGAATTGTCCTTAGCTCAAGAAAAAGCCCCAGACCACCCGTATCAGGTGATCGATGCGCAAAGTATCATTGTCGATAAGACCTTGATGCTAGGGCGCGCTTTTCGTGCCAGTGTCGCTCAAGGACAAGCGCAACTGGCAGCACTCATGGCTGAATAGCCGATTTTGGCACATGAAAAGCGCTGGCGGCTTGACGCTGCCAGCGTTTTTGGATGCTTAAGCCGGCTGCGGATTAGGCACTTATAAGTGCGTTATTGCGTTGCAGTGTGTTAACGTATAAATTAGATACCATAAGTGAAAGCTTTGTTTTCAGACAGAAGGAGGATCATGATTTGGCACATTTAACAAAATTAACGGATACCTACACGTTGACGAATGGTGTTGAGATCCCGATCGTTGGTTTCGGCACTTGGCAAACCCCTGATGGCGAGGTGGCCAAGCAAAGCGTTGAAGCGGCGATCGCTGCGGGGTATCGGCATATCGACACAGCGGCTGCTTATGGGAACGAAGAAAGCGTTGGCGCCGGGATCAAAGCTTCTGGCGTGCGGCGTGAAGACCTGTTTGTCACGACGAAGTTATGGAATGAAGATCATGGTTATGATGCCGCCAAAGCGGCGATCGATACCAGTTTGACGAAGCTGGGGCTGGATTATGTGGATCTTTATTTGATCCACTGGCCAAACCCGATCAAGTTCCGTGACAATTGGCAAGCCGTCAATGCCGAGACTTGGCGGGCAATGGAAGAGATCCTAAAGGCTGGTAAAGCACGGGCGATCGGCGTGTCGAATTTCCGCCAGCATCATTTGGAAGAATTAGCCAAAACGGCAACGGTGGCGCCAATGGTCAACCAGATCTTCTTGAATCCTTCCGAAATGCAACCTGAACTGGTTGCTTACAACAAAGCACATGGCATGTTGAATGAGGCTTATAGCCCGCTAGGCACCGGTAAGATCTTTGCCGTGCCAGAACTGAAAAAAATGGCGGCACGCTACCATAAGTCAGTCGCGCAGCTGGTTTTGCGCTGGTCTTTGCAAAACGACTTCTTGCCATTACCAAAATCAGTACATGCACAGCGGATCCAAGAAAACGCACAGCTCTTTGATTTTGAGCTGAGCCACCATGATATGGAAGTGATCGATGCCTTGCATGGGACGGCTGGGACTTACACCGATCCAGACACTGCCACTTTCTAAAGCTGTACCATAAACGCCGCGTCCGGATCGCCTGTTGATTCAACAGGGATCCGGACGCGGCGTTTGGTTTGGCAACGATGCCGGTTATTTGCGCGTTTTATGGATCGTCTTGCGGATCTGTTCGAGTACCGCGGCGGCGCCTTGATCCAGATGCACGGCGCACAAAATAAATAACGTGTCCATTAACGATAATTGGGCAATTAAGGCGTGCAAGGCTTCAACGCGATATTGAGTTTCTTCTGCGACCGCCACCAGCAAAACCGTCGCGAGCTTGGCGATCGGCGATTTTGCCGCCCCGGAAATCACGATCAATGGGACATGATGGTCTGCGGCCACCTGCGCTAAGGCTAGCGCGTCGCGATCGGTCCCGGTATGGGAGATCACGATGGCGCAATCTGCTGGGGTCAAGCGGGTGATCGCCATTAGCTGCATGTGAAAATCACTGGCATAAGTGGCGTTGATCGGGGTCCGTAAAAACTTATGGTACCCGTCTAAGGCGACCAAATTGCTGGCCCCTAAGCCGTACAAGCCGACTTGATTGGCAGTGGTCAATAAGGTGACGGCTTCTTGCAGCTGGGTTTCGGTGAGATTGCTGGCAGTCGCTTGAAGCGCATCCACGTTTGCAGAAAAAACCTTATCTGCCATGGTCAACAGCGAGTCATGTTCCCCGATCTCTTCAAAAAGCTGATGCTTGCCTTGAGGCATTGCCAGGGCTAAACGCAGGCTTTGAAAATTTGGATAGCCCAGATTTTTAGCAAAGCGTGAGATCGTCGCCGTGGAAATATCAGTCTTGGCGCTCAAAGTTGAGATCGACCAAGTGCTGGCGGCTTGTTGATGTTGTAATAAAAACTGGCCTAAAGCGCGCTCTTTGGTGCTCAGCCGTTGCTGATTAGCTTTAAATTGCAAGGCGAAGTTGTGCATGATAGATCCTCCGGCCTACAGTATAGCATGATTGCCAACGAATGCGTGAAACTGGTGACACCAAAAGAAAACAATTTTCATCAGTTTTACTTGATATGTGTAAAACATTTTCATATACTTAGGGCAAACAAGGAGGCTTTTTGACGATGAATATCGGGATGATCGGCTTAGGTAAAATGGGAATGAACTTGGTGCGCAACCTGCGCGACCATGAAATTGCGGTGGCAGCATATGATCTCAATGCGGATGCGCGGGCGATCGTGGCCCAAACTGGGGCGGTGGCCTATGCGACAGTGGATGACATGATCGCCGCTTTGCCAACGCCTAAGATCGTTTGGTTGATGGTCCCTGCAGGTTACCCGACGCAAAGCTGTATCGATGCTTTGGCAGAATCGTTAAGTGCCGGTGACATCGTGATCGATGGCGGCAATTCGTTTTATCGCGACTCGATGGCGCATGCCCAACAATTAGCCGCCAACGGCATCCATTTCTTTGATGCTGGGACTTCTGGCGGCATGGCTGGCGCGCGCCATGATGGCAATTTCATGATCGGTGGCGATCAGAAGACCTTTGCAGTGATCGAGCCGATTTTTCAAGCGATCGCCCAAACGGATGGCTATTTATATACCGGTCCCGCAGGCAGCGGCCATTATTTGAAGATGGTGCACAACGGGATCGAATATGGCATGATGCAAGCGATCGGTGAAGGCTTTGAAGTACTTGCCAAGAGCGATTTTGACTACGATAATGAAGCAGTAGCCAAGTTGTGGGATCATGGGTCTGTGATCCGCGGGTGGCTGATGGCATTAGCCCAATCGGCATTTAGTGATGATCCAAAATTGGATGAGCTTAAAGGCGTGATGCATTCCAGCGGCGAAGGGGCTTGGACGGTTGAAGAAGCATTGCGTTTGCACGTGCCGACTCCGGTGATCTCTAGCGCTTTGATGATGCGGTATCGCTCAGAAGAAGACGATACGATGACCGGCAAAGTCGTTGCGGCATTGCGCAATCAATTCGGCGGGCACGCCGTCGATAAAAAATTAGTTTCGGAGGGATAAACGATGACAGTCATGATCGGGGTGGATATTGGCACGACCAGTACCAAAGTGGTTGCTTTTGATTTGCACGGGCACGCGCAAGCGTCTGCCAACAACTCGTATCCACTGTGCCAATCCGAGCCTGATATGGCTGAAGAATCACCTGAGGAAATTTTTACGGCAGTGATCACTGGCTTAAAGCAAGTCGTTGCACAAGTGGCGGGACATTCGATTGCCGGCATCAGCTTCTCTGCGGCGATGCACAGTGTGATCGTGATGGATGCAGATGACCAGCCATTAACGCAAGTGCTGACATGGGCCGATAATCGCGGGGCGGCGTTTGCCCAGCAATTGCGGGCGGACGGTCGCGGCGCCGCCTTGTTTGCCCGTACTGGGGTGCCGGTGCACCCGATGAGCCCGCTGGTCAAGCTGATGTGGCTGCAACAAGCGCAACCGGCCGTGATGGCCCAAGCTGCTCACGTGATCGGAATCAAAGATTATGTCTTATTCCGGATGTTCGGCCGCTACGTCCAAGATTATTCATTGGCGAATGCGACTGGCTTGATGAATATTTTTACCATGGATTGGGACCCGACGGCATTGGCATTGGCTGGCGTCACCGCCGCACAATTGCCGCAGTTAGTCGATACGGATCACCAACTGAAGCAAATGCGCCCAGAAATTGCTCAGCTCATCGGCATCGCCGCAGACACCCCGGTAGTCATCGGGGCTTCTGATGGGGTCTTGAGCAATCTTGGCGTCGCAGCGATCACACCTGGAACCGTGGCGGTGACGATCGGGACCTCTGGTGCGGTGCGCACGGTGGTGGATCATCCCGTGTGTGATCCTAATGGCCGGCTGTTTACGTATTATTTGGCGCCAGGCCGCTGGGTGATCGGCGGGCCGGTCAATAACGGCGGGGTCGTTTGGCGCTGGGCGCGGGATGCGTTTTTTGCGGACCGTGATTATGATCAATTGACGGCTTTGGCCGCCAAGGTACCAGCTGGAGCAGACGGCTTATTGTTCCTGCCTTATCTAGGTGGTGAAAGAGCGCCGTTATGGGATGCGGATGCGCGCGGCAGCTTTATTGGGTTGACGCGGCAACACGACCGCGCCACCATGTTAAAAGCGGTATTAGAAGGGATCACGTTTAATTTATTTGCGGTGATGCAATTAGTCGCCGCCTTAGCCGGCCAGCCAAAAGCGATCCAAGCGACTGGTGGGTTTGCCCGCAGCGGTTTGTGGCGGCAGTTGTTGGCCGATGTTTTTGCTGCCCCAGTGACGATCCCAGACAGCTTTGAAAGCTCTGCGTTAGGCGCGGCAGTGTTGGGGATGCAGGCGTTAGGGCTGTGTCCGTCATTGGATGCGGTCGTGGACATGGTGGGGCAAACGCACACGCAGCAACCCAGTGATGATGCTGCAGTCTATGCCGAATTAATGCCAGTTTGGACGGATTGTGCTGATCGGTTGGCAGGAGCATACGCAGCTATTGCCGGATTCCAGCGCCGCCATCCAAACGCTAATGCGGCAGTGGCCGCGCAAGATTAACTCTTAATAGCCAGCGCCTCAAAAATGGTGTAGGCTACTAAGAGACTTAATGCGAAACAACAGGAGGCAGTGATGTACGAAGTGACGAAGCGACGGCACGTGAGCGAAAAGGTCAGTGCAGTTTTCCCCAAAGCGGTGACGGACCAGATCTTTGACGTGATCAAGTTGATGAACCAAGCTGATCAATTAGTCACCGCGCCGGTGGCGATCGCCTTTTCTGATGATTATGATGACGATGAACTCTATGCCTTGTTGATTCAAGGCGACCTTGCGCCGGCACAAGAATTTCCGCTGACTTACGCTGGGGACAAGCCATTTTTAGGGCATGGGTATATTTTGATCGTGAAGGACAACCCGAAGACGATCTATATCGATTTCAGTAAGGCCAACGATCTTAGTGAATTAGGCAAGAATTAACCTAAAACGGTATTTTCTTAGAAAATACCGTTTTTTTGATGGCTAATACTAGCCAAGCAGCGCCGTGACGTGTAAACTATTTATTCGTAATCATTACTATTTTCTTTTGGGGGTACATATGACAGACTTACTGTCGGTTGAACATCTAAGCTTTGGCTTTCATGATCGCCAACTCTATTCCGATCTTTCTTTTGCACTTAAAGAAGGGTCGATGACCAGCTTGATCGGGGCCAACGGGGTCGGTAAAACGACATTGATCCGGTTGTTGATGGGCCAGTTGCGGCCGCAGTCAGGACAAATCAAGTTCATGCCCAACATGCGCTTAGGGTACGTCCCGCAATTTCGCAATATCGATCCGGAATACCCGCTGTCGATTCGCAGTTTTGTGCAGCTTAATCAGCTTCAACATGGCTTTCCTTGGCATACCCCTAAAGAAAAGCGGCAATTGGATGCAGTGTTGGCGCAGACGCATTTGACGGCGCGACAGCATCAGCTGCTTGGCCGGGCTTCTGGTGGTGAAAAGCAAAAGGCATACTTGGCCCAGGCTTTATTGACGGCGCCGAATTTTTTGATTTTAGATGAAGCGACCGCTAGTTTGGATGTGAACACTAAAACCGAGCTGATGACGCTGGTCCAAGAGCTGAACGCGACCTTGAAGCTCACGGTATTGTTTGTCACCCATGACTTGCAGCTGGCCAAGGATTACACCCAGCAATATCTCTTGTTGACGCCAAAAGGCCATGAATTGCGGCGCACCACGGAGATGGATGAATCACGGATGCCAAAAGAACTGCGACCAGTGACGGGGGTGCAATAGTGTTCAGCTATGATTTTATGCAAAATGCCTGGTTGGCCAGCACCTTTATTGCACTGACCACTGGGATCGTTGGCGTGTTCGTGACGGCGCGCGGGATGAGCTTTTTGGCGCATACGCTGTCTGAAGTGGGGTTTGCTGGTGCCGCGTTTGCGGTGTTCTTAGGGATCCGGCCGCTGGATGGGATGTTGTTGTTCACGATCACGAGTTCGATCACCGTCGGCCGCTTATCGGTGCAGCAATCTCGGCGGGAAGCATCGATCAGTGCGGTATCGAGTTTGTTTGTCGGCTTAGGGATCTTGTTTTTGTCGCTTTCATCAGCGAGTGCCAGTTATGCCACGACGATCTTATTTGGGAGTATTATTGGGATCTCGCGCAGCGATGTTTGGCAGTTATTAGGCCTAGCAGCAGCCGTCTTATTGACGCTGGGTTTTGGCTATCGGCATTTGGCCTTTGATTCATTTGATGCGATCGGGGCACAAGCACAAGGCGTGCGGCGGAATTTGATCTCGATTTACTTCTTGTTGATCTTGGCGATCAGCGTGTCGATCGGGGCCCAGATCGTGGGGTCATTGTTAGTGTTTATCTTATTGACCCTGCCGCCTGCAGTGGCCAAGTATTTAGGTAAAACCCTGCCGCAAATGTTGGTGATCTCCGTCGTTGCCGCATTGATCGGGGTATGGGCGGGGTTAGCATTAGGCTATTATACGAATTGGCCGGTGACTTTTTTTATTGCAGCGATCGAATTTTGCTTTTATTTCATTGCTTTAGCGCTGCATCGGTGGCGGCTGGATTAACCTGCAAGCACACAATAGGGCCAAGTGACGTTCAGTCACTTGGCCCTATTGGCGCAGCTTTTACCAGCCGGTGTAACTCGTGATCAACCCTTGCGTGCCTAAATCGCCGTGGCCATTATCGACTAAGACTTGATAAAGGCGCTTGGCTTCTTGAGTGGCTGGCAAGTCGATGTTGAGCTTGTCGGCTTCGGCTAAGGCAATGCGCAGATCTTTGACGAAGTGTTTGATGAAAAAGCCTGGCGTATAATCACCTGCTAAGATCCGCGGACCATAGTTGCTCATACTCCAGTTAGCGCCGGCACCGCCGCTGATCGTGGTGATGGTTTGCTGAAGATCCAATCCGGCGGCTTTGGCATAGACTAACATCTCCGTTAACCCGGTCATGGTCCCTGCGATCATGATCTGATTGGCCATTTTTGCGTGTTGGCCCATGCCTGCAGCCCCAAAGTAATTGATCGCATTGGCCATTGTCTTGAAGATCGGGGTTAATTGCGTGACCGTGGCTTCATCGCCGCCGATCATCATCGTGAGCGTCCCATTTGTTGCCCCGACATCCCCGCCTGACACTGGCGCGTCAAGGGCTTGGATATCATGTGCAGTGGCAGTTTGGGCGATTTTTTGCGCCAAACTGGGCGTGCTGGTGGTCATATCGATCACGATCTGACCGGCGCTGGCACCGGCAAAAATACCGTGATCTCCGTAGTATGTCGCTTCAACATCTGCGGGAAACCCGACCATGGTAAACGTGACATCAGTTGCTGCTGCAACCGCTTGCGCTGAGTCAGCCCAATGGGCCCCGTTGGCCAATACCTGATCAGCGTGGGCTTTGGTGCGATTAAATACCGTGACCTCATAGTGGGCTTTGAGCAAATTGTTGATGATCCCAGTCCCCATCACGCCAGTACCAACAAACCCGATCTTCATTGCTATCATCCTTTCAGTAGTTGTTCCAGTTCGGCTAAACGTTGATCAAACACTTTAAAGGCTGCTTCGAGGTAGTCCGGCTGCCGCATATCGACGCCAGCTCGCTGCATGGTGTCGATGGGATAACGCGAACTGCCTGACTTGAGATAGGTCAAATACGCTGCTACCGCCCCAGGCTGATCAGCGCTGATCTTCGCCGCAAGGGTAGAAGCGGCCGCAAACCCGGTGGCATATTGATAAACATAATAATTATAGTAAAAATGCGGGATCCGAGTCCATTCCAATGCGATCTGCGGATCTTGGATCACGGCGGGGCCATAATAGCGGGCATTGATCGCCGCATATTCAGTACTCAAGCGTTCGGCGGTCAACGGTTGGCCGGCAGCGTCTTGAGTATGGAGCCAATGTTCAAATTCGGCAAATTGCGTCTGGCGGAAAACCGTACCTTTGAACCCATCCAAGTAGTAATTCAAGATGTAAGCCCGCACTTTGGGATCGGTTTGGGTTTTTAAGAAGTAATCAGTCAGCAGGTTCTCGTTAGTGGTCGAAGCGATCTCGGCGACAAAAATCGAGTAATCGCCATAGACATAAGGCTGATTGTGGCGCGTATACCAAGAGTGAACGGAGTGACCGGTTTCGTGGACAAGGGTGTATAACGCGTCGACAGAATCTTGCCAGTTCAGCAGGATAAAGGGGTTGGTATCATACGCACCGCCAGAATAGGCGCCAGAACGTTTGTGTTGGTTTTCAACCACATCTAAATAACGATTGTCAAAGATCTCGCTCACCCGCTGGCGATAATCCGGACCCAAAGGCGCCAGCGCCTGCAAGGCAGTTTTTTTGGCGGCCGCAATGGTGTAGCTCAACGGCGGCTGGCCGTTTAAAGGGGTGTAGAGATCGTACATGTGCAAGTCATCAACTTTGAGCACTTGTTTGCGCAAGTCCAAGTAGCGGTGCAAAGAATCCAAATGGGCATTGACGGTAGCGGTCAAGGTATCATAGACGTTTTCTGGGATGTGGTTGGCTGCCATGGCGGCGGCGCGGGCACTGTCATAATGATGTGCGGCAGCTAAGAAGTTATGCCGTTTGACTTCGCCGGCTAGGGTTTGGGCAAAGGTATTCTTCAAGCTGGCATACGCGGCATACAGCGTCTCAAATGCGGCTTGCCGCACGGGGCGGTGCACACTTTTGATCAATTCGCCATATAACCCATGGCTGAGCTGGACGGTGTTGCCGTTGTCGTCTTCGATCACGCCAAATTGGATCTCGGCATTGTTCAACACGCTGAAGGTTTCGCTGCTGGCATTCAAGGCGTCTCCTGCCGCTGACAACAGGGCCTCTTGTTCAGCTGGCAGGACATGATCAGCATTGGCGGTGATCGCGTCCAAGTAGTGGCGGAATTTTTCCAGCGCTGGGGTCTGGGTGATCCAGCTGGTCAAAGTCGCTTGCGGAATACTTAAGATCTCTGGTTCTAAAAATGCGACTTGGCTTGAGATCGTGGTGATCAAACTGTTGGCTTGGGCTTTGAAGCCTTGGTAAGTGGCATTGGCAGTGTCTTCATCGTTTTTAAGACTGGCATAGACATAGACTTTTTCTGTGGCTTGATAAGCGGTCAAAACTGCTTGGATCCCGGCAAGCAAGTGCTGGGGGTCTTGGGCCAGTTGTCCTTGGTGAGCGGCCGCTTGTTTGCCTAAGGCAGCAGCGGCGGTGTAAGCTTGTTGCCACGCTTCATCTGTGGGGAAGATCGTGGTGAGATCCCAAGTCAATTCTGTAGGGACAGATTCTCTTAAAGGTAATGATGACATCGGCATACTCCATTTCTCAACTTTTTATTAACAATATCATAACACGGACTTTTTTTAGTGATTTTCGTGCGCTTATCGGGTTTTCCGAGTAAAATACAACGAGAGAACGTCTAGATATAGGAGCGAATATATGGAAGAACAAGAAAGCCGCCGATCAAGAAAACCTAAAAAATCGCGGCGCAGCATGGGTCATTATCTCGTGATGATCCTGTTGACGCTGCTGGTGCTGATCGCTGGCTACGCCGTCCGCTTATATAGCCAAACGAAAACTGCCGTCGATAAGACGTATGATCCGGTATCGGCAAAAGCTGCGGCCGCATCTGATATTTCTGGTGATCAGCCGATCAGTATTTTACTGTTAGGTACGGATACCGGGGATTTTGGCCGTGAGTACAAGGGCAATTCAGACACCATGATCTTGGTGACGATCAACCCTAAACATAAGCGTACCACAATGGTTTCGATCCCGCGCGATACCCTTGCTGAAATCGTTGACGGCAACGGTGCCGGACCGCAAAAAATCAATGCCGCCTATAACGCTGGCGGCAACGAAGCCGCGATGAAGACGGTGTCCAAGTTGTTGAATGTGCCGATCAACTATTATGTCACCGTCAACATGGCGGGGTTGAAGAAGATCGTGGATGCCGTTGGCGGCGTTGACGTCAATATTGCGTTTACTTGGCGCGATCCGCATGTCAGCAATGAAACCTTCACTAAAGGCAAAGCCCATTTAGACGGCGCCCGTGCGCTGGCTTATGCGCGGATGCGCTACGAAGATCCAGAAGGTGATTACGGCCGACAAAAGCGGCAACGTGAGGTGATCACCCAGATCGTGAAAAAAGCCTTGTCTGCTAGTTCATTGAGCAATTATCAAGCCGTGATGAATTCACTGTCGTCCAGCATGCGCACGAGTTTGAAGTTTGGCGATATGGTCGCGATCGCAGAGAATTATCGGGACTGTATCAAAAATATCGATCAAACGACGCTTAAAGGGATGGGGGTCATGATCAACGGCGGGTCGTATCAAGTGGCCACGACAGACGAACTGCAAAAAGTTTCCGATAAGGTCCGCACCGAAATGGGCCTGAAAACCAAAACCTTAGCTAACTATGATACCAAGCAAAATGACTTGAACACTAAGGCTGGTTTTGACTGGAGCAACGGGAACAACCCGGTTTACTCCCTTTATGATGATAATGGTACCGCTACTGGGACCACCACGTATTCTGATGATGGGACCGCCGTCACGACTGCCGGCCCAGGCGGTTATTGACTGGCACATCATCGTGAAACGGCTTGGCCCAACAAATAAACCGCTTTGCCTCACAATCCCTTTTTTGGCGCGTGAGGCAAAGCGGTTTTTAGTTTCAGGCGGTTTATGCCGATAAAAAGCGCCTAGCTTCAGCTACCAGCTGAAGCTAGGCGCAAGGTGACATGATGGCGAGACAAGCAAGCTGCTTGGCTTTTGGGATCGCCGTTTTAGTCGAGTTCGGCGGCAGGCGCCGAGGCGTCTTTGAACGATTGGCCGGTGAGCTTGGCGATCAACATCCCGCCAAGCAAACCAACTAGCATAAATGGTAAGAAGTCCATTGAGATCGAAAACATTGGAATATAGTGCATCCCGAAGTCATTGATCGCCTTGAAAAAGCTCATGTTGGCGATAAATGGCGGCATGGCGTGGATCGCATCCAAGATCGCCGGGATCATCGTCAAGCCGATGGTCGTGCGGTAAATCGTTTTTTGCTTCCCAATGAATGGATGCAAGATCCCTAAGATGATCAAAGCGATCGCCAGCGGATACAACAGCATCAGGATCGGTGAAGAAAGCGCAATGATCTGGTTCAAACCGAAATTTGAGATCAAAAATGACCCAAAGCAAGTGATCGGCAGGAATTTTCCGAAGCCGATCTTCGGGAAGCGTGTCCCGAGGTCTTGAGATAAGGAACTCACTAACCCGATGCAGCTGGTCAAGCAAGCTAATAAGGTCATTGCTCCGAGCAATGCGGTGCCGATCATGCCGGTATAGTGGGTCATGATCGCATTGAAGGCTGGACCGCCGTTAGCCGTGATCTTCGTGAAGTGCAAGGAGATCACCCCTAAAGCGATCAAAAAGATATAAACGATCGCTTCTAGCCCCATCGACATGGCGCCGACTTTGGCCACATCTTTGGAGCGGGTCGTGGCGTTATTGACCCCGAAAAATCCTAAAGCTGCAACGATCGTGACCCCAAAACCTAAACCGGCCAAGGCGTCCATCGTGTTATAGCCTTGTAAAAAGCCATTGGATAAATTAGCCGTAGCAGCTGTGGCATGTGTGCTGGCGGCTAGCGTTGCGCCGTCACCTTTGATCAAGAAGGCGGCAAAGAAAGCGGCCGCTAACAATAGTAGCAATGCTGGATTGAGCAGTTTGCCGACATAATCAGTGATCTTTTGGGGATGACGAGAAAGCAGATAGGTGATCAAGAAATAAGCGGCTGAAAAGAGCAATAAGGCGAGTTGGGTTTGGCCTTTAGAAATGAACGGTTGGATCGCCATTTCAAACGAAACGGTGGCCGTCCGCGGCGTTGCGATCAACAGGCCTAAACTGGCGTGGGTGCAAATCAAGAAGAAAAGCGCAAACGTGTGCCCAACCGGGCGAGCGAGATGATACATGCTGTCGCTTTCTGTCATAGAAATAGCCAAGATCGCCAATAGCGGCAGCAACACGGCAGATAAAAGAAAGCCTAAAGTAGCGGGGATCCAGTTGCCGCCAGCGATCTGGCCGAGATGGATCGGGAAGATCAAGTTGCCGGCGCCAAAGAATAAGCCGAATAACATGGATCCTAAAATGATATATTCTTTACGTGTGAGTTTGTGATCGGATAAATGTTGCATCATGATGACCTCCAAAAATTTCGGGATTTCATTGAGATGTGGTGCTTGTGGGTTTGGCCGAGCCCACAAGAAAAGCGCCCTTAGCAGAATTGCTTCTGCCAAGGGCGCTTATTGCGCGTTACCACCTTGCTTCGCCGCGATGTCACCATCACGACCTCTAAAAGTACGGCCGCGACCGGTTCGCGGCGATACTCCATTGCTGTAATGGGCGCAATCCCAGTCACCACTCCCAAACGGTCGCAGTGACGACTCGTAACCTACTTTCACTGGCGCTGCATGACCGCTTCACACTGACTGCGGCTCACTGACATGTGCGACCAGCTACTCTTGTTACTCAATGTCTTGTCTCAATTGATGTTGTGACTAATGTAAATGAGATTAAACAAAAAGTCAAGCGGTAAAACTAATTTTTTTCTCATCTGTTTGAAATTTTGTCACGGTGCCTTGCAGATCTGGGGAAAAGATCGGCAAGATATGCTGGAGGCTGATGCCAACAAAGTGATTTAACGCGTCCCGCCATTGGGCGATGGTTTGGCGATCGACGGCTTGCGTCAAGAGGTGCAGCTGGTCACCACTGGCATAGATCTGTCCATGGATCCCAAGTTGCGTGGCCACGTCTAAGCCGGTGACCAAGCCATTCGTGCTCAAAGCGATCAGCTGGCGGGTGGGTTGGTCCAAAGCGGTACTCGGTTGTGGCGCTAATCCCGCTAATTCAGGCGTATGGCCGTCTTGAAGCGCTAAGGCGGTGGCTTGCAAGTCGGCGATCACAGCATTGGCAGTCGGCAAACTGCCGGCGCCGGGTCCGGTCAACATGAGCTCATGCGTATTCGTGCTGGCCAGCACGATGGCATTAAATTCATTGACGACACCGCTTAAAGGATGCGACTTTGGCACTAACGTCGGGGCAACGGTCAAATCGAGTTGATTATCAAGCCGCCTGGCGCTGACCAGCGGCTTGATCGTGAAGCCGAAGAAATCAGCCGCGGCAAAATCAGCTCGGCGCAGCGTGGTGATCCCTTGACGATGAATATTGGCCAGCTTCGCGTTCAGATCAAAGGCCAACCGCGTCAAGATCAATAACTTGTATGCCGCGTCTAAGCCTTCCACGTCATTGGTCGGATCCGATTCGGCAAATCCCTTGGCTTGTGCTTGCGCTAAGGCTTCAGCATAGCTGCAGCCAGCGGCCATTTGCGTCAAGATGAAGTTGCTCGTGCCGTTGGCGATCCCAGCCAAACCGGTGATCGCATCACCGGCAAAGTTGGTATTCAAGGTCCGCAAGATCGGGATGCCGCCCATTACCGCCGCTTCATAATTCAACCCGACGTGGTGTTTTGCGGCTAAGGCCGTCAGGGCCTGCCCATGCGTTGCGATCAGGTCTTTATTGGCGGTGATCACCTGCTTGCCATTTTTCAAGGCTTGTTTTAACAGGGCAAAAGGCAAGTCGATGCCGCCCATGACTTCGACAATGATCTGAATATCAGGATCATTGACGACGGCCAAAGCGTCGGTTGTCAATGCGATGGCGGGAAATTGTGCTTGGCGTTTAGGCGTTAAAGTCCGCACGGCAGCGCGGGTGATCTTCAAGTGTAGTGAAGCCAGTTGGGGTGTTTGCCGAGCTAAGATCGTGGCGACGCCGCGACCAACCGTGCCAAGTCCTAACAAACCGACATTGATCGTTGTCATAAGCGGTCTCCTTTCTCATTTTGCGATTTAGTGGTTGAGGCGTGCCAGTCCCTGGGCAAGGTCGGCTTGCAGATCAGCAGGATCTTCCAACCCCACTGAAAAGCGCAACAGCCCAGGCGTGATCCCACAAGCGAGCTGTTCTTCAGCGCTCATTTCCGCATGGCTCATTTTTGCCGGATAGGAAAGGATCGATTCGACCCCGCCTAATGACACGGAAAATTCTGGGATCGAAAGGTTTTCGGCTAAGATCTTCGCATTGGCGGCACTGCCAACATCGAAGCTGAACACGGCGCCGCCGCTGGTCGCTTGTTTTTGCTGCACGGTGTAGCCGGGATCACTGGCTAAGCCAGGATAACAAACCCGGGTGACTTGCGGCTGCTGCTCTAACCAAGCCGCCAGCTGCAGCGCGGCTTTGCTGGATTGCGCCATCCGCACGCCTAAGGTTTTGATGCCGCGCAGCAGCAAGAAGGTGTCAGTGACGCCTAATGTGGCGCCAAAAGCATTTTGGATGAAGTAGATCCGACTGGCTAAGCCAGGATCATTGGTGATCGCTGCTCCGGCAAGAATATCAGAATGACCCGAGAGAAATTTCGTAGCGGAATGGACGACGATATCCACCCCGAGGCGCAAGGGTTTTTGTAAAACCGGTGACATGAAGGTATTATCAGCGATCGTTAAGAGCTGGTGGCGCTTGGCGATGGCGACAACCGCTGCAATGTCAGTGACAGCCAAAACCGGATTGGAAGGCGTTTCGATATAGATCGCCTTGGTATTCGGGCGGATCGCGGCTTCAAGTGCATCTAAGTCGGTTGGGTCGACAAAGGTATGCGAGATCCCAAAGCGAGATAAAACGTCTTCTAGGATCCGAAACGTGCCGCCATAAACGAATTTGGTGACGACCAAATGATCCCCTTGGCTAAAAATTTCTAAGACGCTGGAAATCGCCGCCATCCCCGTGCTATATAAAAAACCAAACTCGCCGTCTTCTAAGGCCGCCACGGCTTTTTCACCGGCTTGCCGCGTCGGATTGCCGCTGCGGGTATAATCGAATTTGCCAAAGTGATCAAAGCTGGCTTGATTGAAAGTCGAGCTGAGGTGCACTGGGGTATTAACGGCGCCGGTAGCGGGGTCGGCAACAGTAGTCGCTTTGATGATCTTAGTCCAATCGTGCATGGTGGTTACTCCTTTGAGTGGGTGATGGCTTGAATAATGTCTTCGGCAATATCGGCTTGGTCTTCTAAGCCGACAGAAACGCGGATCAGATTAGGGGTGATCCCCAACGCGCGGCGTTGGGCTTCTGGCATGTCATGGTGGGTTTGCACATCAGGAACGGTGATCAGTGTTTCCACAGAGCCTAGACTTTCTGCAAACGAACAGATCTGCAGGTTTTTTAAAAAGGTATCAACAGCATACTGTGTGTTCAGATAAAAGCTGATCATGCCGCCGATCCCGGCGTATAAGACTTGGTCGACGCCAGCTGTTTGTTTGAGCTGTTGCGCAACGTAGCGGGCGTTGGCCGTGTGCGCATGCATCCGAATGTTGAGGGTCTTCAACGAGCGGATCAACAGCCAAGCATCGAAAGGATCTAGGTTTTGGCCGGTAGTGGTCAGCTGCTGGCTCAAACTTTCGGCTAAATCAGCATTGTTGACCACCACTGCCCCAGCAAGGATGTCGTTGTGGCCGCCGAGGTATTTGGTCGCTGAGTGGACGACAACGTCTGCGCCTAGCGTCAATGGCTGCTGATAAACCGGCGTCAAAAAGGTATTATCTACCGCCACTAAAATGTCGGGGCGCACCGCGTGCACCGCAGTTGCGACGGCTTCGATATCGATGACTTTCATCGTCGGGTTAGACGGGGTTTCCAGCCAAATGAGCCGGGTGGTCGGCTGCAGCTTCAATAGCAGCCCATCTACGTCGACGCCATCCCAAGTATCGTAGTTGATCTGATATTTGGCTTGGCGCTCATCGAAGTAGCGAAACGACCCGCCATAAAGATCATCTGAGGCAATGAAGTGGTCGCCAGTTTTGGTGAAGGCGGAAAAGACCAAATCGATGGCGGCCATACCAGAGCTGACGGCAAAAGCCGCGCTGCCTTTTTCAATGGTGGCCAGTTGGGTCTCGAGCAAAGCGC
Organism: Lacticaseibacillus baoqingensis; assembly: GCF_003946165.1. Taxonomy (GTDB): domain Bacteria; phylum Bacillota; class Bacilli; order Lactobacillales; family Lactobacillaceae; genus Lacticaseibacillus; species Lacticaseibacillus baoqingensis. Next base: position 8,705 of record NZ_RHOI01000002.1, on the reverse strand, counting down.
GCGTTGGTGTCGTCAAGCGTGAGTAATCAAAGCCGGTGGATTCACCTAAACCCGGGTGACGAAAGGCAGTCGAGAGATATAATGCGGGAACAACGGTACCAGTACGGTCATCTTCGGTACCGTTGGCCCCTTGGATCAGTTGTGTTGCAAGTTTAGCCATGTGCGCGCCTCCATGTGGGTTGTAACGAGTCAAGCCAGGCACTGTAGACATAAGTTGCATCTGCTTGCCAGGTATTGTGTGGTTGATAATCTTCATCAAAATAATGTGCGGGTAACGGGGTCGTTTGATCTTTGTGATAGTCGCGATAATATTCAGCACGCAAGGTCCCGGTTTGATATTCCAGGTGGCCTGCGAGATACCAGCTGTTGCTGGAAGCGTCTTCGATCAAAGTGGCGCCGAGTTGATCATCGCCGGCAATGATCTGGCCGCGACGAACGGCGTTTTGGGGGATCGTAAAGAACCGCGATTGCGGCATGGTCAAGCCTGAGGTGGTGTAAACGCCGGAGACCTTGCGGGTGAGCTGCCTGCCGGTAAAGGCGCCATCGATCGCCCCAGCGGCATAAGCTGCCCAGCAAATGAAAAGACTGCCTGCAACATGCGTATGCCGCCACGCCAAGATCTTATGCAATTCTGGCCAAAAGTCGATTTGGTGGAAAGCCAAGCGGTCCAGCGGCGCGCCAGTGATGATCAAGCCGTCAAAAGATTGCGCGGCAATATCACTGAAGCTCGTATAAGCGGCACGGATATCGGCTTCGTTATTGTGCAGCCGGTGGCTGTCCGGCAAGCAAAAGGTCAAAGCCACAGGGACCTCTAAGCGGGCAAAAAGTTCTGCAAATTGGCGTTCCGTGACAGCGCGATTAGGCATCAGATTCAGGATCAATATTTTTAATGCCGCGGCAGCAGGTCGCTGCGCCGTGCGGGTCAAGCCGCTAATGATCGAAACGTGAGCCATGTTCGGCCGCCTCCTTTGACTGTGTATGCCGACAAAAAAATCCCGCGATCCATAAGGACCGCGGGACGCTTGTGCGTGGTACCACCCGTGTTTTGTTCATCGTCACCGGTGAACACTTACTGCGTACAGCGTTTAATCAACGCGATACGGTGACGCAATAACGGGCGTACCCGGTCTAAACTTACTAATAGCTCGTCTAGACAGCACTCAGAGACCATTTTCACCTCGGCAGCGACACCGACTCACACCAACCGTCGGCTCTCTTAATCCGTGCGTGAGATTACTTATCCCTTCAACGTACTAAAATGATTATGATAATAATAAGGTATTTTCTCAGTTTGGTCAACCCTAATTGTCATGATAATCACATTTTTGTCTCAACTAGCCAGCCCCTGCCATGAGATTGATCAATAGGCGGAGGAAGTGGTCACGGCTGATTTGCCGGTCACGCTGCTTAGTTGGTCATGAGCAAAAAAAGTTCCGGTGAGCAGCGAGGGCTTCCTCAATGCTTACCGGAACAGTGCTTAGATGGTTGATCGCTTAACCGACGACTTCAACTGTGGCGTATAAGATACCTGCAGCTGGGATCTGGTTATTAGGCATCGCAACATCCAATTGGTTCGGGTTGCCGGCAGCAAAGCCGCCAGTATCATTGACCACCCGATACCAAACGGTGCCGTCTGAAAGGGTGATCTTCAGTTGTGTCCCCTTAGGAAAAACAGATAAGTTGGCAGCCACACCGCCATAGCCCATGTTTGAGCCTAAAACAGCAGGATCGTAGAAACTTAACTTGAAGGTGCCTTTATTAGTGGTGGTTTGCGAAGCCGTTGCGGGTTGCGCCGCTGGTTGGCTGGCTTGTTGCTGCGCTGCTTGTTGTTGCGCCGCTTTTTGCTGTGCAGCCTTTTGTGCGGCTTGTTGCGCCGCTGCTTGTTGCGCGGCTGCCTTTTGGGCGGCGGCTTTTTCAGCCGCCGCTTTTTCAGCCGCCGCTTTAGCCGCTTCAGCACGTTCTTCAGCTTCTGCGATTGGGTTGACCCCAACGACAAATTTAATGTTGGTCTTCGGATGGATCATTTGATTCGTCTTAACGATCGTTTGCGCTGTGGCGTTGTCCGCCGCTTGTTGGTTGTTTTTGTCAGCAACAAGGTGTTGCGTTTGCGTCGTTGTATCGATGGCATCAACTGTTTTGGTGGTGGTGTTGATGGCGAATAAGGTCCCACAGGCGGTCACGACCGCTGCGGTCAATAGATGTAAACGTTGGCTTAAGATAAGCTTCACTCCTAAATTGTTTTCGTACATTTCCCCTAGAACAATTTGCAGTATAGGCGATGGGTGTGTCAGGCCGATACCAGATGAATGACAAAAGCCGGCGTTTTCGTCATATTGTCACTTGTTTGTTACATTAGCAAGGCGAAATATTTTGTTACAAAAGAACAAATGTTTGTCATCGATTTGGGAATAGGCGGTATAAAATGCGTGGTTAAAGGGTTCTGGTCACCACAAATATAAAAATAACGTCATTTTTTAGTTGCACCGGTTAATCGCGTTTTTACAACTAGATCATTTGATTCTGCTTCTGTTGCTGGTTTCGGGTATAATGACAGTATCAAAGTAAATGGGGTGGCTAGCGTGGCGATGTATCGTGAGAAGCGGTTTGAACAGATCAAGAAATTACTCGATGCCAAACAAGAGTTGAGCATTGAAGATATCATGAAAGCTGTTGGCGTTTCGCGCGACACTGCTAGAAGAGATATTGTGGCGTTAGACGCTAACGGTGCCGGACGGCGCACGCGCGGCGGGATCGTTAGTTTGACCTTTGGCCATACGATTCCTAGTTATTCTGAACGGCAGAAGTTGTTTTCTGCGGAAAAAACGGCCATGGCTGCGACAGCATTGGCCATGCTCCAACCTGGCGGCGTCTATTTTATCGATGATTCGACGACGCTGTTGAAGTTATCGCAAAGCATTGAGATCCCAGTCACGATTTACACCCATTCATTGGATAATGCCATTGCATTGGCGGTCAAAAGCAATGTCGATCTGCGTTTATTAGGCGGGAAGTTGAATCACCACGCCCGTTTTTTCTTTACCCCAGCCACCTTGATGACTTTGGCAAATGTGGCCTTTGACGCGGCTTTTATCGGTGCAACGGCGATCGCGCCGCAAGGGTTGTATTTTGTTTATGAAAGTGATGCGCAGATCAAAGCGGCGGTGGCTGGCGCGGCCAAGCGCATCGTGGTCGTGTCTGAAGGCCAAAAATTTAAAACAACGGCGACATATCGCGGCTTTGAACTGGCAGCGATCGATACGTTGATCACTGATGCGCCGATCGATGCCACGCGGCGCGCCTGGTTTGATCCTGGTACCGAGTTGGTCGTGGCCAAACCTTAACCTTCAATTAAATTTGGAATGATAATCATCGGTCGCGTGGCTCGGTGTTTGTCTAAGCTTAAGCGGCCAGTTATACTGGAAGATATTCAGGTGCGGTGAAAGCCCAGGCTTGAGTTTAATGACAATAAGGATGTAGGTGAGCAATTGACGACACCATTAGTGTCCGTGATCGTACCGGTTTACAACGTTGAACGGTACCTCAAGCGGAGCGTTTTAAGCCTGATCGATCAGGTATATACGAATCTGCAGATCCTTTTGATCGACGACGCGTCGACTGATCATTCTGCAGCAGTGATCGCTGAATTTGCGGCGCAAGATCCACGCATTCAGCCGATTTATTGCGCCCAAAATCGCGGTGTCTCAGCAGCCCGCAACGCCGGCTTAGCCAAGGCTAAGGGGTTGTATGTGGCGTTTATGGACGGGGATGACTGGGTCGCACCAGACTATATCAGCAATTTTGTGGCCGCCTTAGAAGCTGGCCCATATGATCTGTTAGTCAGCCCGTTTTATACAGATTCACCCACGCCGCAACCGGTAGCCGGTTCCTTGTGTCGCAATCGAGAGTTGTCCCGGGGGCAATTGTTACGAGGAATGCTCAAGCCGGTGGGTAAAGTGCGCGGTTACTTATGGAATAAATTTTATCGGCGCAGTGTGATCACGGCGCTTCATTTGCAGTTTGATGAAGATGTGACGATCATGGAAGATGAGCTGTTCAATACCGCTTATATTATGGCGACCAGTCGTTTTTATTATTATGGCCAGCCGGGGTATCACCATGTTGTGCGCAGTGATTCGGCAACGCAATCCCTTGGGGTGATCGGTGCCGTACCGCAACAGTTATGGGCGCTTTGGCGAATCTGGCAGATCATGCTGAAGGAAAAACGGGCCGTGGGCGTGGCGGTGTCAGAATCTGATCAAACGAGTTCGTCACATTAAATAAGGAGGTAGGCATGGACAGTGAATTATTGACCCGAGCGCAGATCAAACGCCAAGCGAAGGCGCAATTGCGTCAACGCGGGGTTTGGGGACAAATGATGATCGCCAACTTGCTGCCATGGGCGATCACAGTCGTGTTTACACTGATCGCGGCATGGAGCGTGGTGACAGTGGCTAGTAATTTTGGTATTGCGCGGATGGGTAGTGACCCTCAAGGTTTTGTGACGTATTATGCCAATCATGCTGACACCTCATCAAGCTTATTGGAAAGCTTGATCATGCTATGGTTCACGCAAGGGGTCGCCTTTACCGCGTTAGACCTTTATCGCGGTGAGATCCAAACAGTCCAACCAGGCAAGGCGGTATTGCGCTTGTTTAATGGCACATATTTTTTCGGCATCTTACTGGTGGCGATCGGCTTGCGTTTCTTATTAGTGATCGGCTTTACCGCGTTTGTGATCCCGGGGATCTTGGTCTATTTTGGCATGGCGATGTGTTTTTATGCTTACTATGACGGCAAGCGGGCGGCAGCGTCAGGGCATTATGGTGCCTTTCAAGCGTTAGTCGCGTCTTGGCGGTTGATGCGCGGGTTCAAGTTGGATTATTTTGTCTTGCAGCTGTCGTTATTAGGGTGGACCCTCTTAAAGCTCATCACTTGGCACCTGTTTGATTTCATGATCGATCCTTATCTGCAGTTAGTTGATGCGGGTTTTTATGATAATGTCCGCCGGCATTACCAACGCTCGCTGGCAGCGTGAGCTGAGATCGCTACGGCGGTGCGGCATCAATATGAGATAAAACAATGGCCTGCACGAGTTGATGTGCAGGCCATTGTTTTTTAGTATGTTTTCATTTTTGATAGTGGCCAGTAGCGCCAAACCACCACGGATTGGATCTTGCCTTTGGCAATGAAGCCGAAGTCGCGGCCGTCATGAGAGACCAAGCGGTTATCCCCCATCACGAAGTATTCACCCTTGGGAACAGTTTTGGACTGAGTCGATGCCAGGGTGGCAATATTGAAGTCTTTGGTAAATTGGACAGAGCCAATGGCGACGCCTTGTTGGGTCGCAAAGGCTTTGAGCTCGTCGTCCATGAACTTGGTTTTGAGATAAGGCTGGGCTTGGACCTTGCCGTTGATATATAACTTGCCGCTTTTGACGGCGACGGTATCACCAGGCATGCCGATCACACGCTTGATATAAAGCTGACCAGGTTTGTCAGGCGCGTCGATCACGACGATGTTGTTACGATGAACGGCTTTGTTTCTGACGGAATAGAGGCGGTCGCCGTCTTCAAGCGTCGGCTGCATCGACGTACCTTGAACAATGTCTTTGCTCAAGACATACTTCATGAGGAGTTGCGTACCTAAGATCACAACGACGAACAATACGATCAGTTCGATCGTCGACTTCATGAAGCTATTTTTTTCTTTCTTCAAAAGGACACCTTCTGCGATTCGATTTTGCCCATAGCATAACATAGCGGGTAAGTGAATGGAAAGTATGGGTCTGGCGTGATTTGCGCCAATTGCACGACTGTGCTAGCCTTAATAAGGCGAATTTTCAGAAAATATGAGAGGAGGCGGCTTATGAGTGTTCTAACTGTCACGCATCTGTCGCAGCGTTTTATCGATAAGCAGCTTTATCAAGATGCAAGTTTTCAAGTGAACAAAGAAGATCATCTCGGGATCATTGGGCAAAATGGTGTGGGGAAGAGTACGCTGATCAAAATTTTGACCGGCGCGCAAGAACCTGATGAAGGGACGATCATTTGGCAAAAACATGTCCGGGTCGGTTACTTGGATCAATATGCCAATTTGTTGCCCGGTCAGACGATCTTAGATTTTTTAAAGACGGCATTTGCACCTTTATATGCTAAAGAAGCCAAGATGAATCAGATCTATGCTGACTATGCGACGACCCTGGATGATGAGCTGCTTGCCAAAGCGGGTGAGTTGCAAGAGGCGCTTGAAGCCGCTGACTTTTACGATCTGGAAACGACTATCGAAACAGTGGCAACTGGTTTGGGACTGGATGCGATCGGCTTGGACCACCCGGTCGATGCGTTGTCTGGCGGCCAGCGGTCGAAGATCATTTTGGCCAAGCTGCTGTTAGAAAAACCGGATATGCTCCTATTAGATGAACCAACTAATTATCTTGATGTCGGGCATATCCAGTGGCTGACAGAATGGTTGAAAGATTTTGACGGGGCGTTTATCGTGATCTCGCATGATTTTGATTTTCTCCAAGACGTGACCAATGCGGTGTTGGATATCGAATTTGCCCAGATCACTAAGTACACCGGCAGTCTCAAGCAAGCCTTGCGTCAAAAAGAAAAAGATCATGAGACTTATTTAAAGGCGTACCACAAGCAGCAAGCACAGATCCAAAAAACCGAGGCCTTCATTCGTAAGTTTAAAGCGGGGTCGCGCTCGACTGCAGCGCGTTCGCGTGAAAAGCAATTGGCCCATGTTGAGCGCCTGACACCGCCAGGTACCCGGGCAAAGGCGCATTTGGAGTTTCCTTACCAACCCGTGCAGCGGCAGATCTTGGTTTCAGTCAATGATCTGGTGGTGGGCTATGAACAGCCTTTGCTGGCGCCAATCAATTTTTCGGTTGCTCAAGATGAAGTGATCGCTTTGGAAGGGTTCAACGGGATCGGTAAATCGACCCTGTTAAAGACGATTTTGGGCCGGCTTCCGGCAATATCCGGGGGTGTGCAAGTCGCCGAAAATGTCGTGTTTGGTTATTTCGAGCAAGAGTTGCGCTGGCAAACCCCAAAACAAAGCCCGTTGCAATTTTTGCTAGGGGAATACCCGGCCCTTAGCCAACGGCCCTTGCGCCAAGTGCTGGCACGTACTGGTTTGACGCGCGAAGAAGCGGACAAGCCCTTGCAGCTGCTTTCCGGGGGCGAGCAAAGTAAGGTCAAGCTGGCGGATTTGATGTTGCAACCAGCCAATATCCTAGTGATGGATGAACCGACCAACCATTTAGATGACGATACTAAAAATGCGTTGCGCGCGGCATTGATCGCATATCCTGGCGCGGTCTTGTTAGTTTCTCATGAAACTGGGTTTTATGATGATTCTTGGGTCGACACGCGGATCAATATCGAAAATTTGCGTCAAGCTTGATCAATTGCAAAAAACAGCCTGCCGTTTCAACCACATTTTGTGGGTGAGGCGGCAGGTTGTTTTTATGCTTGGAAAACAGGCCAAGTCAATAGTTCGAAGCGATAGGTGATCGTGGTGGGAATTGGCGCTTGCGCCGTTTCAGCGCCAAGTGCTTGCGCCAGCTGGGTGGCTTGTTTCAAGCCAAAAGGGCGCGCAAAGCTTTGTAAGAGTTCGGTGGTCGTGGTCAATTGCTGACGGTGGTAGGTGAAGACTTGGCGTTGCCAATGCCGGTGGTGAGCGGTCAGCAAGCGTTGGTATGCGACCGTTCTCTTCGGATCAGCTTGGTAGCTTAATGGCAGCGGCCAGCCCATTTTGGCAGCGGCGATTGCTTGCAGGTGATCGTGTTGTTGGCTTTGGCTATTGATCGCCACCGCATGCGTCGCCAATCGTTCTAGTAATAGTAGTTCTGAGGCTTTTAATGTCGGCAATTGGCTCACAAAAACCAGATCAGCCAGCGGTTTGGCCGGCAGCTGGAGCCAGTCTTGCTGTTGGTAAGCAACGTTATCAAGTTGGTGAGGGTCAAGCCACGCTTTTGCAGCGGCTAGCATTTGTTTTGACCAGTCAACTAATAAGACGTGCTTTGCGTGCTGGGCTAATGGCAGACTGTAGCGGCCGCTGCCGGCAGCGATATCTGCAACCGTAAGCTGTGCCAATGGAAACTGTTGGTCAAGGGCAGCGGCGACGTCTGTTTCGATTGGCAGCGTTGATTCACGCTGTACGGCAGCATAAGTGGCAGCGAAGTCATCCCATTGTTTTGGTGTGTCCATATCGATGCCTCCGAATTGATTGAAATATATATTTTAAAAAAGGTTGACGGGGATACGCTCACTTGGTATGATATCAAAGTTGTCTTTTAGATAACACCGGGATCGCCAAAGGATGTTGAAAAAAAGTGTTTGACATCAGCAAGCGGACTTGGTATGATATATAAGTTGTCGCGAACGTCTTGGACGTTCACAAGAAATGAAATAACAAAAACTTCTTGTTGACAGCGATAAGAGAGATATGATATACTAAATAAGTTGATTGTATCGATCGACAAGGTAGTCCTTTGAAAACTGAACAAAGTTTCGTAAATGTGATAGGGCTTTTCTTAAATGAAAAGAATTAAACATGAGCGAAGTCAATTCGCTAGTAAATCTCGGATCTAAGGTTTCGGCCTTAGTGAAGAACAACAAACGAGCTATTCAAATAACTCATTATATGAGAGTTTGATCCTGGCTCAGGATGAACGCTGGCGGCGTGCCTAATACATG
>NZ_RHOI01000019.1 GCF_003946165.1 Lacticaseibacillus baoqingensis | reverse complement strand
CACGCGGGGGTGATCCCACTGGTGCTTTAGCTTGGTATGGCTTCTTATGGTATTCCCCGCACACGCGGGGGTGATCCGTTCCCTCACGTTCGTTATCGTTTCGATCTTGAGTATTCCCCGCACACGCGGGGGTGATCCTGGGCTATCTCGCTTAGGCTTCTCGGGCTCTTTGTATTCCCCGCACACGCGGGGGTGATCCTCAACACCGATCAGGTTTACCAGTGGCTGGTTGGTATTCCCCGCACACGCGGGGGTGATCCCACTGGTGCTTTAGCTTGGTATGGCTTCTTATGGTATTCCCCGCACACGCGGGGGTGATCCTAGACTATTACATTAAGCGACCAATTGCCGTAGGTATTCCCCGCACACGCGGGGGTGATCCCTCAGACATGGTCAATGCAATTGAATACTTTTCGTATTCCCCGCACACGCGGGGGTGATCCTAATCCCGACAACTTGCCAGAAGTCAATCACATGTATTCCCCGCACACGCGGGGGTGATCCCCCGTTGCTGATTAGCCAGCCGTGTAGCGTTTCATATTCCCCGCACACGCGGGGGTGATCCTGCGTATTGGATAAGCGTTGATTTGATACCCACGTATTCCCCGCACACGCGGGGGTGATCCTAGCGATCAGAGCTTATGAACACTGGTGCTTTAGTATTCCCCGCACACGCGGGGGTGATCCCGGTACGGCTGAATTTCTAACCAAGCCCGACGGGTATTCCCCGCACACGCGGGGGTGATCCTTTTAGCATAATTCATGCCAAGTAATTTACAACGTATTCCCCGCACACGCGGGGGTGATCCTCGAATCAGGTTGATTATATCGCCAATCCAAAAGTATTCCCCGCACACGCGGGGGTGATCCGTCTAACACCGTTCGTAACGTGATTGCTGTGTGGTATTCCCCGCACACGCGGGGGTGATCCTACTAGTTGTTCCATCAGGAATAGTATATGAGAGTATTCCCCGCACACGCGGGGGTGATCCTCGCTTACGACTGGCAAGAAGGTGAAATCTACGGTATTCCCCGCACACGCGGGGGTGATCCAAAATAAACGCATAAATGGAGGATGAACCATGTGTATTCCCCGCACACGCGGGGGTGATCCCGCTGTTTGCGTCTGCGATAATCTTCCAAAACAGTATTCCCCGCACACGCGGGGGTGATCCATATTCATGCCGATCATGGCAACGTTAAGTATCGTATTCCCCGCACACGCGGGGGTGATCCTACTGTTTGACCGCGTTAAAACACTCGCTGATGGTATTCCCCGCACACGCGGGGGTGATCCTGTGGCGGTAAACTTATCCCCATATAACTCGCTGTATTCCCCGCACACGCGGGGGTGATCCCGACATTCGCGATTATCCGCAGGTTGCTGTGGCGTATTCCCCGCACACGCGGGGGTGATCCATGGCTGATATTGCATTTACCATGAACGACGTGGTATTCCCCGCACACGCGGGGGTGATCCCAACGCGCGCTAGAGAAAGTTGAAAGCGACCCAGTATTCCCCGCACACGCGGGGGTGATCCCAAGGATGTGCTGCTTTCTTATCAGCGCAAGGTGTATTCCCCGCACACGCGGGGGTGATCCTGACAGTGAGCGCGTGTTATCAGGCAAAGATCCGTATTCCCCGCACACGCGGGGGTGATCCCGCTGGTCACAAAATCGGTCATTTCATTCACAGGTATTCCCCGCACACGCGGGGGTGATCCCGCCTTGAGCGGCTCTGCATCGGCCTTCTCATCGTATTCCCCGCACACGCGGGGGTGATCCCGATAAGTTCTGCGGCAAGTCATCGCGTAAATCGTATTCCCCGCACACGCGGGGGTGATCCCATTTTGTGAATGATTCTGTGAATGCAAAATGCGTATTCCCCGCACACGCGGGGGTGATCCTAAACCAAGGTGTAATGAGGATCTGTCTGCTTGGTAGTTTCCGCGCACGCGAGGGTTAATCTTTGGTGAAGTACACTGCGGCACGGTATACTATAGGCGTATTCCCTGCCGCTTGCAGGGGTGATCCTTGGGTGGTGAGCCTTCGATGGATCAGTTGTTGCGTATTCCCTGCAGACGCAGGGGTGATTAGCGCATTACGCCGCCATGAAAAGCGCTAACAGCAGTCTTGTTTCAGCATATTTGCTGAAACGGGACTGCTGTTGTGTTTATTAAAGGTTGTTTAAAAGCGTCGGTTATTTATCGATTATCGATAAATTTCTGCTATGCTGAAACCATACGATGGAGGTGTGGGATGAAATTACGCAGCTGGTTTTTGAAGGTCTGTTTGGTTTTAGCGACGTTGTTGGTGTTGACGTTGGGTGTCGTATTGTTTTGGCGAGCGCCTGGGGCCCTTTTGCAGTCTGGGGTTTCGCCATTGCTGGCGTGGCCTTTTGGCAGCGGCTTGTATGTGATCGTCGCTGGATTTTTGGCGGCGGTGGTTTTTGCTTGGCAGCTGTTGGCGACGATCGATCACAACTTGGCATTTTCACAACGCGCGGTGCAGTTGCTGGCGCGCTTGAAGTGGGCATGTGTGGGGATGCAGGCAGGGGTTTTGCTGTGCTTGCCGATGATTTATACGTTTGCGGATCAAGATGATGCGCCTGGCGTGATGCTGATCGGGTTGGTCTTGTTTGCAATCCCGATGGTCGTCGGGGTGTTTTTGGCATTATTACAGCGGTTGTGGGCAGCGGCTTTAGCCTACAAGGAAGAAAATGAGCTGACCGTATGAAGATCGAAGTTGAATTAGAAACTATGCTGGCGGCCAAGCACATGACGCTGACGGAACTTTCTGAAGCAGTGGGGTTAACGATGGCGAATTTGTCGATCCTAAAAACCGGTAAGGCCAAGGCAATCCGGTTTTCAACATTAGCGAAGATCTGTGCGGTGTTAGATTGTCAGCCAGGTGACTTGTTGCGTTTTCGGCCATAAATCACTTAGCGGGCCAGTCCGATCAGGGCTGACCCGCTTTTTTTGGCAATAAAAAGCGCTAGACCACAATCGGCCTAGCGCTGAAAATCAGATGAATATGTTCAAAATCAAAACCATGATCAAGCCGACGATCGAGTTGGCCAATTCCAAACCGCCCCAAGTCTTGAAGGTGTCTTTCAATGAGATCCCAAAAGATTGTTGGAAAAGTAAGAACCCGCCATCATACATCAACGTCATGGTGTTACTGCCACAAGCACAAGCAAGCACCATCAACACGGGATTGACATTGAACGCGGCGATCATTGGCGCCACGATACCAGCAGCGGTGATCGCCGCCACCGCCCCTTGACCGGTCAAGATCCGGATCAAGATCGTGATGAGCCAAGCTAAGATCAATGGGGAAACACCGGAGTGACCGACCAGATTAACGATCTTGTCACCGATACCGGCGTTGATGATGACTTCCTTCATGACCCCGCCAGCAGCGATGACCAGCAAGACGTTAGAAATGCCTTCGATCGCGCTGGTCATATGCGCCGTGATCTCGGTGCCTTTCATCCCGCGGTTATAGCCAAAGAGGATCATGGCAACGATCACGGTGATCAGCATACTGATTTCAGCACTGCCAATGAATCCCGCAAAGTTATACAGGCCGCTATTTTTAGCGGTAAAGTTCTTAACAATAGAAGAAGCGACGATCAAGATTGCTGGCAAAAGCGGTGTGATCAAAGAGGTGCCAAAGCTTGGCAAGTCTGCTTTGGCCATCCGTGGAGCCGGCTTCATGACGTTGCCTAAAGGCATTTTTTCAAGGCCGGGAATGAAGCGCTGGATCAAGACCCCACTGCAGATGATCGTTGGAATGATCACGATCAAGCCAAAAATATAAACTTGGGCGATGTCAGCGTGGAAGGCGTTGACCAAAGCCATTGGCCCCGGTTGTGGTGGAAAGATGGAGTGACCCATCGTGGCACCAGCAACGGTGGGGATGACCAGCTTCATGTAAGGGATCTTAGCTTCTTTGGCAATACTGATGACCAATGGCATCGTGATCAAGAAGGCGACTTCATAAAACATCGCCATCCCAAAGATCATCCCGATCAGCAGCAAGGCAAAAGGCAACAACTTCGTGCCCATTTTACCAACGATCGTATCGGCGATTTGTTGTGACGCGCCGGATTCGGTCATCAGCTTACCAATGATCGCCCCGAAGATGACGATCAAGACTAAGCTTTGTAGGACGCTGCCAAGCCCGGCTTCAATCGTCGGGACCATCTTCGCAATCGGCATGCCTTCAGCAAAGGCAATGAACAATCCTGATAAGATCAATGCGATGATGTTGTGGATCTTCAACTTGACGATCATGAAGACCAGCAACAAGATCCCGATCAGGACCCAGAACATGGCGAGTAGATCTGCACCCATAGTTTTTCCTCCTAATAATAGCAAAAATGCGTTTAACTAAAATACTAGTATATTTGAATACGATTACAGTTTAACGGCTACACCCAAAATGTCAAAGGGTTTTTTGTGAATCAATAGACAATTTCAGCCAAATGAACACACAAAAAAAGGGCTGTTTCATTTAAGGAACAGCCCCTGCTGTAGCGGTGATGTTGACGTTAACATTGTGTGCCGCTAGTACAGAAAATTTTTTTACGACATTATTCGAAATAGTCCGGATGCAGCTTCAATGCCACTTTGATATCGTCGTCGACCATGTGCAGGTGGCGGCCGACACAAGTTTCTGCACGCTGCGGGACTTTGTCGGCAACTGCGGCCACGATCGCGCGGTGGTCGTCAAAGATCTGCTGCCAATCCAAGTCTTTGACTTCTAGGCGAAAATATCGGAAGCGGTTGAATTGCAAGTTGACGACTTGCAGCCAATCCCACACGAATTCCTTGTGATCAATGGTATAAAACGTGCGGTGAAAGTCTTCATCCAAGTCAAAAAAGCGGTCGTAGTCTTGTGAGTGTAAGTAGAATTCTTGCAGCTGAATCAGCTTTTGCAAGCCGGCTAATTGGGCTTCATCAATATGAGTGATGGCTTCTGTGACCACGAGTTTTTCAATGCTTTCACGGACGAAGCGGGCTTGATAAACTTCATCGACATTGATCTTAGACACATATGTCCCGCTTTGCGGCCGCACCGTCAATAAGCCTTCGCGACTCAACCGCAAGAAGGCTTCGCGCATGGGCGTTGCGCCGATATCCAGCTGGGTTTGTAACTTGCGTTTGTTGATCCGCTCGCCAGGTGCAAACTCCAAGCGGAGGATCTTGTTGCGGATCGCAGCATATGCTTCATCTTGGAAATTACCGATTTCGACCATAATACCCTCCTTGCAGCGCGTTTTTCTTTTTCAGTATAGCAAGTTTGTCAACATAAGAATATTCTTTCACAAAAAATAATAACAGACTTGTAATCGCCTTCAGCACATGTTACATTGATTCCGTAAACTGATATATTAGTATCACACAATTTTTGTGATGATGAAAGGAGCACAACTTCATGGTGCGCTTAACAGATGATTATCTCAAAGACCCTGAGGCGTTCAAACAAGCCGGGATCACGGTGCCGCAATTTGATCAGGCACAGGCGGCTCAAGCAGCTGCTGAAGCGCCGGTTTGGGTCCATTTTGGCGGCGGGAACTTGTTTCGGTGCTTTCACGCCAAAATCGCCCAAGATTTGTTGAACCAAGGGGCCCTCAAAGCGGGGGTGATCGTGGCAGAAACCTATGACGATGGGGTCGTTGAACAAGCTTACGCGCCTTATCAAAACCGCGCGTTACAAGTGGTCATGGATGAACAAGGCCACTATGACAAGACCTTGATCGCCAGCGTCGCCGAGGCGATCTACTATAATCATGTGAATCCAGCTGGCTGGGCTCGGTTGAAAGCGATCTTTGAACAGCCCAGCTTGCAGTTCGTCACGATGTCGATCACCGAAAAAGGATACACCTTACGCGATTTGAACGGGGATTTAACCGCGGCTGCACAAGCGGATATTGCTGGTGAGCCAGACGCGGCAACGACGAATATGGGCGCGATCGCGCGGCTGTTGTTAGCACGGTATCATGCCGGCAAATATCCGATCGCGATGGTTTCAACGGATAACTTCTCTGAAAATGGCAAGCGGTTTGAAACTGAAGTTTTGACGATCGCCAAAGGCTGGTTAGCCAAAGGCACCGTCGATCAAGGCTTTATCGATTATTTGACGGATCCGCAACAAGTCAGCTTCCCTTGGTCGATGATCGATCGCATCACGCCTAATCCGGCCGAATCAGTGGCTAAGATCTTGGCGGCCAGCGGTTTTGCAGATACGCAGATCATTCATACGGCTAAGCATACGAATATCGCGCCTTTTGGCAATACGGAAGTCACGCATTATTTGGTCATCGAAGACAGTTTTCCTAATGGCCGGCCGCCATTAGAAAAAGCTGGGGTGATCTTAGCAGATCGCGATACGGTCAATGATGCGGATCAAATGAAAGTCACCGCTTGCTTGAACCCGCTGCACACCGGTTTGGCGATTTTTGGCTCGGTGTTGGGCTATACCAGCATCGCAGCAGAAATGACCAATCCGGATCTCGTTGCGTTGGTGAAGCAATTAGGATACAACGAAGATCTGCCGGTGGTCAAAGACCCAAAGATCATCAGTCCCAAAGGCTTCATTGATGAAGTGATCCAAAAGCGGCTCCCGAATAAAAACATTCCGGATACGCCGCAGCGCATCGCCAGTGATACGTCACAGAAACTACCGATTCGCTATGGGGTGACCATCCAGCATTATTTGGATGCAGGCAAAGAGACGTCCGGCTTAAAAGCCATTCCGTTAATCATTGCTGCATGGTGTCGTTTCTTGATGGCCGTGCAAGATGATGGAACCGCCTTTGAACCGAGTCGCGATCCGTTGTTGCCAGCATTACAACCCTACGTGAAAGCCATTCATTTAGGTGATCACGTGGATGCCCAAGCCGTCTTGAAGCCGATTTTGACCAACAAGCAGATCTTCCCAGCCGACTTAGAAGCTGCAGGCTTAATGCCAAAGATCACGGCTTACTTTAACGACATGATCGCCGGGCCAGGTGCTGTGGCCAAGACCTTGCATGCCGTCGTTGGCGCTTAGCAAACGAAAGGATAATCGTACAATGAAAAATATGGGATTTCGGTGGTATGGGCCAAAAGATGACCCGATCACCTTGCAAAATATTCGTCAGATTCCAGGCACCACTCAAGTCGTCGGCGCGTTGTTTGACGTGCCGGTGGGCGAAGTTTGGCCAAAGGAAAAAATTGCCGAATTAAAGCGTGAAGTGGAAGCTGCCGGGTTGAAGCTGGAAGTGATCGAATCCGTCAACATTCATGATGACATCAAGATCGGCAAGCCTAGCCGCGACCAATACATCGAAAACTACAAGCAAACGATCCGCAACCTGGCTGAGTACGGCATCAAAGTGATTTGCTACAACTTCATGCCAGTGTTCGACTGGCTGCGCACCGACTTGCATTATGTGTTAGCCGACGGGTCCAACGACATGGCTTTTGAAGCAGACAAGTTAGCCGATGATCCTCAAGAGATCATTGACTCCACCCGCAATGGCAGCAACGGTTACACCTTGCCTGGTTGGGAACCGGAACGCTTGGCGACGATCGAAGGCTTATTTAAAGCCTATAAAGACGTGGACGAAGCCAAGCTGCGCGAGAATATGAAGTATTTCTTGGACGCGATCATTCCAGTTTGTGAGGAATGTGATGTCCGCATGGCCATGCATCCAGACGATCCGCCTCGTCCGTTATTCGGCTTGCCGCGGATCTATAAGAATGCCGAAGACATGCGGGCGATCGAAGCGATGCATGAATCTAAATACAACGGCTTCACGATTTGTACCGGTTCTTTAGGCGAAAATCCTAACAACGATGTGCCAGCGATCATTCGCGAATTCGTTGCCAAAGACCGCGCTCCATTTATCCATGCGCGCAACATCAAGTTCATGAATGCCAAAGGCGACTTCCATGAATCTGCGCACCTTTCTGAATGCGGGAGCTTGGATATGTATGAGATCATGAAGGCCTTGCATGATACCCATTTTGACGGCTATATTCGCCCAGATCATGGGCGTAATATTTGGGGCGAAGACGGGGTGCCTGGTTACGGGTTGTACGACCGCGCGCTGGGTATCGCCTACTTGAATGGCTTATGGGAAGCTTTGGAAAAAAATAACTAGCGTGGTGTTGGCGCCGCTGGTCAAAATAGGAGCCGCTGCCGGTTGGGCGCGACTCCTATTTTTGACGCAGTTGCGGTATTCTATAGAAGAAGACGAAATCTGATATGGAGGGCACAGCATATGGAAACATTACAAACATTGAATCAGCGTACGGCGATCCGGTCATATACCGGTGAAGCACCAAGTGAAGCGGCATTGACGCAGATCTTGCAAGCGGCACAAGCGGCGCCGGTGGCGATGGGGCAATTTGAACATTATCACCTTAGCGTCATCAGCGATCCGGCGATCTTGCAGGCGATCGATGCTGCCGGGGCGGCCCAATTTGGCCGTGAGCACATGTTGTATGGCGCACCAGTGTTTGTCGTTGTGGCCGCGAAGTCAGCCCATGAGGCATTGACCAATGCAGAATATGCCAGTGCCGGGATCATCGTGCACAACATGGCATTGGCTGCGGTGGATCAAGGTGTGGCCAGTTGTTATATCTGGGGTGTGATCGCCGCTTTGAATCAATCACCGGCAGTGTTGGCACAATTGCATTTGCCAGCTGGGTTCATCCCCACTTGCGGCTTGACGCTGGGGATGAGTACGCAAGCCTATGCGCCGCGGCAGATCGCAGCCGATAAAATCACCACGACGCGCTTGTAACCTGATTTGGTGTCAACAAGGAGGATGCAATGCCGAAAGTGTATTTTTTGTGTACCGGCAACTCATGCCGCAGCCAAATGGCAGAAGGTTTTGCCAAGACGCTGCTTGGTTGGGATTGGCAAGTGGCCAGTGCCGGTATTGAGCGGCATGGGTTGAATCCATTGGCCGTGCAAGTGATGGCAGAAGCCGGGATCGATATTTCCCAGCAGCAGTCAAAACTGATCGATCCAGCTTACTTGCAAAGCGCCGATTTAGTGGTGACCTTGTGCGGCGACGCGCGTGATCGCTGTCCGGTGACACCGGCATCGGTGCGTCGATTGCATTGGCCGCTTCCAGATCCGGCGCAAGCTACTGGCACACTGGCACAGCGCTTAGCGGTGTTTCGTCAAGTACGTGATGAGATCAAGCAGCGGGTGCTGGCTTTGCCGTTGGCTTAGTCGCTGCAAAAAAAGGCAAGTCGTTATGACTTGTCTTTTTTAATGGTGATCGGCTGGGGGTGCGCGAAAAAGTAGCCTTGGCCGCGGGTGATCCCCAAGCTGGTTGCCAACGCGCTGTCAGCTTGATCTTCAATGCCTTCAAAGGTGAAGAGTAATTGGTGGGTCTCAGCTTGTTCAAACCAAAAATGCAAGGCAGCGCGTTGTGCGGCAGTGGTGGGGGTGCCCAAGCGGCGAAGGTTTTGGATCGCGAATTTGAGCGTATTGACATAAGGCAGCATGGGTTTGATCGCCGGATATAAATTGTCTGAGCCGACATCGTCTAAGGCAATCAAGATGCCCGCTTGCTGATATTGGGCGCCGATGGTTTTAAGCGTTTGAAAATCAGGGGTCTGCATCAGCTCGATCGTCAGTTGGCGCGGTTTCATCTTAGTTTGGGCAAAAGCGGTCAACGCGTTTAACATCTTGGGATCGGCAAATTGCTGGTTCGTCAAGTTGATGCTCACGCTTTGCGGGAGCAAACACTTAAGGGCGGTGTTTAAGAGGTGGATGGTCGTTTGGCTGTCGATGTCGAAGTCCGTCGGGATCCGCCAGTGCGGGGTGGTTGCAGTCCATTGCCGCAGTAAGAGTTCATAAACGATCACTCGCTTGGTAGTGATATTAACAATGGGTTGGGCGAAATATTGGTAGGGTGTCATGCGGTCTCCTTATCGGTCTATATTAATATTATTATGGCACGATTTGGCCGGACCGGCGAACCAATTATCGACCGGGATGTACAGCCGACAATTTTTAGTCAATTCGTTCACAAAGATATGTACCTTTCATTGACAGCCCTTGATATTAATGGTGTAATGATAGTTTGTATGCAAGTATATAAATAATCTTTAGATAATTTGATTGTTATATGGCGAACACGGATTCGTTGCTTGGGGGATGCTTACAATGAGAGCAATCAATAAAGAAACAAAGGTAAGATTCAAGCTATACAAAGATGGCAAGAATTGGGTAGCGGCAGGGATCGCAACGGCAGTGATCTTGCCGGTTGCGCTTTTTTCCGCTACTTTGTTAGCGCCGCCGGCCAGTGTGCGCGCTACTAGCAGCGATGCCGGTTATGTGTATAAAGGCAGCAGTGACGCGCAAGTCGTCGCACAAGTCATGCAAGGCATCGCCAACGGTACCGTGTATGATGCGACGCCAACTGGCTCCAGTTCGGTGCTGGTAGAACAGCAAGATATTGCCACGTTAGCAGCGGCGCATTTGCATTTGACGCTGAATGGCGATCGTTGGACGATTTCTGCCGCCAAAGACGCCACTAAGGCTGATCTCAACACTGTTTTGAGTCAAGTCGGGTTCCCGTCTGCAGCCGCGCTGCAAAATCCGACTGCTCCGGCTAATATGCAAGCGATCTTGAATTTTGTCGCGGCTAGCGGCATTTTATCGGTCAATGGCGGGACGACAGATCATCCTGGCGCGGTGAAAACCAGCTGGATGAATAACAGTCTGATCTCTGGGGATGATTTTTCCATGGGGACCACCGGCACGCTCAATCAATCTAATAAACCGGTTGGCAGCACTGGCTATGGCGCCGTGATCTCCGGTATTTTAACGGTGCCGTCAGCGGATAATGCCCCGATGCCAGCAAGCAAGATCTTATTGACAGATAGCGGCTATATCACCGGTCAAACGAATATTCCTAACACCGTTTTAGACGAAGCCAAAGCTGGGGGCTTCACGTTTTCTGACGGGTCAATGGCAGATTCGCTGCGCGCTTTAAAGACGGCAGTAACGACCATTGACAACAGCTTTGGTTCGGCAACCGCTGCGGCGACGCAAGATCAATACAATTCCTATATTTATAATCTTGATTTCAAAACGGCGACTCGAGATGCCAATGGCAATTATGTCTTTACGCTTGATTCCTCAAAATTAAACGCGACGACTCAATACAGCCTTAACTTCACCAACAAAGACGCTTATCAAGGCGGCAACGTCGTGATCCACGTCACTGGCGGCAATGAGGTCAATTTGTCGCGCATGACGCATTTTGGCAGTGATAACACCGGCTTTTTAACCAATGGCAGCAAGCTGGTCTTGTCGGTACCTAATGGCAATACGGTTGATGTCAGTGATGTTGATGGCGTCGCAGATGCAGGCAGCTTAGTGCTGCTGGCACCGCAATCTGACATTATCACGACGGTTGGCGGTTATGCGGGCTTCGTCGGGGCGATCAACGGAGATGGCAGCGGCAACGGTTATGTGGTGCCAAGCGATCCCAATAACCCGGTCAATATTCCGACTGGTGGCGGCAAAACGCCGCCGGCAACTGATACCAATACGGGCAAAACGCCGCCAACCAACACTGGCGACACGCCAACTGGTGATCACACCACCAATCAGCCGCAAACTAAAAAAGTGATCGCCACGCAAACTATTCATTATACCTATGGCGATGGCGTCACCGGCAATGCCGCAGACTTGCCTAAAGATACGACCGAAACCACGACCATCACCGATGATGGCCAAGGGCATATCAAGGTAGATACGCCTTTTAAGATCGCCGTTAAGACGCAAGCAATCAAAGTGACGGCCGCTAATGGGGATGTCACGACTTATTCAGGGACGGCTGATAATCGCGGCTGGGATGAGCAAACCTTGATCACCCAAGCCAAAGCGGTGCCTGACGGCGATGCTTTGCATCACACGATCACCGTGACGTATTATCCATCCACTTCAACGAAGCACAAAACGTTAACGGTGACTGATGTCGTCGATTACGATTTTGCAGACGGGTCTTCTGGTGATCCACATCTTTTACCAACTGATTATAACCGGAATGTAACGGTATCCTATGTTGAAACGACCGATTCGCAAGGCGACGTTTCCTATAGTGACTGGCAGATCACCAAAGGCATCGATAAGCTCGTCGTGCCAACTGTCAGCGGCTATGTGGCAAAAGCCGATGATGATATCGATGATGCCGGGATTTTAGCCATGCTGCAAGCAAACGGCCCGGCGATCCCGACGCTGTTTACTGACGTGGATTATGCCATGGTTGCAGTCGGCGGTTTACAAGGCAGCGGCTCTGGTGTGCCAGATCCAGTATTTGAGCCGACAGGCGAAGTCGGCGGTTTACAAGGCAGCGGCTCTGGTGTGCCAGATCCTGTGTTTGAACCGACAGGCGAAGTTGGCGGCGTGCAAGGCAGCGGTTCCGGTGTGCCTGACCCGGTATTTGAGCCGACAGGCGAAGTTGGGGGCGTGCAAGGCAGTGGTTCTGGTGTGCCTGACCCAGTATTTGAGCCGACCGGCGAAGTTGGGGGCTTGCAAGGCAGTGGTTCTGGTGTGCCTGACCCAGTCTTTGAGCCAACTGGTGAAGTTGGGGGCGTGCAAGGCAGCGGTTCTGGTGTGCCTGACCCAGTCTTTGAGCCAACTGGTGAAGTTGGGGGCGTGCAAGGCAGCGGTTCTGGTGTGCCTGACCCAGTCTTTGAGCCAACTGGTGAAGTTGGGGGCGTGCAAGGCAGCGGTTCTGGTGTGCCTGACCCAGTCTTTGAGCCAACTGGTGAAGTTGGGGGCGTGCAAGGCAGCGGTTCTGGTGTGCCTGACCCAGTCTTTGAGCCAACTGGTGAAGTTGGGGGCGTGCAAGGCAGCGGTTCTGGTGTGCCTGACCCGGTATTTGAGCCAACTGGTGAAGTTGGGGGCGTGCAAGGCAGCGGTTCTGGTGTGCCCGATCCCGTATTTGAACCAACCGGTGAAGTTGGTGATGGGGTGCAGTCATGGACGATTAGTGAAGTTCCTGACGATGCGCCTCATGTCACGCCAAGCGACGGCCAGACCACGCCGCCAAGCGACGGTCAAACGACGCCGCCAAGCGACGGTCAAACGACGCCGCCAAGCAACGGTCAAACGCCGCCGCCAAGCGACGGTCAAACGACGCCGCCAAGCGACGGCCAAACGACGCCGCCAAGCGATGGTCAAACGACGCCGCCAAGTGACGGCCAAACGACGCCGCCAAGTGACGGCCAAACGACCCCGCCAAGCAACGGTCAAACGACGCCGCCAAGCGACGGTCAAACGACCCCGCCAAGTGACGGCCAAACGACGCCGCCAAGCGACGGTCAAACGACGCCGCCAAGTGACGGCCAAACGACGCCGCCAAGCAACGGTCAAACCACGCCGCCAAGCAACGGTCAAACGACGCCGCCAAGTGACGGCCAAACGACGCCGCCAAGCGACGGGCAGACGACGCCGCCAAGCGACGGTCAAACGACCCCGCCAAGTGGCGGTCAGACCACGCCGCCAAGCGACGGTCAAACCACCCCGCCAAGCGACGGTCAAACGACGCCTCCAAGCGACGGTCAAACCACCCCGCCAAGCGACGGTCAAACGACGCCGCCAACCGCAAACGTGACGACGCCGCCAACCACAGGCACGACCACACCACTGACCGGTAATGCAACGCCTACCCCAACACCGGCAGCTCCTGCTTCGGCTGCGCCAACGACGCCGGCAGGTCAGGTCACACCGAATGTTGCGACACCGCAACAAGGGGTAGTCGCACCACCGCTTCAGTCGCAAACCATCACGATGGTCGATGCAACGCAAGCGCCGACTGCCGCAGTTGGTGAACAAGCGGTTGCCAACGCTGACCAAAATGGCATCGCGCCAGCTGCTGCGCCACAAGCTAAGCAGGCGTTGAGCGATATCCCGACGTTGAGTACGGCGGCAACGCCAGCCGCGACGCCAGCTGATCCAGTGACGCCGCCGGTTGATTTTCGTGACGATAGTGCCGAGTTAACGCATGGCAACATTTTCACCGCTGGTGGCGCGCCAGGGATGGCGGACTACACGTTCTTCTCCCAACCCGTCATGAATACCGCGACGAACTCCGTCGATCATTATGAGTTGTTGTTGCGGGTCTGGGATTCTAAGCAAGGCGGCTGGCACTTGCCGGCAAGCTTTGGCATCCCCGCTTCCATGGAAGCGCACTTGATGGCACGTGCCGTGGCGCAATTGGATGTGAAAAATGTCTCGATCAACTTTACCCCAGCGCAGTTTCTTGATGATGACACGCAAAAGGCCTTAACCTCTTTGGCACAAAGCAAAGACGTTGGCCATGTGACGGTTGAACTTGGCACCGTGCCAGATGCGACAGTTGCGGCTAGTGCTAAGACTTATCAAGATGCCGGCATCACGGTGACCTTGGACAATCTGGGTAATCAAGGCTCCACAACTGAAGTGGCCCCGGTTGCCGATCAAGTCGATAACTTGAAGGTATCATTGCGCGGCATGCGTCAAAACGGTGATGATCTGACTCAGATCACCAAGAATCTGGCTGCATGGCAAAAAGTTGCGCAAGCACATGGCAACCTGCTAGAAGTCGAAGGCCTGGAAACTGCTGATGAACTAGCGGTGACTAACGCCTTGGGGATCACCCATGTGCAAGGGTATTACTTCAGCCGCCCGGCCATGCCAGGGACTCGTGCTGATCTGATGTAGTCAGGCTTTTGCTTGAGGTGAGCAGTTTCACCGTGGCAAGCGGCTTTGCAGCACAACTTGATTTGCGGTTGTGCTGTGAGGCCGCTTGTTGTGTTTCGCATTGGTATTTCTAATTTGAGGGAGGAACTTTGAAAACATACACTTATTTTTCCCAGGCGATCATGGACAGCGCCACGCGTGAAGTGGTCGGCTATGAGCTGCTGTTGCGGTTGTGGCAGGCGCAGCAAAAACAATGGTGTTTGCCTAAAGATTTTGAGATCACGGTAAAAAAACAAATGCGCATGATGCAGGCGGTCTTGCAGACGTTGCCGGTCAAAAATGTCAGCATCAACTTAACGGCGCGACAATTTGCCAGCCCAAATACGATGCAGCAGCTGATCGCTTTTACGCATTCCACGCCAGCGCTGCACCAGCTGATGATCGAATTGACCCAAGCGCCGACTCTTGCAGAAGTCTTATCGATCGGCCAACAATATCGCCAAGCTGGGATCAGCGTGGCTTTAGACGATGTCGGCACTGAGATCACAGACGCAGCGTTGGTGCGCCAGTTAGCCCCGCATGTCGACATGCTCAAATACGCCTTGCAGAATTTGCGGGCCAATGGGCAAGCGGCCAAGGCGCAAGCACAAATCAAATATTGGCAGCAGCTGGCATTAGCTGCTGGAACGGATTTCACGTTGGAAGGGTTGGAGTCCAGTGCGGATGTGCAGCTGGCTAGCCGCTTGGGAATCAAATGGACCCAAGGCTTTTACTTCAACAAGCCGAGTGCCCCGTTACAAACCAGTCTCAATACGCCTTTGTATTAAATCAGGCTTGGTCACGCAGAATGTGCGTGACCAAGCCTTTTTTAGTGGGCTCAAGGCAAAGTCAGCCTGGCACATGAAAATGGATAGCTGGCGTGCTGTCGTGATGATCATTATTCGCCTAGACTCATATAAGTAAAACGTTTACAGATAATAAAAAATATGTGTTAACGAAAGGCGACATCATGATGGTACAAATGCCGTATCTCGAATCTTATGTACAGTTTCCCACTGGCCGGATGACTTTAACGCAGATCCAACAGATTTTTACGACGATCCCTTTTGAAATCGACTTGATCGACCACACCGATCATTTTAGCTGGTATTCAAACCAGCCGCAGCGTGAGCATGTGCGGACGCTGAAGGATTTAGGCGAACACGTGCAAAAATGCCACCCGGCCAAGGCTTGGCCGATCGTCGCCAAGATCATTCAAAGCTTTAAAGACGGCAGCCGTGATGCTGTGGCCCGCCCCTTGGTGATGAATGGGCACCGGGTATTCATTCAATATTTCGCGTTAAGAGACGTCAACGGGGAATACTTGGGGACCATCGAGTTTACCGGCAGTGCGGAACCGATCTTGCAAGCGCTTGAAAATGGCGGGTGGTCTGATGCCAGTTCTGGCGCCTCTAAAGCCGATGGCAAAACCGGCGTGCCGGCAGTCACAGATGCCGATACCGGTGCGTCAACGCATCCGGAAACTGGAGCCGTGGCTGATGCCGGGACGTCGCAAACCGATGCTTATTCAGGCGCCTCGCAATCTGATAGCACCGGGCCATTTAGCGATTCTGGTCAGGCGACCGATGCGATGACTGGGGCTTCAGAATATTAGTCAGGAGGGAACAACATGACGACACCAGATTTTGGTAATGTGCAAGCGATTGACGTTTTAAATCTGAAAAGCTT
The DNA here is from genome assembly GCF_003946165.1 of Lacticaseibacillus baoqingensis. Taxonomy (GTDB): domain Bacteria; phylum Bacillota; class Bacilli; order Lactobacillales; family Lactobacillaceae; genus Lacticaseibacillus; species Lacticaseibacillus baoqingensis. The sequence goes on along the minus strand of NZ_RHOI01000019.1, from coordinate 32,783 downwards.
AGAAAAACGCGCCGAAGCCTTGATCGGCCGCGGCGAATTCGGGTATATCACCGAAGGCTCAGATGATGGTTACACCAAGTGGCGCAACACCAATGCGTTCAAAGACGTCCATATGCTGCCGCGGGTATTGCAAGACGTCGCTGAGCCGGATCAAAGCACGACGTTGTTAGGGGAAAAGTTAAAATCCCCATTGATGACCGCGCCGATCGCTGGCAATGCGCTGGCGCATCCCAGCGGTGAAATCGGCTTAGCCAAAGGGGCCAAAGAAGCGGGGATCATGATGGCCCAAAGCACCTTTGCTTCTAAAACGATTGCCGAAACTGCGGCGGTATCAGCCGGCGCACCGTATTTGTTCCAGTTGTATATGCCCAAAGATTGGGGCTATTGCCAATACTTGCTGGATGAAGCCCGCCAAGCCAACGCTTTGGCCATCGTTTTGACTGCTGATTCGACGTTAGGCGGTTATCGGGAATTAGATGTGATCAACCGGTACCATCTGAAGGGGAAAATCGCCAATCTTGCCGGTTACAACACAGGCGAAAACGGCGCGGGAGCAGGTTCGTTGTTCAAAGAATCCATGCAAAAACTGAACCTTGAGCTGATCGACAAGCTCGCTGCTTATTCGCATCTGCCGATCATCATCAAAGGGATCCAAACGCCAGCTGACGCGGACGCGGCAATCAAAGCAGGGGCAGCTGGGATCTATGTGTCCAATCATGGCGGCCGCCAGCTTGACGGGGCGCCTGGTTCGATCGAATGTTTGCCGGCGATCGCCAAAGTGGTTGCGCACCGCGTGCCGATCATTTTCGACGGCGGGGTCCAGCGCGGGACCCATGTGTTGAAGGCTTTGGCGTTAGGGGCTGATTTGGTCGGCGTCGGGCGGCCATTCAGTTACGGCTTAGCTTTAGGCGGGTGGAAAGGCGTGAAGGCCGTGGCCGATCACTTGAAGATGGAGATCTTCATTGCGATGCAGCTCACCGGCTGTCAAACCATCGACGCGGTCAAGCAGATGCATTGTACTACCAGTTTTGAAATTTGATCATGACTGCGCGTCTGCTTGAGAATACGAAGAGGTGCGGTTTTTTATACTTTAATATATGGTAATTTGAAACAGTTATGTCAGTTTAAACAAACAATCTGTGTAGTTACAAACATGGTCTAAAACGGTGATTAGCACTAGACTTCTTCTTGTAAAACGTTTTCAGTGCAACGTAATGACAGCGCTGACAGGCAACAGCTTGAGTGTTGCGATGAAACACAATTTAGGAGGCCCATTATGGCACAAACGATCAGCGGTTCCGATGCAGTCCTGAAGGTTATTGAATCTTGGGGTGTCGATCATATTTACGGTTATCCTGGAGGCTCATTTGATTCCACCATGAACGCCTTGTACAACCAAAAGGACAAAATCAAGTTCATCCAAGTCCGGCATGAAGAAGCCGGCGCGCTGGCAGCGGCTGCCGACGCCAAGTTAAGCGGCCAAATCGGCGTTTGCTTTGGCTCTGCCGGGCCTGGGGCGGTGCACTTAATGAACGGCTTGTATGATGCCAAAATCGATCGGGTCCCAGTTTTGGCGATCGTGGCGCAAGTGCCTTCTAAGAACATGAACATCGATTACTTCCAAGCGATGAACGAAGAGCCGATGTTCAACGACGTCGCGGTGTTCAACCACACGGTGATGACTGCGCAAAGCCTGCCGAAGGTGATCGATGAAGCGATCCAAGCCGCTTATGCGCAAAAAGGCGTGGCGGTGGTCACGATCCCCAAAGATTTTGGCTGGGCCCAGATCCAAGACAATTACGTGTCTAACGCTAATACACCGATCAAGCCTTATGCGATCCAACCCGATCCAGTGCAGATCCAAGCGGCGGTCAAGCTGATCGCCCAAGCCAAAGGACCGTTGCTCTATTTTGGCTTAGGCGCCAAGCATGCGGCCAAGCAGTTGCAAAAAGTCTCTGAAAAATTCAAGATGCCGCTGGTTTCATCGGTATTAGCCAAAGGCATCTTGGATGAAGATTACCCCGCTTACTTAGGCTCGACCGGCCGCGTTGCGCCAAAACCTGGTGTCGAAGCCGGGATGGCCACCGACTTGATCTTGTGGGTCGGCAATGACGTGCCGTTTGCCAGCATGTTGTTTAATCCGCAAGCTAAAGTCATCCAAATCGATATTGAAGCCACGAAGTTAGGCAAGCGCCGCCATGATGATGTGGCGATTTTAGCCGACGCCAAATCCGCCTTGAAAGCCTTGTTAAAAGCCGGGGATGAACGTGCAGCGACCCCGTTTTACGAAGCGTCGATCGCCAATAAACAAAACTGGCGGGATTGGCAAGCCAGCTTCAAAGACGCCCAAGAATTGCCAGTGCGCCCAGAGCCGATTTTTGATGTGTTGAATCACACCGCGTCGCCAAAAGCGGTATGGGCGGTGGATGTCGGCAATATCAACATCAATTTCGAACGGCTGATCGACAGCGTCCATACGCAAAAATGGACCACCAGCGGCAAATACGCCACGATGGGTTATGGCCTGCCGGCGGCCATTGCGGCCAAAGTCCGCTATCCGCACCGTGATGTCTATAGTCTCAGCGGCGATGGCGCGTTTGCCATGTTGTGCGAAGAGCTGTTGACGCAGTATAAGTATCACTTGCACATCATCAACGTGGTGTTTTCCAATCAGACGCTGGGCTATATCGAAGCCGAGCAGCGCGATGATTCCCACCAGCCGCTTTCAGGGGTCGATATCCCCGATACCAATTGGGCTAAAGTCGCTGAAGGCATGGGAGCCAAAGGTTTCACTGCGCACACTAAAGCCGAATTTCAAGCCGCGATCGACGCCGCCCAAAAAACGTCGCTGCCAGTAGTCATCGATGTCAAATTGACGCACAAGATGCCATTTACCACACAGCATATGTACCTGGATCCCGCTTATCAAGATCCCGCTAAGATCGCCGCATTCGTCGACCAATATGATGCCCAAGCCCTGCGGCCATTGCGTGCTTTCTTACAAGACGCAAAAGCAAAACCGGCAAGCAAGCCGGCAAAACACCATCACAAGCACGATCAATTGTCATAAGGAGGCCGGCGCATGGAACAGATCCGCTTGAATACCACTAATATCGCCACGTTTTCAGGCGCAAAGCCATGCGTGTTGGCCCTGGGCTTTTTTGACGGTGTGCATCGCGGCCATCAACGGGTGATCGCCATGGCCAAACAGCTAGCTGTGGCCCGCAAGCTGCCTTTGGCGGTGATGACCTTTGATCAACATGCTTCACAGGTGTTTGCCAGTCCTGCCAGTGCCCGTTTTCGCTACTTGACGACCTTGACGCAAAAAGCCGCCATCATGGCGCAATTAGGTGTTGATCGGCTATATGTCGTGCATTTTGATGCAGCGTTTGCCAGCCTGGCGCCAGCGGCTTTTGTGACGGATTATCTCGTCAAGCTGCGCGCTTGCCAAGTCGTTGCCGGGTTTGATTATACGTTTGGCCAAGGCGGCCGCGCAGGGGTGCAAGCTTTGACGCATTTAGCCGCAAAGCGGTTTGAGACCACAGTCGTCAGCGAGTATCAACAAGGCTGCCAAAAGATCTCCTCGACGCGCATCCGCCAACTCGTTGCGACGGGCAAGCTCGAAGCTGCAGAAGCCTTACTGGGACATCCTTATCAAGTCGCGTTCACCGCTTTGGGAAAGGATCTAGTGCCGGTGATCGCCCAACAGCTGCCGCCAGCCGGCTTTTGGCAGGCGACGACGGCAACCGGGGAGCAGGTGTTGGTGCATCTCGTGGATCAGCGGGTCTATGGTTTGGCCGCAGCAGGCATTGTGCAGTTGCGGATTGACCAAGCACAAATCGTGCAGGCATTTGGTTAAGTGGCTGCAGCGTTAATTATGGAGGCAATTATGACAAAAAAACCGGATTTTGATGGTACGTACATTATGTTCCCGACTGGGCGGCTGACACTGACCGAAGTCCAACAGATCTTTAATACGATCCCTTTTGAAATCGACTTGATCGACCACACCGACCACTTCACTTATTTTTCTGATAAGCCGAATCGCGAACATGTGCGTTCAGTCGATGAGCTAAACGAAACGGTTGCTGAATGCCACCCGGTACGGGTCTTGCCGGTCGTGATGAAAATCATCAACAGCTTCAAAGACGGCACTAAAGACTTTGTCGTGCGGCCGCTGGTCATGCATGGGCATCGTGTTTTCATCCAATATTATGCCTTGCGGGACGTCGATGGGACTTATTTAGGAACCATTGAATTCACCGGCAGCGCTGAACCGATCTTGACCGCTTATGAAAATGGCGGTTGGGCAGATGCCGCCAGCGGCGCGTCGCAAGCAGTAGCGACGCCAACAGTCGATGCCACCAGCGGCGCGTCAGCAACAGAAGCCGCTCCGGCAGTCGATGCCACCAGCGGCGCATCAGAAACAGAAGCGGCGCCAGCAGTCGATGCCACCAGCGGCGCATCGGAAACGCCGACCGACAGCCATCAACCAGGACCGTTTACTTATGATCTATAAGGCGGCCGCCGAGTCAGTCCGGATCACAGCCGCAATGACGGCGCTTGACAGACGCGCTGCTGGTAACGATAAAAAAGCCCTGGACAACATAGTGGTTGTCCAGGGCTTTTGCTTGAGATCATGGCTGCAACAGGATCTTGCGCACACAAAGGACACGGACGGTTTCCCGCTCGTGTCCCATTTTGCTGATTGCCTGCGATCTCGAGGTGCTGGTTGGGGATCTGGCTTTTTTTGACAGTTTCAATAAGCCTAAGCGTTGCCGCTTAGTGCCGGTGGTACATTTTCCGTCGATCGCAATCGACGGTTCCGAGGGTCACCCTGATGTCCCCAGCGCAACGTACCTGGGGAGAAGTAAAGATGTCGACCTTCTGAGAGGACGAATCACGATGCTTTCACATCGCCGGAATGATTCGTCGACTGGACAGGAACTCACCGCAACGGCGCCCGTTAACGGACCTTCCAGCCATGGCTTGCCGATGTAGTGAGTATAGCATGTAAGCGGGTACATGGCAAGCAAAAAGTGTTATTTTTGTGACTATAAATTCTTTTATAAAAGTCATCTAAATTATAAACCCCGTTATTTAACCGCACAGATTGCCTGGCGCTGCGGTTGCAGACCATTACTCATTAGCTGGCGCTGCGCGACAGCGTCAGTGATGACTAATGACCATGATAATGAAGCATTGCTTAATCTACCTGATTGATCGGGGTGCCAGCCAAAAACGCTTCGATATTGGCGCCGATCATTTGCACCAGCCGCTGACGGGTTTCTAAGCCGCGCCAGCCCATGTGCGGGGTGACGATCACATTGGGCAGCGTAAACAGCGGACTAGCTGGATCCAGCGGCTCGTGTGCCTGCACGTCCAAGCCGGCGCCGGCAATAGTATGATTTTGCAGCGCGTTGATCAAGGCCGGTTCATCGACGAGACCGCCGCGGGCCGTGTTGATCAAAAAGCTGCTGGGTTTCATCAACGCTAAGGTTTCGGCGTTGATCAAGTGCTGGGTGGCTGGTGTCAAAGGCAGGTTCAATGACACAAAATCGCTTTTGGCCAATAGGTCATTTAAGGTGGTGAAGTGGATCCCTTTGCGATCGGCTCGTGGGGTACGCGTGTTGACCAAGATCGTCATGTCTAAGGCTTGGGCGATCTTGATCACGTTTTGGCCAATGTGCCCAAAGCCGATCACGCCTAAGGTCTTATCGTTGAGTTCCACATGGTCGACTTGTAAGTGCTGGGTAAAATTCGTATAGTCGTGATGGGCCAACATGGTCAATTGTTGTTGCATGGAACTGGCCAAATTCAGCATTAACATGATCGCCGTGTGGGCGACGCGCTGGGTGCTGTATTCCGGGATATTGGTCAAGGCGATGCCTTTTTCGCGCAAGGCGTCAAGGTCATGATTGTTGTAGCCCGTCCCGGCTTCAACGACTAATTTGACACTGGCCGGGAATTGCCGCACGACGGCACCTGAAAGCGGCATTTCTTTGGTCACGACCACTGTTGCATCAGCGACTCGCGGCAAGATCTCTGCTTCGGCAGTGGTGGGATAAACCACCACGTCACTGCCGATAGTGGACCAGTCGATGTGGCCGTCATAATTGACCACATCGCCGTTGAGGACGACGACTTTTGACATAATTGATTCCTCCTAAAGGGTTTTCTTCATTATAGGCTTGGCTGCGGACAGATGCCAAAATATGGTATGCTGGATCATGTTATGCACGGATCGAATAAGGAGTGACGTGAGCAGATGAAGAACAGACAAAACCTTGCTTTGGCGGTAGCGACAGTGACCATTGGCGTCGTGGCCGGCATTGGGGCAGTGATCTTGAGCCTGTTTCTTGAAGTGATCGAAAAGTTATTGTTGAATTTTCACGAAACGGCCAGCCATCCCTATGCCTGGCCGGTGAGCCCCCAACGCCGCGTGTTGGTGTTGGCGGGGGTAGGGATCGTGTCGGCGGTGAGCTGGTGGGTGATCCGCAACAAGCTAAAACCCACTGTCAGCGTGCGCGATGCCGTCGCCGGCGACGCCATGCCGGTGGGGTCGACGATTTTACATACCTTCACGCAAATGCTGTTTGTGGGTGCCGGCGGTTCCGTGGGGCGTGAATTAGCGCCGCGTGAATTAGCAGCGATGCTGTCGCAGTGGTGGCAACGCCAAATGCGCCGCTATCTTCACTTGGAGCTTGCCGCCAGCGATCGGCGTTTATTGACCGCAGCAGCTGCCGGCGCCGGTTTTGCCGGCGTGTATATTGCGCCGATCACCGGGATGTTGTTTAGTGTTGAGATCTTATGGAAAAACGTCTCGCGCCGCAGTGTGATCGTGAGTTTGGCGATGTCGGTGATCGCGACGTTTGTCGGGTCGTGGTTAAAAGGGTTCAACCCTTATTACTTGCTTGCCAAGACGAATTTCACCCCGCAAAACTGCTTGATCGTATTGGTGATCGGGCCGGTGTGTGGGGTGTTAGGGGCACTTTTTCGCCGCGGGATCCAGCGTGCCGGCATGCAGCAAGCGCAGCGGCGGACCTTGTTGTGGCAGTTGCCGTTAGTGGCGCTTTTGACGGGCATCATCGCCGTTTGGTTCCCGCAAGTGACCGGTAATGGCCGGGCGCTTGCGCAAATGGTGTTTGATAATCAACAAGCCAATTTGGTGCCGTGGCTGCTTTTAAGCGCGGCGATCAAGGCCTTGGTCACGTTGTTGAGTTTAAAAGCAGGCGCTGCTGGCGGCACGCTGACGCCATCGATCGCCATTGGCGCGGCGATCGGCGCGACAGTTGGGACGCTGATGAGCCCATTGTTGCCAAGTGTGCCGGTGTGGCAATGTGCCATGCTCGGCGCAGCGGCATTATTAGCGGTATCCCAACAAGCGCCTTTAATGGCGATGTTTATGTTGTTTGAAGTGAGCCACTTAAACTATAGTGCGCTGTTGCCGATGGGGTTGGGGATCGTGTTAGCAATGGTCGTGGCTAACTGGTTTTTGCCGCCGAAGCAGCCGCAAGTGGAAACTGGTGAAGCTGAAACGGCTGAACGCTTGCAAGCCAAAGTCGACCGAGTATTAGAAAACGAGCAGTGAAATAAGGCGGCACCGTGATTTTGCGGTGCTGCCTTTATTGTGGCTAAGAGGGGGATCAGATCCGCCTCGGTAAAAAAGCCTGAGTCAGCGGCGTTAATCCCTAGAGGCCAGTTTTAACCAAATTGATTGCCAGGTATTTTTTTTTTTTTTTTGAAAAGGGTTACAATCGTGTTGGAAATCAACTGGATCACCGGCGCTGCTATTGCCGCCGGCAGTGAAAGAACAGAGAAAAACGATGAAAATTTGCAAACATCGGCGCTTACTGCATACCGGATCGTTGATTCTTCAGCTGTTGCTGATCATCGGGTGCCAGCACGCTTTGACAGCCGCTGTGCCGACATACTTGACGCTTACTGGTAAAGTTGTCTTTGCCGTGGCTTTTGCAGGCCCCCCGTTGCTTGCGGATGCAGGTTACTTAGCGGTTTTGGCGCTGCTGTCGCTTGCTCTTGGGCGCTTGGCGATGACGATGAAAGAGCGCTTTGATGCCTATGCGCCATTAGTTGCAGAGCTGTTGGTCATTTTGGAAGTTTGGACCGCTTTATTTAGCTGGGCTTTGGTGGGCTATATGTTAAGCGTCAGCGGCATTGCTGCCATTTTCACGGTTGTCAACGTGATTGCCATCGGTGCGGTTGTGGTAGCCGGGGTGCGGTGGCTGCAACACACTAAGTTAATGCGATGATTTGCTGAAAAAGCGGTTTAGTCTTGCGCTCAGGGCTTGGCCGTTTTGGCCTGCTTTGAAGGTGGTACACCAGTGTCTCGCCTTTGCCCGAGTCTTTCAAGGCCAGCTTCGGGATGTATCTCTTAGCGTGGGTGAGGCTCAGGCTGCCTCGCTGTTGATGTCTGGGAATGCGCACCACCATACCCAGCCACATGCGCGTGTGCCGGCATATAAGCGCATGTGGCAACAACGGGACTTCTGACAGCAGCTGTATACGACATTTACAATTAGTCAGTCGATCAGCGCTCACCCGCGGAAGTACACGACATGCGTGACTGCTTTGGCGATGGCTTGGATCTGGTTAAAATCAGCGGTGGGACTGGTAGTCATGATCGCCAGCATGAAGCGGTGTCCGTCTGGCAAGGTGACGATCGCCGCATCGCTCATACTGTAGCCGAGCTGGCCGGTGATGTTTTGCACTTGGGCTTGCGGCAGTAATTGTTTGACGCCAGCGCAGATCCCATTGCGGCGGACTTGTGCTTGAAGATCGCGGCGAATGCGGCGCTGCATTTGCCGGTGGGCAAACGGCGGCTGTTGATCGGCGAGCAGGCGTAACAACGAAACTAAGTCGTTGGTCGTGGTTTGATCCTCGGCAACGTAGCTAAAAGGCGGCGTCAGCCCTAATTTTTCGAGGTAGCGGTTGAGTGTTACCTTACCATACCGCTGTAAAATCGTGTTGGCATAATAAGGCCCATTATTGGCCAGCATCATTTTCATCCCGGCAGAATCACTGGCGGTCCAAGTTTTTGCCCCGGTGGCCTGTAAATGACTCAAATAAGCGGCAATGGCTAGATGTGTGCTGCTGCCTGCCAGACGCAAGCGTGTGCCTAATGCATTGACCTTGACGCTGCCTGCAGTATTCAGCGGGTCATCGGCGCGTTTGGCGGCAGGGGAGTTGGCTTGCGGGGCCAAATTGGCGAAACTCACGCTGACGTCTGCAGTGGCGGTCACTTGTGTGAGATATTGATGCAGCTGCCGGCGGATCAAAGCGGCTTCTGGGAAAATGGGTTCTTGATCAACCAGTTTAGGAACAGACGCCGATGCAGCCGGCGGCAAGACCTGTTGGGTGATGTCAGGGGCGAGGCGGACCTTGTGGGGGTGAGCCGTGGTGGCCAGATAAAACGTGGCGATTGCTGCCACCAGCAAGGTACTGCCAATTAATTTAGCCGGCAGGCGATATTGGGGTTTGAGCCGGGGCCAGTGATTTGCTTTTGGCATGACGTCAACTCCTTTCCGAGTCAACTTCATGATAATATCAAAAAAAAAAAAACAATATCAAGTTTTATGATCACGCCTGAAAAACAACCGGCGTTTTGCGGCAGCAAAATTTTAATCGCAAGCGTTTTCCTAATATGCGATAATGATACCGAAAGGGGCCGATAAGCGCGGGTTTTGGGTCCGCTTATCCGGTGATCAAGCATGTCAAAACCACGTCGTCGATTGAAAAAAAGCGTTAAGCGCACACTTTGGGGAATTTTAATTGTGATCATTGCATTGCTGGCTTGGCACCATCGTCCCCAACAAAAAACGCCAGCGCCTGCTGACCAGCCGGCACAAACACAAGGCAAGCGCACCAGCAAAACCAAAGTTTCAGTTGAAAAAAACTTGACTGCAAAGTGGCAGGCGCTGTTGGCGGCGCATCCGGACATCCCGATTTCAGTGGCGGTGTATTCCAAGCAATACGGGGTCACAGTGGCGTTGAACAATCACAAATCGACCCCGAACACCACCGCCAGTATCGTTAAAGTGGCGATGCTGGTGCAGTTATTGCACACCCATCGTGCCGCTGGCGAAAAGCTGATCGCTGCTGAGCACACCTATGCGGAAGCGGCGATCCAAAACAGTGACAATGCCGCTGCCACCGGATTGTATCAGGCAATCGGGAACAGCCAAGGGTTGACGACGCTGTTTGATGCACTGCAAATGACCAATTCAGTGGCGAATTCAAGCGGGTGGGTGTTAACGACCACGGCCGCCAGCGATCAGCTCAAGTTGTTAGAGCAGATCTTTTATGCTAAAGACTACTTATCCAGTGCGTCGCGCGCGTATGTGCAAGCGGAAATGGGTGCAGTCCAAGCCGATCAGCAATGGGGCGTGTCCGCCGGCAGCCGCACGTTTCAATTAAAAAACGGCTGGCGCCTCAATGGGGACAACACCTGGATCGTCAATAGTATCGGCCATTTGGGCTCCGGCAAGCGCAGCTGTACGATCGCGGTGCTGACGGATCGCAATGCCAGCTTGAAAACCGGGATCAAATTGGTTGAGCAGTTTGCCCGCGTCGCCGGCACGGAATTAGATTTGGCGCAATGATCGGCGCAAGCACCAGTCGTTTTCATGTCGGGGCAGGAGTGCCCCTTGTTTTTCTGAAAGCTGTCGCTTACACTATTAGGCACGACCACTAATAGGAGGCACGACTTTGGATTTTGGGATGACAAACAGCGTGATCGAGGCGCTATATCGGCTCAATACGCGCAATCAAGCCTATGTCGCCGCGCAGCTGCGGGCATTAGACTTGACGATCCATCAAGCGCGAAGCCTGCAATTTATTGCGCAACATCCGCAAACGAATCAAAAGGCCTTGGCCCATTATTTAGGCAAGCATGATGCCACCGTGACAAATTTGCTGAAAGTGCTGGAAAAACGCCAATTACTGACGCGGATGCTGACACCAGGCGATGAGCGCCAAAAGCAGCTCACGCTGACAGCTGCTGGACAAGCGGCAGTTGCTTCCGCGCAAGCCATTTTTGCCCATCGGGAACAACAGATCGCCGAGTTATTGTCGGCCATGGGGCATGAACAATTGGTCCATACCTTACAAAATTTAGCCGGGCAGCTCGATCAATGACAATAAAAACACCAGGCGGATAACGCCTGGTGTTTTTATTGTGTTAGCTGAAGATCAGCGGGTTTTGGCCGGTCCAATTTAAATAGTATAAAAATACCAGGAGTGCATTGCCGATCAGCGAAAACACGATCACCGCAAAACGCAGCGTGAAGACATGCGACCAGGTGTTAAAATTAAAATACCCTTTGCGCTTGCCGCGATAGCCAAAGGTCATCACCAGCAAGATCAGGGTCAACAGCACTTGCAAACCCAAGCCTAAACCATACCAGCCGCCTTGGCGCTGCGCGTACCAGCTGCCAGCGGCGATTACATCGATTAAAAGGGCAATAAAAGGCATCAGCAACCTCCGTTAGTGAATGGCAACGTGTAAATAATAATCAAAAAATGCGGCGGTGCCTGGCAAGGCAAAAGCAGCATAGCCCATGGCATGGCGGGTGCCAGGTACCACATGAATGGCAATATTGCTGTCGTGAGCCGCGGCGCGTTCAACAAACCGCAACGCGCCAGTCAAAGGCGCCAGCTCATCGGTGCTATTGTATAGCATCGTCGGTCCCAGCTTGGCCGTCAAGTGCTCCATGGGGTTGACCGCCGCCAAATGTGCGGCGCTTAAATCGCCTAGATAAGCTTGGATAAAGTATTTGTAAAACGCATCGTTAACATCGTGGCGGTCACCTTCAGCGGCGACATCGGGGCGAATATCCGGGTGGCGTTGGACCCAAGTCGCAAAATCCACGATTGGGCTCCAGGCCACGGTGGGCCAGCTGGTGGCCAGGCTTTGGGTGATGGCCATCGTTCCGCCGGCAGAAGCCCCAAGCAAGCCAATGTGGCGGCGATCAAAATCATGTGGTGAAGCCAACAGCCAGCGGCAAAATGCGGCCAAGTCGTCTTGGGCAGCAGGAAATTGATGCGCCGGCGCCAAGCGAAAGTTAGGGATCGCCACAAAGTAGCCTCGGTGGGCAAAATACTTGCCGATCGCCACATCATTTTGCTTGTCACCGCGGATCCAACCGCCGCCATGCACAAAGATCACCGCCGGCGCTTGGGCTTGGTCAGGCAGATAAAGATCGGTTTTTTGTAATGGGTCGCTGCCGTAAGCGACATCGTTAATTACGGTCAAGGCGCACCTCCAATTCACATTTATTTTACCATAGTGCAACGCGGTGCCTTTTGGCAAACCCATCGGCGTGCTAGACTATCCATTATGGAGGAAATTATGCCTTTTACTTTTACCTATCCGGTCACACAAAAGACGACAGTTAAACGCTTATTGCAAGCCCAAGGGGTCAGCCACCGCTTATTGCGCAAATTATTTGATGCCCACAGTGTGTTTATCGATCAGCAAAGCGTCCAAAACGTGGCGGTGCAGCCTGGACAAACCGTTACCTTTACCTTGCCGCCAGAACCGGGCTTGCAGTTGAGCAGCCAGCCGGTGGCGATTTGCTTAGAAACCGCCAATTGGCTGATCGTCAACAAACCAGCTGGGCTGGCGAGTGTGCCTGGTCCCAGCAACCCCAGCGACAGTTTGCTCAATCGCGTCGGCGGGTACTTGGCAGCAGCTGGGATCAACGGTCCGCAACCGGCAATCATCACCCGCCTCGATCGCGACACCACTGGCTTGGTCTTGGTGGCGAAACACACCTTTGCCCAAGGCCGTTTGGATGCGGTGGGGGTCAATCAAGCCGTTGACAAGGCGTATTTGGCGATGGCGGCTGGGACGCTTGCACCTAGGGGCCACTTAACTTGGCCATTAGGCAAAGCCGCAGATGGGATCCATCGAGAGGTGCGTGCCGATGGCCAGCCGGCGGTGACTGATTATCAAGTCGTTGAACAAGGGCCGCATGCCGCATTGGTGCGCGTCAAGCTGGTGACCGGCCGGACGCATCAGATCCGCGCGCATTTTGCCCACATGGGGCATCCGCTAGTTGGCGATGGGCTTTATGGCGGCGATACCCGCCAGTTTGCCACCCAGCTGCTGCAAGCCAGTGAACTGCGCTTCACCGACCCCTTCACTCAGCAAGCGCTCAGTGCAGTCCTGCCGCGGCCAGCCGCATGGCAAACGGCTTTTTGAGCCGGGGCAATTCTCGCCTTGACAAATGCCGGATTTTCGCTATGATTAATAAGTTAGTTTAAATCTAAAAGCGAGGTGAAGAACATGCGTGATAACATTTTACTTGCATGTGCTGAAACCGGCGAACGGATCTACTTGACTTCCAAGAACAAGCGCAACACGCCAGATCGTCTTTCTTTGAAGAAGTATTCTCCAAAGTTACGCAAGCGCGTTACCTTTACTGAAGTTAAAAAGTAGTCCTTCGTCGTCAACGGCCGTGACGACTGACTGCCCCACCAGCTTGCTGGTAGGGCGGTTTTTTAATCTCTCGGACCAGCAAACGACGAAGAAGCCAACGGAGGTAGCTAGATGCGGCTGGTGGGACAGCGGGTCTTGATCCGCGATTTTACTTTAACAGATGCTCCTGACTATCTGGCATATGCTGGCGATTTGGCCGTGTGCCAACCGGCAGGGATGCAGGCAGTATTGGATGAGCAAACGGCAAAAAAGACCCTGCAGCGCTTTGCCTTGGCGCACAGTGATTTTGCCATTGTCTATGCCGGCCGGGTGATCGGGAACATCGGTATTTATCCGCGGGTGTTGCCCAATGGCGCGCCTGATTTGACCACCAAAGAGATCGGTTATGCCTTGGCCCAAGCGTATTGGGGCCAAGGCTTGATGGCAGAAGCGGTGGCGTTAGTTTGCGCGCATTTATTTGCCCAAGGGATCCAAGCCATTTGGGCAGCAGTGTTTCCTGACAATCAGCGCTCGATCGCTTTATTACAGCGGCAAGGTTTTTGTTACCAATTCACGGTGCCGTTGCCGGCAGGATTAGCCTTAGATGCGCCGCGCGATGAGGCCTATTACCGTTTGTTGCCAAACGGATGAAAAGACTGGATTTTTATTTTTAAGTGGCAGTAAAATTATTTTTTCATTTCAATTCTAAAAGAGTTGTCGTGGCATGTGATAGATAATGATATACTGAAACTAACATCACAGGTGGAGGTTTCAAAATGAGTTCCCAAACAGAGTATGATCAGGTGTACGCCAAGCGCTTAGCCGCGATCGAAAAAGACCCGAATTTCACGATCTTGTCAAGCATGAATCAGCCCATGCAAGGCAAACAGGCGACGCAGTACATCGTCTATACGGATTTTAAGCCTGACAACCAACAGCAAAAGAGTTTCACCGTATCCGTCTACACGCCGTTTGAAAATGTCGATAAATATGGGCACTCCAAAGCGGACTATCAATCCCAACTGCTTTTTGATGTGAATCATTGGGAAAATAAGATGCACATCACGGTGTTGGAGACTTTAGGCTCCGAAAGCCGCTTGGCCTTTTTTGACTTCCAAAACATGGGTTTGGCACAATTGGCGCTAAAGGCATTTATCAATTTAGCCCGCAAAGCGGATATCGCCATGATCGATGGCAACATCAGCTCCTTTGATAAGGATAACTTTGCCAAGCTGCAGCACATCTTTGAGAAGTATCAATTTGATTTGCACGTCGCCGATCCCAATCAAGGCATTGGCAAGATCACGATGACATTAGGGGATTAAACCCAGTTAGTCTCGGCCGTTCACACATTTGTGAGCGGCTGAGACTTTTTTTTACACAGTGCGCGGGCTTGAAGCAATACACCTGCTGGCAGGCAAAAAAAGTGAACCGGATGAAGGTTTGCTCAGAATAAATGAGAAAGCGGCTTCATTTAGGCTTGATGATCAAAATTGTACGCCGCTTGTGAAAGTGTAAATAGCTTCATGCAGAAGCGGCTTGGCACCGGTGAAAGTAATGGCGACGTTCTTTTCATGAGAATCGGCGATTATTAAGAAGAGAAAAATAGCGCGAGATAATTCAGCGATACACAAGGCGTTACCAGTCATTATGAACACAGATTATAGTAATGACAAATACAGATAAACACTGCCATATCAGCGAATATTTTAAAATTTGGGATTGCATTGTGACACAAACGTGGTATTCTATTGTTACAGATGAAAATATAAAGGAGTTTGTAATGACAGAAGAACAACGCTACGGCGCAGATTTGATCGTCGACAGCCTCGTCAACCATGGGGTCGATTATGTATTTGGGATCCCAGGCGCAAAGATCGACCGGGTCTTTGAAAAATTAGAACACCCAACCAATCCTAAGGCCCCGAAGCTGGTCGTGGTGCGCCACGAACAAAACGCGGCGTTCATGGCTGCCGGGATCGGTCGGATCACCGGCAAGCCTGGCGTTGTGATGACCACCAGCGGCCCTGGTGCGTCAAATCTTGCCACTGGGTTAGTCACGGCTAACGCAGAAGGCGATCCTGTTTTAGCGATCTCCGGTCAAGTCAAGCGTGCCGATCTCTTGCGTTCTGCGCATCAAAGCATGCGCAACGCTGATTTGTTCGCGCCGATCACCAAGTACTCCGCAGAAGTGCAAGATCCTGATAATGTCAGTGAGATCATTGCCAATGCCTATCAAGCCGCAGAATCCGGCAAGCAAGGCGCAAGCTTTGTTTCTGTCCCGCAAGACGTGACGGATGCCCCGGTGTCCAGCCAGCCGATCAAGGCGCTAAAAGCGCCTAAGTTAGGTCCTGCCAGCCCAGAAGACATGACTTATTTGGCCCGCCAGATCAAAGATGCCCAAATGCCAGTTTTGCTGTTGGGGATGCGGGCAAGCTCTCAAGCGGTCACCAAAGCGATCCGCGGATTGCTGGCAGTCACTGAATTACCAGTCGTCGAAACCTTCCAAGGCGCAGGGATCGTGTCGCATGCCCAAGAAGATAACTTCTTTGGCCGCGTCGGGTTATTCCGCAATCAACCAGGGGACCAATTGCTGCAAGACAGCGACTTGGTGATCGCCATTGGGTATGATCCGGTCGAATACGAACCCCGCAACTGGAATCAAGACGGGCAAGCGCGGATCATCGTGATCGATTCGGCGCCAGCTGAAATCGATCATAATTTCCAGCCGGAAACCGAATTGATCGGGGATATTTCCCAGACCTTAGAGATCTTGATGCCATTGCTGCGCGGGTATCAAGTTTCCCCGACGGCCAAGCCAGTTTTAGATCGGCTGCAAGCCAAACTGCATGAACGCGATGTGCCGCCAGCTTTGGAAAACCAAACTTACAGCCATCCGCTGAGTATCGTGGCAGAATTACAAAAACACGTTGACGATCATATGACCGTGGCGGTGGATGTCGGCAGTTTCTATATTTGGATGGCGCGGCATTTCCGCAGTTATGAACCCCGGCGCTTGCTTTTTTCAAACGGGATGCAAACGTTAGGCGTGGCCTTGCCTTGGGCGATCGCTGCGACGCTGGTGCGGCCAAATGAAAAGGCCGTATCGGTTTCTGGCGATGGCGGTTTCCTCTTTTCTTCGCAAGAATTAGAAACCGCGGTGCGGATGCATGCCAACATTGTGCATATTATTTGGAACGATGGGCACTATGATATGGTAAAATTCCAAGAAGAGATGAAATATGGCGGCCATAACGCCGGGGTCGATTTTGGCCCAGTTGATTTTGTCAAATATGCCCAAAGCTTTGGCGCCAAAGGACTGCGCGTCAACCAGCCAGCTGATTTAGGCAAGGTTTTGGATGAGGCTTTTGCCAGTGATGGACCAGTCGTTGTGGATATCCCCGTCGACTATTCAGACAACGCTGCACTTGGCCAAGCAATGTTACCCGATCAATTTTATTAAACGACAACACGATCACACCTAATAGGAGGAAGCTATGAGTCAGTTATTGTATCAACACGGCACTTTGGCAAATTTGGTACCGGGATTATTTGCAGGCACCATGACCATTGGTGAGTTGATGCGTCATGGCGACACCGGCATTGGCACCTTAGCCGGCTTAGACGGCGAATTAGTGATCTTAGCAGGCGTGGTCTATCAAGTTGCTTCCAGCGGCAAGGTCCGCGTCGTGCAGCCTGAAGAAAAACTGCCTTTTGCCAACGTGCATTATGCGCGCTTCCATACTGTCGGCAAACTGAAAAATGTGACCGATTCGCAACTGCGTCCGACGATCGAAAGCACGCTGGCAACGGTCAACACCTTTGCCGGCGTCAAGATGCACGGCCGCTTTAGCCATGTGCAAACGCGGGTCGTCAACGCCCAACAAGCGCCTTACCCGACGCTTAGAGCCACTGCCGAAGCGCAGACGTTGTTTGAAAAAGATGATGTTGAAGGCACAGTCGTTGGTTATTTCACGCCGCTGTTGTACGCCGGCGTGGCAGCACCAGGGTTTCACTTGCACTTTTTAAGTGATGACCACAAATTTGGCGGTCACTTGTTGAGCCTGGATGTCACCGAAGCCGAATTAGGCATTCAAACCTTTAGCGACTTGCGCTTGCATCTGCCAGTGGATGATGCGGCATTCAAACAAGAGGACTTTGATGAAACCAAGATCGTCAAAGACATCATGGTCGCAGAAGGTTAATGAGAAGTGTATGAGAGCTGGTGGCGTTGCTGCTGGATCTTTGATAAACTATTTAGCGCATATAGTTAGAGGTCGCATTCGTCATCAGTCGACTGAAGGGCAAGCTGTCGCTTGAATGCCTTTAGTCAAAAGGGGCGCGTGCCGAAAGTCACCGTGACGGCAGCACGCAGACTTGGGGCGAATCGGGAATACCGTTCGCACTGTCGCCAACAGGCGGTGCGCTAATTTGTTCAAAGGATTGATTGAGCTGATTGGTGAGAACCGATCGGCTTTTTTTGATGGTCCAACACTTAAAAGGGAGTATTTTCTTGGCAGACAAAACGCAACAAAACCAGGTGAGCCGCGAGTTAAAGACCCGCCACCTGTCGATGATCGCCTTAGGCGGCAGTATCGGGACCGGGTTATTCGTAGCCAGCGGCAGCGCCATCGCCGGCGCCGGTCCAGGCGGCGCGATCTTAGCTTATATGGCGATCGGCTTGATGGTGTTTTTCTTGATGACCAGTCTTGGCGAAATGGCGACGTATATTCCCGTTTCCGGTTCTTTTTCGGAATATGCCAGCCGCTTCGTGGATCCGGCTGTGGGCTTTGCATTAGGCTGGAACTATTGGTTCAACTGGGCGATCACTGTGGCGGTGGATATCGCGACGACGGCGATCGTGATGCATTTTTGGCTGCCAAGTGTGCCTGGCTGGATCTTTAGCTTAAGCTTTTTGGCGTTGATCTTCTTGATCAACATCATTTCGGTAAAATCCTTTGGCGAAACCGAGTATTGGCTGTCGCTGGTCAAAGTGATTACCGTGTTGGTGTTTTTAGTCGTCGGGATCTTGACGATCGTCGGGATCTTAGGCGGTCACCCGATCGGCTTAGAAAATTATACTTATCACGCGGCGCCTTTTGTCGGCGGCTTGCCGGCAACACTGTCCGTGTTTGTGGTGGCAGGGTTTTCTTTTCAAGGGACCGAATTGATCGGGATCACGGCTGGTGAATCTGAAACGCCTGAAACCAGCATCCCCAAAGCGATCAAACAAGTGTTTTGGCGGATCTTGTTGTTTTACATCTTAGCGATCGCGGTGATCGCAGCGATCATTCCTTATACCAGCCCCAACTTGTTAGGCTCTGGGGCCAGTGATGTCGCGATTTCACCGTTTACGCTGGTGTTCAAGCGGATCGGTTTGGCCGGTGCGGCATCGGTGATGAATGCCGTGATCTTGACTTCAGTCTTATCAAGCGCCAATTCTGGGATGTATGCGTCCACGCGGATGTTGTGGGCAATGGGCAATTCTGGCTTTGCCCCGCGGATCTTTGGCAAAACCAATGATCGCGGGGTGCCGCTGCCGGCACTGTTAGCGACGACGGCAGTGGGGGCATTGACCTTTTTGTCCAGTATCATGGGGCCGAATGTCTATCAGTTATTAGTTGCTGCCAGCGGCTTGACCGGGTTTTTAGCCTGGTTAGGGATCGCAGTGTCCCATTATCGCTTCCGCCGCGCGTTTATCAAACAAGGGCATCAGGTGTCCGAGCTGGTTTACCATGCCCGATGGTTCCCGATCGGGCCGATCTTGGCGATCATTATGAGTGTGATCGTGATCGCTGGGCAAGATATCAGTTCAGTGGCGCATTTTGCCTGGGACCGGTTATTAGTGTCTTATATGTCGATCCCATTATTTTTGATCTTGATGATCTGGTACAAAGTCAAACATAAAACGCACTTGATCCCGTTGGACCAAGTCGATTTGACCCCGCATCGGGAGCACCGCCAATAATTGCCATTGAGCCGAGCCGCAAACCGGTTTTAGCCCATGACACCAGCACCTTGGGCCCGCGATTCGCTTTTAGGATCGCGGGCCTAAGGTGTTTTTGCTGCTGGGGGTGGGATTGGCAGCGCGCCGAGACGATCAGGTCCAAGTCACAGGTTAAATGGTAAACGCGGGTGTCGCGACACCAGCTGACAGGGAGATTGACAGCGCTTACGGTTGTGGCTAAAATAGTCTCAGAGACTGGGGATGGGGGCATTAAAATGCGGATCACACCAGAGATGAAAGTGTTTTTGTACTTATTGACGCAAGCAGACGCAAAGCAAGTGGTGGCAGATGGCATTTGGCAAGAGCGATACCACCTCGAACCCCGCCGGCTGTTGGCCAAACTCAAGCGGCGCCATTTGTTACAAGCTCTTGCCACTGATGATTATGGCTTGACGGCTAAAGGCCAAGCGGCGATAGGCGATATTGAAGAATGGCTATGGATCCATGAATATTATTTGCCAGGGGTGATCGATTTTTCCTTAGCTAAGAAACAAAACGCGCGTACGGCTTTGCAAGGCTATCCGCTATTGGTCAGCTTGATCGAAGCCGCCAAGCAGCGCATTGCCGATGATGATGACTATTTGGCCATCCTCTTGCGCCATCAGCTGAAGCTGGAGTTTGGCACTCAACATGATCAAGCGGCATTGACTACCTTGATGCAACTGATCGACATCGAACTGGACACCATGCCGCCTGACGTCGCCACTAGTGCTTGTTATCAAACGTCTTGGGCCAAGCTTACCGAGTTTGAAAAACAACTGCTGACGCGCTTATTAGGGCGCTTAGACTTAACGGTGGATGATTTTGAGATGATGTTTGCCAATTGGTTGCAAGATCAGCCATCGCAAGGCCGCTTCTTTACTAATTTTGAGAAAATGACGATCGTCATGTATGAATTGGGGCATGCGCATGAGCGGTTGGATGTGCTTTATCAAACTGCCGCTGCGCGCTATCGTCAGACCCACCCCCAAACATCACCTGCAGAATCAGCACCAGAAGCGGGATGACAATAAAAGTGCCAATGAGGATTTTTCTAATCAAATCCTGATTGGCACTTTTTTTGTCATCAAAATGTGAAAGCAATTAGCAAGTTGCGCTGAACGATGAGGCTGGATTCTTACGAATTAGAGAATTCTGTGAGATAAACCGCGCCAAAATTGTCAAAAACGATTTTTTTAAGAACCCAGTTATATCAAGGGATTTCACCGCTAAAAAAATATTTTTGGCAAAAAAATAAAAAAGTTTGAGGATAGCTGTTGACAATCCATGAAATTATAGTAAATTTATAGACATGATTTCTAATCAAAGACTAATTTGGTTTTAATCATGGAAAGGAGGTGACTCAATGCAACAGAAACAGTCAAGTAAGCCACAGCTTAGCGATGCCATCAAGCTCAGCGGTGCTGAAATACTGATCGATGCACTGGTCAAAGAAAAAGCTAACGTGGTCTTCGGATATCCAGGTGGCGCCATCTTGCCAGAATATGATGTGATGTATCAAAAACACTTCAATAATATTCTGGTTCGTCATGAACAAGGTGCCGCCCATGCAGCCGAAGGTTACGCCAAGTCTACCGGGAAAACCGGCGTGGTCTTTGTTACCAGCGGTCCTGGTGCAACCAATGCGATCACTGGGATCGCAGATGGGATGCGCGATTCGGTACCGATGGTGATCTTTACCGGCCAAGTCGGCACGGCGATGATCGGGACAGACGCTTTTCAAGAAGTGGATATCCTCAGCCTCACCAAGTCCGTGACCAAAGCCGGTTTCCAGCCTCGGCGCATCGAAGACGTCGCAGCAACCGTTTCAAAGGCTTTCACTATTGCCGCCAGCGGCCGTAAGGGCCCTGTAGTCGTCGATTTGCCTAAGGATGTCATGTCGGGTAAAATCACCCCTGCTGCCATCACGGCCTTGCCGCCAGCTCCTGAAGCGACCCGGCTTAGTGACCAAGCCAAAACCGAGCTCCATGCGCTCATGACCGCCTTACATAAGGCCCAAAAACCATTGCTGATCGCCGGTGGCGGGGTCGTTTCCGCTCAGGCTAGTCCTGAGTTCAACGAATTCGCCCATCAACATCAGATCCCAGTGGTCGCCACGCTTCTAGGTCTCGGCGTGATGCCGAATACCGACCCCTTATTTATGGGGATGGCGGGCATGCACGGATCATTTGCGGCTAACATGGCCTTGCATAACTGCGATCTGCTGATCAATGTAGGTTGCCGGTTCGAAGATCGCTTCGCACCGAATACCCGCCGCTTTGCGCCGAACGCGCAAGTCGCGCATATCGATATCGATCCTAACGAAATTGGTAAGATCATTACCACAACATACGGGATCGTCGCCGATGCCAAACAAGCGTTAACGGCGATGTTGACCAGCACCTCTTCAGCCGCTCATCATCTTGAGTGGGTCGAAGAATGTCGCGACCGCAGACATGCACATCCGTATCACTACAACCACGAAGACGGCAAGATCAAACCACAACAGCTGATCGAAGAAGTGGGTGCATTGACTGAAGGTAAGGCATATATCGTCACTGATGTCGGTCAACATCAAATGTGGGCCGCACAGTATTATCCGTACACTTTCCCTGGTCAGCTCGTGACCAGTGGCGGGTTAGGCACCATGGGCTTCGGCCTGCCGGCAGCCATCGGGACGCAATTTGCCCATCCTGATCAAACCATCATCCTAATTACTGGGGATGGGAGCTTACAGATGACCAGCGAAGAAATGGACGTGCTCAGTGCCTATGGCTTAAATGTCAAAGTGATCTTGTTGAACAACGGGACGCTTGGTATGGTGCGCCAATGGCAGGATCTGTTTTATGACGAACGCCGCTCGCAAACCGTTTTTCATGAACAGCCTGATTTTCAAAAACTGGCCCAAGCCTATGGGATCGAAAATTACTTATTAGATCCGCATGGCGACTGGAAGCACATGCTTCAGGATGCATTATCTTCAGAACACTCAGCTTTGATCGAAGTGCCGATCCCTAAGTTGGAAGCGGTCAGTCCCATGATCGCGCCTGGTCAATCAAATGACCACATGATGGGGATCTAAAGTGTTCTGGTTTGTTGCAATGAAGACATCATGTTCCAAAGTATTGAAATGCAAATGTTGATTATTAATCGAATGGATAAAATCTGGAGGGATTACATATGGCAGTAGCTAACATGTTATACGAAAAGGACGTTACCACAAATTATATGCAGGGCAAGAAGTTTGCCTTTATCGGTTACGGGGCTCAAGGTCACGCCCAAGCCAACAACTTGCGCGATTCAGGCTATGACGTCATCATCGGTGCTCGTCCTGGTAAGTCATGGGATGCAGCGAAGAAAGACGGCTTTGAAGTTTACACCGTTGCCGAAGCTGCCAAGCAAGCAGATGTCATCCAAATGCTGACTACTGACGAAGCAATGTCAGAAGTTTACAAGGAATCCGTTGCGGATAACTTGGAAGCCGGCAACATCTTAGGCTTCTCCCATGGTTTCAACATCTACTACAAAGAAATCGTGCCGCCTGCAGACGTTGATGTTATCATCATGGCTCCTAAAGGCCCAGGTAATCTTTGCCGTCGGACTTACAAAGAAGGCTTCGGTGTTCCTGCATTGTATGGTGTTTTCCAAGATTACTCTGGCCATGCTGAAGACGAAGCAAAGGAATTTGCTAAAGGCAACGGTGCTGCCCGTGCCGGCCTCTTGAAGACGACCTTCAAAGAAGAAACTGATGAAGATCTCTTCGGCGAACAAAACGTCTTAATGGGTGGTTTGACTTCCTTGATCGAAACCGGTTATGAAGTGCTGACCGAAGCTGGTTACAGCCCACAATTGGCTTACTTCGAAGTCCAACACGAAATGAAGCTGATCGCTGATTTGATCTACGAAGGCGGCTTCAACAAGATGTATGCTGACTGCTCCAACACGTCTGAATACGGTGCTTACATCGTCGGCCCTAAGGTCATTGGCCCAGAATCCAAGAAGGCGATGGAAGATGCCCTCAAGGATATCCAAGACGGAACCTTTGCTAAGCGCTTCATGGCAGACTATCGTGCCGGCTTCCCAGAACTCAAGAAGCTGCGCGAACGCTCTGCTAACTCCCTGCTTTCTCGCGTGGGTGCAGAATTACGTTCGGCAATGCCATTTGTTACGGAAGCTGATAAGTACAGCACACCAGCTAACTAATCGCAGTTTTCGATACGGCATTTGAAAGGGCCGCTGGTCACGCATTGTGGCCGCGGCTCTTTTACATATGAAGTGTTTCGGTCGCTCGCCTGTTAGGGGCGAGTACCGCTTAGCGCCAGCAAGCGTTAAGCGGTGCTCACACCGCAGCTTGGTCTGAACACACAATCGATCATGATGAATAATGAAAGGATGGTGGCGAATATGGCTGTCACGAAACAAGTATTGTCCCAGGCAGATGTTGAAAAAGCAAGCGAGGTGTTGGCACCAATTATTCGCCACACCCCCTTGCAATACGATCCTTACTTATCACAAAAATATCAAGCCAATGTCTATTTAAAACGCGAAGATCTGCAAGCGGTGCGCTCTTTTAAGATCCGCGGCGCCTATTATGCGATCAGCCAAGCCACTGAAGCCCAACGCCAGCGCGGGGTCGTTTGTGCCAGTGCCGGCAACCATGCTCAAGGGGTCGCTTGGACCAGTCACAAAATGGGGATCCATGCCACGATCTTCATGCCAGTGACCACCCCAAAGCAAAAATGTGATCAAGTGCGCTTTTTCGGCGGTGACAATGTGACCATCAAGATGGTCGGCGACACTTTTGATGAATGTGCGGCCGCGGCGAATGCATTTTGTGAACAAGAACAACAAACGTTCATCGCGCCATTTGATGATCTCTTGACCATGGCCGGGCAAGGCACGATCGCCACAGAAATTTTCCAAGATGCTAAAAAACAAGGTTTTGCTGTCGATTACTTATGTGTGGCCATTGGCGGCGGCGGTTTGGTTTCTGGCGTTTCTGCTTATACCAAAGGCGTCAGCCCGCAAACAAAAGTTGTCGGGGTCGAACCTGGCAGCGCGGCGTCCATGGCGGCCGCTTTTGCAGCTGGCAAGCCCGTCACATTGGATTCGATGGATACATTTGTTGACGGCTGTGCAGTGGCTACTGCCGGAAATTTGACCTACCAAACCGCCCGGGCATATGTGGATGAATTGACGCAAGTGCCTGAAGGGGCAGTTTCCCAAACGATCCTTGATCTGTACACCAAACAAGCCATCGTGGCAGAACCTGCTGGTGCTTTGAGTGTTGGGGCGTTGGAAAACCTCAAAGACGAGATCACAGGCAAAACCGTCGTTTGCATCATTTCTGGTGGGAATAATGACATCAATCGGATGCAAGAAATCGAAGAGCGCGCCTTGATTTATGCCGGCTTGCAACATTACTTCATCTTTAACTTCCCCCAACGACCAGGTGCTTTGCGCGAATTCGTCAGCCAAGTGCTAGGGCCGAATGATGACATCACGAAGTTTGAGTACACCAAAAAAGTCAATCGCGGGGATGGTCCTGTTTTGTTGGGGATCTTGTTGAGCAATCGCAACAGTTATCCTGATTTGGTCAAACGCATGGCGGCATTTGATCCGCACTATATCAACTTGATGGACAACCCGATGCTTTACGAAATGCTGGTGTGATTCGCCAAAGGAGGAAGACTAATGGCAGAACCGATTTTAGCGTTCCGCGACGTCTCGCTGGAGCGTGGGGATAAAAAGATCCTCAACCACATTGACTGGACAATCCAACCCAAGCAAAACTGGGCCATCTTAGGCTTGAATGGGGCTGGCAAAACCACCCTGCTGAAGATGATCCATGGGGATTTATGGCCAACTGATGGGGAACTTGAAGTCCTTGGCGGGGTGTTTGGTCATATTTCGATCCCTGAATTGACCAAGCGCATTGGCTGGGTCTCTACGGCGCTGCAAGACTGGCTGCACCCTGGCGACTTGGTGGAAAAAATCGTCTTGTCCGGGAAGTTTGCCAGCATCGGCTTGTATGAGCGCTATACCCAAGCTGACTTGCAAGCGGCCAAAGAGGTGTTAAGCGAAATGGGCGGCGAAAGCTTGATCGGCAAAACATATGCCGTCTTATCACAAGGCGAACGCCAATTGGCGATGATCGCACGGGCGATGATGGCCAAACCGGACTTGTTGATCTTAGATGAACCGTGCAACGGTTTGGATCTGTTTGCCAGAGAAGCGCTGTTGCAGCGCGTTGCTAAGATCGCCCAGATGCCAGATAGCCCGGCGTTGCTGTTTGTTTCCCATTACACGGAAGAATTGATGCCGTGTTTTCAACATGTCATGTTATTAAAAGCCGGCGAAGTCTTTGCTCAAGGCAAGCGCCAAGCACTGCTTACCGATGACAAACTCAGTGAGTTTTACGCGGCGCCGATCCAATTGACCCATATCGGCACCGACCGGATCGCCGTTTATCCGCAATAGCCAGAAAAAAGGCTGCTTGATCAAAAATTGATCAAGCAGCCTTTTGGGTTGCTGGGTGGGCTTGCACATCTTTATGGTTTTGGGTGGACAGGCACTAAGCTTGCTTGGTAAAGCTGGGATAATTTGAGATACAGTTGATGAAAATCAGTGCGGGTAACATCTAAATACCAGCTGAACAAGGCTTGCGGATGGGTTTTGAGATAGCGATGTACCGGTGGTGTTTGTGCCATTTCCGCGTCACAAACGACCAGATCAGCATCGGTTAACGGCGCCAGTTCAGACATGCGCGTTACAAAGAAGAGATTGTCTAAAAAACCGCTCAACTGGCGATTTAAGATGTCATTCGCTGCCAGTAACACTTTCACGTTGACGCGCGCTGGCGGTTTTGCGGCGAGCAGATAAGGGGCTAACAAGAATCTGATGGCGTCGGCAAAGCTCGCGGCGTTTTGCGTGAGCAGATCAAATGGGGCCGTTTTGGGCAATGTGGTCAGCCATTGCGCCAATTGTTCAGCTAAACGTTGACTGCGGGCGGTGATGCGCTCAGGCATGGAAAAATCGCAAGCTTTGGGATAATTGCCGCCAAAAGCCAAAAAACGGGCGGTGACGCGCTGTATATTGGCGATCAAGCGTTGATTCGCGTGCAAGGCGACATAACCCGCATCACTAGGCTGCAGCAGGTGCTGTTGCAAATATTGCGTCACTAATAGCGCTTCTGGAAGCCAAGCAGATAAGCTGGCCGGTTGTTTGGTGGTCGTGTGCAAACGCAGATTGGTCGCTTGATAAAAAGCAAAAAAATCATTTTCAGCCGCTAGCTGCGCCGCACTTAAATGCGGATAACTGGCACTGTCAAAAACGGGATACACCGGCGCAGCCGCCAGCGGCAAAGCCGTGATTACATGACCAGTCGCGATGCGCAAGCGGCTGCAGGCGATCAAGTACAGATCCAATTGGGCGAAAACCGGATAAGCCTCGCCACTGGGTAAGGCCTGATATTGTGTTTTAAGGGCGGCTAATGGCGTGGCACTAAACGGCCATGTTTCGCCATGGGTCGCTTGCCAATAGATCGTTTGCAAACATAAGCGGATCTGCGGTTCAGGCCCGATCAACCCAGGCCGGCTTAAGGAGAGTTTGATCTGATATTGCGCGAAAAAATGGCGTAATGTGACTAATTTGCGATTCAGCGTCGAACGGCTGATGAAGTGTTCTGCACAAAAGCGGTTAACCGAAGGCTGGTGGCCTTGGACCAAATAATCAAAGAAGAGAAATGGCAGTGCGTGCTGCAGCCGATCATAAAGATAATGATCAGCAGAAATCGCCAGCGGCCCAGGCGACAGCAGCTGCTGGCGCATTTTTGCCGGGGCCAAGTGGCGCATCGCGGCCAAGTCTTGGCTGAGTTCTTGGAAAAGGTTATAGGTCCGTTGATAAGAAAAGGCCAACTTATTACTGAGATCAGCGATCGTTTTGCCAGTGGCTTCTAACGCGCTGAGGGTTTGCAGCAATTGATATTTCTGCAGATCTGATTTTTCTAGAAAAATTGCCGCAAAATCCATGCGCCACGCCCCTCATTCCTACCGTATTCGAATTAATTATATCAAATATCGGAAAAAATACTATAATCAAAAGTGATTTCTCCTGACCGGGTCCGCGTCAGTGAGGCGCATGGCGACACAAAAACGCCCATGATAGTGATCATGGGCGTTTGGTTTGAAGCGGCAGGCTTAGGCGTTGGCTTGTTGATGCGCTTGATTCAACAGCGCTAAGCGGGCGTCGATTTTGGCGATCACCTTTTGCCGGTCTAAGTCATTGCCGACAAAATCGAGTGCATCACCATTGATCTGCATCTTAGGGCTTTCGTTGTAATCGTCGTACCATTGGTCGTAGCGCTGGTTGAGTTCTTGATAGTAGGCATACAATGTCGGGTCAGCATCGAGCTGCTCATAAGGGCGGCCGCGGCGTTTGATCCGGTCAAGCATGGTTTCGAAGCTGACGCGGATATGGACCAATAAATCTGGCCGCTTTTTGTGCGCGGCAAACGGCAGCTCTTCCATCATATTCGCCAACAAGTCGTCATAGACTTTGACTTCGGTGGCGGTTGCCCGACCAAGATCGGCATTTAAATGGAAAAGCAAAGAGTCCTCAAAAATCGATCGGTCTAAGATATTGTTATCGTCGCGATAAGCCTGTTTGATCGCAGCAAAGCGTTTATTTAAAAAGTATATTTGCAATAAAAAGGCATATTTTTTCGGATCTTGATAAAACAATGGCAAGACTTCGTTGTCATCAACGGATTCATAAAACGCTTGTGTCCCCAAATGGTCTGCCAACATTTGGGTGAGGCTGGTTTTGCCGGCCCCAATAGTCCCTGCTAATACGATCAATGTCATCATGCTCCCTCTTTGCTCAGGAATTCGTCGCGAAAATTCACGCGTCTTCCATCATACGGGGAACTTTAGCCGAATGCAAGCGTTAGGTGAGGCTCAATATTCTGAAAACTTAATTTGAAAACTTCTGTCATCTGCGGGTATAATTACCGTGATGAATACCAGGCTAAATTGGGGGAAATGTATATGCGCGGTCGGGAAGATATTTTTCTTTCGATGTCCGAAACAGAAAAAATGAGTTTGTTCCGCCGAATCGTGAATGCACGTGTGGCACAAACGCCAGTTGAAGATCGCCTTGAGTTAGAACATCAAGGCAAGCCTTTAGTTAAAGATGTCAATCTCAAGCAGATCGCGTCATTGACTGGGCGTAACTATGGTAGCGTTTATAACACGTACAATGGTCTGGTCGAGACTTTGGAAGTCATGACCCACCATAAAAACACGACGACGAAGCGGTTATTTAACGTACCATCGAGTCAGGTGCGGTTATTTTTTGTCCAACAAGGCCAGCCGTATAAATTCTTAGAAGCCTTGTTGTACCATAAATTTGATAATTTTGAAGACTTTTTAGCTCATGAACAAACCAGCAAAGCCACGATGCTGCGCCATTTGAAGCCGGTCAGAGACTTTGCCCGCAAATTTGGCGTCCGTTTTTCTTATGAAACTTTAAGCTTGCAAGGCGATGAAAAGCGCATCCGCGTCTTTTTGACGATCATCTTTTGGATGGCAACAGACGGGGCTGGTTGGCCGTTTACCGGTTGCCAGCGTGATGACAAGGGTCAAGAAATCGATGCGATCATTCGCATGTTTGATATGGGCCGGCCGAATCTCGTGACCCGTGAAATCGCCATGTACTATGGTGCCGTGGCGCAACAGCGCGCTAAAGACGGGCACGCATTGTCACTAGCGAATACTAGCTTTGCCTTGAAGTATCCGGTGCCGAATGTTTTTGAAGAACTTCAAGATGTGCTGCCTGCTGGCCTGGATCACAGCGACTTAAGTATCAGTGAGCAAATGGGCGAATCAGCGGCGCTGTTTTTCCTGTTCAATTTCTTACCGTTTTATGTCACCACTGGGACGGATCTGCAGTCGACTGTTGTGCGGCGGTTTGAACGGTATAACCCAGAGATCCATACGTTGGTCACGGAGTTTTTGGCGAAGTTGCCAGTGGACTTCATTGCCGATGCGATGCTGCCGCAAGCTACCATGAATATGTTGTTGGCGAATTTGTTGGCGGTGACGGTGTCGATCCAAGAATTCGGTGAAGACTTGACCGAAGTGATCGCTTATGAAGTCAATGACAAGCTGCACCAGATGCCAGAAAACCCAGGGCTTCGCAAAAAAGTGCGCCAAACTTTGGAACACGTGGTCTTTAGCCATGAATTAGATGAATTCACGGCTTCCCTTGATGTGCTGACGGATTCTTTTTACCGCAACGTCTTGCAATTAGTCGTGCAGTTCATTCCGCCGGTGAAAGTCAAAGTGGCCGTGGTGATCGAACAAACCTTACTAGGTTATATTGATTTGCTGGCCTTTTTGATGAGCCAGCCCGTCGTCGAGCTGGTGTCACCGAATGAAACGGATCTGGATCAAGCCGATCTGGTGATCGAAAGCTCGACAGTGCCTGATTCAGCTGAGAAAAAAGGGCCCGGCACAGTGACTTACAAATGGGCGTCGACAAGCTCTAATGACTGGTACGGTGAATTGTATGCCACCATTCGGCAACTTTGGGATGATAAGATGAGCGTTGGGGGTGTCGTCGATTACTGAGCATGAACATTTGTGTGTGGCGCAGGTGCCGATTTTCAATCAGCTGCCGCACGCCCAACTGGAACGCATCGAAGCGTTGGTGCATCATAGCCATTTTGCTGCGGGAGAAACGTTGTATTTGGAAAACACCCCTGCAGAGGCGTTGTATATTTTGCATGCCGGTCAAGTCAAAATCGCGCGCACCTCAGCGCAAGGCCGCGAGCAATTATTGCGAGTGTTACACCCAGGGGATTTTGACGGTGATCAAGCGTTGTTCATGGATCGCCAACACAGCGCCCAAGCCCAAGCATTGGCGCCAGTTACTGCTTGTGTTTTATACAAAAAAGACTTTCAACAGCTGCTGCAAACGTATCCGGCGATCAGCCAAGCCGTGATCGCCGCTTTGGCGACGCGCATCGGCGAGTTAGAGACCCAAACGACCATGGTCACCACTGCTGATGTGGCGACGCGCTTGGCACAGTATTTGTTGACCCAAGCGCAAACGCAAGGCAACACGTTGACATTACCGATGAAAAAACGTGATCTCGCGGATTTTCTGGGGACGACGCCGGAAACACTCAGCCGCAAACTGACGCAATTTGCTGACAAGGGGTGGCTGCAGCAAGCTGCTCATCGACAAATCAAGCTCTTAGATCCTGAGGCGTTAGCCGCCCAAGAATAATGGCGGCAACTGGCAAGCTTTTTTGGGTTTTTGAGGCCGGTTTGGATTGCGTCACGGCAGAAAATACGTTATGTTATAAATTATTAAACACACATAGCGTACCCATAGGGGGTCACCTAGAGACGGCGCGGTTGGTGCAAGCGGCGAAGACCCTGATTCCAGTATGCGTTAGTGGGCGGAGAGGATCCGTTCGGTCGCGGGCCGTTACCCCGTTTGAGCGTGGCCAATTGGCCAAACTTGGGTGGTACCGCGGAAACAGGCCTTTCGTCCCAATTGGATGAAGGGCTTTTTGTGTGCAATTTTAGGAGGAAAGACATGTTAGATATCAAGGTGTTGCGGCAAAAACCGCAATGGGCAAAGGACAAACTGGCAGCTCGAGGCGTTGATGGCGCCCAAATCGATGAGGTGTTGGCTTTAGATGAGCAGCGTCGCAGTGTGATCAAGCAGACTGAAGACTTGAAGGCCAAGCGCAATCAAGTGTCTGATGAGATCGCCAACAAAAAACGCGCCAAAGAAGATGCCACCGCGCAGATCACCGCAATGCGCGCGGTTGGGCAAGACATTGCAAAATTAGATGCGCAATTAAAAACGATCGATGAAAAGATCCGGTATATTCTTGTCCGTTTACCTAATTTTCCGGCTGATGATGTGCCTATGTCCTTGAACGAAGATGATTCGCGTGAAGAATATAAGTGGGGAAAACTGCCAGAATTTGATTTCACCCCTAAGGCGCATTATGAAATCGGTGAGGCACTGGGTATCTTAGATTTTCAACGTGCGGCTAAAGTTTCTGGAAGCCGTTTTGTGTATTACAAGGGTGCAGGGGCGCGGTTGGAACGCGCCGTGTATAACTTCTTCTTGGATGAACATGCCAAAGAAGGCTATACCGAAATGCTCACCCCTTATTTAGTCAATGACGACTCGATGTTTGGCACCGGACAATTCCCCAAGTTCACTGAAGATGTCTATAGCATCAACAACGAGGATCAAGAAGAAACGCTGATCCCGACGGCGGAAGTGCCACTGGTCAATTATTACCGCGATGAGATCATTCCTAGCGAAAAATTGCCGATCTCTTTCACCGCATTGTCTCCAGCGTTCCGCTCTGAAGCCGGCAGTGCTGGGCGTGATACGCGCGGATTGATCCGGATGCACCAATTCAATAAAGTTGAAATGGTGAAGTTTTGCAAACCAGAAGATTCTTGGCATCAACTCGACAACTTGATCCATGATGCCGAAGAACTGCTGCAAAAGCTTGGCTTGGCGTATCACGTGATCACTTTAGCCAGCGGGGATGCCAGTTTTACCAGTGCCAAGACCAATGATCTGGAAGTTTGGTTGCCAGCGCAAGATCGTTACCGTGAGATCTCCAGCTGCTCTAATTGTACCGACTTTCAGGCCCGCCGCGCGCAGATCAAGTATCGCGATGACGACGGCAAGCCGCAATTCGTGCATACGTTAAATGGTTCTGGTTTGGCAGTTGGCCGTGCTGTCGCCGCAATTTTAGAAAACTACCAAAATGCTGACGGCACGGTGACGACCCCTGAGGTATTAGTGCCATACATGGGTGGCCAGACTTTGATCACTGCAGAAGACTAGCGTGGGCCCAAAAAGCTAGGGAGAAATCCCTAGCTTTTTTATGTGGTCAATGGCTTGTGACACCGCATCATGATTTTTTTCTGGAAAAGGGGGTTGACCCTCGCGGCAGGAATTGATATTATATTCAACGTTGTCATTTCGACAGCCGGCTTGATGCGGTTGATCGAATGGTGGCGTGCATACATGGCAGCAGGGCTGAATGAATATTCAGCTTGATCGAACTAATTGAAAATTACCGTGAAAAAGTAGTTGACGATTGGTAACACAGCTGATATGATATGTAAGTTGTCGCAAGCGTGAATGAAGCGCTTTACGAAAATTGATTTGAAATTTTCGTTGACAACTTGATTGCTGCTGTGATAAGCTGATAAAGCTTATTGCGTCAAGCGATAAGGTAGTCCTTTGAAAACTGAACAAAGTTTCGTAAATGTGATAGGGCTTTTCTTAAATGAAAAGAATTAAACATGA
>NZ_RHOI01000018.1 GCF_003946165.1 Lacticaseibacillus baoqingensis | reverse complement strand
TTTTCTGGGCCGAACGTCTTATCGCCAGTGACTGGGTCAGTTACTTCAGTGAAGTTAGCCTGATCAGTGTAATCTGGGGCAAGCGTGTTGCCTTCTTGATCAACGTAATGCACGGTCTTGGAAACAGTGTCAAGTGCTTGCTTCGGCGCATTCTTGTCATAAACGACTGTCACTTCGACATCGTTGTCGCCGAACTTGACAGTTTGATCCGTTGTGGCCTCGGCTGGATTTTCAACGACATGATAACCCTGAATGTTCGGGTTAGCCTGATGAGTTAACTCAGCATTTTCTGGGCCGAACGTCTTATCGCCAGTGACTGGGTCAGTTACTTCAGTGAAGTTAGCCTGATCAGTGTAATCTGGGGCAAGCGTGTTGCCTTCTTGATCAACGTAATGCACGGTCTTGGAAACAGTGTCAAGTGCTTGCTTCGGCGCATTCTTGTCATAAACGACTGTCACTTCGACATCGTTGTCGCCGAACTTGACAGTTTGATCCGTTGTGGCCTCGGCTGGATTTTCAACGACATGGTACCCATGAATGGTCGGGTTAGCCTGATGAGTTAACTTGTCGTTTTCTGGGCCATACGTCTTATCGCCAGTGACTGGGTCAGTTACTTCAGTGAAGTTAGCCTGATCGGTGTAGTCAGGGGCAAGCGTGTTGCCTTCTTGATCAACGTAATGCACGGTCTTGGTGACTGTATCCAGCGCTTGCTGCGGTGCGTTCTTGTCATAAACGACCGTGACTTCGATATCCTTATCGCCGAACTTGACGGTTTGATCTGTTGTCGCTTCGGCTGGGTTTTCAACGACATGGTAGCCATGAATGGTCGGGTTAGCCTGATGAGTTAACTCAGCGTTTTCTGGGCCATACGTCTTATCGCCAGTGACTGGATCAGTCACTTCAGTGAAGTTAGCCCGATCGGTGTAGTCTGGGGCCAGCGTGTTGCCGTCTTGATCGACATAATGCACGGTCTTGGTGACTGTATCCAGTGCTTGCTTTGGTGCATCCTTTTCGTAGATGACTGTGATGACAATGTCTTTGTCACCGAACTTGACGGTTTGATCCGTTGTGGCCTCAGCTGGGTCGGCCACGACATGATAACCCTGAATGGTTGGATTATCTTGATGCCCTAACTTATCACTTTCCGGGGTGTCGGTCTTGATCGTATTATCGATTGCGTCCGTTGATTCAGTAAAGCTGGCCTGATCCGTGAAGTCAGGGGCAAGCGTGTGCCCATCTTGATCAACGTAATGCACTGTCTTGTTCACTGTATCATGGGTGATGATCGGATCATCCTTGGTGTAGATGACAGTCACATCAATATCATCGCTGGCAAACGTGACTGGCGAATCAGCAGTGGCCTCAGTAGGGATCGTTGTGGCTTTATAACCCGCTTTTTGCGGAAGTTCTTGGAAACCAAGCTTTGCGTCAGCGGGAGTATCTGTCGTCGTATTGGTTGCCGGATCATAAGTTTCAGTGATCTCGATCGAAGCTGTATAGTCGTCTGCGATCTTCGTGCCATTTTCAGTTTCGTAGTGGATGGTCTTGGTGATGGTTTTTTTCGTGGTCGTGATGACGTTTTTAACCAGTTCGTAGACGATCACATCCCCGTCAAAATAGTACTGAGAGACTTTGCCATTTTCTGCAACGTCGTTTGCCAAGTCGCCGTAATCTGCAGTGGAATTTTGCACGGTGACGTCTTTAAGCACGTAATCCGCTGGTACCAGCGCTTGATCTGCGGTGGTCAGCCCGCTTAACTCGGTTGGATAATTGAGTTTGTCTTTGCCGTCATTCAAAGCAGCGTTTTGCTTGTTCAGATCAGGCAAATCAATATTGTGTTCAACGCCTTCATCGTCGGTATAATGCAGTTTTGCAGTGACTTTGGAGACACTGTCAAAGGTGATCTTCGTGGTTTTAGCTTCATTGAATGGCGTGCTGTTCATGTAAGTCAGCGTATCCAGATACCCAACATGTCCACCTTGCGCGGCGAAGTCTTTGGCGGTCCCGGTCAAGGTGATCCGGCCGGTAGCATCCCCTGCGACAACGCTGCCAAAATAAACGTATACGGCGCGGATTTGCGACCAATCGGTAATTTGATCTGCGGGTACAAATTGATCAAGCACTGGCGCAGACTCATCACTTGCTTGCGGTGTATAGGCGCTAGTGGAATACAAGACAGTCGCATTGATCGCTGCCCCGCTGCCATTACTGGTAGCAGGGACGTGAATCGGCCCGGTCAGTTCATATGTGAAGGTCGAGCCTTGGGCATCCCCTGCTGTTGGCAAATTCAAAACCGCGGCCGAGTCTGTGGTTGGTGTTTTGGTCGTATTTAAAATGTTGTAGGTAAAAAGCAGTTTATGATCTGCGTCGTGTGCCTCTGCGTTCGCTTCTGTAATTGGCTCTTGGTTTTCATTCCCTTGTGCTAAGCTGACGCTGGTTTGCGCACTGGCTAAGTCCACTGTCCAAGTGGTAGGGCTTTGGCCCATTTGCACGGCATTCGCATCGCCATCAGTCAAGGACAAAAGCGTCTCAGGATCGAGGTTAGGCAAGGTTGCTTGGGTCTCTTTTTTGGGTTCTGTGACCTTGACCGTTTGGTTCAATGGCGTGGTCGGGCTGGTGATATAAAAATCTGCATAGGAATCGCTGATTGTAGTATCCGGAGTATTGATCAAGTCGATTTTGTAGCTTTCTGGGCCCATCGTGTTCAAAGTGTTGACATACTCGCCGGTGCCAGTGTAATCGTATTTGACCCCTGTGCGGCCATCGGCGGTCGTATAGGTCGTGATCTTAGGCGCAACTGTATCTGATGCAGGATGATTGATTGTTTTGATCGAGGCATTGGCCGGGATCACGAAGTACAAGATGGGTTCGTAAATGTAATCAGTCGTTTGATTACTGTTACCAGCCATTTGCAAGCTGACATAACCGGTGCCACCAAGATTCTGATTATCTTGATGTTTATATCCCAAAGCGGTTGCAATCGCAGCGGTGACCGTTTCTTGAGCTGGTTTTTCCGTAAAGCTGCCATCACTGTTTTCATAGCGATAGTCGAACTTCAACACATCCCCATCCTTGACGTCAGCTCCGCCATCGTATTTGGCGGCTAAGTGGCCAATGACCGAAAAGTCGCGGGTATTGTCTTCATCGCGAGTGGTGAAGGCACCAGCATCAAGCACATCCGGTTGCAAGTCCGCTGTGCGGATCGCACTGGTCCCTTGACGCGTAATCGTTTCGCCTGGGGCGACGGTGCCGGTTTGAGTGGTGCCATCAGCCATGGTCAAGGTATACGTGTAACTGGTCGTTGATGGCATATACGTGTTGCGGTTATTACCGGCATTAGGGACCTTGATCCCAGTGGCATCTACCCCGTCTGGGATCGTGATGATGAAGTGACTGCCAGCGATCGGCGCCACAGCATTGACAGAAAATGTCATGCTGCTAAGGCTGGCGGGATCATTGTCGGTATTCGTATCTAATGTCAGCTTATCAGGAGCCGAACCGCTATTGCCGAAGGTGTTGAGCGTGGCAGTGGCGACTGCATTGCCGGTGTCGGTGTGTGCAATGACATCATGCCACTTGTCCGTGCCGGTAAAAGTCAATACCTTCCCATCATCCATGGTTTGTTGATACACTGCGGGACCAGCAGCTTCCACAGGCGTGTCGGCGCTTGGATCAGCCATGTCATACTCACCGACTAACCAATACGGTAATGGCACTCCCGAGCCGTTATATGCTACTGCTGCGTTGGCCGGCACTGTGATCACGACATCGCCGCCTTGCCCGCCTGGTTGGGTGATCGTGGTGCCATTGTTCAAGCCGTTATATGCGGCAGTTGCCGTTTCATCGAGGACAAAATCAGTTGGCGCAGGGATCGTGATGGTGGCGCCATCGCGGTTAATGATCTGGGTGACACTGCCACCGGTTTTATCATCAAATAAACCTGTGGATAAGCCTAGGTCAAATTGATACACCACTGGTGTGTTCGCGGCGACTGCAGGCATTGCGGTCCCATCTGGATGCAGCCGCGCGGGTGCTTGCGGATCGGCAGTTGGATTAATGGTTTGGGTCAGCGTCAAAGGCGTTTGTTGCACGCCGTTGACCGTCCAAGTGACTTGCTTGGTGGTGGTGCCGATATCGGCATTCGTGATAACGGCATCTCGATTGATGTTGTCACGCATCTTCAAGCGCAGCTCTTGGGTGATCTGCGAGTTGCTGGTGATATTAATGTTGTAGGTCGTCGTGCCATCAGCGTTATCGGTTTTCTCGCCAGTACCCGTGCCAGCGGGGAAATCTTGTGCGCTATTCCAGCCGATGACCGTCTTATCGGTTGGCAAAGTGATCGAGATCTTATCGCCGACATTGACATTCATCCCCAGCGTGACGATAAGCATCTTCGTACCGGTTTGATAACCAACCTGATTGGTCGATAAGGTCACTTTCACTTTATTGGTGGGATCTGTTTCTGACAAGGCATCGTTGGCAGCAGTGCTTTGGCTGGAGTCAGCGGGTGCTTGAGTGGCATCGACTGCAGTTTTATATTGCACTGCAGGCGCTTTTTCCGGAGTGACTGAATCAGCAGCTGCCGGTTGGCTGTCAGGCGCAGCGGCAGTTGGCGTTGCTTTAGGCGTTGTTGGTGCGGTAGTAGCCGGTGTCGTTTGGGCGGCAACAGTGGCTTTGGCCGCAGGTTGTGCGGTGGTATTCGTTGTGGCCGCCGCAGCAGGCGCTGCTGCTGGTGCTGCTTGCACGGTGACTTGGCCGGCGACGACACTGGCTGCGGTGATGTTTTGGGTGGGATTGGCCGCTTTAAGTGCCGCCAACCCTGCTGGCGACAAGGTCACCGTATAGGTACCCGCCTTGCTGGTATCGACTTGGCTAAAATCAAAATCAGCCAGATCCCAAGTTGGCGCAGTTTCCCCAGCTGTCATGGTCACGGCAGGCACGGCAAAATCAGCGCCGGCATTGATCGTTTGCGGCGCGATCGTCGCCACGGTGCTTGGCGTTGGGACCATGGTCTTGGCTTCAGTCGTCGGCGTGTTGGTCACTGTGGCCGCTTCATCATCGGTTGCGGTCGCCGCTTGAGTCAGTTGCGGACGTTGGGTCAGCATCAGACCAGAGAACAAAATGGTCAATCCGGCAATCGTCCATTGGCTGCCAGACTTGTACAGCTTAAAATGCTTCTTAGTTTCATAAGTATCACGAATCAGCTTCTTACGCGCTTTTGTCCACATATCACTCACTCCTATTGCTCATATTACGTCCATGCTAACACCAGACAAGACAGCATTTGACGCACGATTCATAAAATTCTTAATAAAAATATGGACTCAGTTAGACAAAAAGCGGTGGTAACTAGGTTACCACCGCTTTAATTCTAGAAATTATTACCTATTAATTTGAGTTTATGCTTCTGGATCGTTGTCGTGCTCATGTTCTGGATCCACGCCGGCGCGCACTTCAATGCCTAAATCAACTAACTGTTGATCTGCCACTGGATACGGCGCTTGGGTCATGGGTTCTGAGGCTTTAGAGTTCTTCGGGAAAGCGATGACGTCGCGAATGTTGTCGCGGCCGGTCAAAAGCATCGCAAATCGATCCAACCCGATGGCCAAGCCGCCATGAGGTGGGAAGCCGAAGTCCAAGGCATCTAATAAGAAGCCAAAGGCCTTTTGGGCGCGTTCAGGCGTGAAGCCGAGGGCGTGGAGCATTTTTTCTTGGATCTCGCGGGTGTGGATACGAATCGACCCGCCACCCAGCTCATACCCATTTAAGACAATATCATAGCTTTGGGCATGCGCAGCGTGCGGATCCGTGTCTAAGAGCGGCACATCTTCTTCATTGGGCATGGTGAAGGGATGATGCGCTGGGACCCAGCGCTGGATGCCTTCATCATATTCAAACAACGGCCAGTTGACGACCCAACAAAAGGCAAAGCGGCTTTCGTCGATCAAGCCTAACTCATGGCCAAAATGCGTCCGCAAATAGCCGAGGCTGGCGGCAACGACACTGGGTTGATCCGCCACAAAGACGATCAGATCCCCTGCATTGGCCCCTAAAGCTTGGATCAAAGCGCCCCCATCGCCAAAGAACTTGCTGATGGGCCCTGTGATCCCGTCATCAGTGACCTTCAACCAAGCCAAGCCTTTGGCACCAAAGCGCTTGATGTAGTCTTGTTGGGCGTCGATTTTTTTGCGCGAATAAGCCGCTGCCGCCCCTGGTGCGACTAAGGCGCGGACTTGACCGCCATTGGCGATGGCATTGGCGAAGACTTTGAACTCAGAATCCTTGACTAAGTCTGAAACGTCTTGGATCGGCATGTCAAAGCGCAAGTCTGGCTTATCAGACCCATACCGGTCCATTGCGTCTTGCCACTGGATGCGTGGGAACGGCAATTGCACGTCAATGCCTTGGACGTCTTTCATTACCTTGGCGATCAAGCCTTCGGTCAGATCTTGGATCTCTTCAGCGGTCAAAAAGCTGGTTTCTAAGTCGATCTGGGTGAATTCTGGTTGCCGGTCGCCGCGCAGATCTTCATCGCGGAAGCACTTGGCCAGCTGATAGTAGCGATCAAACCCCGCCCCCATCAACAGCTGCTTGAACAGTTGCGGCGATTGCGGCAAGGCGTAAAAACTCCCTGGGTAGACCCGTGACGGGACCAAGTAATCGCGGGCCCCTTCCGGCGTTGACGCGGTCAGCGTCGGGGTTTCGATATCGATGAAGCCATTAGCATCAAAATATTGATGTGCGGCGGTCATGATCTTGGCGCGCTTGATGATCGCTTGTTGCATTTCTGGCCGGCGCAAGTCCAAATAACGGTATTTGAGCTTGGTTTCTTCACTGGCGGAAATGTCATCGCTGATCTCAAACGGCGGGGTCTTGGCTTTGTTTAAAATCGTGATCGCATGGACTTCGACTTCGACTTTGCCGGTTTTCATCTTGTTGTTGATCGCCTCACCAGCGCGTGCGCGCACCAGTCCGGTGGCTTCGATCACGAATTCACTGCGCAGCCCTTCGGCAACGGTTAACGCTTGAGCATCGATCGCTTGAGAAAAGACCAGCTGGACGATCCCAGCCCGATCGCGCAAATCAATAAAAACCAGATTCCCCAAATCGCGGCGCTTTTGCACCCAGCCTTTGAGCGTGACGGTTTCACCTAAATGTGCTTCGGTCACGTCGCCTGCATAATATGTCCGCTTTGCCATGCTAATCCTCCACTGTTTCTTGGTATAATGTTGCAAATTTGGTTTGCACCACGGCTTGTTCGACGGTGCTTTGTTCCCCAGTTGCCATGTCTTTGACTTCCACAGTCCCATCTGCCAGTTCGCTATCGCCTAAGGTCAATACTAAGCGCGCATTGACTTTGTTGGCGGTTTTGAATTGGGCTTTGGGCTTGCGGCCTAAGTAATCCATGTCCACCGCAAAGCCTTGGGCGCGGATCGCTTGGGCAAGCTCTAATGCCTTAGCAGTGGCGGCTTCACCGATCGCGACGATATAAGCCGGCAAGCTGGCCGCTTGTTGTTTGCCTTGCATCAACAGCATCAAGCGTTCGACGCCCATGGCAAAGCCTACGCCTGGCGTTTCTGGACCGCCAAGTTCTTCCACTAAGCCGTTATAACGCCCGCCGCCTAAGATGGTGGTATAGCCGCCGCCAAACACCGGGTCGGCTGACATGATCTCAAAGATCGTATGGTTATAGTAGTCTAAACCGCGCACCATGTCTGCGTCGACTTCGTAATCGATGCCTAGTTTGGTCAATAAGTCGCGCACCCCATCAAAATGTGCTTGCGCCGTTGGGGTGAGATAATCTAAGATCTTTGGCGCATTGGCGACGATTTCTTGATCGTGTTTGTCTTTAGAGTCTAAGACCCGCAGCGGGTTTTTGGTCAAGCGCACTTGAGAATCATGGGAAAGTTCTGCTTGAAAGGGCGTCAAAAAGTCGACCAGCGCTTGATGATAAGCAGCTCGGCTTTCTGGATCGCCTAAAGTATTGATGGCAAACTTCAGCTTGGTGGCGCCAAAGGCTTCCAGCAAGTCTTTGGCCAAAGCGATCACTTCCGCATCTAAGACCGGGCTGGTCGCCCCAAAGGCTTCCACGCCGATTTGGTGAAATTCGCGCTGGCGGCCGGATTGCGGCCGTTCATAGCGAAA
Source organism: Lacticaseibacillus baoqingensis (assembly GCF_003946165.1). Lineage (GTDB taxonomy): Bacteria > Bacillota > Bacilli > Lactobacillales > Lactobacillaceae > Lacticaseibacillus > Lacticaseibacillus baoqingensis. Next base: position 43,758 of record NZ_RHOI01000018.1, on the reverse strand, counting down.
CATCGGCCCGGCATACCAGACTTTATAAGGCTTTTGGTGTTCTGGGCCGTAAAGTTTGTTTTCGACATACGCCCGAACCACGCCGGCAGTCCCTTCTGGGCGCAAGGCCATCATACGGCCGCCTTTGTCTTCGAAGGTATACATTTCTTTGGTGACGATGTCGCTGGTATCACCAGCTGAGCGGGAGAAGACTTCAACATTTTCAAATAATGGCGTGCGGATCTCTTGATATCGATAAGTGGTCAAAACCCGCCGCGCGATCGCTTCAACTTGTTGCCATAGCTCACTTTGGCCAGGCAGGATATCAGCTGTACCTTTTGGTCGTTGGTAACTCATGAATTTCCTCTTCTTTCTTCATCCGCAAAAAAAAGACACCCTTCGACTGAACGAAGGGTGCGAACACGGTACCACCTTGTGATTTTACTCAGCCATAACGGTGGCGACCGGAGTGTCTCTGCCTCAGAAGTGTCTTTTCGATCGTTCCCGGCTTGCACCAATCCCGGGTCGCTAATAGGTGATCTATCCTGCTTCTTCATAGACAACGGATGTGTATAGGTAAAGTTTAAGGGAGGCTTGAACGTTTGTCAACCGCGGTGCTTGGGTTCAGGCAAAAGCCGGGCAAAAAAGCTAAATTTTCGGTGCATTTAGGCCAAAGCGCCACAGCAGCAAGCATAATTTGCTATAATGAAAACAAATATTAAGGATTGATGCGCATGCGAAAAATAAAACAACTCCGCCGCTGGCCCTTGATCCTCGCCTTCAGCTTATTGATCGGGATGTCTGCTGCCACCACGGTAGTATTGGCTAACAATCAAACCCTGACGGTGACGTCAAGTGTCTTGAATGTGCGGTTAGGTCCTGGCTTGTCTTATGAGACGATGGGTCAAGTCCAAAAAGGCACTAGTTTGACCATTTTACAGAAACAAAATTCTTGGTATCAGGTCCGCTTGGCCAACAATCGCGTCGGCTGGGTCGCCAGCTGGTTAGTCCACCAAGACGAAGCCACCACCAATGCCGCCAAGGTGGCGCGCTTGAAAACCAACGCCAACGTCCGCCAATACGCGACTAATACCGCCAAGCAGCTGGGCACCTTGTCGGCTGGGACTGCCGTGAATGTCTTATACCAACAACACGGCTGGAGCCAGATCGCCTATAACAACACGGCGGCTTGGGTGGCCTCTAATCTCTTGGAAACCACCGGTACCACGACCAATGTGAGCGTGGCCCAAACCACCATTGCCACCGCCAAAACGGCGACTCCGACCTTGCAAGCGACGACCATGATCGCAGCCAACATCCGCTCGGCTGCCGGCTTGAACGCGCCAGTGGTGACGCGCGTGGCCAAAGCGGCGAAGCTGACGGTGTTGAATCAAAGCGGCGACTGGTACCATGTGCGCACCGCCGATAATCGTACCGGGTATATTGCCAGCTGGATCTTAACCATGCCTGGCACCACCGCGAACAAAACCGCCACCAAGTTATCCGAAGCCACGATCGTCTTAGATCCTGGCCATGGCGGCACCGACACCGGGGCTTTGTCGACCTCTGGCAAATATGAAAAAACCTACACCTTGCAGCTGGCCCAAGCCGTTGGTGCGAAATTGCAAGCCGCCGGTGCTAATGTGATCTATACCCGCTCTAATGATACCTTTGTTGATTTGGCGCCGCGGCCAGTGGTGGCGGCTAAAGTGCATGCTGATGCGTTTATTTCGTTCCATTTTGACTCCACTGCCAATGCCAACACCGCCAGCGGCTTTACCACCTACTATTACAATGGCACCAAGGACAAAGCGTTGGCGGCTTATGTGAACAAGGCGTTAGGAAGCAACTTGACGCTGACTGATCGCGGCGTCGCGTTTGGTAACTATGAAGTTTTGCGGGACAATGACCAGCCAAGTATCTTGATGGAAATGGGCTATATCAATTCCGATAAAGACTTCCGTTTGATCAGCTCAGCCGCTTATCACCAACAAGTCGCTTCCGATATCGTCGCCGGCTTGAATAATTACTTCCAAAGCGGCCATCACCAATAACATGACTACTTGTATTTTGTTAGTAAAACTTGTATGGTAGAGGTGTGGCAATGAGCGCAATGCTGCTTGCCACACCTCACCTCCTTGGGTCGTGACCCAGGAAGAAATAATATCGAAAAGCCGCCAGGATATGGCGGCTTTTTCCGTGGCGCAAGTTTTTTTCGCGCCATTGCCTGTCACCACACCAAGGATAAAAAAAGTCGCCGGATCAAGGCGGCTTTTTTGGGGTTTGAGCCTCTAAAATATGCCCGCAAAACGGTGGTAAAGGTTGGTCATGCGCATCTAAAGCGCAAAATCAGGTAAATCAGTTCGTCCAACTTGCCCCTATCAAGAAAATGCGCGGCCAAAACAGGCGGCTGGAATATGGTACAATGGCCTATATTTTGGGCATCGGCAAGGCTGATGCCGTTTGGAGGGCTTCATGATGACTTCCCCTACTCCAGCCAACCCTTGGCTGCTGAGCGCAAGGCGCCGGCGATGGTATCAATGGGCTGGTTTTGTATTACGGCATATTTTCTGGTGGTTAGCGCTGATCGTCATTTTGGCTGGCGGTGCTTGGTGGGCAGCGGCACAAGCGGCAGTCGATTCTGGCAGTGCCCGAGTCAAGATCGATCGCCAAAACATATTCGTTTCTGATAATGCCCACTTGCTGCGTGCAGACACCAAGACGCTGATCAAACAAACGAACCTGACTTTAGCCAAGCGCGCCGATCACCCGCAGCTTTTGGTGGTGACCGTAAACAGCTTGCCGGCTGGCGAGTCGATCGAACGCTTCACCAATGACTTGGCCAATCAGCTCGGCGTTGGCGACCAAGCCCATGATTCAGGGGTCGTCTACTTACTGGCCAAGCGCCAGCGGCAAGCGCGGCTGGAAGTCGGCTATGGGATGGAAGCCACGATCCCAGACGCGATGACCGATCAGATCACCGATGATCAAGTCAAAAACGCCTACCGCAGCGGCGATTATGACGCCGGCATTCGGTTAGTCACCACTCGCATCGCGCATCTGATCGAAACCGGCGATGTCGGCCAAACATCGCTGCGCCGCTCCCCGACGACCGTACAAAGCGCCGGTTTGCGCGCCCAGTCATGGTTGTTGACCACGACTGTAGGCCAAATAGTGGTGATCGTTATCGTTGTGTTGCTGTTATATGGCTGCTATCGTCTGATGTGTTGGGGCCGTAAGCTGCGCGGGCGGATCGCCGTTGATCAATTGTGGCGCCATTTTGGCCAAGACTTGCAGCAAGTTGATCCTAAGCTCACTGCGGAAGCGGCATTGGCTGAAGTGCCTGATCCAGCCGTCAAAGCGGCGATTTCGACCATGCAAGCCCAGCAGCAAGCCAGCGGCATGCGGCGGCCGGATTATGCCGATATGGCCTTTGCTTTTGGCACGACCACGCCAGAAACCGTGCTGGCCAACAGCGTCGGCGTGCAGGCCGGTTTTCGCATCACGTCGATGTATCGCGAGCATTGGGCGCAATGGTTTGCCCCGCATGAGCTGGGGATGAATTTGCTGAGCCGGCCCAAAGCGGACCTGGCGCCAAAAGAGGTCGGCGCGATCGCCCCTAACCTGCTTTCAGCGGGGCAAAAAATTGGCATTCAGATCCTCGGCTGGCTGCTTAGACAATTGCTGTGGGTGATCATTGCCGGCTGGCTGTTGTGGCAGCTCGCGCACACGCCTAGTTTCGGCATCACGTTCATTAGCCGTTTGGTCAGCGTCGTGAGTCAATGGACTGCGGCGGCCGAGTCGGTGTTGGCCTGGTTCAACGGGCCTTATGCGCTGTTGGTGATTGCCGGGACGATCTTGGGATTATTAGTGCTTTGGTGGGTAGTCAACAGCTGGTACAGTATCGGAGCACTGTTGCGCCAGCGCGTCCGCTTAGATGCAATGATGCGCCATTTTCTTCATGATCTGCGCGCAATCGATGCGCACTTGGCTGGTGATGACTTGGCTTTGGCGCGTCAGCTTGATGCCCAAGCGCCGAACGCATCGCTGAGCCAAGCCAAAGCGGCACTCAAAGCCAAGCACCAGCAAGACCATGGCAATAAACATCCCCGCCCGGATTACATGGACATGGCGTTTGCCTTTGGCAGTGTCACCAACGCGGCGTTTTTGATCAGCAGCTTAGATCCCAAGAGCCTGGCAAAAACCTCGATGGTCCTAGCGCATCGTGATGACTGGTATCCACCGCATGACAATGGCAGCGGCGGCGGTACTAGCGGCGGCGGTTCCAGCAGTGGCGGCGGCAGCTTTGGCGGCGGCGGTTTCGGCGGTGGCGGCGGCACCTCCAGCTGGTAATGTCTGCTGGCACAAAATAAGCCTTGGCACCAACCTTCATGGTTGGCGCCAAGGCTTTTTGATTACGCTTGCTGCCAGTGCTCAGGGTCTTTGCGCCAAGCATGCAATAAGGCGAGTTCTGCTGAGGTGATCTGGCCTTTGGCTTCTGCCGACGTGATCAGCGCCGTGTAGTTCGTCAAGGTCGCAAATGGGATCTGCGCTTGGGCGAAGTTGGCGGTGACGGCCGGTAATTGATAGCTGAAGATCGCCGCGACGCCGATGACGTCCATGCCTTCTTTTTGCGCGGCTTGGGCCGCTTGTAACACTGACCCGCCGGTGCTTAACAAGTCATCGATCAAAACCAGCTTGGCCCCTTCGACTAACCGCCCTTCGATCTGGCGGCCTTGACCGTGGTCTTTGGGCTTGCTGCGGACATAGGCCATTGGCAAGTGCAGCCGATCGGCGACTAACGCGGCATGCGGGATCCCTGCGGTGGCGACGCCGGCAATGGCTTCGACAGCAGGAAACTGGGTCTTGATCAACTCAGTCAAGCCGGATGCGATGCGGTCGCGCACTTCTGGGTAGCTGATGGTGATGCGATTATCGGTATAAATGGGCGAATGGATGCCGCTGGCCCAAGTGAACGGGTCATGCGGCCGTAACGTCACCGCCCCGATCGTCAACAAGTCTTGAGCGATTTGGGATTCAATTTCAGTCATTTTGTGCAGTACTCCATTCTGTATTGATAGCGGCATAAGCGGCTAATGGATCCGCCGCTTGAGTGATCGGGCGGCCGACGACGATGCCAGAAGCCCCGCGGCGTTTGGCCTCAGCTGGGGTCACCACGCGGACTTGATCGCCGACTGCCGCTCCTTTTGGCCGGATACCGGGGGTGATCACCAAAAAGTCCGGCCGCGTCACTGCGCGGATATCCAAGACTTCTTGCGCGCTAGCCACCACCCCGTCTGCCCCGGCGGCTTGGGCGACAGCGGCCAAATGCTGCACGGACGCACGCACTGTACCAGGGATCTGCAGCTGGTTGTGCAGCATTGCCGTGCTCGTTGAGGTCAGCTGCGTGATCGCCAGCAGCCGCGGCGGCAAAACGCCGGCAGCTTCAGCCCCAGCCAACAAGCCGCGCTTAGCCGCCGTCAGCATCGCACTGCCCCCGGCAGCATGCGCCGTGGTCAAAGTCACGCCTAAGCGGCCGAGTTGATAGGCGGCTTTTTCAACGGTATGCGGGATATCATGCAGTTTTAAGTCTAAAAAGAGATTCAATGGCCGCAATGCTTGCAGTTGTTTGATGATCTGCGGACCTTCGGCGTAAAACAGCTCCATCCCTACTTTGACAAACAACGGCGTGGTTTTCGGGAAGCGGTCCACAAACGCCACGGCTTCTGCACCAGTGGCAAAATCTAAGGCAATGATCGGTTCCATGACGGTCCTTTCTATAAAACCAGAGCGGAGCAAGCCGGTTTTAAGGGTGTGGATAAGGCAGCGTGACGCGTTATGGCGCAGCCATAGCGTGGCGCGATGACTTATCCGCCACCCTGTTGGCTTGCGCAGCTCGAGGAGAACCAGAGCGGAGCAAGCCGTACTTAGGGGTGTAGATAAGGGAGCCTGGCACAGTACGGCGCAGCCGTGCGGTGTCGGGATTCCTTATCTGCGACCCCGTTGGCTTGCGCAGCTCGAGGAGAACCAAAGCGGAGCAAGCCGTACGATGTTTTGCTTTAGGTTCTCGTCGAGCTGCACACTGCATGGGCGAGCGTTCTAACCGGTCTTTGCGGCGTGCGGCTGCGCCGCCCACCACCAAGCCCTGTTAGCCCGTCGCCCATAACCGCGGTGCTCCGGCTCTGGTTCATCGTCGAGCTGCGCCACAACGCCGACAGTACACGCTAGTCTACGCGCTAAAAGCGCACTACTCCGCTTTGGTTCATCGTCGAGCTGCGTGGTGCAACGGCATTGCGCATAAGTCGTCTCGTGCACGCGATGGCGTTGCCATCACGCACCCAAGCCGCCTTATGCCCATGCCTAAATGCGCACCACTCCGCTCTGGCTACAATGGTTGTGTGGTAAACGCGCGGGATTCCAATACTGACGCGATGGCGGCGGCGGTGTCGAGGCTGGTCATCAGCGGGACGCCGTGCATGATCGCGGTTTGGCGGATGCGGTAGCCGTCGCTGGTGGTGGTGCGGTCATCGCTGGTGGTGTTGATCACCAGTTGCAGTTTTTGTTCAGCGATCGCATCTAAGATCGCGTCTTGGCCGCTTTCACCAAGCTTGGAGATCGTGTTGACCTTGATCCCGGCGGCGGTTAAGGCCTTGGCGGTGCCAGCAGTGGCGACGATTTGATAGCCGACTTCGCGGAAGCGCTTGGCTAAGGCGACGGCTTCTTGCTTGTCGCTATCGGCCACCGTGAACAACGCGGTGCCGTAGCTTGGCAGATGCGTGTGGCTGGCTTCGAAGGCTTTGTACAACGCTTTTTCCAAGGTGGTATCTGAGCCCATGACTTCCCCAGTCGACTTCATTTCAGGGCCGAGCAAGGAGTCTACGGCGTTGAGCTTGGAGAAGCTGAACACTGGGGCTTTGACATGCACCCCTGGGCGCGTCGGCAAGATCCCGGTGACAAAGCCTAACTCTGCCAAGTCCTTGCCTAAGATCGCTTGCGTGGCCACTTGGGCCATTGAAACGCCAGTCACTTTGCTTAAAAATGGTACGGTGCGGCTGGCCCGCGGGTTGACTTCGATCACATAGACTTGGTTGTCATGGACGATGAATTGAATGTTCATGATCCCGATACAATGCAAGGCATGAGCCAACTTGATGGTGTAGTCTTCGATTTGCTGCTTCACCGTTGCGGAAAAGTCTTGCGGCGGATAAACTGCCATGGAATCTCCTGAGTGCACCCCGGCGCGTTCAATGTGTTCCATGATGCCTGGGATGACCACGGTTTTACCATCGGTGATCGCGTCGACTTCACATTCCGTACCGACCAAGTATTGATCGACTAAGACAGGATGGTCATTGGACACGGAAACCGCCCGATCGATGTAGCTGGCCAGCTCATCTTCAGAATGCACGATCTCCATGGCTCGGCCGCCTAACACATAACTTGGCCGCACTAAGACCGGATAGCCGATCTGATTGCCGATCTTCAAGGCGCCGGCTTTATCTGTGGCGGTGCCGCCGACCGGTTGCGGGATCTGCAGCGAGTTAATGATCTCATCGAAGCGATCACGATCTTCTGCTGCATCCAAGTCTTCTAAGCTGGTGCCTAAGATCTTCACGCCATGCGCGGCTAGCGGCGCTGCAAGGTTGATCGCGGTTTGGCCGCCGAATTGGACGATCACGCCTTTAGGCTGTTCCAAGTCGATCACATTCAAGACGTCTTCAATGGTCAAGGGTTCAAAGTAGAGTTTATCGGAGATGGAAAAATCCGTTGAAACCGTTTCTGGGTTGGAGTTCATGATGATGGCTTCATACCCGGCTTTTTGGATCGCCTTAACCGAGTGGACCGTGGCATAATCGAATTCGACGCCTTGACCGATGCGGATCGGGCCAGACCCTAAGACCAAAATGCTGGCGCGCGCTGATCGTTCAGATTCCGTTTCGGTTTCATAGGTGCTATAAAAATATGGCGTGGTCGATGCAAATTCCCCGGCACAGGTATCGACCATTTTGTAAACCGGAATGATGCCGTTGGCCCGGCGCAAGTCGCGGATCTCATCTGGCGTCTTGTCCCAAAGCTTAGCGATCGTCGCATCGGCAAAGCCATTGCGCTTGACCAGCTGCAGCAAGTCCAAGTCGTCAGGATGCGCCTTAAGTTCGCCTTCTAATTCGACGATGTGCAAGATCTTGTCCAAGAAGAAAGGATTGATCCCGGATAATTCCGCGATTTCCGCGATGGTAAAACCGCGGCGGAAAGCTTCGGTGATGAAGAACAAACGCTCGTCATTAGGCGTAATGATCTTTGCCGACAAATCAGCATCGGATAACTTGTGGTCATCTGGACGCCACAAGTGCACCGCGCCGACTTCTAAGCCGCGCACGGCTTTGAGCAGCGCTTCTTCGGCGGTGCGGCCAATGGCCATCACTTCACCGGTAGCTTTCATTTGGGTGCCTAATGTGCGGTCGCCATTTTCAAACTTGTCAAATGGGAAGCGCGGGATCTTCGCGACGACATAGTCTAACATCGGTTCAAATTCGGCATAAGTCGCGTCGGTGATCGGGTTTTTGATTTCATCTAACGTCAACCCCACCGCGATCTTCGCTGCCATTTTGGCGATCGGATAACCGGTGGCTTTGCTGGCTAATGCTGAAGAGCGGCTGACCCGCGGGTTGACTTCGATCACGTAATACTTGAAGGAATTCGGGTCTAAGGCTAATTGCACATTGCAGCCGCCTTCGATCTTCAAGGCGCGGATGATGCGCAAGCTGCCATCCCGCAGCATTTGCACTTCTTTGTCAGTCAAGGTTTGCACCGGGGCAAACACCACCGAGTCGCCGGTGTGCACGCCGACAGGGTCGAAGTTTTCCATGTTGCACACCACAATCGCATTGTCTGCGGCGTCGCGCATCACTTCAAATTCGATTTCCTTGTAACCGGCGATCGAGCGTTCGATCAAGACTTGCGTCACCGGGCTGAGATTGAGCCCATTTTCGGTGATGGTGGCCAGTTCTGCGGCGTTTTTGGCGATCCCGCCGCCAGTGCCGCCCATGGTGAACGCTGGGCGCACGATCACCGGAAAGCCGATCTCATCGGCAAAGTTGGCGGCTTCTTCATAATTATGGGCGATGGTCGATTCGGGGATCGGCTCGTGCAAAGATTGCATCAAGTTCTTGAATAATTCCCGGTCTTCGGCTTGGTCGATCGCCGACAGCTTGGTGCCCAGCAGTTCAATGTGGAGTTCATCCAAGATGCCGGAATTGGCGAGCTGCATCGCCAAGTTCAACCCGATCTGCCCGCCGATGGTCGGTAAGATCGCGTCTGGCAGTTCTTTGCGCAAGATCTGGGAGACGAATTCTTTGGTCAATGGTTCGATGTACACTTGATCGGCGATTTCTTTATCAGTCATGATCGTCGCCGGGTTCGAGTTCACCAAAACGACTTCATACCCTTCCTCTTTCAACGCCAGACAAGCTTGCGTTCCGGAGTAATCGAATTCGGCGGCTTGGCCGATGATGATCGGACCAGAGCCGATGACTAAGATCTTATGGATATCTTGACGTTTAGGCATGAGCAGCTTCCTTTCCTTGTCGATGGTCGAAGGCGTCCATCATTTCCATGAATTCGTCGAAGAGATGGTCGGCGTCATGCGGACCGGGCGCGGCATCTGGATGAAACTGCACAGAAAACGCCGGGTACAAGCGGTGGCGCAACCCTTCGACGGTGTGGTCGTTGATCTCCACATGGGTGATCAAGAGTTGATCAGGGTCGATCGAAGCGGGATCGACGGCATAGCCATGGTTTTGGCTGGTAAAATCGATGCGGCCAGTGGCGATTTCGCGCACCGGGTGATTGAACCCGCGATGGCCGTATTTCATTTTGAAAGTATCTGCGCCATTGGCTAAAGCAAACAGCTGATGGCCTAAGCAGATCCCAAACAACGGGATCTTGCCTTGGATCCCGCGAATCATATCTAAGGCTTGCGGCACGTCTTTCGGGTCGCCAGGGCCGTTGGTCAACATCACCCCATCCGGATCCAAGTCTAAGATCTCTTCGGCTGTCACCGTCGGCGGCAAAATGGTCAAGTTGCATTCCCGCTTAGATAATTCGCGTAAAATGCTGTGCTTCAAGCCAAAATCGATCACGGCCACATTGCGCCCGGTACCAGGGGCTGGATAGGCTTGGGTCGTGGCGACTTGCTGCACTTGGTTTTTAGGCAGCACTAAAGCCCGCAATTGGTCAAAGGCATGATCATCAGCAGCATCGACAATGCTGGCTTTCATGGTGCCGGCTTCGCGCAAGCGCTTGGTCAAAGCGCGCGTATCAATGCCGGTGATGCCAGGAATGTGCTTGCGGGATAAGAACTCATCCAGGCTCATTTGCGCCCGCCAGTTGCCGGTGACCCGCGCCAGATCGCGCACGACCACCCCTTTGGCAGTCGGGTTGATGCTTTCGTAATCATCGCGGTTGATGCCGGCATTGCCGATCAACGGATAGGTGAACGTGATGATCTGGCCGTTGTAGCTTTGGTCGGTGATGGTTTCTTGATAACCGCTCATCCCGGTGTTGAAGACGATCTCGCCAGTCGTGACTGATTCGGCACCAAAGCCCTCCCCGGCAAAAACACTGCCATCTTCAAGAATCAAATAGCGCTTCAATATAGCTCCTCCTTCATGTCCTAAGCCTTGTAGGCGATCCGCCCGCCGGCGATCGTCGTCAGCACGCGGCCATTGACGGTTTGGCCGATAAATGGGCTGTTGTGGCCTTTGGATAACCAGTCTTTCGGGTCGATCACATAACTTTGCGTCAAGTCGACCAAGGTCAGATCAGCCGGATCGCCGACGCGCAAATGCCCTGCCGGCAAGCCAAAAGCAGCAGCCGGCTGGGTGCTCATCCAAGCGATCAACTGTGCCAGTGTGAAGCGGCCGGACTTGACGAAAGCCGTATACAACAAGGCAAAGGCGGTTTCGCTGCCGACGATCCCAAAAGCGGCAGTCGCCATGGAGCCGGTTTTTTCTGCGGCGGTATGTGGGGCATGGTCAGTGGCGATCATGTCCAAGGTCCCATCGGCTAAACCGGCGATCAGCGCTTGGCGATCGGCTTCGCTGCGCAATGGCGGGTTCATCTTATACATAGCGTTATCGCCAGGAATATCTTGGTCGGCCAGCAGCAAGTGATGCGGCGAGACTTCTGCGGTGACGTGCACCCCGCGGGCTTTGGCTTCGCGGATCAATTGCACGCTTAATGCGGTGGACACGTGGCAAGCATGATAATGGACGCCAGCCGCTTGGGCCAAGACTAAGTCTCGCGCTAGCTGGGCGGTTTCGGTCAAGTTTGACATCCCCGGCAAGCCCAGTTCGTCGGCTTTAGCCCCGGCATTAAGCACGCCGTTGCCTTTGAAGCCTTCATCTTCAATGTGGGCGACGATCGGCGCATTCACGGCGGCGGCTTGGACCATGGCGGTATACATGGTCGAGGCGTCTTGCACGCCGACGCCATCGTTAGAAAAGCCCAAGGCGCCCGCTTGTTTTAAGGCGGCATAATCGCTGGTATCGCTGGAATGCAAGCCTTTGGTGATCGCAGCGAATTGTTCGACATGGATCTTGGCGTCGGTGTGGTTTTTGGCGATCAATGCTGTCAAGTCAGCGACATTATCCGGCACTGGGTCGAGGTTAGGCATCGCCACGACGGTGGTAAAGCCGCCATGAGCTGCCGCAGCGGCGCCGGTGTGGATGGTTTCTTTGGCGGTAAAGCCAGGTTCGCGAAAATGCACATGCACATCGACTAAGCCTGGCATCACCGTTTTGCCTTTGGCGTCGATCACGGTGGTTTTGGCTGGGGCGTCTAAATTGCGTCCCAAAGCGCTGATCACCCCGTCAGTGGTCAAGATATCACCATGAAATGGTTCCGGCCCAGCAACATGGGCATGTTTAATGAGCAAGTGCATGAGTGAGGCTCCTTTCTTGCAAGGGTTGTTGGCAAACCAGCTCCAGCATCGCCATGCGCATGAACACACCGTTGTGCATTTGGGCGAAGATCCGCGATTGCGGGCATTCGACCAAGTCATCGGCTAATTCAATGCCGCGGTTGACTGGCGCCGGGTGCATGATGATCGCGGACTTGCGCAGTTTAGGATACAATTTGTCGCTCAAGCCGAAGCGCTCATGATAGGTAGATTCGGAAAATTCTGCCTTTTCCGCGTCGCTCAAGCGTTCAAATTGCACCCGCAACAGCATCAATACATCGACTTTTGGCACGATCTCGGCTAGCGGCTGATACGGGCCATAAGGTTCAAATTCCTTGGTGTACCAAGCTTTAGGTCCGGAAAAGGTCAGCTCCGCGCCGAGTTCGTGCAGCAGCTGCATGTCGCTTTTGGCCACGCGCGAATGCGTCAAGTCGCCGACAATGGCGATCTTCAACCCGTCAAAATGGCCAAACTCTTCATGGATGGTCATCAGATCCAGCATCATCTGGCTAGGATGTTGACCGGCACCGTCGCCGGCATTGACGATCCGCAACGGCAAGTGCTCGGCTAACAGCGATTGGTAATATGACTTGACAGGATGGCGGATCACGGCGACTTGCACCCCGATCGCGGCTAACGTCCGCAGCGTGTCGCCTAGCGTCTCGCCTTTGGTCACCGAGCTTTGCCGCGGGTCAAACGGCATGACCGTCATCCCCAAGCGGCGTTCAGCCATTTCAAAGCTGGTGTGCGTGCGGGTGCTGGGTTCAAAAAACAGATTCGCCGCGTAAATCGGCAAGGCGAGATTGCTTTGCGCCCCATGTTTGAATTCTTCGGCGCGCGTGATCAATTGATTCGCCAGATCCGTTGTGACTTGATTTGCTGAAACGAAATCCGTGATGGCCAATATTATGCCTCCTCGTTAGCTGCATGTTCAGGTAAGATGAAGTTTAATAAAATGCCGATGACCGTGGCTAATGCTAAGCCGGAAAACTGGAAGTTCCCCAGTTTCAACACTGCGTTGCCGATGCCGATCACTAAGATGGTCGAGCCGATCATTAAGTTGCGCTTGCGGTTGAAGTCAACGTGCTTGTCGATCAAGACTTTCAACCCGTTAGAGGCGATCACCCCAAACAACAAGAAGCTGATCCCGCCGATGACTGGACTGGGGATGGTGCGGATCAATGCCGACAGCTTGCCGATAAAGGCGAACAAGACGGCGAAAAACGCAGCTCCGCCGATCACCCAAACAGAGTGGACCTTAGTCATCGCCATGACGCCGATGTTTTCACCATAAGACGTCACTGGCGGGCCGCCGACGAAACCGGCGATGATCGATGCGGTCCCATCCCCGGCTAAGGTATGGTTCAAGCCAGGATCTTTGAAGAAGTTGCGGTGGGTCATTTCATCTAAAACCATGATGTGGCCCATATGCTCGGTCATGGTGACAAAAGCGATCGGTGCCATGGATAAAATCGCATCCAGGTATAATTTCGGTGTATAAGTGACTCCTGGGATCTGGAAGTTCGGCAAGCTGATCCAAGCGGCTTGTTGCACCGGTGTCAAATCGACGATCCCTACCAGCAAAGCGACGATGTAGCCGGTGATCAACCCCAGCAAGATCGGCAGCAAGCTGATAAATTTCTTCAAGTACATGTTGTAAGCGATCGTTGCTGCCAAAGTGACCATGGCCACGGCGAAGTACTTGAGGTCATAGACTGATGTGCCGTTGCTTAAGGTGCGCATGGTCGCATCTGTAGCAGCGGTGCCGGCTAGGCTTAGACCAATGACCATGACGATCGGGCCGACGACGATCGGCGGCAAGGCTTTATCGATCCAAGCCGACCCGGCGAAGTTGACGATCAAAGCGACGATCAAGTACACACACCCGACGGCGATGGTGCCTTGAGCGATGGCTGGGTAGCCGGCGCCTTTCATCAAGGCTTGCATCACGGTGATGAAGGAAAAACTCGACCCCATGTACGCTGGGATCTTGCCGCGGGTGATCAAGATATAGATCAAGGTCCCCACCCCGCTGGAAAACAGCGCGATGCTAGGATCCAAGCCGACTAAGATCGGGACCAGCACCGTTGAGCCGAACATGGCAAACAGGTGTTGGATCGACAACCCGAACCAATGGCCGAATGCCGGTCGGTCGTGAATGTCTAAAATCGCATCATCATTATGATATGCCATGCTACGCCTCCAGTTTGGCGATGCTGATCCCGTCTTCGCCATCAAGCTCAGACACTTCCACGTTGATCTCTTCGCTTAACGCAGTGGGAATGTTTTTCCCGACAAAATCTGGGCGGATCGGCAATTCCCGATGTCCGCGATCGACTAACACCGCCAAGCTGATCTTATTCGGGCGGCCTTGATCCATCAACGCATCCAAGGCGGCGCGGATCGTGCGGCCGGTGAAGATCACATCGTCCACCAAGATGACATGTTTATTGGTGATCGACACAGGCAAATGGCTGCCTTCCACATCTGGCGTCAAGCTATGGTCCAGCTTATGCACATCATCGCGATACATCCGGATATCCAACTCGCCCACTGGCACCGTCAAATTCTCCAACTGTTCCAGCCGCTTAGCGATCCGGTTGGCCAAGTAGATCCCGCGGGTTTTGATCCCCACGATCACCAATTCATTCAGATCCTTGTTTTGTTCAATGATCTCATACGTGATCCGCGTCAGTGCCCGTTGCATGGTGACCCCATCGACTACTTGCTTTGCCATTGTGTTCTCTCCTTTATATGTCACAAACAGCCAATAACCAGAGCGGAGCAAAGCGCACTTAGCGATGTGTAGAAGGCGGCTTGGGCGCGGATGGCAAGGCCATCCGTGATCGAGACGACTTCTACGCGATCGCGTTGCTTTGCGGAGCTCGACGATCACCAGAGAAAAGCTAGCGATTCCAGTAACGTCGAGCTGCGCGGCCCAACGGAGTTGCGGGTAAGCCATCCCGGTCACGCCGCGTGCCGCGACGCACCCAGGCTGGCTTACCCCCACACTCCTAAAGGCGGGCCGCTCCGCTCTGGAGACAAAAAAAGTCGCCTGCTACCGAAAAAGGTTAGAAGGCGACTGTCTGAGGATAGTCTCCCGCCGCAGCGGGTTCGTACACCTTCTAAGCCTCTCTGGACTTAGTTAAAGGTTGCTTGTTAAGTTGTGACTAGCTTATCGGATCACGCGGGTTTTGTCAATGTTTGCCCGCAGATTTGCTAAAGTTTCTGCGAATATGGCTGGCGGATCGGCGTGAAATTCCAGCCATTGTCCAGATACCGGATGCTTGAAGCCTAAAGTCGCCGCATGCAAGAACTGGCCTGCGCCTGGCAAGGTGCGCTTCGGCGCGTATAGCGGGTCGCCGGCCACGGGATGATGGATATAAGCCATGTGCACGCGGATCTGATGGGTGCGGCCGGTTTCTAAGACGCATTGGACCAAAGCATATTTAGCGAATTGTTCCAGCACTTGAAAATGCGTCACCGCATGCCGCCCGTCAGGCACCACCGCCTGTTTCTTGCGGTCTTTCGGGTCGCGGCCTAAAGGCGCATCGATGCGGCCTTGGGTTTCTTTGAAGACCCCATGGACGATCGCCAAGTATTGCCGGCTGGTGGTTTTGGCTTTGAGTTGCGCCGACAGCGACAGTTGCGCCGCTTGGGTCTTGGCCACCATCAACAAGCCGCTGGTGTCTTTGTCGATGCGGTGGACGATCCCTGGCCGCAAGACATCATTGATCCCAGTTAAGGCGGTATGCCCTAATACGGCATTGACCAAGGTGCCGTCAGGATGCCCTGGGGCTGGATGCACCACCATGCCTTGAGGCTTATTGACCACCAGCACGTCAGCGTCTTCATAGACGATCTCAAGCGGGATGTTTTGGGGCTTGGCGGCCAGCGGCACCGGTTTGGGCGGGTCGACTTGCACGACGTCATCAGCGGCGACTTTGTACTTCGGCAGCACTGTTGCCCCGTTGACCGTCACATGCCCGGCTAAAAGCCATTTTTGCGCTTGCGAGCGGGTAGCGTCTGGCAAGGTATCAGCGATCACCTTGTCGATGCGGCCGGTTTGGGTGGTCACGGTGAAGCAAGTCATCGCTTGGCCGCCTTCCCGTCAAAAAAGAGCAAGTGGATCAACACCAAGATCACCCCAATGGTCAAGCACGCATCGGCGAAGTTGAAAATGGCAAAATTCATGAAATCGACTTGGAACATGTCGGTGACATAGCCTTGGCGCAAGCGGTCGATAAAATTGCCGATCGCCCCGGCTAAGATCAGCGCTAACCCCCAGCGGTAGGTTTTCATGCCGCGGCTGTCTTTCCACAGCCACGCCACTACCCCTAAGGCGATCACGGTGATCACATAAAACACCCACTGCTGGCCGGCCAGCATCGAAAAGGCGGCGCCGTCATTTTGAATGTGGGTCACACTTAACACCCCAGGGATGAAGCCGATCGTTTGGCCAAGCGCCAAATGCGCCACGACCCAAGCTTTGATCAGCTGGTCGATGGCGACCAAGCCCAGTGCCAATACAAGATAGATCAAATCAATTTGCCTCCAATAATCGTCGAATCTGCGCCAAGTCCGCTAATGTTTGTGCTTGCGTCGCTTGCCGGTACAACAAAGCCGCCGGATGCGCACACACCGCCAAGCGCCGCGTGGGTCCAGGCACTAAAGTATCCGCTTGGACTTGATTGATCGCGGCAGTCAGGCATTGGCCATGCCAGTCTTTGACTTGGCCGTGATACAGCCGGTGGATGGCGGTGTTGCCCATCAGCAACAATGGCGCGTCAGGCAAAGCGGCCAGTTCTGCGTCTAACAGCCAGCCTTCTTGCAAGGCTTCTGAGAGCGTCGGCGGCCGGTTGCCCAGCTTGCCATTGGCTTTTTGCAGCGTGGGCCGGCGGTGAAAAGTCATGGTGATAAAAACTGCGGCGCGTGTTAAGCCTAATGCCTTCAACATTAAGTCTAATTTGACTCCGGCGCGGCCGGTGAACGGGCGGCCGCTGGTCACTTCACTGGCCCCTGGGGCTTCGCCGACTAAGATCAAGCGCGGGTGCAAGCTGCCATAGCCAGGCACGAAACCTTGGGTGTCCGGGAATACTTGCGCTTGCGCTTGGCGTAATTGCGCGGCGCTCAAGGGATTAGTCGCTGTGCTCAAAACAGCCCCGAGATCACGCCATCATCAGACACATCCATGTTCATGGCCGCAGGGGTCTTAGGCAAGCCTGGCATGGTCAAAACCGAGCCGGTCATCACTACTAAAAACCCTGCCCCCAGCTTGGGGATCACATCGCGGACATGCATGGTAAAGCCGGTCGGTGCGCCTAAGGCTTTGGGGTCGTCAGACAAGGAATATTGCGTCTTGGCCATGCAGATCGGCAAGTCTTCCCACCCATTGGCCGCGATCGTCTTTAAGGCCAGTTCTGCTTGATGGTCATAAACGACGTCTTTGCCGCCATAGATCTTTTGCACGATGGTCGTGATCTTGGCTTTGACTGGGGCTTTGGGATCATATAACGGCACAAAGCGGCTGGTGGTGGCTAAAGCAGTGATCAAGGCATCGGCTAGCGCCAAAGCCCCTTGGCCGCCTTGGCCCCAGACGTCTGCAGGGATCGCTTGGACGCCAAGTTGGGCGCATGCGGCCACTAAGTCGGCGATTTCGGCATCTGTATCGCTAGTGAAGCGGTTGATCGCCACCAGCACCGGCCGGCCGTATTGCTGCATGTTGGCCACGTGCTTGGCCAGGTTGGCAAAGCCTTGGGCTAACGCATCGCGATTTTCAGTGGTCAAGTCTTTCAAGGCTTGGCCGCCGTTGTACTTCAAGGCGCGCACGGTAGCGACGATCACCACGGCATCAGGGGTCTTGCCTAATACCGGCGCCTTGATGTCCATGAACTTCTCCGCTCCCAGATCCGCCCCAAACCCGGCTTCAGTCAAGGCGATGTCGCCGAGTTGCAAGGCGGTTTTGGTGGCCAAGACTGAATTGCACCCATGGGCGATGTTGGCAAACGGGCCGCCATGGATCAAAGTTGGCGTATGCGCCAGCGTCTGCACCAGATTCGGCTTCAAGGCGTCTTTTAATAAGACGGCGATCGCACCGGTCACGCCGAGTTGGCTCACTGTGACTGGCTGGCGGTCGTATGTAAAGCCGATGACGATGCGGCCAATGCGGGCTTTGAGATCATGCATGTTTTCTGCCAGGCACAAAACCGCCATCAATTCACTGGCCACGGTGATGTCAAATTGATTCTCGCGCGGGACTCCGCTAGTTGGTCCGCCTAAGCCAATCACCGTGTGGCGCAAGGCGCGATCATTGATATCTAACACACGATGCCACAAGATCCGCCGCGGGTCGAGGTTCAGCGCATTGCCTTGATGCAAGTGGTTGTCGATCAAGGCCGCCAAGGTATCCACTGCTGTGGTCAAAGCATGCATGTCACCGGTAAAATGCAAGTTGATGTCTTCCATCGGCACCACTTGCGAATAACCGCCGCCAGTCGCGCCGCCTTTCATCCCCATTACTGGGCCCAGCGACGGTTCGCGCAAGGCGATCACCGCTTTTTGGCGGCGCAAGTTCAACGCGTCGCCTAAACCGATGGTGACGGTCGACTTGCCTTCACCAGCCGGCGTTGGGTTGATGGAAGTCACTAAGACGAGCTTGCCGAGCGGTTGATCGGCTAAGCGCTGTAACGTGGGATAACTCAGCTTGGCCTTGGCTTGACCATATAATTCCAGATCATCGGCTTGTAAGCCTACGGTTTTGGCCACGGCTGTGATCGGCAACATCTCGTTGGCTTCATTTGCTTGGGCAATTTCGATATCAGACAATGCTTGATTTCCCCTTCCTCAAGGTGACTGTGATGCCCGCTTGTGCGCAAGCGGCCGTCAGCTTCTGCATCTGAAACATACGCACGAGCCTTATTTTACCATAGACTTGCGTGTCAATAATCAAGGTATGCCCTTCAATCGCCACCGAATGCAAACTCGCATACGGAATGATCAGGCGGTTGCTGGGAAACACCCGGCCCAACACCAGCGCTTGCGGCGTCAAGGTCATGCGCATCGACGCCACTTGTAAGCTGGCGATCACGATCACCACCAAAAGCCCGCCGACTGCCGGCCAAAAAAGCCGGTCATAGCCGCCAAATTCCATTTGCACGATCACCGCCGCGCTGATGCCGGCGAGAATCGCGCCCCAAAAAATGCTAAAATCAAGCCATGCTGGTTGATAAAAAAATCGGCGCAAGTCATCACTTCCTCAGGAGAAAAAATTATGATTCAACTATATACAGACGCAGCCACAAAAGGCAACCCCGGCATCGGCGGCATCGGCATCTTGATTGTCACCGCCAATGGCCAACACCAGCTGCACTATCCGCTGGCATCAATGTCCAATCACCAAGCGGAATTTGCCGCCGCGCTGGCTGGTTTTCAAGCGCTCAAACAACTGGGGTTGACGGGGATGATCAGCTACTACAGTGATTCCAAACTCGTGATCGACGCCTTACAAAAGCGCTACGCCAAGCATTATGACGCCGAGTTAACGCCGCTGCTGCAAGCCGTGGATGCCCAAGGCAGCGTTTTGTGGCAATGGATACCAGAACGCCGCAACCACGGCGCCCATCAACTGGCGCAACAAGGCTTGCGCGACGCTGAAAACCAGTCTAAGCCATAAAAAAAGCCTTTGCGTCCCTGCCCCATCATGGGTCAAGGCGCAAAGGCCAAAAGCAATTACTTGAGCAGCTTGAAGCGGTCAGCGCGGTCCATATAGTCCTTGCTGCCGGCAGGCGCTTCGATCGAACCAAATGGCATTTGGGCCCGCAAAGTCCAGTTAGCCGGGATATCAAAGGCTTCTGCCACCAATTCATCGATCAGCGGGTTATAATGTTGTAATGACGCGCCGATGTTGTTGTTGGCCAAAGTCGTCCAAGTGTTGAGCTGCGCTGAACCTTGAGCTTGTTCTGCCCAGGTGGCGAAGTTATCGGCATAAAGCGTGAAATCTTTTTCGAGTTGCTTGACCACAGCCGTATCGGTAAAGTACAAGATGGTCCCAAAGCCGGCTTTGAAGCTGTTGATCTTCTCTTGCGTCTTGGCATAGGCTTCTGCTGTCGGCACTTCAGACTTCAAGCGCTTCACGACGATGTCCCAAAGCTGATCATGCTTGTCACCGAATAAGAACACGGCGCGCGTGGTTTGGGAGTTAAACGCCGTTGGGGTCTCTTCGATCACGTCGGCGACGGTCTTGGCGATCTCGTCTGGAGACTGCTTGACCTCCTTACCGAGTGCGTAGATCGAGCGGCGTTGTTTCAATACGTTCAATACATCTGTGTTCAAATCGGTTCCCACCTTTGTTATAAGTATGGAATTCATTGTACCAGCTAACTATAAGTAAGTAAAGTAAAAATGTTAAAAATTTTGTGTAAAATTTTAAGGAGTGGCTTATGTCTATCGTCACCTGGCTGTTAATCAGCCTTTTAGTGATCAACACCTTAGGCGCGATCTTCACCGTCTTGCGCTCGGTGCGCGACATCAGTACCACCTGGGCGTGGCTGTTGGTGCTGCTGTTTTTGCCGGGGTTGGGGTTTTTGATCTATCTCTTCGCTGGACGGCGGCTGTCGGCTAAGAAGATGCGCTTGATCCAAGCGGCGGTAGCCAAAGGTAGCGCCGCGTTCGTGCAGCTGCAAAAGCGCGCCAACGCCCATGGCCGCTTGCTGCCGACTGCGGACTTAACGCCAGCGGCCCAAGAATTGATCAACTTATTCTTGAATACGGCGCGCGCGCCAGTGCTGACGAACAAGTCGGTGCAGCTGTATTATGACGGGCCCAAGAAGTTTGCCGCCTTGTTTGAAGACATCGCCAAAGCGACGGATTATATTTATGTCGAGTACTATACCATCTATAATGATGCGCTTGGCAACCAGCTGCGCGACTTATTGATCCAAAAAGCCCAAGCTGGTGTGCGCGTGCGCGTCTTATATGATGCTTGGGGGTCGATGGGCGCTTCGGCGCGCTGGTGGCGCCCATTAGTCGTTGCCGGCGGGCAAGCGGAGACGTATTTCAGCTCCAAGCACTTGTTTTTGGATTTTCGCTTGAACTATCGCCTGCACCGCAAGCTGGTGATCATTGATGATGCGATCGGCTATATCGGCGGCTTCAATGTCGGCGACCAATATGTGTCGCGGGCGAAGAAGTTTGGGTTTTGGCGCGACACGCACTTGCGGGTGATGGGCAATACCGTGATGGCGTTGAAGATCCAATTCACCTCTGATTGGAACGCGACTGTCAGCCAAGGCCAATTACCATACCCTAACCGCCCTTTGGCAGTCGACCAGCCGACGAGTCAAAACGCCATGCAGATCGTGGCTTCAGGCCCTGAAAGCAGCGGCCAGCAGATCAAAGCCGGCTATGTCAAGCTGATCACCAGCGCCACGAAAACCGTCTGGATCCAAACCCCTTACTTGATCCCCGATGAAACCGTCTATGATGCCTTGATGACCGCCGCTTTGGCAGGCATCGACGTGCGGGTGATGATCCCCAACATGCCTGATCACCCCTTCATCTTCCGCGCCACGCAATATTATGCGGCGCAACTCACAGCCGTTGGCGTGAAGATCTACCATTATCAAAAAGGCTTCCTGCATGCCAAAACCATGGTGGTCGATGACCGCTTGGCCAGCGTCGGCAGTGCCAACTTGGACATTCGCAGCTTCAAGCTGAATTTTGAAGCCAATGCCTTCATTTATGACCCCACTGTCGCCCACCAATTGACCGTCGCCTTTGAACATGACTTGGTCGAGAGCCTGCGCTTGACGCCAAAGATGATCGCCGAACAAAGCCATTGGCTGCATTTCAAGCAGCGCTTCTCGCGGCTGTTATCACCAATTTTATGAAAAGTGACTTGTAATCGGCCCTTGTGGGGGTATAATAGCAACTACACCATATCTAGACGCCAAATTTGGTCATACTAGATGTGGTGTTTTAGTTTGACAGGGCCCACTAGATTGGGTATACTGAATTCATCAGATAACAAAGAGGCGATCGAAATGAGCAATGTCACATTATTCACCCGTAATGGCTGCCCGCAGTGCCGCATGACCAAGCACTTCCTGCAACAACACGGTATCCAGTTCACGGAACACAACATCAACGAAGAACCAGAATTCATCGACTACCTAAAGGGCAAAGGCTTCCAAGCCGTTCCTGTCCTTGAAGCTGATGGCCTACAAGCCTTCTCCGGCTTTCGTCCTGACGCATTAAAGCAGCTGGCCAGCTAAGCTGACCGGCTTTTTTTGTGCCGCTTGACAATACGCGACCAGACGATGATGTCTTGGTCGCCTTTTTTTGTGTCTGTCTGCCAAAGGTCTCGCTTTTGATCAGTTTGGCCAAGAATGCCTTGGCGGTGGGATTTTGCTTTGAGCAGAAAGTTCGACATTTGCCGTGCTGGGTTCAAGATTGTGATCGCGGTGAGAAAGTCGCGCATGTGGCGGATCAAGGTGTGCCGCTGTTGGGCGGTGAGCTTGATGGTGTCGCCATCGGCAGCGAGGATCTGCGCTTGTTGCTGTAAGACCTTAGCCAACAGTTGTAAGATCGGCCATAATTCGCTGGCCGCAGGTTGCGCTTTAGCCGCCGGCTGCGCTTCGAGCTTTTCCGGGGCTGCGGTAGGCTCATCGGACGGCGCCTTGGTGTCGTCTGTGGCCGCTAAGGCTGCTGAAATCTCCGCCTTTGGTTGGCTTGCTTCGTCTAAGGCTTGAGCCTGGGCTTTGGCGGCTTCTTCTGCGGCTTGTGAGCGGGCATCGGCGACTTCTGGGGTCAACACTTCGAACACCACATCGTCTTCAGGCTCCGTGGGAATGAAGCTGGCCGGATCTAACACCACATGATAGTGGTGGGCGCTTTTGGTGTAGTAATGCTGACCGGCGTCAAGCGGCGGCAGCTGCAGCGCTTGGATGCGGCTGGGATCTTCTGGGCGCGCTTGTAAGGTGATGGTCTGGGTGACCGCGCCGTCTTGCACCAGCTTCACCTGGCCTAGTTTGGTATATGTGAGGGTGATCAACAGGCGCTTGCCTGCGGGGATCGCACCTGAGATCGGAGCGTTAGCGTCAGTCAGCCAATATCTAGAAAACAATGGGACGTTGACGTGATAAGGACTGCCAACCGCACCGAACAAGCTGAGATCCTCATTGAGGCGTTTGCCTTGTTCATCGACATAGCGCACGGTCACGCGATTTTGCCGGGTGACCGTCGGCGCTGATTGATTCTCCATGCGGATGTCTCCTTTCTTGTCTTGCATGGTTCTAGAATAATCCCGCTGCGGCGCTCACTGTGGCAAACTGCTCAAAAACGAAACTTTTTTGGTTATTGTTGATTACGGTGTTGGACTGCACCACACTGTCAGCATAGGCGGCGGCAGGATCTTCTTGGGTAAATGTCTCAGATATGAAACGGTTACATTAAAAAGTGAGCGTCGCGGCTCAAGCCAAACAAAAAAGCTGCAGCATAGGCGGCTGCAGCTTGGTGAACTGAGGTTGTTGTTGGCACTTGACGATGGGCCCTGGTTTGACTGCTGTTTTGGGGGACATCCCCTTTTTGTGGGAGCATGACGATGGTAATGGCTTTTTGGCAGCAGCAGGTGACAACATAATTTGCATTTTCGAATGGCATTTAGTGAGCTGGCGCATGGAGCCGCTATGCAGCCCCCCACCAACTTAACCAAAGGCTAAAGTTCGTGGGGGTGAGTGCGGCGCTGATTGGCTCTGGTCAGTTAGCGCGCAGCCTTATTTTCCTGCCGGTGCGATCACGGTTTCTTGCCAGCGTGCCCAGACGCGCTCTTGTGAGAAATCTGCCGCACGGGCATACGCCCCGGCACTTAATGCCGTTAAGCGGCCTTGGGTTGAGAAGGTCTTGATGATCGCATCCCCTAGCCCATTGACATCCCCATAAGGCAATAACTCGCCAGACTGGCCGGGCTGGATCAATTCCGCTGGGCCATAGTGGGTATCATAAGACACCGTCGGCACGCCATGACTGGCGGCTTCTAAGATCGCCAAGACGAAGCCTTCATAGCGGCTGGATAATAATAACAGCTGCGACTGATCATAAACCTTGCCGATATCATTGGTGTAGCCGGCGAAGGTCACGCAGTCATTGAGGTGTTGTTCGTCCACGATCTTGTGGAGCAATTTCTCATCGCGATGGTCCGTGGTGCCGTCGCCATACCCGTAGATGGTCAGCGTCAGCCATGGCAGCTGGTCATGGGCGCGCTTGAAGGCCCATAAGGCGTCATCGAGGTGTTTTTCATAATACATCCGCGCCACGATCAAGATCTGGCCGCGCTGGCGCTGATCCATAGGAATATGCGGCTGCGCCAGTTGCGCCGGGGTGACGCTGCCGACTGGGATCGCCACGATCGGCACTTGGGTGCGCAAGCGCTGGGCCATGTCTTGTGCTTGGGCGCGGGTAGGCGTGATCACCATGTCTGTGCGGCTTAAGTTATCTGATTCGGCGATCGACGGATAAGTCAGCGGCGAGTGCATCGGGTCATGATAATCGGCGAAGTGGATATTGTGAAAATGCTCCAGCTTGCGCGCCTTAGTGGTCATGTTCAACATCGGCCGATTGGTGTGATTGCTGCGATCGGAGATGAAAGTGCCGCCTTCGCCATCGTCGCGGTTGAGACAATCTAAGAACACGGTATACGCTTGTTCTTGGTTCAACAAATGCCACTGCCGCCCGTCGCTGAGCTGCAGGCGATAACTGGAGGCAACCACCCCATTGGCACGCTTGCGATACGTGATCTCCACGCCGATGCGCCCGGTGCTGCTTTAAAATGTCTCTAAAGCTAAGTGGCCAGTCTGTGCATCATCGGTGGTGGCAAAATACTGACTGAACCCTAAAAAGCCGCGGGTATCATAGTAGTCGCGGCGCACCAATTGCCCGTCGCCATCGAAGTGTTCGCTATAATCGATGCGGCCGGCTTTAGAATGAATGACCTCACACGTCCACTGGCCCACAAGCACCTTGGTGACATCGCCATCGGTGACCACATTCACGCCTGATGGCAAAATCAAGTCGTCGACAGTCAATGGTTCTTGCGGCAAACCCACATTGTCACAAAAGTAGTCGTATAAGTTGACATAGTCTTGCACATCGATGTGATAGCGCGCCAAGTTATCAGCCGCATCGCGCGTATATGCGGCGGTGACGATTTTAGCCGGCACATGATGCGCTTTAAACAAGGCCAACCGCTTGAATTCGGCGTGCTCAATGCCTGAGCACAAATTCGGGACGAAATTATTGAGAAAATAATACATAGACACAACGACTCCTTTTTGCCGATCAGCAGATCCGATCAACGTTACCTTCCACCTTGCCACAATCCGGCTGTCAAGTCCAGACATCCTAGCGCAAGTAATCCCATAACCAATCCAGCATTGCGATCAGATCCCGGCCTTGCTGCCCTGGGGCAAAATACAACAAGGCTTGACGCGTCCGGTGATAATCGGCCTTGGCGGCTGGCAAGTCGCCTTGTTGCAAGGCTTGGATCAAGCGGGAGAAACACTCGCCGATGACGAAGTTCAAGCCGTGGCGCTTGTGACGCAAGGTGACTAAGACCTTCATGGCATCATCGACATTGGTCAAAGACTGTGAGCGCACCGCGCCTAACAACAGCTCGACTCCCAGCAGATCGGTGGTTTCCGGCGGCAAGCGGCGGCTGAGATCGTCGCTGCCGCGCAAATAACGCGCCATCACCAAGCGCACCTTGGCATAATCCAAATATTCGATCAGTGGGATCATCACCTGATAGTCAAACTGGGTCCATTCCCCTTCTTCATTGAGATGCTGCCACAAGCGCTGCACCGCCAAGTCGATTTGGGCTTCTGCCTGCGACTCGCCGGCGATCAATTGCGCAGAATCTTGCAATAACTTGATCGGCTCGATCGGCGCAGGCGCTGACACTGCAGCCAGCCGAGCGGAAAAGGCACTCACTTGCGCTTGGACATCATCGCCGGCCGCTGCGAGTTGTTGTAATTCTAAGAACCACTGGCTGACTTGGCTATGGCCGCCAAGCCACAAATGCTGCACATCGGTGAAGTTTAAACGCAGCGTCGACATCACCGCGCCGATCACATCTAACTTAGTGGCTTCCACTTCGCGGTGCATGCGGCTCCAAGTCGACCGCGATAAGCCGACTTGCGCACACAGCGAATCGACGGTCAGCCCGCGGGCTTGCCGCGTGGTATCAAATAAATCGCCGAGATCTTCCGTCGGTGTCAGCTGCTGGGGCCATTTTGGCGTGGGCCAGTGATCCGGCTGGCGGAACTCGCCGCCTAACACCACATCTATACCAATGCTCGCGTCACCGTAGTGGGCGTGACTCAATCTTGACACGTCTCAGGAAACCGTGTGCATACAAAAAGCGCGCTCCTTCACGGAAAACGCGCTTAATAGTTATTTGGCTGTGACGGTTTTAGGCCCTAAATATGGTGCGAGTTCATGCAAGTGGTCGATTTGAATATCTGCCATCGGCGCATCATTGAGCCCATCGATATTGAAATACACCCCTTGCACCCCTGCCGCTTGGCCGGCGATCACGTCGAGTTGGCGATCGCCGATCATCGCGGTGCGTTCAGGATTCAACTGGAAACGGTCCAGTAAGTACAACACAGCATCTGGTTTGGGCTTGCGCGCCAGGTGCAGATCAGCCGTGACCCCGCCTAAAAACAAGTCGTCTAAGCCATTGCGCGCCAGCAAAGTCCAAGCCTTGTCGTCGCGATGCGTCATCAACAAGTTGTTGCCGCCAGCGGCTTTGACTGCTTTGAGGATCGCGGCAGTCTCTGGATAGGGCGTGGCTTTCATCACTTCTAAGGCTTCGCGGCGATGGTATTCTTTTAACACCGCTTGTTCATCAAGCCCAAGTTGTCGCGCATAGCCGATCGCGGTTTCGGTGACGGAACCGTGTTTGATGGTTTTATATAAGTCGTCTTTGCTAATGGTGATGCCAATTGCAGAGACGGTGTCATACAGGGCCTTCAAAATGCCAGGATAAGTGTCATACAGGGTCCCATCGAGGTCCCAAATTGCGTTAACGATCAAAAGTTGCTATTCCTCCGTGTCTATGATTATCGTCACCGGGCCGTCATTGACCAGGCTGACTTGCATATCAGCGCCGAAAACACCAGTGGCTACCGGGATCCCGGTAGCGGCTAAAGCCTGATTGAATTGGTCATACAGTTTTGCCCCGGTAGTGGGATCAGCGCCAAGATTGAAGCTGGGCCGGTTGCCTTTTTTGGTGTTGGCATACAGTGTGAATTGTGAGATCGACAGCACTGCGCCGTTGATCTGGGTGATGTCTAAGTTCATCTTGCCCGCCTCATCGCTGAAAACGCGCAAATGACTGAGCTTGTGGACCAAATAATCGATGTCGGTTTGGTCATCATGCGGTCCGACGCCTAACAAGACCATGAAGCCTTGTTGGATCTCGCCGTGCACGACGCCATCAATACGCACAGCCGCCGAAGCGACGCGCTGGATCACTGCTCGCATAATTGCCTCCTGATCAGGTTATGTAGCGGCTGGGCAAGCGTTCTAACTGGTCTTTGCAGCGTGTGGCTGTGCCACCCATCACCAAGCTCTGATAGCCCGTCACCCATAACCGCGGGGGTTTCTTCGTCGAGCTACGTGGTGCAACGGCATTGCGCATAAGTCGTCTCGTGCACGCGATGGCGTTGCCACCACGCACCCAACCCGCCTTATGCACATGCCTAAACGCGCACCACTCCGCTCTGGTTCATCGTCGAGCTGCGCCCCGCAACGGGGAGGCGTCTAAGTTTTCGCGTCACGATCCGGCTTCGCCGAACCGCGTCACGCAGCCTTAGTCACTCCCCTAAATGCGCGGTGCTTTGCTCTGGGTTGTCGTCGAGCTGCGTGGTGCAATGGCATTGCGCATAAGTCGTCTCGTGCACGCGATGGCGTTGCCATCACGCACCCAACCCGCCTTATGCACATGCCTAAATGCGCACCACTCCGCTCTGGGTTTTTCGTCGAGTTGCGCCCCGCATGGGTGAGCGTTCTAACCGGTCTCGGCAGCGTGTGGCTGCGCCACCCACCACCAAGCCCTGTTAGCCCGTCACCCATAACCGCGGTGCTCCGCTCTGGGGTTTTTTCGTCGAGCTGCGCAAGCCAACGCAATTGCGGCTAAGTCGTCCCGGTCACGCCGCGTGCCGCGACGCACCCAGGCCGCCTTAGCCACATTGCTAAAACCGGCTTGCTCCGCTCTGGCTATCCTTGTGTCCGTTTGACTTCGTAAATATCCGGGATATTTTTCACCGCATCCATTAAGCGATCCAGGTGTGCGAGGTTGCGGATGCCTACGGTGACGTGGATGTCGGCCATTTTGTCGTGGTCGACGCGGCCGACGACGTTGTTGAGGTTTTTGGTTTGGGCGTTGAGGCTTTGTAAGACGTCGTTGAGCAAGCCGGAGCGGTTGTAGCCGTAGATCTCAAGATCAGTGTCAAAGAGCTGACTTTGATCGTTGAGGTTTTGCCAGCCGACTTCGATCAAGCGGCCGGCCATTTCGGAATCGGCGGCCACATTCGGGCAGTCGGTGCGGTGGATGGTGACGCCGCGGCCTTTGGTGACGTAGCCGACGATGGGATCGCCAGGTACCGGGTTGCAGCACTTGGCCAAGTGCACCAGCAAGTTGTCGACACCTTCGATGACGATGCCTTCTTGAGTGCGCGACACTGGCTTGGCGGCTTGTTTGTTGTCGCGGGCCATGGTGGTCACTTTTTGATGGGCTTCTAAGATCGCCTTTTCTTTGGCGGCTTGGTCGGCTTTTTCTTTTTCGCGGCGGACTTTTTCCGTGAGGCGGTTGGCGATGATCTTCGGCGTGTATTCGCCATAGCCAATGGCACTCATCAATTCCGACTCTTGGGTGAAGTTCAAGCGCTTGAGCAGCTCAGCCATCGCGGGTTTTGGCGCAAAGAAATCTTTTGGCGCATAGCCGTTTTCAAGCAGCTGATGTTCCAGCATGTCGCGGCCTTTGACGGCATTTTCTTCTTTGTCTTCTTGCTTGAAATACCGGCGGATCTTGTTGCGCGCCCGCGAAGTGAACACCAAGTTGACCCAATCTCGGCTGGGCTTGGAGCCGGTGGAGGTCAAGACTTCGACAATGTCGCCGTTTTTGAGCTGGTAGTTCAGCGGGACGATCTTGCCGTTGACTTTGGCGCCGACGGTTTTATTGCCGACGTCGGTGTGGATCAAATAGGCAAAATCCAGCGGCCCAGAGCCTTTTGGCAGCTCGTAGACGTCGCCTTTCGGGGTGAACACATAGACACGATCGGTGAAAATGTCGCCTTTGACGCTTTCCATGAAGTCATTGGCGTCATCGGTTTCGTCTTGCAGTTCCAAGATCTCACGGAACATGTCAAGTTTCTTCCCTGACTTGTCGTATTGGACTTCTTGGGTCTGGCCTTCTTTATACGCCCAGTGCGCCGCGACCCCATATTCAGCCACATGGTGCATTTCTTGCGTCCGGATCTGCACTTCCAGCGGCTTGCCTTTCGGCCCGATCACGGTGGTGTGCAAGGATTGATACATGTTCGCCTTAGGCATGGCGATATAATCCTTGAAGCGGCCAGGCATCGGCTTCCATTTCGTGTGAATGGCGCCAAGCACGGCATAACAGTCCTTGATGGTTTCGGTGATCACCCGCACTGCCAGCAGATCATAGAGTTCATCGAATTGCTTGTGCTTGTCGCGCATTTTTTTGTAAATCGAATAGATGTGCTTCGGGCGGCCGTAGATCTCATATTTCATGTTGAGATCTGCTAACGCCGCGTTGATCTCCTTGATCGCCCCGGCGATATACGCTTCTCGTTCGGTGCGCTTAGATTTCATCAACTGCGCGATGCGGTAGTATTGTTGCGGGTTAAGGTAGCGCAAGCTGAGGTCTTCGAGTTCCCACTTGATGGTACTGATCCCTAAGCGATCCGCTAATGGCGCATAGATCTCCAAAGTTTCATTGGCGATGCGGCGCTGTTTATCCGGACGCAGGTGCATCAAGGTGCGCATGTTGTGCAAGCGATCGGCGAGTTTGACCAAAATGACCCGCATGTCCTTGGCCATGGCCAGGAGCATTTTCCGGTGATTTTCAGCCAGTTCGTCTTTATGCGCCACATACGTGACCTTGCTCAGCTTGGTCAAGCCATCGACGATCACCGCCGTTTCTTTGCCAAACACTTCTTGGATGTCGCCTAAGGTAATGTTGGTGTCTTCGACGACATCATGCAAATACCCAGACGCGACGGTCACCGGGTCCATTTTCAACTCTGCTAAGATCCCGGCCACTTGCACGGGATGGATGATATACGGTTCCCCTGATTTGCGGAATTGTTCCTTGTGGACATATGCCGCAAAATCATAAGCCTTCTTCACAAAGGCGAGGTGCTCATCATTCATGTACTCGCGGCACATGTCCATGACTTGCGCTTGCGTTAACTCTTGTTCTTCTGCCATTGGAATTCCTCCTTAGCCGCGATCACCGGCGCACAGCAGCAGCGATCACGGAAGACCACAGGCGCACATTTGGCCAATGCACGCCTGCCAGACGGCTAAAATGCCGCCGCCCCGATAGACAAAAGGCACGTCAAAACGTGCCGGTAGGATCATTATACCAATTTTGTAAAGCAGCAACCAGAGTACAGAGCGTGATTGCCCACGGGTGCAGGGGTTGGGTAAGTCAGCTTGGCGGCGGGAGGCGCAGCCTCCCACCGTCGAGATGACTTACCCGCACCCCTGCAGTGGGCAAGAACGCGTTTAGGCGAGCGGATGCTAAGACACCCTTATAACGCCCAATTAGTCTCTGCTAAACGCGCTCACCCCGGCAACGGGGAGCGTTCTAATCAGTCACGTCATCAGCCGGCTGCGCCGACTGCCGCCATGCCTGGTTAGCCCGTCCCCTAAATGCGCCGCGGTTCACGCTCTATTTTTTGATCCAGCTCAACATAGTCAGCAGCCAGTAGATCGGCAAGAACCAGTAGTTATACTTGGCAAAGCGCAAAAAGACCATGATGCCGAATAATAGCGGGAGTAATAGACTATACCACCATGGTAAATGGGCTTTGCGCATGAGATGGCCGATCCATAACGACCATAAGCCGTCGATCACAAAAAACAACAAGCCCACGCGCATGGCGACGCTGGCGCCGATGAGCTTGAATAACCAAGGCATGATGAAGGTGAGGATAATATTGACATAAACAATGATCCCGGCGTTTGATTTTGACCAGGTGCGCAATTTTTGCATAAACTTCAGATCTCCTGTAATTCCGTCAGCGCGCTAATGGCGCTGAGTAAATATAGTGGTGCGGTTTCAGTGCGCATGATGCGCGGCCCTAACCCCGCCGGTATGAAGCCGCGCGCGGTCAACGCAGTGACTTCTTCCGGGCTGATCCCACCTTCTGGACCAAACACACATGCCAACGCCTGCGGCTGTTTGGCGATGGTTTGCACCAGCGTCGCCGCTTCGCCTGCTTTGGCCGCTTCTTCATACGCGATCAAGCCGACTTGCCCCTCCTCCAAGGTCAAGTCCGCCAACCGCGCAAAGCTGACCGTGGGAATGCGGTCGCGATGGCTTTGTTCTGCTGCGCCTTGGGCGATCGCTTGCAAGCGGGTGAGCTTTTTGGCGACGCGCTCAGCTTTCCACTTGGCTGTGGCCCATTGGCTATTGAAAAACGTGATCTGACTGGCGCCAAGCTCGGTGGCTTTTTGCACGATCCAGTCGGCTTTATCGCCTTTAGGCACGCCGCAGATCAAGCGGGTGCACACAGGTAATTCCACCACTCGTGTGATCGGTGTATCCACCGACACCACTAGCGGCGCAGTGGTTTGAATGGTGGCCACAAACGCGTGTTGGCGGTCATCCGCCAGTTCAAACTGTGCCCCTTCTGCCAAGCGCAGCACCTTGATGGCGTGTTTTTGCAGCGCTGGCTCTAACGTAACTCTGGCGCCTAGCGTCAGAGGCTGCTGGGTGAAAAAGCGCATCATGGTGCCACCACCTTGGCGGCTAACGCCACCCAATCCCCGCTGCGGCGTTCTTCTACCACAGTCAAGTTCACCGCCGCCAGTGCCGCTTTGATCGCGTCAGCTTTGTCTTCGTAAATCCCCGCCAACAAGCATACCCCGCCTGGCGCCAAAACGCTAGGCACTTGCGGGATCAGCGGCAATAAGACTTCCGCCAAGATATTGGCACAAACAATGTCGGCTTGCGTGTCGATGCCATTGAGCAAGTCGTTGGCCACGACGGTAATGTGATCAACGGGATTTAAGGCCAAGTTGGCTTCGGCGTTTGCCACGGCGATGTCATCGACATCCGTGGCTAAGACTTGAGCCGCGCCCAGCATGCGCGCGGCGATCGCTAAGATGCCGCTGCCGGTGCCGACGTCGATCATCTGTTCACCGCCGCGAATATAGGTTTCCAAAAGCTGGACCATTAGCGCCGTGGTCGGATGCGACCCGGTACCAAAGGCCATTTCGGGATCCAAGCGGATGATCAACTCCCCGGATTGCGCCGGTTGATAGTCGGACCAATCAGGCACCACCGTCAAAAACCGCGTCAAGCGCAGCGGATGGTAGTATTTTTTCCATTCGTTGGCCCAATTCTTGGTGGCGATATCCGCCACAGTGATGGTGCCAGCACCTGGATCTAAGCCAAAGCTGGCGAGTTGCGCGACTTTGGCCGCCAAGTTCTGGCGCAATTCCTCAAGGTGGGTTTGCGGGGCAAAATACCCGCTGACGGCGGCGCCTGCTTGGCGATGCGGGATCGTGTTGGGATCCAGCCATTCGCCGGTGGCAGTGATCACCTCATGGGCGTAATCGGCACTATCGTCGATTTGCACCCCTTCTGCGCCCGCTTCTAATAAGAAGTTGGCGACTGCTTCGACTGCTTCAGTACTGGTATCGATCGTCAATGCGATCCAGTCGTCCATGATGGCCCTCCTTGGGTTAAAACTTCGGATATGCTAAAAACGTCTGCTTGGTCGCGTTAGGCTGCGCGGCATAAGCGGCGTCGTATTTGGCTTGATCAAACGTCAACTCAAAGGTCTCGGCATCGCTAGTGCCATCAACAAAGTCAAACAAATCGCTTTGTCCATCGTCTAACAAGTCTTGCATGTAGGTGAATAACGCGTCGACTTGGGCTTGTTCGATGCCTTTTTTGCCGCTGAAGCCAAAGATCGCCAAGTAGTTGTCGCGGTAATCTTCGCCTTTGACCCGGGTGCGGTCATAAAACAAGATCGCATCGGCATAATCCACTTCATTGCCGGCAGACACGTCTTGGCCGTCTTGGTCTTCAACTTCATAACCTTCTGCGGCGTCGACATACATGGTCAGCTCCACTTCGATCACATGGGCTTGTTTGTCCCAGTTGAGCTCCAAGTCGCCATCAAAATCTAAGGCGTCCATTTTATCGCCGATATAATCGAGCATATTAGGTAGCGTCATCATTGCCATCCTTCCTGGTGCAGGTCTGCTGCACGCCGAAAACATTGAGAAACATAAGGGTTATGCGCCACCCAAAACCGCAATGGCGCATTGGTCCAAGCACCTTTGTGAGGAACGCCGATCCGCGGCCCAACCGCCACTTGCTGCGGGCGGCGCACCCCTAGCGTCAAGCGGATGCGCCCGGCGTCTAAGGTGGTTTGATCATCGGCTTTAGTGATCGCCAACGCTTGCGTCAGCTTGCCGGGACCATTGGCGAGTGCGATGCCAGTGCGGTGGCGGCGGGCAGCCATCAAAGCACTGCCAGATGCTGGCTGCAGCGCGCGGATCAAGAGACATTCAGGCACGCCTTGCGCTTGCACGTTGAAATTTAATAAACAATATTGTCGCATTTGGTACACGTAAATCGTCCCAGGGGCTTGCCAAAGCGCTTCGTTGCGCTTAGTGCGGCGGTTTTGATAGGTATGCGCCGCTTGATCTTTGGCGCCGAGATACGCTTCGACTTCCACGATCAAGCCGCCAGCTGCCCCGACGTCAAGGCGTGCGCCGAGCAAGGCCTGCGCCAAGGCGGTGGTGGGACGACTTTGGCACCACTGTTGCCAAGTCTTTTCCATCCCTATATGATAGCGTATGTGAGCTCATGATGAAAGCTATTCACAAGGATCGGAGGAATCTTCATGAAAACTGCGCCTAATTTACGTGCCTTGATCGCCGATGCTGCCGACACCTTAGCCAGTGCCGACTATACCGAAACCCTGCTGACACAACGCTTAGAGGATTGGCAAGCGCAAAATCCGGATGCGGATACCCGCTTGCAAGCCGCCTATCAATTCGCCTTGACGCGCGAGTTCAGCCAAGCATTATTGATGGAAGTTTTGGTGAAAATGCAAGCAGCGGGCTATTTCAATGCGCCGCCAGCAAGCTGATCAGCTGAAAAAAACCGCTGCCCCAGGTCTTCCCTGAAGCAGCGGCTTTTTGATTAGGTGAGGCTGACTTTGGTCAAGCGCGTGATCGGCTTGACGAAGAGGAACAAGACGAAGCCTAAGACTAAACTGACCACCCCGACTGCCGCGAAATACGCGACTTCAGTGCCTGGGGTGTAGAACTTCACGATTTGCGAGTTGATCGCTTGGCCAGTCGAATTGGCCAAAAACCACATACTCATCATTTGCCCGGAAAAGGCTTTTGGCGCCAGTTTGGTCGTGATCGACAAGCCGATCGGCGAGACTAACATTTCCCCGATCTCAACGAAAAACCATGAGCCGACCAACCACCAAGGGCTGACCTTGCCTGCCGTGCCATACAGCAAGCCTGGCAAGGTCATAAAGAGATAGGAGACGCCGGCAAACACTAACCCGCTGGCAAACTTGCCGGCTTCGCTGGGCTGTTTTTTCCAATTGCTCCACAGCCGCACGAAAAACGGCGTGAAGATCATCATAAACAACGGGTTGAGGGTCTGGTAGTTCGACGCTTGGAAGTGCCAGCCGCCGACATGCAAGATCGTGCGCTGTTCGGCAAACATCGCCAAGATCACCGATCCGGACTCTTCGATCGCCCAAAAGATCACCGCCGCCAAAAACAGCGGGATATAAGCCAGCACATGCGCGCGCTCGACTTTGGTCACTTTCTTGCTGGTCAGCATCATCACGAAGTACACGATCGGCAAGATCACAGCGATGATGGTGATCAACAAGATCACATTGGTAATATTCAAATTGCCGCTGACAGCCATGATCACCAACACCACTGCCAAAGCGGCAATGATGCTAGTCGCCCCAAGCGTGACTTTTTTGGCATCTTGCGGCGCAATGGGATCCCGCGGTGATAAGGAGTCGGCACTGAGGTATTTCTTGCCGTCTAATGCATATTGCAACAAGCCGAAGAACATCCCGATCGCCGCCAAAGAAAACCCGGCATGGAAGTTCATATTGCCATTATGGCCAAAGAAGTCCGCCACCATCGGCACGGCGATCGGCGCCACGGCCGCGCCGACTTGGATCCCAAAGACAAACAAGCTGAACCCGGCGTCACGCCGGCGGTCAGTATCCGCATACAAGCCGCCGACCATTTCCGACACATTCGGCTTCAACAAGCCGGTCCCGGACACGATCAACGCGATGGACACAAACAGCGCTGTGGCGCCAAACGGCATCGCCAACACGATGTGCCCGCACATGATCAAGACCCCGCCGATGAACACCGTCAAGCGGCTGCCCCAGATGCGATCAGACAACCAGCCGCCCACCACGCCGGCCATGTACACCATCGACCCATATATCGACATGATCGATGCGGCAGTTGGCTGATCAAAGCCCAACCCGCCTTTGGTCACCGCATAATACATGTAAAATAACAGGATGGCACGCATCCCGTAATAGCTGAGCCGTTCCCACATTTCAGTAAAAAACAGCGTGGCCAATCCGCGCGGCTGGCCAAAGAAAGCCTTATCCGTATCTTTACTCACGGGTCAATCCTCCATTATCGAATAATCTTGAGAAAAATATGAAAGAGATTATAACAAAACGTTCGATAATTATACTAGCATTAGGAAAACGACCCGGTCAACCTAAATTTGTAAGCGTCTCCATCACAAGCTTACAGCCCCGGTGCTTGATTGAGCAGGATCTGGTCATGGTCTAAAGTCAAATACGGCACCGCCAAGTCTTCGTTGCTCATAAACACCGCATCCAGATCCACAAATTTGATATTGGCTTGGCTTGCCACCAGCGCCGCTGCCGCAGCCAAGCTGACTTGCGATTCGATCATGCACCCGACCATGCAAGCAATGCCATTGGCCTCACACAGCGCATTGATCTTCAAGGCTTCGCTTAAGCCGGCGGTTTTCATCAATTTGATATTGACCAGATCACATGCCTGCGCTTGGATCAGTGCTTGGGCGTCGCGGAAGGTATGGACGCTTTCATCGGCCATGATCGGCAGCTTGCTGGCTTTGGTCACGGCAGCCAGCCCGGTGAGATCGGCTGCGGCCACTGGCTGTTCGATGAAGTCGATGGGCAGATCGGCCTGGCTGAAAGCCGCCACGGCGTTCAGTGCCGCTTTGGCCGACCAAGCTTGATTGGCATCCAGCCGCAAGCGGATCGCCGGCCCCACTGCCGCAGCAATCGCTTGGATCCGTGCCAGATCAGCCTCCAGCGGCAGCGTCCCTAACTTGATCTTCAACGCCTTAAACCCCGCGGCCACATGCGCTTGAGCCGCTTGGATCATGGTGTTGGTGTCAGCGATACCTAAGGTGTAATCCGTTTCGACTGGCTGCACGCGCGCCCCTAACAAGCCGGTCAAAGGCACCCCCAATAATTGAGCGCGCAAGTCATATAACGCGATTTCCACGGCGGCTTTAGCTGGGGTGTTGCCGGTGATCGCCGCGTGCACTTGGGCGATCACGGTATTAAAGTCATCCAAATCGGCGCCTTGCAAAGCCGGTGCCAGAACATCATTGACTACCGCCAAGCACGTGGTCAAAGTGTCGCCGGTCACGACTTCATTAGGCGTCGCCGCGCCATGCCCGATGTGGCCATCGGCTAAGGTGATAGTGACATACACACTTTGCATGGTGTTAACGGTATGTTTGGCAGTGGTGAACGGGTGGGTCAAGCTGGCGGTTTTGACCGCACCGGTAAGGGAGCGAATGATCGACATAATGGCAGGATTCCTTTCGATATCATATTGATGGCGCCTTCACAGCATAGCGCACCCCTGACTTGACGGCAAGCGCCGCCAGCTGTCGGGTCACCGCTCGTCCCAGTAATCTGCGGGTATAACCCCTTAAGTGCGTGGTGGCGATGCCAACAAAAAAACCAGCCTCGGACCTGACGAATCAGGCCAAGAGGCTGGTTAAGTGCATTTAATCATGTAAGGAATCATGCACCACTGGCAACACGGTTGGGACCTGGCGTTTGCGCTTGGCCACCACCGGTGCTGGCTTTTCGACGACACTGCGATCTTTGACTAAGACTTGCCAAGTCGAAATGATCAACAAGGCCGAGACAAAGATCAATGGGAACCCTGCCACCGAGCAAATCGCTTGGACGGTTTGGAAGCCGCCGACAAACACGATCCCGAAGGCAAATAACATGAAGATCCCCATCCACACCATGCGGTTGACGACGCTTGGCTGCTGCGTCGGCCGTAAGTGGCTGGAAGTAAAGGCAGAAACGATATACGCCGAAGACGAAACCGTTGTCGCCAAGAAGATGAAACAAGATACCCCATACACCACCAACATGATGTATTTAAAAGGCAAGGTCGCTAACACTTGGGCGATCGCGGCTGCTTGGCCTTGGGTATTCAGCGTATGGATCAAGTCCACGGCGCCGCTTTGTTGCAGCGACAGCGAATACCCGCCTAAGATCGCATAAAAACTCATGCAGCCTAACGCCCCAAACCCAAGCATCCCAAAGATCACCTGACGGATCGTGCGGCCTTTGGAGATGCGGGCAATGAATAAGCCCATAAATGGCATATAAGTCAGCCACCAGCCCCAATAAAAGACCGTTTCCGACTTCACTGGATCAGCGCCATGGCCCATGGCCGTGGTCAATCCGGTACTCATCGCGGCAAAATGCGTCACTAACAAGCCTAAGCTGTGGATTTCAGAACGGATCAATTCGCCAGTGGGACCGACGAACAAGACGATTGCCAAAAAGCCGATCGCCGTCCAGATATGTGCCGAGCTGAGGCGGTCGATGCCGCCTTTTAACCCTTGCACCATGGTGAGCGCAAACAACACCAGCAACACGATAAACATCGCCAGCTTCAGCCAGATGGTATCACTGACCCCGGTCAATTGGGCAATGATCTTAGCTAATACCGGGATCTCCATGCCCACAGACGACCCAATGCCGCCCATGATGCCAAACACCACCAAGAAGTTCACCACTAAGCGCAAGCTGCGTTTGGTGCGGCTTGGTCCTTGCAGCATCGGCATAGCGTCGCTTAACGCTAAGACATGCACGTGTTTGTTGAACATCATATACCCAATGATCACCGCAGCTGATGCGAACATCATCCACGCCATCGGCCCCCAGTCAAATTGACCGAGCATGTGCGCGTTTTGATAATTTTGCGCCGACATCGCCTTGGCCCCGAATAGCGGGTGTTGGACATACCGCAGGGGATCGACCATGCTCAACATCAAGATGCTGGCATCGATCGCGGTGGCAAACACCATGCTGCCCCATTGGAAGTTGCTGTAAGCCGGCTTGTCATCAGCGTCGCCTAACTTGATGCGGCCAAAATGACTGAAGGCAATATATAAGAAGAACACGAAGTTGATGATATAGATCCCTAAGTACAACCAGCTAAAGCGCGTGGTGATCCCTGCCATCATCGCACTTAATAAGGTTTTCAACTGCGTGCCGCCAAGCAACAATCCCATCGATACGATCACGAATAATGCCACTGTTGGGATAAATAGCCGCTTATTGATATTTTGTCTGTTTAAAATAAAAGTGCTCCTAGTTCCCGTCGACCATTATCGTAAAAAAGGCCCTGCCAGGCAACGGGTCATAGACGCCGTCGGTAGTGCCTGCGGTCACAAGTTGTCACCGTACTCATCTGATAATAACCAGATGCTTTGCCTTTTTTATGATCACCAAGCCTAAAAAGACTTGATCTTGAAACTATTGGGCGTGGATCACATCCCCATCGGCGTCCAGTTGACGAATGACGCGCGCTGGGTTGCCAGCAATCACCACATCATCCGGGAAGGACTTGGTCACCACGGAACCGGCCCCGACCACGACGCGATCACCCAAGGTCACCCCTGGCAAGATCGTGACATGCCCGCCGATCCAGATGCTGTTGCCAATGGTGATCGGCTTGCCTAATTCGACATCCGCATCACGCTTGCGGGCGGCTAGCGGATGCACTGGCGTATAAAAGCCGACATCTGGGCCAATGTAACAATGTTCTCCGATCGTGATCGGACAAGTATCCAGCAGCGTCAAATGATAATTGGCGTAGAAGTGCTCGCCGATGTGAATGTTGAACCCGTAATCAAACTCGATTCCAGTTTCGGCGAAGAAATCATCTCCCACATCCGCCAACAAGGTCTTAAGCTGACCATTGCGGGCTTCGTTTTCGGCCAACTGATTGATCTGCAACAATTGCTGCCGCACCAGCTTCCGGCGCGCGATCAATTCCGCGTCGAATTGCTTATAGGGTTTTCCGGCAGTCATTTTTTCTCTTTCAGTTTCCATCATGGGTCTACTATAGCACTGATCGCCGCGATTGTGAAAGTTTGCTTGCGCGTGTTGGCAGACGGGCGTTTTTAGTTTATAAAATTTCACAATGTTTCAGCAAGTCCAACATTTCACAAGATTTTGCTGGCAGCGGCTGATCCGCCCGCTGCGTGCTGACCGTAGGCGGCGGTGCATCGCATACCAGTAGTGGGATAGCCGAATTTGCGGCAACCGGGCTTGGTTTGCGTAAGTATGTTCACCAAAAAACGATTGCCCGCTAAGACAATCGTTTTTCCCGTCAATCATGGGCATTGAGCCACTGATCGAGAACGCGAATAAATTCATCACGCTGATCTAATAGTGCCAAATGCCGGCTGTTGGCAAACAAATGCCACTGGGCGTTAGGAATGTGATCGTAAACGGTTTTGGCGATCAACGGCGTGCACAGATCGTCGGTACCGTTGGTGACCAACACCGGCACATGGATCTTGTGCAAGTCGGCGGTCACTTCAAAATCGGAAATCGTGCCATTTTCCGTGAATTCATTGGGCCCTTCGGCGATCAAACTCGCCCGCTTGCCATTGGTCGCTCGGCGCAGCGGCTCTGGGGAATGCTCGTCTGGATCATCCCAGCAATAGCGTTCCATATACCGGTCATTGGCTGCCAGGTACTTAGGATCAGTGAAGTCACCGGTGCGCTCAGCTTTAGCGATGGCTTCACGGTCTTCGTAGCTGAGGTAGCTGATCAAGCGATGCTGTTCTTGGATCCACAATTTGATCGACGACGGTGACCCGTCGATCATCACCGATTTGATCCCAGTTGGGTCTAAGGTAGTCAGATAGTACATTTCCAACATTCCGCCCCAAGATTGGCCCAGCATGTGGACTTGATCTAAGTGCAAATACTGCCGCAACGCCACCAGCTCAGCGCGCCAAGTTTCGCGCACATACACGCTTTCATCGACGGGCAAGGACGACTTGCCGCAACCGATTTGATCATACATGATCAGCTGCCGGCCGGTTTGGGCATAATCATCCATTAACTCAAAATAATTGTGCGACGACCCTGGCCCACCGTGGATCAGCAACAGCGGCGCTTTGCCCGGCGTCTTGTCGCCCACGATGCGATAATAGGTTTTGTAGCCGCGAAACGGCATGTAGCCTTCTTCGATTTTCATAAATAGCCTTCTTCTGCGTTTGTGTCGCTGGACTTGTTTGGTGGCACGGCATCACCACTTGACGCCACCTGACTGGCGCCCATTACATCTTCATCCCCATTTTCATATAGGAATCCATTCCCGGCATCCACATGGTCTTAGGATCCACGCCGCGTTCTTTGGCGAATGCATTCGTCAATGTCGTCATGTCCATTAAGTGGTAAGTCGGCAGCGGCTTGCCGGGCTCATAAGTCTGGATCTGCGCCATCATGCCGCCGTCTTCGTGTTCGATAATGTGGCAGTGATACATGTAGACCCCGGGCAAGTCAAACCGCACCAGCAAGCGCACGGTTTCGCCAGGATTGACGCCGACAGTATCTTTATAGCCGTGTTCATTGGGATAAGGTGCCTGTCCGTTGCGGGAGATCACCAGGAATTCGGTTCCATGCACATGGAACGGATGGACCATCCCATTGGCCATGTCGTTGGTATTGGTCACGTCCCAATACTGCGCCAACCCCACTGCCTGCGTGGCATCGATGCGCTGCATGTTGAACTTCTTGCCATCGATGGCGACTGTTTCATCCATGCCAGACATCACGATCTTGCGTACCGGCGTGTCTGGTTTGACGACTGGCGCCTGGATCGCCAACAGCTGATCAGGCAAGACCGTGGTGTCTGGGGTGTAGTCGTGGATCTGAAATTGCACCAGCGGCACGTCGTCAGAAAACAGCGTCACCGTATCGCCGGCATGGTAATTTTTAAAATCGACCACGATCTCAGCGCGCTCGGCACAAGTCAGCATCAGCCGCGTCATGCGCACGGGTTTGGGCAGCAAGCTGGAATCTCCGGCGATCTGGGTAAATGCCAGATCATCAGAAAAATGCAGCCGCCACTCGCGGCGATTGGCGCCATCCAGTAGGCGCAAGCGCAGCTTTTGCGTCGTGACCGCAAACACCGGATTGATGGTGCCATTGATCATGGCAGTCGGCCCTTGGACGCCATCTGGATCATAATCGGCATGATAATCCCATTGGTTATCCGCATGGAAGCGGCGATCTTGCAAGATCAGCGGAATATCATCCACCCCATAGGTATGCGGCAGCGGCAAGCTGGCCTCGTGTTGGTCATGCACGATCACCATCGCCGCCAACCCGTGCCACACCTGCTCAGCCGTAGACGGACAAGGATGCGCATGCAGCCAAGTCGTTGCGGCTGGTTGATCCAGCGTAAAATCGATGTGCTTGCTTTCCCCTGGATACACCGGTGCATGACAGCCGCCATCCACATACGGCCCAGAAACCGTCAACCCATGCCAATGAAACGTCGTCAGCTCGTCTAAGGCGTTTTTCAGCGTCACATGGATATGCTTACCCACGGGAAATGCCAGCGTTTGGCCTAATAGCGGCGCATTATAGCCCCAAGTTTGGGTTTTAGCGCCTGGCAGCAGCTGACTTTCGCCTTTTTGCGCTTCGAGCGTGTACCAAGCATCCGTGGCAGTTTCTTGATCTGGTTGACATAGCGCCGGGATCTTCAGCGGCGTCGCTGGCGCTTTGGCGACTACCAGCGGCACATAGCCGCCATCATGTGTGTTATACGCCGATTCATCGAAAAAATAATGATCATACACTGGTTGTGCCATCAATTTTCCCCTTTCGCGGCGGACTTTTCGTCTGTCCTAACTTTAAGTTTAGCACCCTCGGGATGGAAAATCAGGGGGAAGTTGCGTGCTTCGGGTTTTAAAGGTCTCAATGTCTTTAATAGTTGACACGGTTTGGAAAACGCAATGTTCATAAGAGGTCGCTTTAAACTCGACTTTATCAATAGTTGTAGACCACAGTCTAAACTAGGCCATAATGAAGTTATGCAAGTGCTTTCAAAAAAGTTTACATATGCGCCTTGATCGATCAGCTTAAGCAAGTAATGAGTTCGGCGTAGTAAAAAGAAAAAACGTCCATCACCGCTGATGACGGTGTGGACGCGTAGTGATCACTATAAGCAAATATATCATACCATTGGGGGAGCATTTTATGTGGGGTTTTATTGAGTTTCTGTTTATTATTGGGGTGTTAATTTTTGTGGTCGCACTGGGTGGAATTGGCTACGCATTTTTCAAGCAGCGAAAAAAGAAGCCTTGGATCATCACTATCGTTGCAGGAGTTGCGATTTTTGCCGCTTCCATCCTGATTGGCGGACGACAGGTCGACACAGAACAAAAAGCAGAAGATGCCGCCGAAGAAAGCCGGGTTGCAGCACAGCAAAGCAGTGCACCAAAATCGGCTGTGTATGCCGGAAAGCTGAGCTTTAACGCAAAAATGCTAACAGCAGATTACAATTGAGGGAACCTGGCAAAACTCGAAATCCCAACGAAAAAAGGTGACAAATTAACAGTAACCGATGCTTCTAAGCAAAATAACAAGCAAACTTATCAATCTGATTCGACGGATACCATCCCTGTTTGGATCAAAGCCAAAGATAAGCCTGCCGTCGTGACAGTGCGCATTACTCACTCCGGTCGGTACAAAACCGCAATGGTGAATGTGAAGCCAGATCCGCAAAGCGCAGCCAAGGCTGCTTCAGAATCTGCTAGTTCAATTGC
Organism: Lacticaseibacillus baoqingensis; assembly: GCF_003946165.1. Classification (GTDB taxonomy): domain Bacteria; phylum Bacillota; class Bacilli; order Lactobacillales; family Lactobacillaceae; genus Lacticaseibacillus; species Lacticaseibacillus baoqingensis. Next base: position 370 of record NZ_RHOI01000018.1, on the reverse strand, counting down.
GGCTGCTGCAAGCAAGAATAGTGCCAAAGCCAGTAGCCAAGCAGCAGCTGCCTCATCAAAGTCACTCGCAGAAGCAGCTGCCAAAGCCGAGGCGAACAAATATAACACTGGCATCACGTGTCAACCACCCCTGACTAAAGTCAGAGGCTTGTAAGCGCATCACCCAACGGCGACGCGACTACAATTTGCTTAGATACAGCGATTGCCCGCAAGCGGGTCTTACCTGCTAATTACCAAAGCCTTTAGAGTCCGCAGGTTGCCAGACGGACTTGACGCTTTAGCGTCTTAGTGCTGTCGGACACCGGAGGGCCAGACGGACTATTTGGTTAATTTAGTGCTAATCCTTTAGCCAAAATGTTCTTCGCGGCGT
>NZ_RHOI01000017.1 GCF_003946165.1 Lacticaseibacillus baoqingensis | reverse complement strand
AACTCAACTCATCAAAGATAACAGTTCATCTCACGGTGTCGTGCCATGGGGTGGCTAACTTGTTCTTGCAATTTGCGGAAATCATTATATCGTAATTGATGTGATATTTCTTACAGAGTATCTCGACCAATAATGAAATCATTGCTAGTAAGAAATAGACAAGAATAAAATAAGTTGAGTGTATTCTTTCAAGAAGCCCAAATTTCCTAATATAATAACCAACAAAGAATAGTATCAACAACCAAAAAACCGAGAGCCCATCATCCAATGAAAAATGTCGAATGAATCCAACAGTTACAGAGATGATTAATAAAGATCCAAGAACAAGTGAAAACTTGTGTTGAGATAAAGATTTTATACCCTCAGTGCAGAAGGGCAATAGCAACATTAAACCAATGTAACAATTTATATACCAATACAATGTGACAGGTATTATTCCAATAATTATGTCTTTTAGTGCAAGATTTGACTTAAAAAGCATTAAGAGCGCTAAAATAACCCAAGACCAAAACAGCACCTGTACTATAATTGACACAATTCTAGTTACGTGAAATGATCTACCAAACGAAAGAAATCCAGTAATCATTGCAAAGAGATTTACCGCAATTATTGCTAGATTCTCCAGAAACCATGCAACGGCAAAATTTACACCTTGCAGCTCAGGACTGTGAAGTACCCCGCCTTGCAACAAATTATGTAGAAGAACCACAAAAAACATGGATAAAATACGCGCAATATCTATGCCATAATTTCTCGAACTTGTATTAATCATAACAATAATCCCCTACAATTATTTTATAAATCATTTAAAATGTTTTCCCATATGCTAATTCCCTAGAAGTATGTCAGTGTTTTGAGCGATTATTGTTTATACATATCTTTTTTTGACCTTAAGATTGTTGGCTAATGTACTTTAAAAGTTTTGGATATCATCCTTGCAATTGCAAAGTTTGATAATTACTTCTTATTCCCGATGTTTAAAGATAATATTGGTAAACCATTTATTGTGATTTCAGAAAATTACGTAAAAGTCTCTGATTTTTAAGTCTCGAAAAATTCCGAGTCGTTATGACTCACTATCGCTAGTTAGTCCAGGGAAAAGCAATTATATTACCCACGAGATTCGCAAATACAGGATAAATTCAATAGACCAGAATTTGATTTAGACGATCTTCAATAAGAAAGAATAAAATTAATTATATACCAAAATCAGACTAACCAAAAACACAAAATCATTTTGTCCAGAATTCTTAATGATGCAGGATAACCCAGGGTATGACATCTCTTAAAGGTAGGCACCTAGTAATTGACTGTACTAAAGAGCCCCGCAATCTCGGCTTTGAGATTGCGGGGCTCTGCTTGGTTAGGCAAGTTTTTTAAATTTTGGCGCAGTGTGGATTAAATTATACGGTAACCAATCTTCCCGTTCTTTGTTTTTTGCGAAAGTTGGCAACTTTGACTCTTTTTGAAGTGGATCTTTGAAATACTGAACTGGATCAAGTTCATTCGCTTTGCGGCTTCAATCATTGTCGTCCAAATTATGTTCGCTTCGGCACCTTTTGGTCTTGTACTGAACAACGGGTTTTTTTCGCACACTGACGCAGGTCTTCTTTTACGTTCTGATGCATTGTTACTCAGACCAATTTCATCATAATAAGCACTCAATTTAAAGCAGTTCATTGTCCTTGCGCGTAAGTGATGGCTTTACCAAATCGAGTTTTAGGCCAGGGTATCGACTTGATCACACCATTTCCAGAACTGCTCAATTAGGGGCTTGAGCTCTTGCTGACGTCTGTTCACGCACCCCTCCGCTGGAATATTTTTTCCTGTGGTGCTCAAGCTCAAACATCTAATTATGTAGCCTCAGTCCAATGGTCATCACCTTAGTTATGGTAAAGTCATCAAAGAAATTGCGACTTGCATGAGCGCAACAACTGATTGAGAGATTAACCGCGATTAAATAATACTGGCGTAACTGTCACACTTAGGCGACAGGAGATGGACTATATAAGCTTTCGCAAATTTTATTTCCCTGACTGGGTATTCGCATAGGCATAATTACCAACTGGCTAAATGGCACGTGTGATTCTTCGTAGCCTCCAGACATACGATTTGTTTGTCGCTATTTTCCAGGTTCATGCAATACTTGATACGGCATTTTATCACCTTGGAGAAAGCCTTGACTCATCAGGTGTTCGGCTATGACACCACATACCGGTCTCACCAGCTTAGCACACTTGATTATCTAGTTAGCAATAGTCGTTTTTCCGAGTATTGCACCAGCTCGTTGCCAATCTCTTAATAGACGGCACAACGGAGTCGCCAGAATGTACTTCTGGTGAAGGATTTACGCAATCAACGACGGAGTTACGATACCGTAAACGTTCAGCGCATTGGAGCATCGGCTCGATAAGAATGGCTGCGCCCATCCTCTTGTTCACATTAGTCACACTTGTACGGTTAAACGTGGATCTTCTCAACAAACAAACGCGTACGAATAAACCGCTCTTCTTCTCGAAGTAACTGCTTCCCGAAAGCCTTTAGGTCATGTCCACGTTCGCAATACTTACCATTCTTAGTAATGAATGCTTTTTTACCAGCAGATCTTTCGCAACAATTTCAGAACGCTTCTCCTTTGTCTTATTTTGCTTGTTTAGCTATGTCTTCGCTTTGTTGCCTAGTTTACTCTGGGTCAGTAAAAACACTATCACCCTACAATAATGACGTCTGATCGGGATTGATTGCTTCGAGTTGCAACCTAAACGGTGTTGAGTCAAATAAGCCACTTGCTCTGCACGGAGCTGGACTTGTTCAAGTAAACTTGCATTTTGTTCGACCGTGGTCATTATACTTAAGCAGATTTTTGGTTGTCGTTGCCAATGGCACTGCCTCGCTATGTTTGTTGGCAAATGAATGCGGCCATTCTCGATACGTATCCAGAGAAGAATGAGCCTTCACCGTCCCAGTACAATGCCTCGAAGAAGTCTTTGCATCGACAACAGAACAAATAGAGTGCTTGGTTATGTGGATCAAGCTGTGTGTTCTAGAACCAAGGTGGCAGTGCCATCGATTCTACGTCGAAATCAGTTCTAACACATACAAAATAAATGTCGTGAGGTCGTGCAGGAAAGTCGTGCAGGATCAATGGACATCAGTAAACACGGCTATTATGATCACTTCAAGTGAAGGATGTAGACTTGAATATGGTTGTAGACAACAATCGACTTATTGGTGTCTATCTTGATCTGTAGACTTTGGTTGATTCTTGACTTAGGCCACAATAGTTTGTCCATCTTAACCTCAGCAATCGCAGGTTTCTCTGCCATAGAAATACCTCACCCTTCATTATGATACGGTATGAATACCGCCAATTTGAGGCGAGTCATATTTGGTCTGTTATTAAGTGCTTACGGTTCAACAACGTCAGAATCTAAAGAAACAAAAATGGCTTAACCCCAGCTGAACACTGAGAACACACCATAGATGATTAATTCAATTCCTAAAGTTTTCTTGGTTAAGCACCTCGGCATATGAAGCGAACTTATTTAATATTATCAACTACTTGTAACTTTTTCATTTCAACAAAATTTGCATCCAAACTCCCTACAACTTTGACTTTGGATTTTGATTCATTGACGTATTTTCCAGGAATAGCAACCTTTTCTTGAGAACCTCGCAAAGCCCACTCATATTCAACGTCCAGGTGCCCAATATCTACTGCTTGAATACCCCTTTTAGAAAGTTCAAAGGTTAATATCGTTGCAGTTGGACCCAAGGCGATTAGCACAAGTTCACCGTGATAAGCTTGCTTAATAATTGTATCAAGTATTTGTTTTCGAGAATTGAAGGCATTAGTCTGTGGACACTCTATGCGGTGAATACTACGAGCCTTAACAAACAAATCATTTCCTAGTCCGAAATTGGTTTCATTGCCTTCAACAATTAGGAGATCTCGTCCCTGCCATATCTGCTTTATTGTTGAAAATTGGTTCAGCGCTTGATTCTTATTTTTCACATCCATATATGGTCGTGTAAACTGTGCATCACCATAACGGTAGCCGAATCTGAGTTCCCGAATCCAATATTTCCAATTTTGGCCAAGCGACTGCATCCAGAATTTCTTCGACTTTCTAACATAATTGTTAAGTCGAAACGTAAAAGCACTTGGAATACAAATAAGCAGCTCATCAGTATTGCTTCTAAGGGTTGCTTCTAGCTCGTTTCGCAACTCATTAGATGCATTTTGAAATGAAATTGAAGTTTTACCACAAATCAATCCAAACTCTCCATCACCAAAACGCGCGCAGGATTTCCCACTCACAATTTCATTGACAGTCTGCTCAAGTGTGAGTACTTGCGGATGCGAACTGAATAATTTATGAAAATAAAAGCTGGTATAACTGCGTAGACCGTGGAACTTCTGATTAATACTCTGCATATTTCCTCCAAGATATATTAAAGACTCATTTACAGGATAATCTTTTTATCAAATCATTCGTTTGAATCGATTAAATGCGCTCCGAAACTCCTTTTCCCATGAAAAAAGCAGTAGATATAAAACTCCAACAAGAATTACAGAGACAAAAGTAAATCTAACAAAACTCATTAATGAATCAACGAACAGATGTAGCTGAACAATCCAAAGTACAGCAATTGCAACGCTATATTTCATATAAAATAACAACGTCCTGAGAAAGTACATATACAAAGATTGGTGAAATCCAAATTTAAAAGCGATATAGGGCTCATACCATGCATTAACAAAAATAGAGGAACAAATCGTTCCCAATAAAACTCCGTCTAACCCCAGGTGGAAAACTTGAAGAAAAAATAACGAAAAGCCAAGATTTGTACCAGCTTCAAATATAGGTTTCCATCTTTGTTGCCAAAATAACCCGTAAGCAGAAATAAAAGTCCTAGTGGAGCCTTGATACATAAGTACAATCAAGTATGTGGCAATCAAACAAACCGTTTTCCTCGGGAGAAGATATTTTGGCCCAATCCAAACAGAAATAAACCCGTTAATTAAAGCAAAGGTAATCGTACTTGTAAGAAAACTTGCACTGGAATTAATAAACCAATATTCTTGAAATACCGAAAAAATTTTCAAATTATCTTTTTTCGCAACAAGATTGCCAACACTTGAAATAATGGAGCTTGTCGCCTGCTGTACGATACTTTTTACGGCATTCGTAATCAAAGTATAATTCGAATAAATTCCAACTGCTGATAATCCGACAAACGCAGAAAGCAAAATATTATCCGAACCCAACACAATAATTGATCCAATTTGTGTTGACATATTTCCAAGTATATTTTTTTTAAGCTCGGTGCTTACGGCTTTTGATAATGGTTTAACATTTTTCTCACGGATATACGGATACTGTTTATTTACAACGCTAGAAATATATATATTTGAAGCTAAGGTGGTCAAGACCTGAATAATTAAGAAAATCGAATAATCTTGGTAGAGTACCAAAAACAGGATCTGCAAAACAACAGAGGCAGAGTAAAACACAAAATCATTTACGACAGTTATATAGTTTTTTTGATCTGCATTTAATAATGAGCGTTTGTAAGTAAAAAAGTAACTAACGACAGAATTGCTTAAAAATAATAAATAATACTGATAAACATTACTAATCCCAGATGTTCCGTGAATAATTAGTGATAGAAATGGCACTAAACAAATTCCTGCAACACCAACCACTATACCGATAATAGTATACGCTTTTCGATAAACTAGCATCAATGACTTCGTGGTTTCAGTATCTCCTGTTGCTAGTGGTGAATAAAGCTCATAAACAATCGTAAAGCCGATTCCCAACTCGGCTAATGATAGAAAACTAAGTACATTAGTAAACAGTCCATTCAGTCCCAAAAAGTTTACACCCAAGTAATGGATGAAAAATGATCTCGAAACGAAACCAAGGAGTGTACGCAATAAATAGATTATAGCGGACACTGAAGAGTTCACCATCGAATAATGAGTTCGAGACTTAATGATGTTTACCTCCTTCGCCATTCAGAGTGAATAACAACCCGGACTTTGCCAACGATAATCGAATCAGAACCTTCACGAAGAACACTTGTTCACCAACCCACTGCTGAAGCAAAGTGGTTTGTTCCCTATGACTGTTTTCGGATAAATAATATCCAATAGTATTGATGGATTGAACGTATAACCAAAACGATCTTCGAACATAACTAAATGGCAATAGCCTTGATATTGTCTTTTTCTCGTTTAAATTGTCGATTATAAATTTTTCAGATATTGTTTTCGTTATATTACTATTATGAATTCGATAATTACCAATCACCGTACTGTCCAAATAGGCATCTCCAACAAGAAGCGCACGCAGATAAATGACCGAATCATTTAACATTTCGATCGTTCTGATGCCCGCCATAGTTAGCAATTCTCTTGAAAACACTGAAGAAAATGTCGATTTTGGTTTGCTAATTCCGTGAGTAAATTTCATAAGATATAGATTTCGAGAAATCTTACCATTTTTTTCAAGCTGCATACCAGATCTTACTTCTCCGGAGACTTCGTAAAAGTCGTTCGCGTTAAAACCAACAAATGCCAAACCATCTTCTTCACGAAAATGTCGAATTGCTTTGTTTACAAAATCTCTGTCCGTATAATAATCATCATCATCCATGAAAACAACATATTGTCCAATTGAATTCATAAATCCCCAGTGTCGGTTCAAACCTGGACCGTTATTTTTATTTACCCGATGATATCGTACAGATTCACCAAAATTTTCATCCAGCACAACTCCTAATTGGCTTGTAGGATCATCATCAATAACAAGAATATCTACATTACCCTCAAATTGTTGATTAAGCACAGATCGAATAGCTTGAAGAACGTACCCCTCCCGATTATATGTTGTGATAATAAAGCTAATGGATACAGAATTCATCTGGTTGCTCCTCTTCCCTAAACACTAGTTAAGAACTCATCAAGATACTTGAACTGAAGACGTGCCAAATCTTGAATTTTCTTTAATTTAACTGGCGATATAGTATTCATTTGAGAAAAGTCGAACTCCAGATTGGCATCAGAAAACTCAGAAACGCTCATAAAATACTGCTCCTCAAACAAATCCGACTTAACGTGATTGGTTTTCTTGCTATACGATATTATTAATGATGGCCTCTGAAGCAACCAAGCAAGGATCATGGCATGAAACCGCGATCCAACAAAATAATCACAATCTGCTATTGTTGAGACCTTCTGGTCTGCCGTAAGGTTTGTAAGAATTGAGACTCGACTCTGAGCTTGCTCGGGTACATACGCCTTGATTCTTTTCGCTGCTTCGCCATCTCCCTCTGCCATACTAAAGGGCAGTAACTGTACGTATTCACCAAATTCCAGAAATTTAGAAATTATCTTTGCAGTGTTTTTTTCATATTCTTGTTTATGTGCAACCAATGATTCAAAATTTGCTCGTACAGAAAGCGATAAGTCTATTGGTGCGATTACAAGTACCTTTCCATGATTTGCTTGACCAAGAGCGTTAGACGGAACAGATAAGTTAAAAACAACATCCGGTGCGTATGACACGTTCGGAAGGTCACGAAACAAATCATATGAGAATTTGTCTCGGAACACAGTGCCAACGGTATGCGCAAAAAAAGCACGATGTTCAAGTACGAATTTTTTTTCAAAATAAGGTCCAAAGTTACTCCCAATCACAAAATAAGGAAAAGCAGTCACGTTTGCTCGCCGATACGGTAGCAAGAACCTTCCCATAACTTGTTGTTGAAATATAGAACCACCAATTTCAACAATTGCATCAAATTTTCGCATACTTAAACTTGAATAATTTATCATCTTGAGCAGCATATTTCTGATTCTTAACGTTAACCGATTATGAGTAATTACAGTTACGTTTGATAAGTCTTGAAAGTTTAAGCTATGCATTGCAGAGCATTCTAGATAAAATTGAGTTGTAGGATATCTATGGGAAATTATTCGAATAAATAGGTCATCCCCTAGATTCGAAGCAAAGTATCCTCGAAGTAAAACTTTCAATATTTGTACTACCTCCGACGGGTCTAAACGAATGATGATGTCTACGATCTGCTCATTGAATATCCCGATACGAGCTTAAGTGTTCTTCGCGACTTTTATTGTATAGACTAGTAAATACATATTTAACAAACGGTATCCGTGAGAGCTGTCTCAGAGTCCTCATGGAAAAACGATACTTGGCAAGAACCGAATCGTCATTATTCTCTCGTGACATACCGCTAATATACAATACCTCTTTTTTTAAATCTCGAAGAATTACCGTGAAATGTCGTCTGGGAAACAAATCGCGTATTCTGGCCCGAGCTCGAATCTGTCCAGTCAAAATGCCGGATACTGCTCTTGCTGTTGTATTCTCTTCATTGTGGATCACAATGCTAGAAACCTGGTTTAATGGGACTACACTTCTTCCCTTCAGACTTCGAGCCCAAAAAACCCAATCTTCATATAAGTACATATCCTCTGGAAATCTGCCTAAATTCTCATTTCTAATTAAGACAGATGAAATTGAAAAGCAATTCCTATTCTCTAAATCAGAATATTTAAAACCAGTAGCCTCGATACGACTGTCCTGCCTACCATTTCTAACTATGGTATCGCTCCATACTGCAAATAATTCTTCATTCGAGTCAAGAATCTTCACGGCCATTTTAATTCCAACTCCGAACACAAAAAAATCATCCGCATCGAGGAACATTAAATATCTTCCGCAAGCCTTGCTAATTCCAAAATTTCGCGCGTAACTCCTGCCTGATCTTTCCAAATTCCAGTACTTAATCCAAGAATACTTGATTGAGTATGCATTAATCAATTCGGCAGAAGTATCCGTGCTTCCATTAAGAATCACCAGTACCTCTACTGTTAGATTATTCGGCAAATGCAGTCTAATTGAGTCAATACAATCAATCAGATACTTTTCTGAATTATGCGCTGGTATGATGATAGACACATCCGGTCTTGAATGTTCAACTGCATTACACATTTAAGAAAACTCCTTGTATGAACGATAATGATGAGCTCCCCTCCAGCTATCCACCAATCCTAAAAGGATTGGTATTGGTAAAAGTAAAGAAACCCCAGAAAAAGCTAACATATTATCGAATGGTGATAACAAGAACAACACGACCAACAATGCATTAGCCAAACCCATTCGTGCTGGTGAAGTCCTCTTAACAAGCACCATATACCACAGTGGTAGTAAAAGAAGATAGATGAGATATAGCATCATTCCCCCAAAGCCATAAAACATATACGGCATAAAGAACCCTGATGATGCTGTAAGCACCGGTGAAACTTGTATTACAGGAAATAATCTGATACCTAGCAATTTTTTCGAGAAAACATCTGGAATAAAACATCGAAAAATAAAATCTACTGGACGAGAAACAACAACTGAATCGGTCAAAGCCGATTGGTTCCCTTGCAGGACCAAAATCTGATTTTGTAGATTGGCAAGGGGCGAGGTAGCATACAAGTATGTCCAGTAATATGGCTTCGGGATTTTTGCGTTTTTAAACTTCGGGGAAGCATCAGTATATTCCATTATTAAAGTGGATTTTACGAGGGGCTCTGTTAGTCGCATTCCGGTGTTCAGTCGATAATTTCCCAGGATACCAAACAAATATAAGCCAATCGCCACCAAGAGCACAAGCAGCATCTTCGTCCGGCCCCTCATCTTCCGTTCACGATTAAATTGGGTTATAAAAATCACGAAGATGGCCATAAGTACGATTGCAATTGTTCCACGGGAAATCTGGAGAATAAATGGCGTTATCGAAAGAATTAAGTTTAATAGATCAGCTCGTCTCACATTCTTTCGCTTGACCATCTGATTTCCAATTTGAATTGCCAAATACGTATTGGCGACCATAATAAAGGTGTGAATCTTCGGAATACCAAACTCCGTATAGCTTATCGCACCAAAAAGGGGGATACCATGTGAATATAGTGCCTCTATCAGAAACACCACACAAAAGAAAACACTACTCTTGAAATATAAACTTGAATTAATTTCTTTTTTTCCCGTATCGGAGAATTTTGCAGCCCAATCTAATTTAGAATACAGAATTCCAACTAAAACAGTCAAAAGGACTGCAAGCAAAAAGAACATTAGAACGTTGAATCGCAGCTTAGGATATACATTCGACCACCCTAACTGATACGTAGCAATGATAAAAGCCCACTCAACGCCAAATATATAATAAGGGTTTTTTATTATTTTATTCAATAGCTATCCTCTCATCAAAATAATATATTGAAGAATGTTTTGCTTCCAATTGAATGCAGAATATTTCTTTAAACAGAATTCTGATAACCGCAAAGGAGTTGTCGAATTATATATTTTTATCAGTTCTTCCAGGTTCGGAGATGAAGCTAATCCCGAACTAGATGTTAACTGCTGTAATGCCAAAAGAGTCCTCTTCTGATTCATGAAGTGCTTTTTAGCATCTCGCCACGTAAGACCAAGATTTAAGAGATGACCTGAAAAACTCTTGCTAGAAGTATTTGTGGTAACGTTCGAGGAATGTATTCGATGCCACATAGTCTGTTTAGAAACATACCTAACTTCACCAGTAACAGAAGCAACCTTTGCAACCCAATTATCGTGATTCTCTGTGACCTTTGGAATGTTGGTAACAAGATGATAAAGCGACTTATTAAACATCATAGTACATCCCATCATCCAATTCTGCACAAGAATTCTCCGACTTAAATTTACATTTGGATCAACAGAATACGCAGGATGTAGCAAGTATTGGCTGCGAGAATCATTAACATCATAGTTTGTATAAACCAACACTGGACCCACATTATTCACCAAATTCCGCGAGAGTTCATCCAAAGAGACCTTTATTTTATCCTTGTACCAAATATCGTCTTGATCAGCAAACATATAAGCTTGAAATCCATCATCAACAGAATCTAGAAGTGTGGAAAAGTTTGCTAATTGTCCTTTTCCACGATTAGTATTATCTTCCACAATAATAATTCGGTCTTCTGTTTTTTTAATCTCTTCAATCAAAGCTTTTGAGCCATCAGTAGATCCATCATCCCGAATGAATAAGCGCCAATCGGTAAATGATTGGCGGATAATTGACTCAATCTGATCACGTAGATATTCCGCTCCGTTATACGTAGCCATTAGAATAGCGACCGTCATCGATTATTTCCCTCTTTCACAAGAAAATCTGCAACATTTTGCGGCTGTTCATGAATATTTTCATCCGTTTGTTGGAATTTGATTGGAATATCCTTATTCAGCCATGATTTCATTAACTCTGCAAGTTGTGCTGAATTTCCAACTTCAAAAAATTCAACATTATCATAATTTTCAAGAATTTCGCGAGCTGGGCCGATATTCGCCGAGAATATTTCGGTTCCCATGTTTTTTGCTTCCAGTAAGGGCAATCCAAACGTCTCAATACTTGAGGGAAAGAGAAGTACTGATTCTTCCATTAACTTATAAACTTTAGATCTTTCAATACTTCCAAGACATTTAATCTGAAATGGAATATTTTCCGCACCGGAAAGTTCTCTTAAATCTTGTTCTGTAATAGTTAAAAAAATTCTAAACGAATTTATCCCCTTTTCTGATAGAATCCTGCAAACGTCAATGAGCGTCCGATGATTCTTATAAATCATGGGAGTTGCTGGATAAAAAAAGTTATCTGGTCTTTGACGAATTTTCTTGTTTGTTACGAAAACAGTCGGCGAAATCACGGTGATTTTCTGTGAAGACTGAATATTTCGTTTAACTAAAATTTTCTTCAACCATTCGGTTTGAACAATTACGTTCGCGTTTGCAAATCTAATCAGGAGATTAATGATAGGTCCGAATATTCGCTGATATATTGCAAGTTTTCGTTCTCTTTGATTAAGAAACGAGAACTTATGTATATCCATAACATAATTCAGTGGTTGATGTAAATATACAAACTGTTTGGCATGGACACCCAAGGTGGCTGTATTTTGAAATGAAATGTAGATATCTGGATCCAATTGATTAATGAATCGACGACCCCAGAGAAAATCAAATCCAAGCCGATACAATTTGGAGCTCTTCAACTTGGGAAGCTGAATTACTTTGACATGATCACGTTCTTGAACGAATGGTCCAGAAAGGATAAAAATCCATTCAATTGGATCAGAGCTGTATGCTCCAATCATTTTTTCAAAATCCTTAAGCACTGAATATACGCCACCCGCGCCTGGTACCGCCACTCCATCATTAACAACAATTCTCAGCATTAACATTCCTTTCGTATTCAAACCGTGACAATCGAACATGGCTACATATCAGCGCCTTTAACTTAAAACAAGATCGTCTTTCAAAAAAACAGCTTAACAGATGTGAATTCTCCCGCTGAATATGCCCTTCACTTACAATCTTAATCTGAATTATGGAACAAATATCTAATATGCTAACTCAAAACACTTTCCATCCCCACTTAGAAAAATATCTGTACATACTCACAACCATTCGTAAAATTCCCTTAATCGATTTTTTATTCTCTCTTTGCCACTCGTGAATTATGTAGGCATTTGGGAAAAAAACGGTCTTACCACAAAGCGCCATTGATCTAGCTATGTCAGCATCTTCCATGTACAGAAAATATCGTTCGTCGAAACCACCGATTTTTTTTAGCGTGTCTGTCTTAAAAACAAGAAAAGATCCGGGAAGGTTACTAGATTCGTGAATATGACCATACTGATCGTCATAAGTGAACCAACGCTGCCGTTGTGGAAAAAAACTTTGCCCTGCAAAACGAAGCCCCATATCCAAAATTGTCGGAGTTCGCTTTACAAGCTTTTGGATATAGCCTTGTTTATCTTTAATTAATGGGGATAACAAAACAACTTCATGTGAGTGCATGTATTGAATCATCATATTAATTTGACACTTATCAGGAATCGTAACGTCTGGATTCACAATAATATGATAGTCCGATTCAAGAAACGAAATCGCTAAATTATTACCAGCCCCAAATCCACGGTTTTCCTTAGCTATTATTGAGTGTATATGCTGATTTCTCTTTGATAGTGCCTGTAAGTGATTTGTTATTTCGGTATTATCTGGAGAGTTATTCACTAGATAATAATCGTATTGAAAATCTGGTGGAACCGTATTTTCAATATTCGAGACAAGTTTTGAAATTTGATCAATCGTGTTATTGAAAAATACAGTTGTGTATGAAATTTTCACGTATATCACAATTCCTTTACCGTTAACTTTTATTTCAGCTGCGTCAACAAGCTATAAACCAAGAAATTTTATTTCACTCATAGCATCTTAACCAATTTTGAAAGCTCTTGAGCTGATATCTTGAGTATGAATTAACAAAATAATAATATTATGGTTACGAAAATGGCTCTATTTCATTGCTATGTAGCAGTAGCATTAATTCTGCAGGTCTTGCATTTTCATATCTCAGACTATTTTAACTTAAGAATGAGAACGTGGTTCGAAGTGAGCTCGAGTACATAAAAACAGTATATGTTTTTATGTACTTAGTTTACGAAAAAACGACTAATTACTTGCTTTACCCAACCGAGCGTAGATTTCTTTCTACTTACGTAAAAATAATTTATATAGTGGGATAAAATCTAAATTATCTTTATAGCACCCTAGATTTTAGTATACCTCACAATTAATCAACCACAACATGTTGAAAACGGTTATTTTTGTTTGAAATGTTCTTGTAATGTTCATTATTGATTATCTGTTCTGTACTACCAATTATGAGCCTTCCGATGCTCAAAATTTTGAAAGTTAGGAAAAATGTCAGTCGAAATTTGATAACAGTAATGCGCGCATACCGTTTATGTTTTCCAAATCTTACCAGTTTCAGAATATTACAACTCACTGCTGACGTTATTGCCAACGGCTCTCCATTTGTTGAATCGTCAAACTACGTGAAGCAAACCTTGGCTGCTAAGCAATCTCGTTATACAATTATTTGCGTCGTACCGATACCCGCATACTGCTGACAATAATCGAAGTACCACGCTCAGGTGCATCCAAAACCAACTCTTCAATTTTCTTACGAACAGTGCTATACATGAAAGGCTGTCCGTTCCTTTAATCTGACTGTCAGCACACAACAGCTGCGACAAAGATTCTAAAACTAGAGTGCAAAATTTGCGTGACTAAAAAGTCGGAATTCCGCTAAAATCTTTGTCAAACACTTTCAGTCATTACGAATTTTGCTTCTCAGCGGGACTAATTCTACTGTTATTCATATATGAGCGCAACCTCATATATACCCTTATACCCTTAGAAAAAAGTGGTCGCATTTGGGTCATAACATTTAATGTACAAAGATATATGGTAATAGTGCCTTCGCCCCACTAATACCGGCCAGAGCAGCAATAACCACCTGAATAAAAAAATCAAAATCGGATAGCAAACAATCTTGGGCTCAAGCAATTGAAAGCTTACTAGGTATTGAAAAATTAGTCTCGTCTGAATCTGCAATTCCTAGGCAAGGTGGTCGACTATGACATCAGCGGCGTGACGAGTTTCCATACCGTTGATAAAGACGAAGCAATGTCAGCGACTCAATCCACTACACAGGCGATTCTCAACGAGATATTTACGGAATTTTTTAGGCAATATACTTGTAATATTCGGAATTTGTGTCTAATTCCGCTTATGGATGGTGAATTTCAGCTATGAATTTTTACGAAATATGGTAAAATGGGCTAGTTTATATTAATCGGAATGATTCGTTTCAGGGGGTATTATGGAAGACGACGTCATCAGCCTGAGCCAAGTGTTCAGGACGCTACGCAAACATCTTATTATGATCATTGTCCTCGCATTCGTCGGTGTCGTGGCGGCTGCTGGGGTCACTTACTTCGCCATGACACCAAAGTATGACTCATCTGCGTTGATCTTGGTCAATCAAAAGAGCCCTGCCGATGCAGGGCAACAATATAACCAAGTCCAGACTGACCTGCAGATGATCAATACTTATAAAGACATCCTCACCCAGCCAGTCATCTTAGACCAAGCGGCGGCAGATCTGCAGAAATCTGGGCAATTTGCTGGTACTGCGACTGATTTGGCCAACGCCTTAACGATCTCTAACAATGAGAATTCGCAAGTGGTCAAAGTTACCGCTGAAGCGACTAGTCCTTATGTTGCGCGTGATATCGCTAACGCAGTCACCCGGGTCTTCAAAACCAAAGTCACTAAGATCATGGCTAACGCCAAGAACGTTTCGATCATTTCCGACGCTAAGCTGAATAAGGGGCAAGTCTCGCCACGGCCGATGATCAACTTGGCAGTGGGCCTGCTTGCCGGACTTGTGCTCGGTATCTTGTTAGCCTTCATTCGCGAATTGACCGATACCACGGTCAAGGCACCAGAATTCATCACCGATACCGTGGGCTTGCCGCTATTAGGCTCGATATCTGATATGGATGCGCGCAACATGCAATTCGGCCATGCCACCGCAGCCAGTTCTACGGCGACCCCCACGTTAACGCGGCGCCGCAGCAATGGAGGGACTCACGTATGAAGCTATTTCATCGCAAACAACGCCAGCTCGATGATCAGTCGATGACCAAAGGCGTCAGCCTGGTCACCGACTATGATCCTAAGTCGCAAGTCTCTGAACAATATCGGACGCTGCGGACGAACATCGCCTTTTCTGCGGCTGATAAACAGTTGCAGACTTTGGTGTTCACCTCCAGCAGTGCCAGTGAAGGCAAGTCGACGGTAGCTGCCAATGTCGCTGTCACCTTCGCCAATCAAGGCTTGCGCACGTTGCTCGTCGACGCGGATACGCGCCGGCCGACGGTGCATGCGACGTTCGGCTTGTTGAACGAGCGCGGCTTGGTCAACTTATTGACGGCTAAGACAGAACTGGATCTGGCCGATTATATCGTGCCCACTTCTATCGTGAAGCTCAGTGTCTTGCCGACTGGCCCGCTGCCGCCGAACCCTTCAGAACTCTTAAGTTCCAAGCGCATGGAGCGGCTGATCGATACCTTAGCCGCCCATTACGACATGGTGATCTTTGACGTGCCGCCGCTGGATTCGGTCACCGACGCGCAGATCCTGGCTTCAAAAGTCGACGCCACGGTGCTGGTCGTGCCTTATGGAATCGCCCAAAAAGGCGCCGTCCTCGCCGCCAAAGCGATGCTTGAAAAAGTCGACGCCAACATCATCGGCGCGGTGCAAAACCGCGTCCCACATGATGCCGGCGGGTACTACGGCTATGGTTATGGCTATGGGTACTATGGGTATTCGAGTTATAAGCGCAAAGAAGATTAAGCTAAATGCTGCTGCCATCAAGGCGGCAGCATTTTTTGTCGCAACCAAAAAACCGCCGCGGTGTTCGCCTGTTAGACGATCATCGCGACGGTTATTTGATTAAGCCGATTGCGCGTGGGTCAACACCCCATCGCTCATATCATACACATGATCGGCGGCCGGGATCAGCCGCGGGTCATGGGTGACGATCACCACGGCCTTGTGGTGTTGGATCGCCAACTCGCGGAACAAGTCCCCGACCACCGCCACCCGCGCCGCGTCTAACGCAGCAGTGGGTTCGTCGGCTAAGAGGATCGCCGGGTCAGGATACAAGGCGCGCGCGATCGCCACGCGCTGTTGCTGCCCGCCGGAAAGCTCGCCAGGATATTTGTGCAGCAGCTCTTGGATCCCCAGCGTCTGCAAGACCCCGGCAAAAGCCGCCTGGTCTAAGTTGCCCTGGCGCTTGATCTTGTCGACCAGCTTGAATTGATCCGCGACAGTCAGATACGGCAAGAGATGATATTGTTGCAAGACGAAGCCGATTTCATCTAAGCGAATAGCGTCGCGCGCTTTTTTGGACAGATCCGCATAGTGCTTGCCAGCCACGGTCACCGTGCCGGCAGTCGGCGTCAATAATCCGCCGGCGATGGTCAAGAAGGTGCTTTTGCCAGAGCCGGAAGGGCCCATGATCAAGCTGACTTCCCCGGCTTCTGCGGCAAAATCCACATCATGCAAGACTTGCACGCGGGCGATGCCGGTACCGAAGACTTGGTTTACTTTTTCTAGTGTTAAAACTGCCATGTGTTATCCTCCAATCACGCTGACGGGATCGACGCGCAACACGCGCCGTACCGGGATCAGCCCACCTAACATTGCCATCACCAACAACCCCACGCCGACTGCCGTCAAAGCCGGCACGTCAAAGGCCATCGGCACTGCCGCAGGAATGATCGCCGCCGTCGCGACCGTCAACAGCGTGGCGCCGATCAAGCCGCCGGCGACTAACAACAGCGATTGGCTGATCGTCGCGCCGACTAAGACCTTGCGCGGCACCCCTTGCACCCGCAGCACGGCGTAATTCGGGAGCTTTTGCAGCGTCAAGATATACAAGAACACTGCGATCACGATCAAGGAGATCACCATCAAAAAGCCGATCATCAGCGCAAAGGTCAAATTCTGCGCGGTATAGCCTGGCAGCTTTTGGATCACAGTGGCTGCCGAGTAGGTCTTACTGCCAGTGGTGCCGGCATCATAGTCGGCGTCTTTGGAGATCACCGCGCTGGCGGCCATGTCCGGCCCTAACCCGCGCAAAGCCCGCCAGTCTGGCAGCTGCCCGTAGATCAAAGGCGAGATGTTGAGCTTGGCGTTTTGGGTGAAGCCGACGATGGTATAAGCCTTGCTGGCATCATTGAGCTTCAGCTTGCTGCCCAGCTTGTAGCCTGACAGCTTCAGCGAGTCATCTGCCACCACTTCATGCGACTGGCGCACCGCGCGGCCGCTGGTGAGCTGCAGATCTTTGGCGATATATTGTTGACTGGATACGCCTAAGAAAGTCGCCGACAGCTGCTTGTGCCCTTTGGCCTTGGCGACGACAGCCGTTTCGCCGATCACTGCTTCTGACTTGGTCAGCTTGCCGGCTTGGGCCTTGGTCAGAAACGACTGGCGCATGTCGACGTTAGCGTCAGCATTCAAGGTGATCTTGGCGGCATCCCAAGACTTGATGGCGGCGGTATTTTCATGGGCTAACCCTAAGGCCAAGCCCGTTAAGATGAAGATCAAGTACCCGATCAAGACGATCATGGCGATGATCAAGCCTGAGCGGACTTTTTCTTTGCGGATCTCTTTTAAGGCTAAGAACATATTAAGCATCCTTTCCAACTAAAAGCGCCGCTTCCAGCTGCTTGAGTCGTGCGGCTTGGGTCTCTGGCGCCAACACGATATCGCGCACCGTCTGGTGGTACAACACCGTGCGCGCCCACTCCCGCGCTGCTTGGGGATCTGCGGTCAGCTTCGTCGGCTGAGCCCCAAAAGCCCCTTCGTTATAGCGGTAATGCATCGCGATCAGGCGCCGATAGCCGCTTTGATCGGTGCGAGCCATGAACTCGCGGATCGTGTCGACATACGCGGGAATATTGTCCGCGGTCGGCCGCGCCGGCATCCCTTGATGGATCGCCTGCATCGCCACGCCGAATAAGTCGCGGTAGGCATCATTGAGATCGGCATAATATTTATAAAAGGCTCCGCGCGCGATCCCGGCGCTTTTGACGATGCGCGCCACTTGCGCTTGCGCCAGCGGGTATTGGCTGAACTCTTCTAGCAGCGCCGCGCGCACGCGGGCTTGTTTATCAGCAGGTAAATGGTTAAAGGTTGGTAATGGCATAGGTTCTCCTGTCCTTGGTGACATCGTGTCACCGACTTGATAGGGATCAGTTTACCACATAGTGACACCGTGTCAATGGCAATCACAAAATTTATTATCGCCCCACACAAAAAAGCCACGGCTCAATGAGTCGTGGCTTTCGTCATCCAGATTAATTTAGGCGCGGCGCTTCTTGCGGTCGATCCCGGCTAAGGCCAAGAACGCCCCGATCACACCAATGCCTGCAACAGCCGCAGCAGTGTTGGTGTCATCCCCGGTTTGCGGGTAAGCGGCCTGCTTGCTTGTTGCCGCAGCCACTGGCGCCGTTGTCGCTGGCGTCTGGTTAACAGTCGGCTGAACCAGGCTGGTTGGCGTGCCAGCAGTGCCCTTAGCTGGCGTGCCTTGGTTGCCTGTGGCAGGCGCGCCATCGTTGCCAAAGTCTGGTGTCGTGGCGGTATCGCCAGTAGTTGGCTTGGTCGCCGTGCCGCCATTGTCGCCGGTATTTGGCTTGCTGGTGGTGCCACCGTTGTCGCCGGTATTCGGCTTGCTGGTGGTGCCGCCATTGTCGCCGTTATTCGGCGTCGTGGTGGTGCCGCCGTTGTCGCCGGTGTTCGGCTTGCTGGTAGTGCCGCCGTTGTCACCGTTATTTGGCGTCGTGGTAGTGCCGCCGTTGTCGCCGGTACTTGGCTTGCCGGTGGTGTCACCGTTGTCGCCGTTATTCGGCGTCGTGGTAGTGCCGCCATTGTCCCCGGTGTTTGGCTTGCCGGTGGTGTCACCGTTGTCGCCGTTATCGCCAGTGGCTGGGTGGGTAATGATTGGATCAGAATCGAGGTCCTTTTTGACATATTCGACCCAGATCTCGTTATCGCCAGCGGTGACGGTATACGCTTGATCCAATGGCGTCTTCAGCTCATAGCCTGGCACGAAGGTGCGGATGCCGACGGTGTTGAGGTCAACCACATCCCCAGTCGCAGCAAATGGGGCAAAGGTTTGATCGGCGATCAGCTTGGTCTTAGTTCCTGCCAAGACGCTGTGCACGATCAGATTCTGCGCATCGCCTAAATACAGCAAGGTGATGTCGTTGGCGCCGGCTTTGACCGTGTAAGCCGGATTCAGCTGACTTTGCAGCGTGTAACCAGGGATCGTGGTATCCAGCCCTTGCTTGGTCAAATCGATCACGGTGCCGGTAGCCGCGGCTGGTAATTCAGTAGCGGTCTTCAGTTCTTGGCCAGTCTTGGCGTCTTGGTAGTGCACCGTGACCGGCTGCGTTTCGGCGGTATACAGCAAGTAGATATTGTTGTTGCCATCCTTGACCACATACGCTGGGTTCAAGCTGCTTTGCAAGCTGTAACCTGGGATCGCGGTGTCGAGATTTTGCTTGCTGAGGTCGACCGTTTCGCCAGTGATCGCATCGATGCCGGTAGCCGGCTTCAGTTCATGACCGGCCACGTCCGTGTAGTGCACGTTGACCTTTTGCGGGTTGCCTTGGTACAACAGCGTGATCGCGTTGCCGCCAGCTTTCAATACATAGGCTGGGTTCAAGGTGCTTTGCAAGGTGTATCCGGGGATCGTCGTCTCCAGCCCTTGAGCGCCTAAGTCAACGGCTTCGCCAGTGACACCGATCTTACCCAGATCAGTCGCATCTTTCAGCGTCTGGCCGGTGGTGGCGTCTTGGTAGTTGACCGTGAGACTTTGCGGGTCTGCCGTGTATAACAGAGCAATGTTATTGTTGCCGTCTTTGACCACATAAGCCGGGTTCAAGCCGCTTTGCAAGCTGTAACCTGGGATCGCGGTGTCGAGATTTTGTTTGCTGAGGTCGACAGTTTCGCCAGTGATCGCATCAATGCCAGTCGCAGTCTTTAGTTCGTGACCGGCTACGTCCGTGTAGTGCACGTTGACTTTTTGCGGGTTGCCTTGGTACAACAGCGTGATCGCATTGCCGCCAGCCTTCAAAACATAGGCCGGGTTCAAGGTGCTTTGCAAGGTGTAGCCGGGGATCGTGGTTTCCAGTCCCTGAGCGCCTAAATCGACGGCTTCGCCAGTGACACCGATCTTGCCCAGATCAGTGGCATCTTTAAGGATCTTGCCGGTGGTGGCGTCTTGGTAGTTGATGGTCAGGCTTTGTGGCGCCGCAGCATATAACAGATCAATCTTATTGTCGCCGTCTTTGACCACATAAGCTGGGTTCAATTCGCTTTGCAAGGTGTAGCCTGGGATCGTGGTGGCGAGGTTTTGCTTGCTGAGATCGATGGTTTCACCGGTGACCGCATCCAAATCAGTCGCGGCTTGCAATTCGTTGCCCGCCACGTCGGTATAGTGGACGCTGACTGTTTGCGGATCGCCTTGGTACAACAAGGTGACCAGATTGTCGGCGCCTTTAACCACATAAGCGGGATTCAAGGTGCTTTGCAAGGTGTAGCCGGCCACCGTGGTGTCCAGACCCAGCTTGCTCAAGTCAACGGTTTCGCCGGTTTTGGCCACGTCAGCCAATGTCGTGTCATCCTTGAGCTGCTTGCCGGTGGTATCAGCGTAGCGCACCGTTAAGTCTTGCGGCAAGGCATTATACCAAGCGTTAAAATGACTCTTGCCATCAGCAGTGATCGGATCAGCAACGGTGTTAGACAGTTTATAACCAGGCAGCGCCAAGGCGTCCCCTAGATCAGCGACGGTAAATTGCTTGCCTGTTGGCCCATATAAAGTCACCGGATCCCCGACAGTCATGCCAGTCGTCTGATCGCGCTTGATCACAGTAAACGGTGATACTTCACTGTCGATCGCGCCATAATATTGGTAGATCAAATCGTCTGGCAGTGCATCAATAGTGGCCCCATTAGCTAAGGCCTTTTGGATATCGCCATCGATCGTCGCTAACTTCGCCAAGTCTTCGGTCACATCTGCCGGCTTCACAAGCTGCTTCATGGTATCCACATAAGCTTGCGCGGCGTTATTCAAGTTGGTTTGGGCAACCGCAAGATTTTGATAACCGGCTAACTTGGTCAAGGCGTTTTGCAAGTCACTCTTCAACGCAGCCGGCACCGCATCCATGGAAGCCCCAGCTGTCGTCGCGTCGCTAATGGCTTGTTCTTGTTGGTCCGCGGTGGTCTTAGCCGCTTGTACGGTTGGATCATCAGCAGTCGCGCCATCTGGGATCGCGTTTACCGCATCAACGATCGCTTGCGCGGCAGCGTTGAGATGATCTTGCGGCACGGTCTTTTGCTGCACCGCGCTGAGTTTGGCCAATGCGGCAGTGAGCTCGCTCTTCAAGTCAGCAGGCATGGCGTCGGTGGCAGCACCATCGTTGACGGCATCGCTCATGGCTTGTTCTTGTTTGCTGGCGGCATCACTAGCTGCTTTGAAGCCAGCGTCAGTGGTTAGATCAGCGTTGTTCACCGCGTCAACGATCGCTTGCGCCGCGGCATTCAAGTGGTCTTGCGGCACCGTCTTTTGTTGCACGGCACTAAGTTTTGCCAATGCGGCAGTGAGGTCACTCTTCAAGTCAGCAGGCATGGCGTCGGTAGAGGCACCATCATTGGCGGCATCGTTCATGGCTTGTTCTTGTTGGCTGGCGGTATCGCTGGCCGTCTTGAAGCCGGCGTCAGTAGTCAGATCAGCGTTATTCACCGCATCAACGATTGCTTGGGCCGCGGCGTTGAGCTTGTTTTGTGGGACCGCTTTTTGCTGCACGGCGCTGAGCTTGGCCATGGCCGCTTGCAGATCACTCTTCAAGCTGGCAGGCATGGCATCTGTCGACGCGCCATCATTGGTGGCGTCACTCATGGCTTGTTCTTGTTGGCTGGCAGTATCGCTGGCCGCTTTGAAGCCGGCGTCAGTAGTCAGATCAGCATTATTCACTGCGTCAACGATTGCTTGCGCCGCAGCGTTGAGCTTGTTTTGTGGGACTGCCTTTTGTTGCACGTCGCTTAACTTGCCTAAGGCAGCGTCCATTCCAGACTGCAAGTCAGCCGGCACGTCATTCATCGAAGCCCCTTCATTGAGGGCATCACTGATCGCCGCTTCTTGTTGGCCCGCGGCATCCGTGGCGGCTTTGAAGCCGGCATCGGTGCTCAAGTCCGCGTTATTCACCGCATCGATCAAGGTCTGGATGGCGGTGTTCAGTTTGGCTTGTGGAACGGCCTTTTTTTGCGCGTCACTAAGCTTGGTCATGGCCGCTTGCATGTTCGTCATCAAATCAGCAGGCACTGCTTGCATCGACGCCCCCGCCGTGACGGCGTCATTCATGGCGCCTTCTTGTTTGGCGGCGGCTGCAGCTGCGGCTTGGATCCCAGCATCGGAGCTGAGATCAGCGTTGTTCACCGCGTCGATCATGGCTTGGACGGCGGCATTCAATTGGTCTTGAGCCGCGGTGGTTGGCGTTGCCGTTGCGGCACCAGCAGTTGACGCTGGTGTCGAGGTGTCTGTTGTGGCCGTTTGGCTTTGAGTGGTATCGGCGTGCACCGATTGTGCAGTTGGGGTATTGATTGCTTGAGCAGACAGCAGGGCTAATGCGGCGACCCCTGCGGCCATCCACCCCCGACGTGTCTTATATAATTTCTTATCCCCACGACGATCTTTCATGAATAATTCCTCCTGACAAATTTTCGATAACTAACAAGATTGCAAAATGCGGGCTTACAAGATTTATTATAGGCGAAATATTCTGAAATGTTTATCAAGATGCATAAAAACTTTTGTCTAAATTGGGAACACTTGGGTGAAATATTTTCGTCATTCCCTTTAAAATTTTGGTTCTCAATGCCTTATAAGGGTGTACCACGATCAAACTTGAAAGGAGGAATTCCCATGGCACGCACAACGATCTCCAATAGTGTGCGGATCCGGTCGGTTCACGGCGACGATCCTAACGCCAGCACCACTCGCGCCTTTTCCAACTTGATCATCGGCATCACCGATGTGCAGCTGCAAGGCATCGAGCGCATCGTTAATTCGTTTGATGAGGATCTGCACGGTTCCCTTTTGCTGAGTCGAGTTGATGAGATCAATCCGGAATAAGGGTTGATTTAGGCTGGCTCACGGTTTGATTAAACGCGTTCCCCAAGGCAACGGTGAGGCATCGCACCTAAAACCGTGCTGGCTCACGCTCTGACTAAACGCGATCTCCAAGGCAACGGGGTCGCGGGTAAATCATCGCGCCACCCGCTCGGCTGCGCCGCGCTGGCGTCACGCTGCTTTACCCACACCCCTAAGTGCGCCTTGGCTCACGCTCTGATTTAAACGCGATCCCCAGCACAACGGTGAGGCACACAAGCCATCGCACCGGCGCACGGCTGACGCCGCACCCCGTCACGCTGTCTTGTGCACTCACCTAAAACCGTGCTGGCTCACGCTCTTTACTTGAAAGGAAGGATCTTGATGGCTGATACGACTACTCGGACTGTCCGGTTGAGCTATTTTGGCTCTGATGGCGGTCGGTATAACTTTACGGTGTCGCAGTTGCGCAATGATGTGACCGTCGAGAAGGCGGATGCGGCTTTGGATGATCTGGCGAATTTGAATGCTTTCCAACGCGGCGAGGTGCTGCTTTATACGCAAGCCCTTGAAGCCAACCAAGTCACCACGACCACGCATCAAATCGTCCTGCGCTAAACGCTCGCGGGTGGCAGCGAGGGCCTGCGGGTCGAGGGTATCAGGGGTATGCTAGAAGGAGGAAAGACGATGGACACACAGTTTGTCAGCAGCCTGCTTGATCAGGCGATCGGTGGCGTGATCGCCATCATTTTACTAACGAAAATCGACAAGCGCCTGGAGTTGATGTCCGCCGATATTCAGGCGCTGACGCAAGCGATCAAGAAGGAGGACCCGTTGAATCATGGCTAATTACCAATTTGTCGCCGATGTTTCCAGTTGGAATCCGGATACTGCCGCATTTTTCAAGACCTTGGCGCAAAAAGGCGTCAAGGCTGTGATCGTCAAGCTCACCGAAGGCACGACCTACAAGAATCCCAAAGCCAGCGCCCAGATCCGCCAGGCATGGGCGGCAGGGCTGCATGTGCACGGCTACCACTATGCGCGGTATCAAACCACCGCCCAAGCGCAATCCGAAGCCAGGTTTTTCACCCAAGTCGCCAAGTCCTTGGGGCTCAATGGCACGTCTGTGTTAGCCGCTGATGTCGAAGATGGCACCTTACCTAAGACGGGACTGACGGCGTTGACCAATACCTTCTTGGCGACCGTCAAAGCAGCCGGCTATCCGAAGGTCGATTTCTACACGATGGCCAGCTGGATCTGGAACAAGCGCTTAGACCCTAACCTCTTGCTTGCCAAGAATCGCTGGATCGCCAATTACGGCGTCACCAAGCCAGGCGTCGATGGCGTCGGCACTTGGCAGTACACCAACAACTTCCAAGGCTTGGGCGTGGATATGAGTTATGACTTCAAAGGCCTATACACCAAGCTTTGATCTTCTACAAAAAGCGGGTCCCCACTGACGACTGCCAGGTGGGACCCGCTATTTTTCTGCGCTTTCATTTTCTCATACAACGGTGTAAACAATTGGTACTTTACGCATGTCTTGAATGAGGCGTTTTTGCCTGCTGCGCTGGGAGCTGCCGCTGGTCTGATCACACCGCCT
Source organism: Lacticaseibacillus baoqingensis (assembly GCF_003946165.1). Taxonomy (GTDB): domain Bacteria; phylum Bacillota; class Bacilli; order Lactobacillales; family Lactobacillaceae; genus Lacticaseibacillus; species Lacticaseibacillus baoqingensis. The sequence continues at coordinate 27,448 of NZ_RHOI01000017.1, read as the reverse complement.
GCCGGCTTTGTACACCCGCTAATCTGGTGTTAGCCCGCGTTGATAGGCTTGCTGGATCTGCTGCGTCAGCTGCCAGACCCGCTGGACTGAGATTTTTAAGCGCGCGGCGATTTCACGATTGGTCAGTTGCGAATCAAAACGCAGCTGCAAGACTGCCTGGGCTTGTGGCGTCAGCTTTGGCCACAGATCAACAAGTGCTTCTGCCACCTCCAATCTAGTCGTGTCCACGCCTGTGGCGACAGGCGGCTGCGGCGCCAGCTGTTCCAGTGAGCCGCGCCGCTTTTCGCGCAAGCGGTGCTTGTTGAGGTCGCGGTAGATCCGCCAGGCCGCATCGCGATTGAATTTGGCCTGTTGTTGCGGCGTTTTTAGCGGTGGCTGCATCCGGTCAAAATAATACAAATACCGCGCTTCGCCTAAACTGACATAATCATCATAATCTGCCGCTTGCGGCGTCAGCCCGAGCTGTTTGACGGCCCAGCGCACCACGGCAGGGTTGGCTAACAACAGTGCATAACCTGTCATCATCTGATCCATCCTGTTGCCAGCCAGCGGCCGCTGACTGGCGGATATTTCTTAAGCGCTTAAGATGGCCACAGCATACCAATCACCTCAACTGGCCGCACGCGTCGATCCAAACCCTTGGGCGGCAAGGAATTAAGGTGGCTCACGTGTATGGCTGCTGGCCAAGAAACCGACTAAATCAACATTTTGCAGTTGGATCTACCTGGAATTATTTCTCGAAAATGATAATCAATTGTCTGGCCAGCTCCTCAATTTGTTTTGACGTAAATTCCTCCCCTAGCCATTGATTCAAGCTTTGTGTCACTAAGCGGTGCCATAAGCGTTTTTGATCGGCTGGTGGACCTGGCTGGCTTTGTTCGACGCGATTGGCATAATCGCCGTCGAGCATATCATCCATCAATGTGAGCCTTCCTGCATCCAGCTGTGTCAAAGCTGCCATCACAAGTTGCGAGAATTCCTGCATCATGGGTACCCGCTCAGGCACGAACATCGCGTTTTCGACCACCCACTGGATCACCTGTCCATTATGCGCAATCGTCTCAAAATAAAGCCGGTTGCCTTTGACGACAAAATTTTGCGTCCGATTACTCACAAACCAGATCACCTCTTTTGCCCCGATCGGAAACGGTGTCCATAATGTGCGCGTCGCTGACACGGGTACTGCAGGGTGCCGATGCTGACCCGTTTTGGCCAGTGCGATCGCGTGAAAGGCTGCCAAGATGATTGCTTGGCGTTCTGGCGTGTCGATCTGACAATATTCACGTACCTGACGGATCACAGCTCGGATATGCCGCGAGTCGCCCAGTGCTCCTAAAACCGTATCAAAGAATACCGTGGGATACTGACCATAGGTGGTGGTGGCAATAAATGCGATATCCTTGGAATACACATTTTTGACCCTAGTTGTTGCCGTCTTTAAAATATTCTTGGTCTGGTTGCCGTTCAATTGCCTGATGATCATTGTTTCATCTCCTTTAAGATAGTACGTTTTCTCACAACCCAATTCCGGAATTAAAAGAATATGTACTTCGTATTGTAATCGCTTTCTTTAAGACTGTCTATTTTTAACTCCCTTTTTCTGAAACAGTGGCATCCCGCGCCTGAAAACTGTAAAATATAGCTATGGATAAACATAAGGAGGGCGCTATGCCAACAGAAAGTACCTTGATCTTAGTGAAGCCAGACGGCGTGGCCACTGGCCATATCGGTGACGTGATCACCCGCTTAGAACGCCGGCGATTCAGCATCGATGCCTTGAAAGTCGTCCATGCCACCCCAGCCGAGTTGCGCCAACACTATGCCCAACTCGTGGATAAGCCTTACTACCCGGATGTCGAAGAATTCATGCTGGAAGGCCCCTTAGTGGCGATCGTTGCCAGCGGTGTCGACGTGATCGAATCCTTCCGTAAGATGACCGGCCCGACGAATCCTCAAGACGCCTTGCCTGGCACCATCCGCGGTGACTTCGGGCGCGCATGGGACCTCGGGGCGATCCGCAATGTGGTCCATTCTTCTGATTCCCCTGCCAGTGCCAAGCGGGAGATCAAGATCTGGTTCCCTGATTTTAAAGGCTAAGCGATACGCGGTTTTAGCCCATCACATCAGCGCCTTGGAGCTGCGATTCGTTGTTAGAATCGCGGTTGCAAGGCGTTTTGCTTGCCAAGGCTGAAAACTTGTCCTTGTGCCTGCTTATCAAAAGCGTTATGCTGATTTCAATCGTGCACGACTAATAAGGAGAATCTCATGACTTCGCATGTGAATTTAGCGGATCAATTGTGCTTTAGCGTTTACAATGTGAACCGGCTGTTCAACAAATTTTATCAATTCGCCTTGGCGGATTTTGGCCTGACCTATCCGCAATACTTAGTACTGACGGCGATGTGGAATCGCGACCACCGCGAAATGCGCGACCTCGGCTCAGAATTGCAGCTCAGCTCCAACACCTTAACCCCGATGGTCAAGCGGCTGGCAGAGCGCGGTTGGCTCACCCGGGTGCATCCTCAAGCAGATAAGCGCCGGTTGGTGATCAACTTGACGCCGCAAGCCAAGGCCCAAGAAGCGCCGATCCAACAAGCCTTGGCAGATTGTTTAGGCCGCTATCACCTCACCGTTGACGATTACGAAGAGGCATTGGCATTGAATCAGAAGTTGATCGCCGCCTTGCAAGGCTAGGCGGTTTTGCTTCCCCTTATCAGTCGTGCACGATCAATTAGAAAAATGGAGGCAACACAAATGGATTTTGACGTGATGATGATCGGTTCCGGGCATGCGACTTGGCATGCTGCCGTGGCGCTGCAGCAAATGGGTAAGCGCGTGGCGATCGTGGAAAAAGACTTAGTCGGCGGCACCTGCACCAACTATGGCTGCGATGCTAAGATCGCTTTAGACGGCGCATTTCAGCTGGTCGAACAACTCGACCGCTTCAAAGGCCACGGCATCGATGCGGTGCCGGTGGTGAACTGGGCGGATTTGATGGCCTACAAGCATCAAGTGATCGATCCTTTGGCCCCGACGATGACCAAGCTGTTCACGCAAATGAAGATCACCATGATCACCGGTGCCGCCACGATCACGAGCGACCATACCGTAGCCGTGGCCGGTAAAACTTACACCACGGATAACATCGTCATCGGCACCGGCCAGCGTCCGGCGACTTTGGCTATTGCTGGCGCAGAACATATCCATGACAGCCGCGAATTTTTAGACTTGCCTGACATGCCTGAGCGCTTGGTCTTCATCGGCGCTGGGATCATCGCCATGGAATTTGCTGCCATGGCCGCAACAATGGGCAAAGAAGTCCATATCGTGGAATTCAGCGACAAGGCCTTGGCGCCTTTTAACCAGACGTATGTCGCCCGCCTGCAGCAAAAACTCACGGCTCAAGGCGTGCGCTTCCACTTCAACGAAGCCGTCAGCGCCGTGGCCAAAACAGCCACAGGCTATACTGTCACCACCAACAACGGCTTGATGCTCGAAACCGACTACATCCTCGGCGCCACCGGCCGCGTGGCCAATGTCGAAAACCTCGGCTTGGAAGCTTTAGGGATCAGCGCATCGCGGCGCGGGATCAAGGTCAATGACCACCTGCAAACTGCTGTACCGAACATTTATGCCAGCGGGGATGTCATCGACAAGCCGCAAGCTAAGCTCACCCCAACGGCGACATTTGAATCCAACTACATCGCCCGCGCCATCTTAGGCGATCCGGCACCGATCAGCTATCCCGTGATCCCTAGTGTCGTCTTCACCATGCCGCGCTTAGCTGAAGTCGGGGTTTCGCAAGCCACAGCCCAAGCCCATCCTGACGACTTCCGCACGCAAGTCTTGCCTTTTGGCCAACAGCTGGCCTTCCAATATAAGCGCGCCACTGAAGCCGAAGCGACCTTGGTGTTTGACCATGACGGCTATCTCGTCGGCGCCAGTCTTTATGCCGATGACAGCGACGATTTGGTCAACCTTTTGACCATGATCATCAACGGCCGCTACACCGCCGCGATGCTGCAACAGCAGATTTTTGCCTTCCCTAGCGCCACCGTTGGGGTCTTGGATCTCTTAGGCAACTTGTTGCCACGATAAAAAAACGCTGCGCTGAGACTTCCGGAAAACCGGGCGCTCAACGCAGTGTTTTTTGTTAGCGAATATCTGGGGCGACGGTCACGCGATCGCGCCCATTTTGCTTGGAATGATACAAACTGCGATCGGCCGCCTTGTAGGCATCATTATCGTTATAATCGCTTTCTTGCACGCACGCTTCGCCGATCGAACACGTGATATGCAGCTCTGGCGAAATATCGGTGAAGGTGATCTCGCGCAATCGCCGCTGAAAATTTTCCGCCAACTCCACGGCTTCATCGCGGCTCAAAGGCGCGGCGACTAACATGGCAAACTCTTCGCCGCCTAAGCGATACACCGTCGCCGGATACGCGATTTGATCGGCATACAAGGCCAACACCGTTGCCAGCCGGTGCAAGACGCGGTTGCCCGCCAAATGCCCGTATGTATCGTTAACGCGCTTGAACCAATCCAGATCAAACTCAAACACGGAATAAGCATCCACCTTACCCGCTTGATACCGATTAAAGTATAGGGCTAACGTATTTTGGAACGTGCCAAAGTTCAACAGCCCAGTCAATTGATCGCGATTGGCCAGCATCGCGATTTTATCCGTGCGCACCTTGGTCCCGTGCATGATCTGGTCAAATTCCAGACAAAAAATGCCGATGACCCCTAACGCGACCAGCTGCCGCAGCCAAAACCAAAGATCCAAGTGATACGTCTGCATCTGATACACCATCGCCAGCATCGCTGCAGCAAATACTGCAAACAACCCATACTTCGGCCAGCGGTGCGTGACTAGCCAATGATTATTGCGCTGCACCAGCCATAAGCTGCCCATCGCCACGCCCCACGCCAATATCGCTAAAATCGTAAGATGTGCGCTGAACATTAAATAGTAAAGCAGCGTCAAGCCGCCATCCACGATCACCTGCCAACGCGTCGCCACTTGAATATTCAAGATATACATCGTGATGATCAACAAGTTGAGATAGGTCCAATGCGCCCCGGTGTCCACCTCCCCAGTGGCGCTGTTGGTCAAAGCTTGCCCGAACAGATACACCATGAAGGCAATGCTGGCCACCAGCATCAACGGCTCGCGGTGTCGCACCACAAAAGGCGTGGCGGTGCCAGACTCCAGCCAATAAAAGAATGAGGTCGCACCCATCATGACGATGATATTAGTGATCAAAGATAAAATGAACATAATCGCTAGTTCCATATGTGGTTATTTCTTCCTGACGATTGATTGATGTGGTGAACTCGCCGAAGCGAGCCGTTTAGTACTCATAGGTTATTGTACGCAACTTTTCGGCAAATGCTTCCTTTTTTTATGAAAAAATTTTTGCAGACCATTGCTTTGCGTCCCTATCCATGGTGCAAGCGCTGGCATTGACCCAGGGCAAACTGGTACACTGGAAATCAGCATGTCACTGCTAGGAGGTTATTATGTTCATTGTTTGTGCCCTTGTCACTGCCATTAGCGCCTGCGTCAGCTTGGGCTTTGCCAGCCAAGCCTGCTGGCAAGCCAAAAATACTGCCGGTTCCGCTTTGATCAATGCCCAATACGCCTTTTCGCGCAGTTTAGCCTTAGTCATCGCCGTGTGCGGCTTGCTCATTTTTCCTGCACGCGGGTACTTAGTCGCCTTGGCGCTCACCATGATCGGGGTCCAGTTATTCGATGGGATCATTGGGCAACGAGCCAGCCGCTTCAAGACTTGGGGGCCGTGCTGACAGCGGTTGGCAATGCCGTGGTTTTGCTGGGATATTTGGTGTGGTGACCTGGGGCGGCAAAATCAATCCCAAAGCCCAAGCCATTGATCATCTCGTCGCGTTCTCACAAGCCACGCGCAGCACAAACGCCTTGGAACCGCGATCTTAGTGAATCGCGGCCCCAAGGCGTCTGTGTCAGCGGCTAAAACCGCTTAGAGTCTCAGCCTTTTGATATTGACTTGATTTAATGGTTAAGCGCTGCAGCAGTGGCGATGCCTGTGCCTTGCCCAGTAGTTTCTGCCCAGTTCAAGGCAGCACCGAGATAGCGCGCCAGGTGTTCATGCGCGTGCACACCAGCTGCAGATTCGGCTTGCTCATTGTAGTTGGTGTTGGTATTTACGTCATAAACATAGATTTGCCCGTCTTCGGCTTGGACCCATTCGACCGCCGCGACATCAAGATGATTGGCTTCCAAAAAGGCTTCATAGGCGGCTTGTTGTGCTTGTGGCAGCGGATCAACGATTTCAAACTTGGATTGCCCGCGGTTGGGGATCTGGCATTCGTCTGCTGGGCACAACTCAAAGCCTTGGCTGGAGTCGATCGCAACGGTATATAAGAAGCGGCGGCCGATGAATTCTGAGCGCCGCACCCGGCCATCATAAGGCTTGATGTATGCTTGTAACAAGGTGATACCGTCAGTCGGTTCTTCAAAATCAGGTGAATCCACATAAGCGGCTAACTCTGCAACCGAATCGAAGCGGTGCACCCCGGCTCCTTTACCGGCGCGGTTGTGCTTGGTGATCAACGGGAAGACATTGAATTGCTCTGCCGCTTCAACTAAGCGGTCTTTGCCCAATACCGCCACAGTTTTGGGCGTCTGGATCCCGCTTTGCGCCAGCGCCAAGTATTGCTGGACTTTGGAGACTTCCAAAGTGATCGCATCCGTCCCGTTCAACACTAAGCGGTGGTTGTTTTCCAACCACTTGATCACTTGCGCCGCATATTCCGGTGCGAAACGGTGACCGCGGGTATGCGCTGATGCGGACATCCGGTTGTAAAAGATCCCTGCCGGCGGCGTGCTGGCCAGATCTAAGGTCCCGCTGGACAAGTCCCAGACTTCATAAGGGATCGCTTGTGCCTCGAGTTGAGTGACGAGATGTTGGGTCCATTCCATATTTTCTTGTAAAACATATACTTTTGCTGTCATATTGATTTATCCTTTCGCAACTTTAACATGATGTGCCGCTTTGACAACTGGGGCCGGTGCCGCCAACGCCCGTGCGGCGATCGCATTGCCTAAGACGTTGAGCGCTGTGCGCCCAGCATTGGCGAAGAAATCCACTGCGAAGATCAACGCCACGCCTTCTTTTGGCAAGCCAAGCTGACCCGCAGTTGCCAGCAAAACGACAACGGCACCGGATGGCACTGTGGCGATCGTTTTGGACACCAGCGTCAATAACAAGGTCACGGTGATCAACGATCCAAACGAGATGTTGATACCATAGCTGTTGGCGATGAAAGCCACTGCCAAAGCCAAGTACACGACCGCCCCTTCTAGATTGAAGGTATACCCTAACGGCACCACGAAGTCTGAGACGCCATCGTCATCTTTGCGCCGTAAGCGTTGTAACAAGTTGGGCAGCACGACACTGGAACTGCCTGAAAAGAAGGCCAAGGAGAACAAGTCGCGGATCTCATGGAAGGTCTGGCCAAATGGTACATGGAAGCTGACCGCCAATAGCGGGAAAACCACGAGGGCCAACAGTGCATAGCCGATGTACAACCCGATGATAAACGTCAACAAGCTGGTGAGCTGCGCCGTGCCGACTGTATTGACATCATGGGCGATGATCCCAAAGACCCCGATGGGAGACAGCTTGATGATAAACGCCGTCACTTTATTTAAAGCCCCATTGATCACTTCCAGCACCGCCAACAGCGGCTGTGCTTGCTTGACGCCAAATGCGCCTAGCCCTAACCCAAACACGATGGCAAAGAAGATCACCGACAAGAGGCTGTTGTTGCTAAATGCGGCAAAGACATTGGCCGGTACGATGTTAGTGAGGAAATCAGCCAAATTGACATTCGTCGCGATCCCTTTTAATGCCGTCGTGCTGGCTGTGCCAGAGACTCCTTTGCCAAACCCCAGCAGGTACGCCCCGCCTAAGTAGACAAAGATCAATACCGTCGTGACGATGAAGAAGTACAAGAACGTCTTGAGCAATAACTTGCCGAAGGACTTTTTTTCAAAAATGTGCACCACCGCCAAGATCACCGTCGCAAAGATCAATGGCAAGATGATCATGGTGACTAGATTGATGAATAATGTCCCTAAAACGCTATACGCCCCATCGAGTGCCGGAACGAAGCTGCCGAACAAACCGCCTAATACCAGCGCGATCAGGAGCTGATAAGGCAACGTAATTTTCTTGAATAATTGCATAGAGGAAACCCACTTTCTGTGTGTTGACGATCACAACCTAACAACGGCTGTAAACACATGGCGTTTTCCCCTTGGGAGCTGCCCCGCCAAAAGATCAACCAAGTTTTCACTTTCTGTTCACGTTGTCTTGCCATCGTCATTTCCTCCTTTCGCTAAAAAAACCGCCCCTGCAATCAATGCAGGGACGGTTATTCCGTGGTACCACCCAATTTTGCGGTCACTAAAACCGCCTCAAACAGACACTAACATGTCTTGGATCGTATCGCATCCACACGCGCAAACAGCTTGCACTGCTTGCGGACTCCGGACTCATCTTCCCATTCGGTTTCGGTCTGCCCTTACACTGTCAGCAGTCGCTTCACCCTAATTGCAAATGGTACTCTTTCCATCAACGTCTTAATCAGTTCTTAATTGTAGTTTAATATAGTTCCTTACTAAACGAAAGTCAAGGGGAGATTGGGAAATTTTGCGTGGCTCCTACACGGCTAAGCGTTTTGCCTCGTGCGCCAAAATCTGCTTTTCCAGCTTGACTTCATCTGGATCTACCGCAGCTGCGGAACTGCGCGCTGCCACAGAATCTTTTGCATAAATATCAAACAAGCGTTGCTTTGAATCCAGCATCGCGAGCATTAACTCGTCCACACTATCTTCGGTCAATAATCGATAGACAAAAACATGCTTGGTTTGCCCCATACGATAAGCACGCGACAAGGCTTGCGCTTCCGTTGACGGTTTCAATTGCGGCTCTGCAAATATCACGATATTGGCCGCTTGCAAATTTAAGCCGTAGCCTAACGTATCGATTTGTGCTGGCATCACAAACTTGGTCGATGAGTGAATAAACTCATCGATGCGCGCTTGACGCTCACTAGTCGCCACCCCACCCATGATTGGGGCAACTGCAATATCTGATAATTCATGCGCGACTCTTTGCAATACCTGACGGAAAAATGAGAAGAACAATACTTTCTCATGATTGGTCGCAGCCTCTGCGCAGATCTCTTTTAACCGTTCTAACTTAGGCGTATCTTTTGATCCCTGGCCTGCCCATCCAACTTGGCGCATTGCCATAAATCCGCGCTCCTGCACCGCACGTTTATATTCTGCGGCTTGATAGGGACTAAATTCAGACCATTCGAGTGTTTGCGTGATTGCCGGCAGTTCTTTTAGCACGTCTGCTCGATTACGCCGCAAGTACACCGGTGCGATCATTTTCTTAAAACCGCTACTCTCTAGTGTATCTAACTCATCTTGGCGCAACCAGCGCAAAAAGCCATCGCCACGGTCAACTTCTGCTAAGCCATAATGATCTAAAATATCCGGTGCTAGCGGTGCAATCAGATTGATCATATCTTCAAGATGGTTTTCCAAAGCCGTCCCTGTCATGAATACTGCCATCGGCACTGCTTCTGCCAACGATGTCACAAAATCGGAACGCTTACGGCCGGGATTTTTTACCATATGCGCCTCATCGGCTACAAGAAACTGCGTATTGTCAAACACCTTTTGTTTATCTAAACGCCACACAGCTTCATAGTTGCATACCGCGATCCCACCTTCTGTGACCCACTTTGCCAGTGCTTGAGCTCGAGCTGCGGGAGCACCGTGCAAATTGATTGCTGAAATATGAGTATGGGTTTTAATTTCTCTCAACCAGTTGATCACAATGCTGTTTGGACAAACGACCAGAAAGTGCGTCACCCCTTCCGCGCGTTTGGCCGCGATCGCAGCCAGTGCCTGAACTGTTTTTCCCAAGCCCATTTCATCCCCCAGCAGTACTTTATGATTTGCAAGAATAAACTTGACGCCAAACTGCTGCCACCCTCGCAGCGTCGCTTTGAGATAAGTTGTGTCATACTCGATGGCTTCAACTTTAGCAGCCAAAGAACGTGGGATCATTGTCTGATCAAATACTGGCGTCGCCGTACCGGGAAGCTTCAGCGCTTCAAACTGAGCGTATAACGCGGCTGCACTATGCTCAAATTCCGCGCGTTCAACCGCTATTTGGTAACTGGTGTAGTGGTTGATCTGGTCAAAACAAGCGGTATACCAAGCCGCCAATTCCGTATTTAACTGGCTGATCGTCTCAACTTTTTCGACTTGAGCTGCTTTTGCCTTTTCAGGGGTCAGCCACCAGCGAATCCGCCCAAATGTGTTGATGTCCAGCTTGTTAGTGACCTCATCGATACGTTGGGTCAATTCACGTGATTGCGTTGCTTGCGCCTGCAAAAACTGTCCCACGGCCTCATTGATCCGCACGTAATGGACTAGTCGCGCACTTTCTGTCGCATAAGCATCAAAATCGATCTTCAGTTTAACGGCTGCGCGTAAATTCTTGGCAATTTTCTCTGCCTGAGTCGTGATCGATTGCAGTTCTGATCGATCTGAAACGCCCGGTAATGCATTCTGCTGATGTATCGTTTCTAACAGCTTACCCAAGGAACCAATTCCCTGATCAGCCAGCGCGATCGGATCCAGCTGGTAGCTTAATCCCGCTAATTCCTTGACCGTCAAGTGAGCAAGCGCATCTGCTTGCTCACGTTGATATAATGAATCAGCTGCCTCTGCCAACTGATTGGCTAACGCTTGATTGATCGGCGTGAGCGTTGCTTGTTTGGCTTGCAATTGTTTAAGTTCTGCTACTATTTTGCTGGCTGCTGCCTTAGTAATAGCTACCATGTCATGCTCCCCCAATATTAGTACGCTTATTGGCCCTTTAACCACTTATCACTACATTACGCCAACTTGAGCAATCATCCCATACTCATTTATCATTTTCGCAATCTAAAAATCGTCTCCGGGCCTGACTAACCTATTGGCTTTTTATCTGCTAAAATAGCCGTATCGATTACGGAGGCTGTCATTGTGAGCAAATTTTGCCAGCGTTATTATCATAGCCGCTTTTATCACGTCGTTACCGCGACTTTTGCGGCGTTGATGCCTTTGATCCTCATCGGCACTGGAGCGCAAGCGTTGTTGTTGAGTATCTTCAGCCGCGACGGGTTTTTCGCCGTGATCTTTGACTTGGCGCATTGGGTGCCTGGGTTTGTGCAGATCCATATTGGCTTAGGGCTGATCGTCACATACACGCTAGGATTGTCCGGCTTGTTGGCGGCAGTGTTTGCCGCACGCGCCGCCAGTGCGGATCAGCCGCGCTGGGCCGCTTTGACCAGCGGCGTGGGCTGGCTGATCTTAAACACCTCGCCTTTGACCAGCTTTGGCCCGAATCTGGGGTTAGACGGGTTGTTGCCTGGGCTCATCTTTGGCGCCGGGTGCGGCTGGTTGTTTGCGCACTTGCGCAAGCCGCAGTGGTTGGCGCCGGTTTTGCTGGTGCTGGCTGCCGCGCTGCGCGTCGGGATCACCACCTTAGCCAAAAACGGCAGCACACTGGTATTGACGGCGTGGCCGGCGGCGTTGACCGGCGCTACCAGCCACTGGTCGCTGCACACCGGCTTAGTCGCCTTGATCAACAGTGGCTTAGGCTGGCTGGGCTTGCCGACGCCGATCCCAGCACTTGCGCCAATGATGACCAGTGCCACGGCGACGGCCAACTTGCATGCGGCGTTGGCCAATCGCGCGATCCCGTATCCTAACACGCTAGGCACGCTGTACCGGCCGTTTGCGCTGTTTGGCGGCGTGGGGATGACGCTGGCTTTGGTGATCGCGATCTTGCTGGTCGATCGGCGGCCAGCCAAGCGCCGCCTCGCCTATTTCAGCCTCGCGCCAAGCTTGGTCAACTTGAATTGGCCGCTGCTGCTAGGGTATTCGGTGGTGCTTGAGCCGGTGTTATTAGTGCCGTTTTTCCTGGCCCCATTGGCCGCAACCGGCATTGCTTGGCTGGCGCTGCATTGGCATCTAATGGCGCCGGCGGTTTATCAAGTCCCGGCAACGACGCCTGGGCCTTTGCTGGCATGGCTGGCCACGAATGGCAACTGGCCGGCCTTGGTCGTCGCGCTGCTAGGGTTAGCGGTGGCAGTCGCCATTTATCTGCCTTTTGTGAAAATGCTGGCAGGAGGTGGGGCGCATGCCTAAATGGCTCAAAGTTCTCATATTAAGCGCGATCGTCCTCCTCGTTGGCGGCGGTATTTTCAGCGCGGCGACGACTTGGATGCATCGGCAAGTGCGTGATGCCAAAGTGGTGCATAATTCGCAGATGCAGCCGATCATCTTAGTGCCTGGGAGTTCTGCGACGCAAGAGCGCTTCAACAGCCTCATCACGACGCTGAATCAGCAAACCACCGGCCACAGCCTGTTGAAGATCACGGTCAAAACCAACGGCACCTTAGTCAAATCCGGCAAGCTTGCCGCGCGCGACAACGAACCTTATATCGTCGTCGCCTTTCAAAATAATCACGACGGCTATAACAACATCAAAAAACAAGCCCGCTGGTTTGACCAAGCGTTAAAGCATCTCACAGCGACTTACCACTTCAATCGCTTCCGCGCCATCGGCCATAGTAATGGCGGGTTGGTGTTGAGTCTTTTTTTGGAGAAATATTATGCCAGCGCCGACGTGTCGATCGACCGGCTGATGACCATCGGCACGCCGTACAATTTGGAAGAAAGCAACCCGCACAACCGCACCCAAATGCTCAACGACTTGATCGCCAAACGCAAGTCCCTGCCTAAAACTTTGACGGTATACTCGCTGGCTGGTACGGAAACCTATGATGGTGACGGCACCGTGCCGCTTAACAGTGTCGAATGCGGCAAGTATATCTATCAAAACCAAGCCGCCCATTACACCCAGATCACGGTTTCCGGCGACAACGCCAAGCACAGCGACTTGCCGCAAAACCGGGAGATCATCAACTACATTCAGCAATACATGTTGCAAACGCCCAACCAAACTCCTGGCCGCAGCCAACCGACTGACAGCCAGCGGCGCATGACCACTGCCACACCTTGATTTTGACTAAGCGCGCAACCTGGTGCCACACCGGGTCAGCGTGCTTTTTTGATTTTTTCCGCTTTCTCCCTTGCAAAATACAAACATACGTTCGTATAATGAACACATACCTAATCTGTAAAGGAGGCCTTGCGATGGATCATTATGAATATCGAGACATCCCCCGCGACCGCTGGCTGTATGCCGATCGCACCATGGCCAAGTGGCTGGGCTGGTTGTTATCAGACCACACCGCTTTTTTATCCGCTAAGCAAACCGCGGCGCAACCCACACCGCTTTTGCCAGAACAATCTGCCGCCCAAATCGACGCTTGTTTGCAACAAGCTTGGGAACACACCCGGCCGATCAAGGTGCAGCTGCAGCCAGAATATGACGACGAAGACCATGCCCCTGAGCTGGCAGGAGCGATCATGGGCTTTGCGGCCGGCCAATTGACCTTGATGGTGCAAGCATCTGGGACGTTGACCACCATTTTAGTCGCAGACATTCGCCATGTCGCGCCACTGACTGCCAAGCATTGGTGGGCGGCATGAGCACGCCGCTGGATGACCCCACCCGCCTGCCGAGCCGCGACATCATGTGCATCGACTGCAAGAGTTTTTACGCCAGTGTCGAAGCGATCCGCCGCGGCGAATACCCGCTTGCCGCTAAAAACGCGGTGCTGTCGCGCGCCGAAAGCCAAGGCGGGTTGATCTTAGCAGCCAGCCCGATCGTCAAAGCCAAATACGGCGTCAAGCTGGGGACGCGCTATTTTGAGATCCGCCCGGATATGGATATCCAGATCTGCGCGCCACACATGCAGCTGTACATCGAGATCAACTACTTGATCAACAGCATCTACCGGGAGTTCGCCATGGATGCGGATTGGTATGTTTACAGCATCGACGAGTCGTTCATCGATGTGTCGCATGTCCATGGGCTGTTCGGCGGCAACCAGGCGATCGCCAGTGCGATCCAAGACCGCGTCTTTCAACGCACCGGCATCATCACCACCGTCGGCATCGGCCAAAATCCTTTGTTGGCAAAACTCGCGTTGGATAACGACGCCAAAGTCCGCCCGCCTTGGCAAGCCAGCTGGGGATATGCGGACGTCCCTAAGAAGCTGTGGGCAATCGATTCGCTGACCAATTTTTGGAGTATCGGCAGCAAAACCGCCGTTAAGCTCGAACGCATGGGTATCCACACGCTTTATGACGTCGCCCACACGCCTGCAGCTAAGCTCAAAGCCAAGCTGGGGGTGCTAGGGACTGCCTTGTATTATCATGCGTGGGGCATCGACTACAGTGTCTTAGCCAAGCGCTACATCCCCCACAGCGACAACCGCGGAGTCGGCAACAGCCAAGTGCTGATGCGCGATTACGTCACCGCCGCCGACTGTTTGACGGTCCTGTGTGAAATCGGCGGGCAAGTGGCGGCCCGGCTGCGCAAACACCACCAAGTTTGCCAAGTCGTTGCGATCTCGGTGGGCTTTGCCGAGCCTAACGCAGCCGGTCAAACCCACTGGGGCGCGCAAGTGCATGTCGACCCCACGAGCCAAACCGATGAGATCAACCGCGCGGTGCGGTGGCTGTTTCGCACCCATTGGAACGGTGAAGTCTTGCGCTCAGTGGGCGTGCGCGCCAGCCGCGTTTCAACGCCGGAAACGGTGCAGATCAGCTTGTTTGAGCCTGCTGAAAATCGTGAAGCCACGGATCGCCTCGAACTGATTATGGATAAGATCCGCGCCAAATGGGGCTACAAAGCCATTTTTCGCGCATCAAGCAAAACCGCCGGCGGTACCGCCTTAGAACGGGCCGGCTTAGTCGGCGGCCATGCCAAATAAGGAGGCGCCATATGATCCGTCAATCTAAAACCTTGATCGCCAACCTTGATGCCAAATTTCTGCGCAAATACGGCTGGCGCTACCACCTGCTGATCGTCGATAATCATTTTCTAAATCAATATCTCTTCTTCTTGCAGTCCTACAAACACGGTACCAAGCTCCACTACAGCGATGATCTATTAGAAATGCCGCATGACAAAGCGCTCTACGGTCAAGTCCTCAAAGATCTCAAAGCGCACACCAACCTCAGCATCGAATATCGCGATACTCACCATCTCGTACACCCTGGTACCGATATCACCTTTGACGCCAGCCACGGGCATGCGTTTAACACGAGCTATCATCCTGAAGCATAACAAACGGCGGCTCCCAAATGGGAACCGCCGTTTGTTATGCTCTAAATTAAACCAAACCAACTCTAAACATCAAATAACCAATTACCAGTGCAATGAATGGAACCACCATGCCCGTCACAAAGATGTACGGATAAGAATCCTTCAATTGAACTTTAGCGATCGAGCTGGCAACCACTGGACCACTAGACCATGGCACCATGCCGGTCCAGCCAGATGACATCACACCAAGCCGATGCAAGGCGGCGAAGTTTAAGTTCATGGTCGCAAGATGATTGCCCATAGCAGTCAACCAGATCCCTAAACCACCACTAGACGAACCGGAGACCCCAGCGGCGATACTGGTGACGATCATCGACGTTAAGTAAATATGCGAATCATTTTGCCACAATTGCTTGGTCAATTCAGTAAAGGCTGGCGAAATCGCAACCACCCCACCGAAACCAACCACACAAGCGGTGGTCAAAATAGCGTTCATCGCATTCTTCGTCCCGGTATCGATCGTGTTGCCAAGATGCTTGAACCGCTTGAAAAACATCGCGATGGTTAAAACATTCGCCACAAACATCGCAATTTCAACCGAGTAATTCGAATCCATCCGCCCTTTGAGGAAGAAGATCAAAGCCAACATGACAATGATCGGCAATAATGACAACCAGAAATTCATATTATCAGAATCAACGTCAACGACTTGCGCGTCTTCTTCACTCATTGGAACAAAATGCTCGCCTTTAGCGGAAGCTTGCTTTTGCGCATGGGAGAGATACAAATAATTCACGACGAAGACGAAGACCCCACAAACAAGCCCGATGATCGGCGCGGCATAAATCGTCGTGTGAAAATAGGTCGTCGGCATGATGTTTTGAATCTGCGGTGACCCTGGCAAAGTGGTCATGGAAATCGTCGCCGCGATACTCAAGACTGACGCTGGAAACAGCTTAATGGGAATATCCGCTTCTTTGAACAGCACCAATGCCACTGGAAACAGCGTGAACGCCACTAAATAAGTCATGATCCCGCCATATGACAAAATCAATGAGGTCAGCAACATGATCAAAATGACACTGCTTTTACCCATTTTAGCGACTAATGTATGGGCAATTTTAGACGCGGCACCACTATCAGACATCACTGCCCCAAACAACGCGGACAGGAAGAAAATCAAAAAGAATTGTTGGACATAATTTGAAACTGACGCCATATATCCTTTATTAATGCCTTTGGCAATATTAATACCGCCAAGCACGATCGCGACTAACGACGCGATCAATGACGCAGGGATCATGTGCACGCCTTTGAAAATCAAAACCACTAAGACGATAATGGCAATCACAATACCTAATATATTCCAGATCATGAAGCTCGCCCCCTACGCCTTTTGGTACTTGGCAACCTTATCCCAATCAATATCAATGCCTAAGCCCGGGCGATCAGAAAGGATAAAGTTCATGTGCTCATCTGTGGTGAATGGGGACTGCAAAATATCAGAACGCAGCGGATTAAAATTAGTTTCGGATTCGATTGGGAAGACATTTGGCATAGCTGCGGCTAACTGCAGGCTTGCAGCGAAGTGGACCGCAGAACCAAATGAATGCATCGAAACGGCCTTGAAGTTAGTCTCTGCCACTGGCGCAATTTTCTTAACCGTACTGATACCGCCACACCAGCCCACATCAGGTTCCACGATATCCACCGTGCCATTTTCAATGAAGTGCTTGAAATTAAACTCGTTTTGTTCGGTTTCAAAGCCCATGACCTGGGTGTTTGGCAGATATTGTTTCAACTCACGATAAGCTTGTACATCTTCAAACTGGAACGGCTCTTCAATCACGTCGACTCGTGCCGCTTGCAGCCGCGGTGCCGCCAGTTTCATCGTCATGGCATCCCAGGAAGCATTGAAATCAATGATGATCTTTTTATCACCGACCATTTGCCGTAACAATTCCACCCGCTTGAGATCTTCATCAAGGCCAATACTATTGGCCTGATTAGCAACATATTTGATCGGCAGCGCCCCATTATCATTGTTGCGCCCGACTTTGATCTTAAAGACCTGATAGCCGTCATCGATCCAGCCTTGAATCTCGTTGCGCAGGCCATCCATGCCTTTATCTTTAGCATAAAAGCCCCCGCAGGCATAAGCTGGGATCACATTTGAATGCCCGCCGAGCAGCTTATAGATCGGCAGGTTGGCGATTTTACCAAGCAGATCCCATAGCGCAATATCCACGCCGCTGATGGCCCCCATTTCGATCCCGCGTCGGCCGTGCGCGATGGTCCGCCAATACATGGTCTGGAATAATTGCTCGATATCCGTTGGATCTTGGCCGATCAGCATTGGTGCCAGTTGATCTTCAATGATCGCCCGTTGCACTCGGGTCGGATTGCCATAGCTCCATGCTTCGCCGACCCCATATTGGCCATTGTCAGCAGAAATCTTGATCAACAATCCTTGGCGCCCTGCACTTGTCGATAACGCATCACTAATGACATCTTTATCGTCATATTGAAACTTCAGTTCAAACAAATCAACGCTTGTGATTTTCATTGCTTTTTTCCTTTCACCTAAGTAATAAATGATTCAGATTCAACATCAGCAGATGATGTGGCGTGTATTCGTTGTCGCAATGATTAAAGTTTTCCCACGCAAAAAACTTTAAAGTTGATTAAGCGAATCACATCATACTTATTTGAATGAGGAAAAACACAGCAGAATGCTACTTTAATCGATTACTAAGTGGCTCCCACAATTGACAATGGTACAACTGATTACGTTTGCAAACATGCACGATTAACACAAAAATCATGATTGAAAGTGAGCAAATAAATATTATGTATACCATTTGTAAGTACAAAAATTTGCCGCGTATTTGCTTGGTAGCAGCTGTAACCGCTGATACCAAGCGGATTGTACTTAAATTGAATTAAATCTAAATTGTTTGGAAAAATAAAAGGGCTGTGTGACGTTAATCACACAGCCCTTTTGAAAAAATAATTGTCTAAGCAACCGGTTACCCATAATTTTGATTCAACAACGCCACCGCCTGATCCACTTCTGCAGCGGTGTTTTCGCCTCCTAATGACAGCCGAATATAGCGGCCTTCTGCATCAGTCGATAACCCCAGCGCCATCAAGGTATTATCTGGACGCGGGTCTTTGATGCTGCAGGCGCTGACCGTAGAAAAGCACAAGCCGCGCTGCCCCATTGCCGTGGCCGCTTCTTGGCCTTGGGTGTGCGGCAGCAATAGCCCGATGATACCTGGATACTCTGCCCATGGTGCCACTGGGGTGATCGTCGGCGCCAATTGCGTCAAGACTTGCTGTTTCAAGGCTTGCAAGTGGGCAAACGCTTTGGCCTGTTGTTCAACATTTTCGGTGAACGCCGTTTCCGCACTGGCGATCCCAGGAATATCCATGGTGCCTGGCAAGTAGCCGTTTTGCTGGAAAACGTTGCGAAAACGCGGTTTGGAAATCACTTGCGGCGACAGATACAAGAAGCCGCAGCTTTTGGGCCCATTGAACTTATGGGCACTGGCGCTAAAGCCTGCCAACTCAGTCAAGTCTAAGTCGACCTTCGTCAAGCCTTGCACTGCGTCAACAAATAGCGGGACCCCTTGGGCTTGTGCCGCTTGATTCAAGTCGGCGACAGCTTGGCAGATCCCGGTGATCGCATTGACCGCTTGGATCACCACCAACGCAGTATCCGCCGTGATCGCCGCTGTTAATGCGGCTGGCGTCACGTGCCCCTGGGCATCCACAGGCAAGGTCGTGATGCGATAACCTTCTTCGCGCGCCATCGCATCCAACAATTCATACACCGACGAATGCTCCAGCGGGCTGACCAAAATTTCGTGCTTTTGGCTGCCATGCGCTAAAGCGGCGATCCCCAGCTGATTGCTTTCGGTGCCGCCGCTGGTGAAGATCAAGCCATCCGCTTGGATCCCCAGCTGCCGCGCAATGCTTTGCTGCGCATCGCGGACCAGCTGCCCGGCTTCATTGCCGGCTTGATGCAAGCTTTCCCCGTTCGCATAAAAATTCTGCGCCACTTCGGTGTACACCGCTAACGCGGCAGCACTCATTTTCGTTGTGGCAGCATGGTCAAAATAGATCATTTTGGTTTCCTTTCGTTTGTATGCGGCCAAAAGCGCGCCGCTCACCTAAACCCGTGCTGGCTCACGCTCTGCTTAAACGCGCTTTCTTCGGCAACGGGGTCGCGTGTCAGGGAGCCTGCCCGGTGCACGGCTGTCGCCGCACGCCGATCAGGCTCCCTGACACACACCCCTAAACCCGCCGAAGACGCGCTCTAGCTTAGTTTCAACATGCGATCTAAGGCGACTTTTGCCCAGTGGGCGGTGGTGGCGTCAACGGTGATTTGGTTGGCGGGCTGGTGGGCGGCTAGCTGGTCCATGGTCCAGGCCAAATGCGGCAAGTCGATGCGATTCATCAAGATGCAAGCGCATGACATGGGGTTGAGATACATGACCTTTTTGTCCGGGTTTTCGCGGATCAAACGGCCCACCAAGTTGTTGTCGGTGCCGACAGCAATCCGGGTGCCGGCAGGGGCTTGCTGGATATAATCGATCAAATCGCGCGTCGAACCTGACGCGTCGGCGGCCATGACCACAGCGTGTTGGCATTCGGAGTGCACGATCACTTTGACGTCGGGATATTTTTGCCGCAAGCCGGTGATCTGCGCCACGTTGAATTGTTGATGGACAGAACAATAGCCGTTCCACAAGATCACCCGATAATCGGCGCCGGTATCTGCTTCCAACTGCCCAGCTTGCGCGTTCCACAAGCCGATCTCACTAGCTGGCACGCCTAGCGCCAAGGCGGTGTTGCGGCCGAGGTGCTGATCAGGCAAAAACAGCAGGTGCTTGGCTTGCTGCAAAGCCCAGCTGACGATTTTTGGCGCGTTGCCGGAAGTCACGACGATACCGCCGTGCTCACCGACAAACGCCTTGATCGCCGCGGTGGAATTGACGTAGGTCACAGGGATGATATCTCCGCTTAGCCGCGCCGTCAGTGCTTGCCAAGCCTCCGTTAGCTGATAGGAATTGGCCATGTCTGCCATGGAACAGCCGGCCATGGGATCTGGCAAGATCACGCGCTGGTCATCGCTGGTGAGGATATCTGCGGTTTCGGCCATGAAGTGCACCCCGCAAAAAACGATTTGCTTGGCGGTATGGTTGCTGGCGGCGACTTGCGCTAACTTCAAAGAATCCCCGCGCGCATCGGCAAACTGGACGACTTCATCTTTTTGATAATGATGCGCGACGATGAGCAGCTCTGTGCCCATGTCCGCTTTGATCTGGCGAATGCGCGCGATTTGCGCTTGTGGATCTTCGTCATAATAGCGGGTAAAAGCCTGTTTTTGCTTCAATTCAGTCAATATCATGATTTCACGGCTCCTTTAAGGACAAAACTGATGTCTAACGGTTGGACCGCATTGGTCAAATACCCCAATGAGATGAAGTTGACACCGCACCCGGCATAATCGGCCAAATTAGCCAAAGTGATGCCGCCAGAAGCTTCCGTCAAAATGGTTGGCGGGACTAACTGTTGCCACTGGCGGATCGTGGCAGGGGTTTGGTTGTCGAACATGATCGCATCTGCGCCTGCAGCCACCGCCGCTTGCACTTGCGCTTGGGTCTCAGTCTCGATTTCAATGCGCATCATCGGCCCGGCCAAGCGCTTGGCTTGTGCGATCGCTTGCGCCACCCCGCCGGCTGCGGCGATGTGGTTGTCTTTTAACATGATCCCGTGATCAAGGCCCAGCCGGTGATTGACCCCGCCGCCGACAGTAACCGCATATTTGTCAAAAACGCGCAAGCCAGGCATCGTTTTGCGCGTGTCGACGATCTTGATCGTCTGATCTGCGAGTGTTCGGATCGCCAGCGCAGTGGCCGTGGCGATGCCGCTCATGCGCTGCATCAAATTCAAGCACACCCGCTCGCCTGACAAAATCGTGCGGCTGGCCCCGCTGACGGCACCAATGGCCGTGCCGGCAGTGACTGCCGTGCCATCGGCAACTAGCGGCTGATATTGGGCTTGTCCCAGCAAGTCATACACCACTTGCGGCAAGGCTTGCCCGGCGACGACGCCATCGGCTTTGGCGACCATTTGGCCACTCACTGAAGTATCTGGCAGACATTGGGCACTCAAATCGCCAAACCCCAAGTCTTCTTGCAAAAAAGCAGCCAGCTGCTGGCGGGTCAAGACTGGATTCATGCGGTTTGCGCCTCCTTCAAGTAATGCGCCCCTAAGCTTGGCTGGACCAGTGCTTGCTCGGCGATCAAGTCACTGCACAAGCACAAATTGGCCACTGTCAATGCCGCCGGCGTCAGGCTGGCTGGGTCAATATCGCGATAATCAAACTGCCGCAGCCATTGCAAAAAGTCATGCAGCTGCGCTTTGGTCCGCTCGACCCCAAGCTCTGCCCAAGCACGGTGTTGCAACGCCTCTAATGCCGGCAAGCGGCCGGCATTAGGCGTTGGCGCAGCCGGTGCGGGGACGTGAGCTGGCGCCAGTTCTGGCAGGGCTTGGATGGCTTGGGCCGCTTTGGCGGCGCTGACTAAGCAATCCAGCAAAGAGTTGCTGGCCAAGCGATTGGCACCATGCACCCCGTTGCAAGCCACTTCGCCAACTGCAAACAAGCGCGGCAAGGAAGTTTGTGCCTGCAAGTCTGCCTTGACGCCGCCCATCATGAAGTGCGCGCCTGGCTGGATCGGGATCAAGTGATCTTGCCGGAATGGCACATGATGGCGATCAAGGTTTGCCGTCACCCCAGGAAAATGTTCGGTGAAATCAGCGACGGCTGAAATATCTAAGAACAACTTGTGGCCCTTGGCCTGCCAAGCAGTCAAATGCCGCGCTACCACATCCCGCGGCGCCAAGTCCTTTTGCGGCACCTTCGCCATGATCGGGGTGTGATTTTCGTCGACCAATACCGCCCCCGCCCCGCGGATCGCTTCAGTGATCAACCCATAACAGCGGCCATTCAAGGCCAGCAAGGTCGGATGAAATTGCACAAAAGCCATGTCATGCAGCGCCACGCCGGCGCGTGCAGCCAAGGCGATGCCATCGCCGGTGACGGTGTGGTCGTTGGTGGTGAAATCGTAGAGGTTGCCTAACCCGCCTGTCGCCAAGATCACGGCATCGGCAGTTTTGACTTGCGGTTGGCCATCTGGCAAGTGGCGCACCACCACGCCGCGACAGCCGGCCGCATCTTGAACAAGAGACAGCGCTTCTGTATGCGTCTCCCAAGTTACATGGTGCAACAAGCTTTGAACGAAGCTGGTGATCGCCGCACCAGTCCGGTCGCCATTGGCATGTAAGATCCGGTGGTGGCTATGCGCGCCTTCCAGACCAAAACTCAACTGCCCATCCGCTTGCCGGTCAAATGGCATCCCCGCTTGAATCAATTCTTCCAACAGTGCCGGCCCGGTCGTCACTAACTGCGCGACGGCTGGTTCATTATTGTGATAAACGCCGGCTTTTAAGGTGTCGGCTTCATGGGCTTGGGGGCTGTCTCCAGGATCAAGTGACGCCGCGATCCCACCTTGAGCCAACATCGAGTTGCTATCGGCGCGCGCGCCTTTGGTGATGATCGTCACGTTGCATGTTGCTTGCAGGCGGACCGCCGCATAACATCCGGCTAAGCCGCCGCCAATGATCAATACTGTTTTCAAATTAGGCCTCCCGTGCCATGATTTAAGTTGAAATTACTTTTATTAATAAAATAAAAAAGCGGTCATGACACCCTTGCTTATCTTTTACACCTATCCCCAGCCAAATGCAAATTTTTAGGCTAATTTAGCCAATTTTGTCGGTGTCATGACGACATCCTGCGAAAAATAAAAAAACACCTGCCGCCACTGGGCAGGTGCCATATATTAATTAATAAAGGTCACTGTTACCTATCTGAATCACCGGCAGTTAACGCCGTGATTGGGGATCTTCTGGCAAAGCTTTCCCATCCCTTGGCGCCCTAGTCGTTAGCCGCTTCACAAGCATATTATTTTGGGAATCGCGGCTTTAGCGGTACGCTGAAAATAACCATTAGGAGGTGTTGTGAAAATGACCAGTTACCCTCGTCGCGACCCTGCGACTGATCCTTTATTGACGCCGGAAAACTCTGCTTTGCTAGTGATCGATTATCAACCGACGCAGATCCAATCGATCCGCTCGATCGACCACCCCACCTTGATCCAAAACATCCAAATGACCGTTAAACTCGCGCAAGCTTATGCGGTGCCGATCGTGTTATCGACGGTCAATGTCGCTTCTGGGCGCAACCAAGACACCATCCCCCAACTCAAGGAACTGATGCCCAACGTCCCCACTTATGACCGCTCCACGATCAACGCGTGGCAAGACAAGGACTTCGTTGCCGCCGTGGAAGCCACCCGCCGCCAGCATTTGGTGATGGCCGCCTTATGGACCGAAGCTTGCCTCACCTTCCCGGCCCTAGACGCCTTGCGCGCCGGCTATGACGTGTATCCTGTCGTCGATGCCGTGGGCGGCACCAGTACCGTTGCCCATGACGCAGCTTTACGCCGCATCGAACAAGCCGGCGCTGAACCGGTCTCTAACGCCCAATTAGCCTGCGAATGGCAGCGCGACTGGAACCGTACCGACACCGTACCGGATTTCGTCAATTTGCTGTTGCAAGCCGGCGATTTTATCAATCTTGGCTGAACTATCCCATTGATGCAGCTGTGGTCGTCACGACCATAGCTGCATTTTTTGCAGGCGGCAAAATTAACCTCTCGTGAGAGTTGCCGTATTAGTCTATTCTCTTAATAGAATATTCGATACACTATTTAGGTGCGCTTTTGCACAACTATCGTTTCTTTGGAGGAAAATATGCACAAAAAAGTTTTGATCCCGATCATTCTAACGACAGCACTGGCACTAACCGCCTGTGGTACCAGCGCCAAAGCTGATACCGCCAAGTTGCAGTCACAAAACAGCAGCCTGAAGCAGGAAGTCAAATCCTTAAAAGGGCAAGTCCAGACGCAAAACAGCACCAAAACCACGGCAACCACAAGCCCGAACAAGAAAACCACCACCCAAGCCACTGCGGTGATGGGCAAAGAATATGTGATCAAAGACAAATCGGGTAAAAAGCTAGTTGGGTTGACACTGACCCAAGCCAATAACAGTTTCGGCAGCTATGTGACAGAAGACGATTTGTTGGATGATCCAGATTTCAATCTGGGTAAAAAAGCCAACCTCGTTCAAATCGCCATGACCTATACAAATTATGGCTTAGATGAAGAATGGGATCCATCCACTGATCTGACCATCTATGACGATACGGGCGCCAAAGCAGAAGATACCGACTATGAAGACGGCGGTGACGGGGTCAGCCAAGGCCATTCTGGTACGTTAACGACCTGGGTCGCCTTGACCAAGCCGTACAGCAACAACCACAAACTAGAAATCGAATACGATGGGTATATTGGGGTCGATGACGACCACGAAGATGAGTACAAAGCCAAATGGGTGACTGAATACTGATCGCCTACAAACGCGAAAAATCCCTGCTTAGCCAAGAGTGGCCCAGCAGGGATTTTTTGTATGTCCAATAGTCTTGATCAATCTTACCCGACGATCAATTCAACTTCCACCATCGCACCGGCAGGAATGGTCGCAGCAAACGTCGAACGGGCCGGCTTGCTGGTGACATATTCACCATAGATCGCGTTGAAGGCACTAAAGTCATCGATATGCTTCAGGAGGCAAGTCGCTTTAGCGACATCGTCCCAACTCTTACCCGCAGCTTTTAAGATCTCGCCGAGGTTAGTCATCACCTGCTTGGTTTCGGCAGCCACACCGCCTTCAACCAATTTGCCGGTTTTCGGATCGATCCCGATTTGGCCGGAGATAAAAACCAAGTCACCGACTTTTTTTGCTTGTGAGTAAGGGCCAAGTGGTTCTGGCGCATTGGGCGTATAAACTGTTTCCATAGATTAAATCCTCCTGTGATTGAATATCATCATTTTACCATATTAAACGCTTTAGCGCAGTGCGGTGACGGCTTTGGCCATCCGCTGCAGCCCGTCAGCGAGCTTGGCCCGCGGTGCACCGGCGACCACATACCACCACCAACAAGGCATCGGCCTGCATATGTTGCCAAAAAAGGACCCGCTTTGGTAGTCAGCGAATCCATAAAATCTATGACATTTAAATTGCGCTTGTGCGCAAATGATCAGGTATTTGGCGCCGGGTTGAATAAGCAAATATCGTTGTAGATCCCATATTGCTCAGTAAATGGCTTTTGGGTGCCACCGGCAACTTTTAAGATCGTGTTGCAAATCGATTCGCCCATATCTTGGATCGATGTGTCATCTGTCAATACCGAACCGGTGTTGATATCGATCACATCATGCCACTTTTCCTTGAGTTCATTGCGCGTGCAGACCTTCAACACTGGCAGTGCCGCCAGCCCATAAGGCGTACCCCGACCGGTGACAAAGACTTGCAAGGTGGCCCCAGAGCACATTTGCTCTGTGCCGCAAACCAGATCAGAAGCCGGTGTCGCCGCAAAGATCATCCCATGTTTAGAAGGGATCTCACCAGGCGTGAGCACTTCTTTGATCTCAAGCGAGCCAGACTTTGCGATCGAGCCCATCGACTTTTCAACAATGGTGGACAAGCCGCCTTTTTTGTTCCCTGGAGAAGGATTAGCCGAACGATCGACTTTGGCCTTGGCCAAGTAGTCATCATACCAGCCGACTTGTTCCTTGAACTTCTCGCAAGTTTCTGGCGTGGTGATCCGATTGGCGATAAATTGCACGCCATCACGCACTTCAGTGACTTCAGAAAACATCACTGTGGCGCCGGCTTTCACCAACATATCCGCTGCATAACCCACACTGGTATTGCCAGACACCCCAGAAAAAGCATCCGAGCCGCCGCATTGCAAACCGATCAGCAGCTTGGACAGCGGCTGCTTGGTGCGGGTGCGCTGATTGAGCTTGGCTAACTTCTTGTCGGCCATGTTGTAGATCGCATCGATCATGCCTTTGAAACCGTGCTGTTCTTGTAAAATGACCAAATTCTCAGGCTGGCAATAGTCGCCTAACAACATTTGCGGGGTCAGTTTTTCACAGCCTAAGCTGACACACATGATCTGCCCGCCAAAGTTCGGATGGTGCAGCAAATGGCGCAAACTATTGATCGGAATATCAGCATTTTCCGCATTGATGGCGACCCCACACCCATATTGGTGGTTGATGGCGATGACATCATCGACATTCGGATACTTCTGCATCAAGTCTTGCTTGATCTTCTTGATTGCTGCATTAACGATCCCGATCGTACATTGAACCGTGGTATGGATCGCTAAAATGTTACGAGTCCCAGAATACTCACTGAATTCTGGGTCGTTGGCAAATCCCATAAAGTAATTTTGCTTCACAGGCCGAATGTTTTGTGGTTCTTTAAAGTCTGGATTGGCATGCAAGGCATCAAGTGCTGGTGAAGCGGGCAGTTTGAGGCTCGTTTCATTGATCCACGACCCCTTAGGGAAATCCTTCAAAGCGTAACCTAATACGACGCCGTAACGCCGGATCGGTTCACCTTTTTTAACGTCTTCAAGTGTGATCTTATGGCTTTGCGGGATATCTTCCTGCAATACCAGGTCGGGAATATTGTCGACACGGTCGCCTTTTTTCCCGGGCTCGACCAGCACCGCGACATTGTCTTGAGGTGTTAGTTGAATGACCTTCATATTCAAGCTCCTTCCTCTTGTGCTTACGTGAACAAGTATAGCGCTAAGGGGATTGTGTGAAAGAGGCTACATGCCAAAGAGAACCCGTTTACACAATCAAATATATAGTTGCTGTAACATTTAGGCCATTTTCCGCTGTTTGCAGGCCTGAATTGTGAGCTTTGTATAATAGTTGGTTAAATCCGGTTTGAAAAAATCCATTGTCACCTGTTTCTAAAGTTTTTGTAAAGGCTTACTTTTCAGTTTACTTGTCCGGAAATATGTGGTATCTTGTTATCACGATCATGGGAACGGATATGGTGCTGGTACACACTATACGTTTTTCCGTTCTTTAACAGCGGGGACTCCTGCCGGGTAACCGGACCTCGCAAACGCTAAAGGGTAGACCCTT
>NZ_RHOI01000016.1 GCF_003946165.1 Lacticaseibacillus baoqingensis | reverse complement strand
ATGTCATCAGTCCGCGTATTGACCGAGCAATTAGTCAGTTTGTATCACCGCGTGTCCTTGTACCAGCGGCGGCTGGCCCGCAAACGTCTAGCCAATCCCAAGCACTTTCGCTCTAACAATTACCGCGCAACGAAAACCAAGTTGCAGCGGACCTATCAGAAAGTGACGCGGATTCAAAGTGACCGCTTGCAGAAGTTTACGACGATGTTGGTGAAAGCCAACGGCACGCTTGCCATTGAAGACTTGGATGTCTTGCATATGAAGATGAACAAGCGACTGGCGAAGAATTTACATCGCTCGTTGTTTGGACGTTTCAAAGTGCTGATGAAGGACAAGGCGCAATGGTATGGCCGCCAGCTGATGATCGTTGATCGGTTCTACCCTAGCACACAGCGCTGCAGTCGTTGTGGGTTAGTGAAAACTGGTGACAATAAACTGACCTTAGCCGGTAATGTCCTTCACGGCACGAAACATCACGAGTTTCATTGTTACGGCTGTGGTGCTCAACTTGAGCGTGACGAGAATGCCGTACAGAACTTGATTCAATATGCTCAAGGGCAGGCTATGTCCTAAAGGTTCAAGAGCCAGTCAATGTTGCAAGGTGACTACCGACGTAAGCATACTGGTGTTAACGGGACCAAATAAAATAATGAATGTACAACTACGAAAGGAAAAATATAATCCTTTACTAGTGTCATTAGACATTCTTCCACATTTTATATAGCAGCATTTAACAATGCACACAAAAGTCACGCGCGTCTTCAAAAATGTGCTGGTTCGCAGTCTCAGCTTATTGCTGGTAGGGTTATGGTTTTTGCTCTTGCCGCAAACGGTGTACACCGTGGTCAAATGGGTCTTAGTCGCAGGCTTGCTGGTCATGGCGGCACCGGCCTTGATCCAAGGCTTGAAAGCACGCCATGCGGCAACCACGCGTAATTGGGCCTTGACGCGAGGGCTGGCCTTGTTGGTGGCAGCCTTGTTGGTAGCGGCGTTATTGCGGCCGGTCATGAGCTTGCTGCCGGTGACCATCGGGATCTTCGTGATCTTGTTTGGCTTGAATAAGATCGCCACGGCCAAGGCTGACAAGCAATATGTCAATGTCAGCGCCGTGCCGCAGATCCTTTATGGCGTGATCGTGATCATCGCCGGCGGTATTTTGTTGTTCAACCCGTTTCATGCCATCATGGTCTTGGTCCAAGTCACCGGCGGCATGATGCTGGTGATGGCCGTCATGGAAGTGGTGACAGCGGTGCGCGCGCCTAAAGCCTAAACCAAACACAGCAAAAAACCACCCAGAAGCAGGCACTGGCCTGCTTCTGGGTGGTTTTTTTGCGGTTAAATTGCCGGTGGGGTCAGCGGGTTGGCCCAGTGATTGATCGGACCGAATTTATGGCCCACGGCAATGGCGTTTTTGATCGCGGTATCGACGAATTGCTTGGCGATGCGCACGGCGGTTTCAACCTCTTGCCCTTTGGCTAATTCGGCAGTGATCACCGCACTTAAGGTATCGCCGGTCCCATTTTTGCGTTCAGTGGCAAAATAGGGTCCCGTCAACCAAAAGGCCTCCCCAGAGGCTAACAAGACATAATCGCGCACGGTATCTTGGTCGGAATCATCATGGCGGCCTTTAAGGACCACGTTTTTGGCCCCCATGGCTTGGATCTGATGGGCAGCGGCAATGATGCGCGCATCAGAATCAAGGGTCATGCCGGTGAGGTGCTCGGCTTCGTAAAAATTCGGCGTGATGACGGTTGCCAAAGGGATCAAGGCCGTTTTCAAGGTTTCAAAGGCAGCCGTTTCCAGTAACATGTTGCCATGTTTGGTGGAGATCACCGGGTCTAACACCAGCGGGCCAAAATCGTATTGCGTGATATTTTTGACCACGCAGTTGATTACGGCAGAATCGGCAAGCATGCCGGTTTTGCAAGCTCGGATGTGCAAGTCGTTGGCCAGATCGGCAAATTGGTGATCGATAAAAGCCAGCGGCACGACCATGCTGTCGTGGATGCCATAGGAATTGCCTGCGACGGCTGCCGTCAAGACCAAGGTGCCATACGTGCCGCGCATAAAGAAACTGTGCAAGTCGGCTTGCGCGCCGGCGGAACCATCGGAATCAACACCGGCGATCGTTAAGACTTGGGGAAATTCATTCGCCATATAGACAAGACCTCTTTTGCATAGAATATGTTAGATATTACTAGCAAAATGATGAGAAATCAATTAAATGCGCGTTTTTGCGGCAAGACGACTTTCAGCCATTCACCGATGAATGGGTATTGGTGATTAAGTTCCATGATCTGCACATCGGTTTCTGGATAGTGCAAGGTGATCGTATCGGCGGCTTCATTCGTGACGACACTGAGGGCTTGATGGTTTGGCAGCGCCAAGTCATAGCTGCCTGGCTGTTTGCCTTGGCGCATCAAGATGGCGTGGTTAGATGCGATCACAAATAATTCATCTAACGCCGGGGCATTTTCACCGGCATGAACGACGACTTGTAAGGTCAGCTGATGGCCGACTAATTCTTCCGGAATGGTCGTAGATGCCCATGAAAAGGCATCAGCGTCTTGGGCTTCTGTGCCCAGATCCATCCAGTCGTGACCGGCATCATCTAACACATGAAACGCGATTGGCGCTGCCCCATCCAAGTCGACGCCTAAGGTCAAATCGCCGGCTTTGGCGACGAGTTTGGCGGCTTCAATGGTGCGGGTGTTATCGTATTTGGTCTTGAAAGTCAGCCCATCAACTGGCTGCAGGACCGTTTCATCGACGGTCTTGAAGGCAAAGTCAGCGTCATAAAGCGCCTTGATCAACAGGCTTAAGGCTGAAAGTTCATTGTCGTCAAAAGGCAAGTCCGCCTCTTCTTTGGCGGTGACTTGCAACAAGGTCGGCAAGTTGCGGGCCACTAAAGTTGCCGAGTCCAATAACGGCGAGTCGATCACCAACAATTCCAAATTGGCGTCTGCAGAGGCCAAGTACAAGGTGATTTGGCTGTGACCGGAAGTCCGGATCTGCGGTGACAGCCATAAGCGTTCCGCAAATTTGTGGTTTAAGCCAGGCAAGGCGACTAAGGCTTGATAGAGTTTATCGGCCAATAAGGTGGTGTAGCTGGTGGTGAGGTTGGCTAAAGCGGCTTCGTTTTGGGCCCATAAGGCAGAATTTTCCTGCTTGTGGAAGGCGTGGGCATAGTGTTCGGTGATCTTGATGCGCGCGTCTTTGGCCGATAAAGCACTAGTGGCAATTTTTTGGAGGTCTTTGTTTTGGTAATTAAGCATTGGCTTGGTCTCCCTTCACTTCGAGTGCCCGCATGAAATCGTCTTTGAGGCTGGCTAAGACGTTTTCAAATTGGGTGACCGAGCTGTAAGTGCCGATCACGGCTTGATATTCATAGCGAGTGATCGCCGCGGAGACTTGCAGCGTGCGCTTTTTGGCATCAAATTCACTGTCTGCTTGGGCTTTAGCCGCATCAAAGCGCGCCTTGAGATCGGCTGGCGCACTGCGGCGGCGCGGCTGCGGTGTTGGCTCAGACGCGCTGGTGTCATCATCATCAGGATCGATGAAATTCTTCAACAATCCCCGGAAACTGTTGCCGGGCGCTGTCGTGCTGCGGCTGGGCGCACTTGGGGCTTCAACAGTTGCCGCTTCTAATTGGTTGTGCAAGTCATTGACGCTGCGATAAACGTCTTTGCGCAAGGCTTCGATTTGGTTATCGAGGTAGTGATCAGGATCTTGCGCGAAGGCTTCTAATTGCGGCAAAATGTTGCGCTGTTCGGGCGTCAATTGATCGATGCTGCGATCAAAGACGCTTAAACTGCCAAATTCACGCCGGTGATACCAATCGCCAAAGAAGACGCGCCCGTCATCGGCCACTTCGAAAAACGGGATATGTTGGCGTAAAAAGGTGATGAATGAACGTTGCAAGAACGCTTGCAGCTCATCTTGGGCCCCTTTGTCATAAGCTAAGATGTAGCCAGGGGTTTCGGAGACTTCCAAGCGTAATGTTTCTGCGGTTTGATCGATGCCTTTATATAAATGATAGGTCGATTGCTTGGCCCAGGCATCGCTGAATTCATTAAAAAAAGTTTGCTGATAGTTCAAGCTGGATTCTACTGTCATCGGTTTTACCTCTCGAATTCTATGCTGATATGTCCAGTTTACCGCACCGGCGCATGATTCGGTAGGATTCCCGAACGATTACGAGAAAAATTATTCTCTTATTATTGACTGCGCATGAGCGCGCTTCTCATCTGGTGCAGGCCGGAATGAGAAATTGCCCATTAAGGTGTCGCGCGCTTGGCCGCTTCAGTAAAATGAGCTGGGAGACTAAGTGGTGTGCAGGAGGAGCGTTATGCGGCGACAACAATTAAAGTTACCATGGCTATTTTTAGGGAGTTTGATCACCAATACCGGGATCAGCTTTATCTGGCCTTTGACTACGATTTATATGCATGAGTATCTGCATGAATCGTTGACGGTATCTGGAATCGTTTTATTTATCAATTCAATGGCGACGATGACCGGCAATTATTGCGGCGGCCGCTTGTTTGATCGCTGGCAGCCATATTGGACCTTGCTGCTGGGGATCTCGATCAATGTGCTGGCCACGCTGGGGTTGATCTTTTGGCATGGCTGGCCGGCGTATCCGTTGTGGTTGGTGCTATTAGGCTTGGGTAATGGGATCGTGGCGACGAATGTCAATTCTTACGCCACATTAGTCACCAGCCGCAAGCCGTCTTATGTGTTTAACGTCTTGTATTTCATGAGCAATTTGGGGTTAGTCATCGGGACGTTGGTCGTCGGCTATGTGCTGCCTTTGGGGATCACGTATATCTTTATCTTGGCGTGTGTCATGTTTTCACTGTTTTGGGTCGTGGCTTGGCGGCATTTTAACATCACCAGACCTGCCCGCCATCACGCCGAAAAACAGCACGCAAAGCAGCCAACGCGGCGGCCAAATGTGATTTGGCTATTGGTATTATTGTTTGTGACGTGGGTGGCTTATGAGCAATGGCAAAGCAACATCTCGGCGTTTATGCTGCAGTTGGGGATGACGGTGCGGGATTACAGCTTATTGTGGACGCTCAATGCGGTGTTGATCGTGGTGTTTCAGCCGGTGTTAACGGCATTTGATGATTGGCTAAGCGTACATATCCGCGCTCGGCTGACGACGGGGTTCAGCTTGTTTGTGGCTGCGTTTGGCTTGTTGCTATTGGCCAAGCCGTATTGGAGTTTCATGTTGGCCATGGCGGTGTTGACGCTGGGTGAGGTCTTGGCGCTGCCGGCGGTGTCAACTTATGTCGATCTCTTTTCTCCAAGGGATGCCCGCGGTCGCTATCAAGGGGTCGTGCAAATGTTGGCATCGGCTGGGCGTGCGGTCGGCCCGTTGATCGGGGCATTATTGATCGATGCGACCAGTTATCATGTCTTGTTTGCGAGCTTGATTGTCACGCTTTTTGCGGTGATCTTGAGCTTTAATTTTCAAGCCGCACGCAGTTAAGCAGTCATCTTCACACTTTCTTCACAACTAATTGTTACGATAAGTTTATCAAAACGAGCGACCCACTCGTTTTGACCCCAACCCTTTTATTTTCACTCCTCCAAAGTGAAATCGCTGTGCGGCTACCCTCCGCACGGCCAACCTACCCAAAAAGGGGCCGCATTCGCGGCCCCTTTTGGTTGTGGGGAGAATCGCTTAAAAAGCCTTTACAGCCGGTATAAATATGCTACAATAAAGCTTGTGTTTTGGGTCCGTAGCTCAGTTGGGAGAGCGCTGCCTTCGCATGGCAGAGGTCGTGAGTTCGAATCTCATCGGATCCATTTGGCACCATGATTAAAATTCCACCAGGGGTCTGTAGTTCAGTTGGGAGAACGCCTGCATGGCATGCAGGAGGTCGCGCGTTCAAGTCGCGTCAGATCCAGACGGCGAAGTTTTCGCGGTTCATGATGGCCCATCAAGGCCGGTCATGCCGCGTTTTTTTAATCAATGCTTGCGGTTCATGATGATGACGAGCACTGCAAAAAAACCTGGCACGCGGCTAAGGGGCACTTCATTAGCGAGGTGCTTTTTTTGTGGGCTACATATGCGGTTTGGTTGGCTTGATTGGCTGGTATTTGGCGTCTGCAAAGCGTGCAGCTTTGATGATGCAGGCGGATCGCTTGTTTTGGACACTGCGGCAAACGGAATTGGGCAGTCTTGGCGCGGTGGTCTGCAAAGACTTTACTAAGCTCGGGCTTGGATGCTTGACAGCCGCCTTGCTTTTCCTTAATGTGATAACAGTCTAAGCCGTGCAATCGAGCATGGCGCTGCATTTGGCTGGAGGAGGAACAGACACAATGTGTGGAATTATTGCGTTCAATGACCCAACGGTGCTTGATAAAGAATCGACCATCGAAGCAATGATGGAAATGATTCGGCATCGTGGTCCGAACATTGAAGGCGGCGGCCATTATATCAATGATGAAACGGCACTGGGCTTTTGCCGGTTGAGCATCATTGATCTTAATGGCGGCGGTCAACCGATTTATAATGAAGATGGCACCATTGTGATCACTTTCAATGGTGAGATCTATAACTTCCAGCCTTTACGCGAAGAACTGATCGCCGCTGGCCATGTGTTCAAAACTAAAGCGGATACTGAAGTGCTCCTGCATGGTTATGAAGAGTGGGGCATGGAAGGGACGCTTAACCGGGTGCGCGGCATGTTTGCGTATCTGATTTGGGATGATAATAAGAAGACCTTGTTTGGCGCACGTGATTTCTTTGGGATCAAGCCGCTATATTATTATCAACAAGGTGAGACTTTCATCGTCGGCTCTGAGATCAAGGCCTTTTTGAAACACCCGCACTTCAAAAAAGCGCTCAACAAGCAAGCCTTAAAGCCTTATTTGATGAATCAATATAATGACTTGGATGAGACCTTCTTCAAAAACGTCTATCGCTTCCCAGCTGGGCATTGGTTTGAATATCAAGACCAAACGCTGCAAATGCACGAATATTGGGATGCCAGCTACAAGCTCAATGAAGGGCGCAGCGAACAAGCGACCATCGATGCCATCGATAAAGAAGTCGTTGACTCGATCAAGCTGCACAATGTGGCGGATGTGCCGGTGGGCAGCTTCTTGTCTGAAGGCGTCGATTCCAGCTATGTGACCACGGTGTTAAAGCCGCATGAAGTGTTCTCCGTCAATTTTGACAATGGTCCGTTTGACGAAGCTAGCGTGGCGCGCGGGTTGGCTGAAGAAAACGGCTTGAACTTCAATGTTGAGACGGTGGATGGCGATGAAGCGTTCCATGATTTTGCCGAGATGCAATACCACTTGGACGAACCTGATGCCAATCCTTCCGTGATCCCATTGTGGTACTTGTGCCGCTTGTCCCGCAAAAAGGTGACGGTGGCACTATCTGGTGAAGGTGCTGATGAGCTGTTTGCCGGGTATGTCAATTATGGGATGCACACCAAAAAGCAAGTGATCCGGGTATTTGCCAACACCTTACACAAGCTGCCGCGGGGCTTGCGCTATTCATTAGGGCGCGGGATCAAGAAACTGCCGGCTTTTCCTGGGAAAGTGCACTTGTACACCTGGACGGCAAAGCCATCCGAATATTATGTAGGGGAAGCGTTCATCTACGATCCTGCCCAACCGACGATCTTCACTAGTGAGCAAGCCAATGGGTTATTGCAAGCCGACTATCAAAACGACTTGACCGTCAACGGCATCTACCAAAAAGACTTCGCCAAAGTCAAAGACGCCGATGAACTTAAGCAGATGCAATATATTGACTTGCACCATTTCATGCTCAACGACATCTTGCAAAAAGCGGATAAGATTTCCATGGCGCACTCTTTGGAACTGCGGGTGCCGTTTCTTGATCGCAAGGTCGCCGAATTGGCCAATTCGATCCCAAGCCGTTATCTGTTGAACCCGAATGGCTCCAAGTGGGTCTTTCGCAAGGCAGCAGAAAAGCATTTGCCTGCAGATTTTGCTAACCGGCCAAAGCTGGGCTTCCCGGTGCCGGTGAAGACTTGGCTGCGCGAAGAGAAGTATTGCGCGGTGGTGCGGGAATTATTTGCCGAAGACTGGGTGGCTGAATTATTTGACCAAAAGCAGATCTTGCAGCTCTTGCAAGACAACTTTGACGGCAAGACCAATGGCCGCCGCCAGATCTGGGTCTTGTACACCTTTTTGTTGTGGTACAAGATGTACTTCATTCAATGGGATGACACCGTGGCAAAATACGCGCATGTTCAACCTGACGTGGCCAAACTCATGGCTAGCGGCAAGTTGATCTAAACCCCAAATAAATGCCGGTACCGCTTCGCCCTGCAAGGGTAAAAGCGGTACCGGCATTTTTAGGTGATCAGCGTTTGGCCATGAAGGTTTGATAAGCCCAGTACAAGATCCCAATGATCACCACCAATAAGGCAAGCTTGACGATCAAGGCGATCAAGCCAGTCACGATCGGCAAGAGGATGATCGCAACGATCGCGATGATGATCCAAGTCAGTAGTTGTTTAGTATTGGTATGCATAATGATTCTCCTTAATCTTGGGGGGATGTGATTACCTTAAGTGTAGCGTAATCGGCGCTGCATGGGGGAAAGATGGCGCAAAATCGGCCTTAAGGCGGAGATGATAGCTGGCAACATGTTATACCATATCTAGAATGGAAAATCAGGAATTTTATATTTTCACACCACATATAGTCCCTCATCATGGTATGATAGATACATCATCTTGTTGCCAAAGCGCCACCTTGGCGGACAACAATACGTTAAAGGAGATCCAGGATATGATCGACATTAAAGTCAAAATCAAATTAAGAAAGCGCGACGGCCGCATCGTCGACTTCGATCAAAGTAAGATCACCCGGGCCATCACCAAAGCGGCGGTATCCGTCGACCCGGTTTTGTCCCCAACGGACTATCGGGTGATCGAAGGTATTTCTGATGATGCAGTGGCTACGATCACTGACCGCTTCGACAAAGACGTCCGCATCGCGGAGGTGCAAAGTGTCGTTGAAGAGGCGCTTTTGAATGCGCATAAATATGACTGGGGCAAGGCGTACACCGACTATCGGATGCAGCGCGATATCGAGCGCGCCAAGAAAGCCGACGTGAACTACAACGTGCAAAAGCTGATCGATCGCGATTCTTCGGTGGTGCATGAAAACGCCAATAAGGACTCGCGCGTTTTCTCCACCCAACGTGATTTGACTGCCGGTGCCGTAGCCAAAGCCATGGGGCTGCAAATGCTGCCGCCGGCTGTGGCCAATGCCCATTTGCGCGGGGACATTCATTGGCATGACCTGGATTACACCCCGTTTATGGCAGAGACGAACTGTTGCTTGATCGACTTTAAGGAAATGCTCAATCACGGGTTTGTGATCGGTAATGCTGAAGTTGAACCGGCTAACTCGATCCAAGTCGCCGTCACCCAAATGACCCAGATCATCGCCAACGTCGCCAGCTCCCAATATGGCGGCTGCTCCAGTGATCGCACGGATGAAGTCTTAGCGCCATTTGCCGAGAAAAATTATCAAAAGCATTTAGTCGAAGCCGCTGAATTAACGGATGACGCGGATAAACAAGCCGCTTATGCGAAGCGCCGGACGCAAAAAGATATTCTTGATGCTTTACAAACCTTGGAATATCAAGTGAATACCTTGTACTCCACCCAAGGCCAAACGCCTTTTGTGACGGTTGGGTTTGGGCTAGGCACCAGCTGGATCGAACGCGAGATCCAAAAAGACATTTTGAAGATCCGCATCGGCGGGTTAGGCAAGGAAAAGCGCACGGCGATTTTCCCGAAGCTCGTGTTTACCTTAAAGCGCGGCTTGAACTTAAATCCGCAAGATCCTAATTACGATATCAAAGAATTAGCAGTGGAATGTGCGACTAAGCGCATGTATCCAGACGTGCTGTCTTATGACAAGATCGTTGAATTGACCGGCAGTTTCAAGGCACCGATGGGCTGTCGCAGCTTCTTGCAAGGCTGGAAGGATCCGGCAACCGGCAAAGAGGTCAATGCCGGCCGGATGAACCTCGGTGTGATCACGCTGAACCTGCCGCGGATCGCGATGGAATCTAAAGGCGACAAGAAGCAGTTTTGGGCGATCCTTGAACAACGCCTGGCGATTTGTGAGCAAGGGTTAGTGTACAAAGTCGAACGCGCCAAAGAAGCGACGCCAGAATCGGCGCCGATCTTATATAAATATGGGGCCTTTGGCAAGCGCTTGGCCGATGACCAAAAAGTGGATGAAGTCTTCAAAAACTCGCGTGCCACAGTTTCTTTGGGGTATATCGGGTTGTATGAAGTTGGGACCGTCTTTTATGGCAGCGAATGGGAAAAAGATCCTGACGCCAAGCAGTTTACCATCGACGTGGTCAAAGACTTATATGATCATTGTGTCGAGTGGGAAAAAGCATATGGCTATCACTTCTCGGTTTACTCCACTCCTTCTGAATCATTGACGGATACCTTCGCTCGTGCTGATAAGAAGCGTTTCGGCGTGGTCAAAGATATTACCGATAAAGATTACTATACGAATTCCTTCCACTACGATGTGCGCAAGCAGCCGACGCCTTTTGAGAAGCTTGATTTTGAAAAAGACTACCCGAAGTATTGTTCTGGCGGCTTCATTCATTATTGCGAATATCCGAACCTGAAGCAAAACCCTAAGGCGCTTGAAACCGTCTGGGACTATGCTTATGATCGAGTCGGGTACTTAGGCACCAACACCCCGATCGATCAATGCTTTGAATGTGGGTTCAAAGGCGAATTCAAAGCCACTGAAAAAGGCTATGAATGCCCACAATGCGGCAATCACAACCCAGACACGTGTGATGTGGTCAAGCGGTTGTGCGGCTACTTAGGCAACCCGAACAAGCGGCCAATGGTCCATGGGCGTCAAGAAGAGATCATCCACCGCAAGAAGCACATGAGTTTAGGCAACGACCACTTGGCCGGCCAAGCTTAACCGATTAAATCAAAGTTTTTCCTCAAGCACCTTTGAGGCACAACGCGCAGTTGTGTGTCAAAGGTGCTTGTGTTTTGCGCGGCGCCAAGCGCGTTGGCGAAATCTGTACAGTGATCACGATCACAGGTAGAATAGTAGGATAGAAACGAGGGAGTACACATGGCCAACGCGCAAGCATTAGCAATCTTGAAAGATAAATTTGGGTATCCGGCCTTTCGTCCTGGTCAAGATCGCGCCATCGACCAAGTGATCGCTGGGGAGAATACTTTAGTCGTCATGCCGACTGGCGGCGGCAAGTCATTATGCTATCAGATCCCCGCGTTAGTGCTGCCGGGGTTGACGTTAGTGGTATCACCGCTGATCGCTTTGATGAAAGACCAAGTGGACGCGTTGAATGAAAATGGGATCTCGGCGACCTTCATCAATAGTTCATTGACCTATCAAGAAGCCGAACACCGCTTGGCAATGGCGGCACGCGATGAGGTCAAGTTATTGTATGTAGCCCCGGAACGGTTAGACATGCCTCAGTTTCAAGCGGAATTGGCGGCGTTGAACATCAGCTTGATGGCAGTGGATGAAGCCCATTGTATTTCGCAATGGGGCCATGATTTTCGGCCGAGCTATCTTAATTTGCAAGCGGTGGCGGCCAATTTGCCCTCGCATCCAACCGTGGTCGCTTTAACCGCCACTGCGACAACGCGGGTGGCGGCAGATATTTGTGCGCGGCTGGGGATCGATCCTAAGCAAATGGTCAATACCGGTTTTGCCCGCGAAAATTTGCGCTTTAACGTGGTGCGCGATCAAGATAAGGACCTGTATTTGCGCGAATACTTGAAACTTAATGCGGATCAAAGCGGGATCATCTACGCATCCACGCGCAAGGAAGTGGAGCGCTTGTACAACTTGTTGACCCATCAACATTTACCAGTGACCAAATATCACGCCGGGTTAAGTGAAACTGAGCGCGCCCAAAATCAAGAAGATTTCTTATTTGATCGCAAGCCGATCATGATCGCGACCAATGCTTTTGGCATGGGGATCGATAAGTCTAACGTCCGCTTTGTGATCCACGCGCAAGTGCCTGGAGACTTGGAGTCGTATTACCAAGAAGCCGGCCGGGCCGGTCGCGACGGTTTGCCTTCTGAGGCGATCTTATTGTTTGCGCCGCAGGATTTGCAGATCCGGCATTATTTTATTGATCAATCCGACGGCGATGACGATTATAAGCAGCGCGAATACTTGAAGCTGCAAACCATGCAGCAATATGCCAACACCGGGGATTGCTTGCAGCAGTATATTTTGCGGTATTTTGGTGAAAAAAGTGCCCCTTGCGGCCGCTGTTCGAATTGTTTGGACCACCGCGAGCTTGTGGATGTCACCCAAGACGCGCAAAAAGTCTTGTCGTGTGTCGTGCGGATGCATTCGCGCTTTGGCAAAGCCTTGGTGGCACAAGTGCTTGCTGGGGCGAATAATCAACGGATCCGCGAGCTGCATTTGCAAAGCCTGTCGACTTATGGGTTGATGGCCAGCCAGCGGCAAAAAGACATTACCGGCTTCATCGACTTTTTGACAGCCAGCGGCTTTTTGATGGCCAACGGCGGTCAATATCCGACGCTTGCGGTGACGGCCAGCGGTGCTGCCGTATTGCGCGGACAGCAGCAAGTGCAGCGCAAAATGGCGGCTAAAGCCAAAGCCACCTTGGCCATCGATGATGACTTGTTCCAACAGCTGCGCAGTTTGCGGCGCGACTTGGCCGAAGACGCTGGGGTGCCGCCTTATGTGATCTTTTCTGATCAAACGTTGAAACAATTAGCTGCCGACAAACCGCAAGATCGTTTAGGGATGTTGGCCGTCAAAGGCATCGGCCAAAATAAATTAGATAAGTACGGCGAGGCCTTTTTGGCGTTATTACGCGAGAACTAGCTTTATTGCGACGGGATTATTCGGTATGATAGGCACGAGACTCTTTTTGCAGAAAGGAGCATCTGCTGATGCTGCAACTATATAACACGCTCACACGGCGCAAGGAAGTGTTTAAGCCGCTGGTTCCTGGTAAGGTGCGCATGTATGTTTGTGGACCCACTGTATATAACTACATTCATATCGGCAATGCGCGCAGTGCGATCGCTTTTGATACAATCCGCCGGTATTTTGAATACCGCGGCTACCAAGTCGATTACGTCATGAATTTTACGGATGTCGATGATAAGATCATCAAGGCGGCCCAAGCAGAACATGTGGCCCCGCTTGATCTGGCGCAACGCTATATTGATGCGTTTATGGCTGATACGAAAGCCATTGGCATCCAACCGGCAACGGCCAACCCGCGCGCCAGTACCATGATCCCAGAGATCATTGCGTTTATTCAAGCTTTGATCACCAAAGGCTTCGCTTATGCCGTAGATGGGGACGTTTATTATCGCGTGCGCAAATTCCCGCATTATGGTGAATTGGCCCACAAAAATATTGATGAACTCGAACAAGGTGCCAGCCAGCATACCGCTGATGCGGAAACGGCGCGCAAAGAAGATCCGGTCGATTTTGCCTTATGGAAAGGCGCCAAACCCGGTGAGATCTCTTGGGAATCACCTTGGGGGGCAGGGCGGCCTGGGTGGCACATCGAATGCTCAGTGATGGCCACCACGATTTTAGGCGATACCATTGATATCCATGCTGGCGGGCAAGACTTGGAATTTCCGCATCATACGAATGAAATCGCCCAATCTGAAGCGAAGACTGGCAAGAAGTTTGCCAATTATTGGCTGCACAACGGGTTTGTGACCATTGGCGAAGACGACCAGAAGATGAGCAAGTCTTTGGGCAACTTCATCACGGTGCATGATATCTTGAAAACCGTCGAGCCCATGGTCTTGCGCTTTTTGATGGCAGGGACCCAATATCGCCGGCCGATCCGGTATTCAGAAACCGGCTTGCAAGAAGCCGCTCGTAATTTAGAAAAGCTGCACAATGCCGATACCAATGCGGCTTATCGGCTCAAAGACGCTCAAGCGGGCGTCGATGCAGCCATCACCCAGCAAGTCGAGGATAAAAAAGCCCAATTTATTGCGGCGATGGATGATGATTTTAACGTGCAAAATGGCTTGGCAGTCGTTTATGACTTGGCCAAGTTGATGAACGAGTATGCCGCTGAAAAAACGGTGGCGGCTGACAGTTTGACCTTATTGCGCACGACGTTAAGCGATTGGCTGGCAATTTTCGGGGTGCATTTTGCAGCCAGCGGCTTACTGGATGCGCAAGTTGATGACTTGATCAAACAGCGCGATGCGGCGCGCGCCGCCAAGGATTTTGCCAAAAGTGACCAGATCAGAGATGACTTGGCACAACAAGGCATTCTTTTGGAAGATACGCCGCAAGGAACGAGGTGGCGCCGCAAATGACCGACGCAAAACAACTTAACGGGATCGCATTAGCCTATTTAGGGGATGCAGTGTATGAAGTCTATGTCCGCCAGCACTTGCTGGCGCGCGGCCTAGTCCGCCCGGCACAATTACAAAAAGTCGCGAAGTCTTTCGTTTCAGCTAAAGCCCAAGCGGCTTTGATCGCCGGCATGGAAGCACAAGCCTTGCTGAGTGATGACGAATGGGATTATTTCAGACGCGGACGCAATGCCAAAAGCTATACCCACGCCAAGCACACTGACGTGGTCACTTATCGTATCTCGACGGGATTTGAGGCCTTGTTCGGCTATTTGCAATTAACCGGCCAAAAGGCGCGAATCGATGAATTAGCAGCGTGGTGTATCGACTA
Source organism: Lacticaseibacillus baoqingensis (assembly GCF_003946165.1). Classification (GTDB taxonomy): domain Bacteria; phylum Bacillota; class Bacilli; order Lactobacillales; family Lactobacillaceae; genus Lacticaseibacillus; species Lacticaseibacillus baoqingensis. Next base: position 40,829 of record NZ_RHOI01000016.1, on the reverse strand, counting down.
CGTTGAAGCAGGAGGAACCGGCCATGGTCAAATCACAACCAAATAAGCGCAAGCCGCGCTCAGGTAAGTTCCATCGCGATCCCACGCAAAAAGCGGCGCGTGATGAACGCTACGAGCGTGCACAGCAAGCCGATCGCCGTCAGCACCAGCCTGAAGAATCAGAGGCGGCGGATGCTGAGTTTGTCTTTGGCCGCCACGCGGTCGAAGAAGCACTCAAAGTGGGTTCGGCGGCGAATATCAACAAGTTATTCGTGCAAAGCGAACTCAAAAGCGATCAAGTGCACGCGATCGTCAAAGCGGCCCAAAGCAAGAAGATCTTGGTCAGCCAAGTGCCTAAGGCGAAGCTGGATCTTTTGACCGATGGCGGCAATCACCAAGGGGTCATGTTGGCGATGAGCCCCTATGCTTATGCCACGATCGCCGACTTATTCGATCATGCCCAAGGCCACGACCCGTTTTTTGTCGTGTTGGACAACTTAGAAGATCCGCATAACTTAGGTTCGATCTTGCGGACCGCCGATGCTATTGGCGTTGACGGGCTGATCATCCCCAAACACCGGGCAGTCGGCTTGACGTCGACGGTAGCCAAAGTGTCGACTGGCGCCATTGAGCATGTGCCGGTGGCGCGCGTCACCAATTTGGCCAACGCGATCCGCGACTTGAAAGACCGCGGCGTGTGGGTGTTTGGGACCGCTATGGATGGCCAAGATTTCCGGCAATGGGATGCGCATGGGCCGATCGCTTTGGTGATCGGCAATGAAGGCAAAGGCATCAGCCCAGGCGTTGCCAAGCTGATGGATGCCACGGTGACCATTCCCATGGTTGGTCATGTGCAAAGCCTGAATGCCAGCGTTGCTGCCGGGATCTTAATGTATCAGGCCTTTTCTAGTCGAGGCCAATAAGATGCGCCGGCATATTTTGATCGTCGACGCCTATAATGTTATCGGCAATTGGCCGGATCTGGCCAAACTCAAGGCGGATGACAAGCTGGATGCCGCTCGCGACCGGCTGCTGCAAGTCTTAGCAGAATACCGGGCCCATGAAAAAGCCGAGATGATCGTGGTGTTTGATGCCATGTATGTACCAGGCATCGGGCAAAAATATGACCAATGGGATATGCAGATCGTTTGGACGAATGAAGATCAAACTGCGGATTCGTATATCGAAGCGTTAGCGGAACAAAACAATTCGCCTTTGGTGCAATTAACAGTCGTCACCAGCGATCAAGCAGAACAATGGACCGTCTTTTCTCGCGGGGCGCTGCGGATCTCATCGCGTGATTTTTTACGCGAAGTCCAACGCTCGCATCGCGAATTCACCAGCTCGACTGATCCGTTCATCATGCGCCAAGCGCGGCGCAATGTCCCTTGGCGCCCAGAACAAAAAGCGCAGCTGGACGCGTTGCGGCGGCAATTGGAAAAAAAGCATCGCCATCATCACTAAACCACTAGCGGCAGCCAACCATCAGGCGGCCGTTTTTTTTGCCTATTTCGTTGACAAATGTAGATGGTAAGCTTATGCTGTATTTGTGAGTTACAAACGTAAACGAAAGGACGTGACGCTATGGCGATCGCGACGGAAATGTCGCCAGCCGAATGGGAAGTGATGCGGGTGATCTGGACCAAAAAGCAAGCCGCCAGCACGGAGATCATCACCGTGTTGCAAGGCAAGCGTGATTGGTCGGAATCAACGATCAAGACCTTGTTGCGCCGGCTGGTGCAAAAGCAGATCTTGACGACCACTGCGGCAGGGCGCAAGTTTGTCTATCATCCGCAAGTGAGTGAAAAAGCCGCCATGGCGCAAACCGCGAGCGAATTGTTTGATCATCTGTGCGCGATGAAAAAAGGCGGGGTGTTGCTGGACTTGCTGGCCCAAACGACGCTGAGTCAAGCCGATATCAAGCAGATGCAGGCGGTGTTGGCGCAAAAATTACCGACGGCGCCAGAACATGTGGCTTGCAATTGCTTAGGAGACGCCGATAGTTGTGAAGGAGCGTGTGCAGAAAAATGAGTCAAATTATCGTTGTGATCGCTGGGTTGTTGGTCATTGGGTTTATCGCGTGGTGGTTTTTCGGCAAGCACGCCGTGGCCACAGTTGAAGCCCAAGTCGAAGATCAAACCCAAACAGTTGATGTCAAAGTACTAGGGGGCTATTCCCCAGAACGAGTCGTTTTAAAACAAGGCGTGCCGGCGGTGCTGAATTTTACCCGTGAAGATCCGTCAAGCTGTTTGGATCGCGTGGTCTTTCCAGATTTTGGGATCAATCAGCCGCTGCCTAAAGGGGAAACCGAAGCCATCAAAATCGATACCTCTAAGCCTGGTGAATATACTTGGGCTTGCGGCATGGACATGTTCCACGGGCAATTAGTGATCGAATGAGCGCCCATCACGTTTGATCAATCAGGAGGAAATCATTATGAGTGAAGCTGTACAAAAAGTGAATGTTACCGTTGCTGGCGGCTATCAGCCTGCCGTCGTCAATTTGCGCCAAGGGATTCCCGCTGAAATCACCTTTACCCGGACCAGCGATGCCGGATGTTTAGACGTGGTGCATTCAAAAGACTTTGATTTTGAAACCGAATTGCCCTTGGATCAACCGCAAACGGTGACCATCGATACCGCCAAGGCTGGGGAATTTGGCTTTAGTTGCGGGATGGACATGTTCCATGGCAAGGTGGTGATCAGTTAATGTCAATCACGAAGCGGTTTTGGGTGTCTTTGCTCTTGTCGCTGCCAATGTTATTAGAAATGGTCCTCAAGCCGTTTGGGTGGATGCTGCCTGGCGGGCATTGGACGATGTTGATTTTGACGTCGATCATCATGGCCACTTCTGCGCGGCCATTTTGGCAAAGTGCTTGGGCGAGTTTTAAAAAGCATCATGCCAATATGGATACCTTAGTGGCGATCGGTACGGCGACAGCTTATTTGTATAGTATTTACGCGATGGCAACGCAGCAGCCGGTGTTTTTTGAAAGTGCCGCGATCGTGACTTGCTTTGTGCTGCTGGGGCAAGTGTTTGAAGAACGCATGCGCAACAACGCGTCTAACGCGGTATCCAAGTTGGTCGATCTGCAAGCCAAAGACGCCGTGGTCTTGCGCGACGGCCAACCCCAAAGGTTGCCGATCGACCAAATCGTGGTCGGCGATTTGATCCAAGTCAAGCCTGGTGAAAAAATCGCGGTTGATGGCGTGATCACTGCAGGGCATTCAACGATCGATGAGTCGATGGTCACTGGCGAAAGCATGCCAGTGGAGAAACAAAGCGGCGATCACGTGATCGGGGCCACGATCAATACTACCGGCGCTTTGACCTTCAAGGCTGAAAAAGTAGGCGCCGACACGATGTTAGCGCAAATCGTCGAATTGGTGAAAAAGGCGCAAACCAGTCATGCACCGATCCAAAAGCTCACCGACAAAGTCTCAGATATTTTTGTGCCTGTCGTGTTGATGTTAGCCATTGTCACATTTATGGTGTGGTATTCGTTTTTAGGCGCGAGTCTGGCCAGTGCCTTGATCTTCGCGGTTTCAGTAGTCGTGATCGCTTGCCCATGTGCGTTAGGTTTGGCAACGCCAACCGCTTTGATGGTCGGCACTGGCCGCAGCGCGAAAATGGGGATCTTGATCAAAAATGGTGAAGTCCTTGAAGCTGTCAATGATGTCCAAACCGTGGTGTTTGATAAAACCGGTACCATTACCAATGGCCAGCCGGTGGTCACCGACATCATCGGGGATGACACGCAGGTATTGACCATCAGCGCCGCACTAGAGGCGGCCAGCGAGCATCCATTGGCGGCAGCGATCATGCAAAAAGCGCAAACAGCTGGGATCAAAGTGCCTGCTGCTCAAGAATTTCAAGCCATCCAAGGCAAAGGTGTCAGCGCCGCGATCAATGGCAGCACGGCTTTTGTCGGCAATGACAAGCTCTTAGCCGGCGTCACGATTACTCAGGCTTTGCAGCAGCAAGCAGCAGCCTTGCAAGCCCAAGCCAAAACCGTTGTTTATGTTGGCGAAAACCAGCAGGTGATCGGCTTGATCGCGATCCAAGATACCCCTAAAGCCACCTCGCAAGCGGCAATCGCGGCATTAAAGGCGCGCGGCTTGCATACGGTGATGCTGACAGGGGACAATCGCCGCGTGGCAGAAGCAATCGCCGCTGCAGTCGGGATCGATGCAGTGATCGCTGATGTCTTGCCAGAAGATAAAGCCGCACAGGTACAAAAATTGCAGGAAAATGGCAAGGTGGCATTTGTGGGCGATGGGATCAATGACGCGCCGGCGTTGACGGTTGCCGATGTGGGGATCGCGATGGGGTCTGGTACCGATATCGCGATCGAATCCGGCGGGATCGTGTTGGTCAAAAATGATCTGCGCGATGTTGATCGGGCCTTGGCCTTGAGCAAGAAAACCTTCAATCGGATCAAGCTGAATCTGTTTTGGGCGTTTATTTATAACGTGTTAGGGATCCCTGTGGCCGCTGGCGTCTTTTTTGCCGCTGGGGTGACGTTGAGCCCAGAACTGGCTGGTTTGGCGATGGCCTTTAGTTCTTTGTCTGTGGTCACCAGCTCAGTGTTATTGAACCGCGCAAAACTGGAAACGAATGTGGCGATGGCATAAGTCGCCAGGGGGTAAGGCCGCATTGGGACTTGCCCTTTTTTGCTTGCTCGGCGAGATGACCCAGCCTACTGGCGCAGCAAGCTTCAGCGCTGCAAGGAGCACGCCGTATGTCGGTCGGCGAATTTGTGTTTTTTCGTAATCAGTGTAGAATTTCCATATATGTCTTAAACTCAAGGAGAATATCATGTTTCAACTACTGACCGATTCCGCTTGTGATCTACCGTACCAAACTTTGCGCGATGCAGGGGTCGACTTCGTTTCGATGCACGTTGACGTGAATGGGGTCGAACACATCGATGATCTCGGGGAAACCTTTGCGGTCGCTGATTTGTATACCCAAATTGCCAATGGCGTCATGCCCACCACTGCCCAAGTCAATGTCGGCCAGTTCGTCGACTTTTTTACCCCTTATGTGAAAGCCAAGACGCCCATTTTGTACTTGGGTTTTTCTTCTGGGTTGAGTGGGACGTTTGATTCGGCGACGCAGGCTAAGGCGATCTTGTTGGAAGATTATCCGGATGCTGATATTCGCTTGGTCGATTCGTTAGCTGCCAGTGCCGGTTTGGGCTTGATGGTGTTAGATGCGATCGCCCAGCAAAAAGCCGGTACCAGCCGCGATGACTTAGCGGATTGGCTAGAGGCCAATCGCTTGCGGTACCGGCAATGGTTTACCGTTGATGATTTGAACTATTTGTATCATGGCGGCCGCTTATCCAAGACCAGTGCGGCGTTAGGGACGATGCTGCATATTAAGCCGGTCATGGATGTCGATGTCGCCGGGCATCTGCGCGTGGTCAAAAAAGCCCGTTCGCGCCAAAAGTCCTTGTTTGCCTTGGCTGATGAAACCATTGCCGCGTTAGCCGCAGAGCCAACGCATCAAGTGATCATCGCCACCACCCAAGCCCCAGAAGCCGCCGCCACCGTGCAGGAGCGCATCCATGCGACTTATCCGCAAACGCCGATCCGCATCGAAGCCATCGGCGCCGCGATCGCTGCGCATACCGGCTTAGGCTGTGTCGCCGTTTTTTCATTAGATGCATCACCGCGCACGTAATTAGCGTAAACGATGCGCGCACCAAAAAAGATCATGACCCGCGTCATGATCTTTTTTGGTGCGCCAGCAACAGCCTGAAGAGGGGTTATTGGAGCGTGGCGGATTCAACGTTGACCTTTTTGCTGATCAGCCCTTGGGCATAAAAGACATCGGCAATGGTTTGTTGTTCTTTTAAGATGCTGGTGGTGACTTTGCCCATCGAGTAATCACGCCGCTGGACCATGCGCAACACGATGCTCTTTTTAAGCTTGAGCATCTTCACCAACATATCGGTCAGTGCCGTTTTATGCGTGTTGGCCCAATCCATATCGTCAGCCAAGTATTGGACTAATAGCTTGGAAACCTGCTGGTGTTTGGCGGCATATTGTTTAGACGAGATCAGGAAGTCGCGATTTTTAGCCAAGCCGGTATCATCCACTAACAGCTTTGCATTGGCATTGACTTCGGCTGTTGACGTGTACGGATCCCAAGTGGCCCAAGCGTCGACAGTGCCTTTAGCAAAAGCGACCGCTGCGGCGCTTTGGTCCATTGAGACTAATTTGACATCGCTGGTGGTCAAGCCGGCTTTTTTTAAGGCTTGAATGATCATGAACTGCGCTGATGTGCCTTTGGTGTAGGCAATCGTCTTGCCTTTGAGGTCAGCGACGGAAGCAATTTGACTGTTTTTTTTCACTTCGATACCAGAGCCTTTGACCTTGTCAGCGCCTGCGGCAATATAGACAAAGTCCATGCCGTTAGCTTGGGCGGTCACCGGCGGCACATCGCCTAAGCGGGCATAGTCGATGTCGCCAGCTTTCAAGGCAGTGGTTAAGGCGGTGCCATCTTGGAATTCTTTGAAGACGACTTGGTAGCCTTGTTTTTTCATTTTCTTAGCTAATTCGCCGCGCGCCCGTGAGATATCCACGGGATCGGCTTTTTGATAACCAATAGTGACGGTGGTGAGCTTTTGGGCGGCGGTTTCATGGGTTTGCGAATAGCCAAACCAGCCGGCAGCTGCGATGATAGCGATCAGTAATGTGATCAGCAGGCGTTTTTTCTTCATGCGTTTGCTCCTATTGCGAGTAGTTGATCGCGCAGTTGCGCGCGTAAGATCTTGCCAGTGGGGTTGCGCGGAAATTCGCGAATGAATTCGACTTGCGTTGGGGTTTCAAATTTGGCGAGCTGGGCTTGACCGTAAGCCAGCAGTTGTTGGGCTTGAGCGGCTTGGTTCAACCCAGGGGTGGTGGAAACCACCACGGCAGTGACCGCTTCGCCGTAAAGTGGGTCAGGCATGCCGATGACGGCCAGTTGTTCAATGAACGGCAAGGCGCTCAACACCGATTCGACATGGGCCGGGGCGACTTTTTCACCGCCGCGCGAAATGATCTCTTTTTTGCGGCCTTTAACAAACAAGTAGCCATCTTCATCGAAGTAGCCAAGATCGCCAGTTAAAAACCAGCCGGCTTTAAATGACTCAGGGTTGGCATCATCCAGGTAATGGGTGATCACATGGTCGCCGCGGATCGCGATCTCGCCTAAAACCCCTGGAGCAGCGGTAAATTGGTCGGCCACGACGAGCTTGACTTCAGTGCCATAAGGCAAGCCGGCTGATCCGATCTTAGGCGCGTCATGGGGGTTGGTGGTGCATTGGCTGGCAGATTCGGTCATGCCATACCCTTCGATCACCAAGGTATGAAAACGCGCCTGAAACGCCTGCAGGCGCTCTTTTGGCAAGGCAAACGAACTGGAGCGCACAAAGCGCAGGGCGATTTTAGCCTGCAGCCGCCCATAAGCGGCGTTGGCTTGTTCGTTGAGCAATAAGAAGCTGATGATCGTTGGGACTACGCTGACCCAAGTGACGTGATTGGCCTGGACTTGAGGCCAAAACTGTGAGGCCGAAAACTGCGGCGTAATCACGATGCGCGCGTTGGCCACCCGCGAAGACAGCGTCGACATGACTTGCGCGTTGATATGAAACATCGGCATGGTGATCATGGCGGTGTCTTTTGGGGTCATATGATTGGAGGCGGCGTCATGTCTGGCAGCGTTTAATAAGATCCGCTGCGATAAGCCCACTTGCTTGGGCTGGCCGGTGGTGCCAGAAGTATTGAGGATCAAGCCCAGATCGTCTTCTTGCACCGGCGATCGATCGGCGCTGGTGCGCTGATCAAGTTGGGTGCAGTCTTTTACCACGGATAGGGCTGCCGTGTTCAAGTGGAGCGTTTCATGACCAAAATCTGGCGCCGCAAAACCGGCGGCTAATTCAGGCGTCAACAACAGCATGGGGTAGTGCTGCTCGTGATCAGCGGCGATCAATTCGGGGATAGGCGTCGTGGGGCTGATCGGATGAACGATGATCCCCAGCTCCCACGCGGCTTGATTGATCACCAAAAAGGCAGCCGAGTTAGGCAAGCAGACTAAAAGCTGATCACCATGGCCGAGTTTTTGGGTGACAAACAAGGTATGCAAGGCCAAGACATCTTGTTGCAAGTGTTTGCCGGTGAACCAGTCAGGGTAATTGGTGTCTTTGACTAAAGACCGGGTCAGATTATTTTTGAGTTGATTGGACAGTAGTGTGGTAAGTTGCGTCATGAATGACCATTCCTTTCTGACGGTTGAAGAGATGAATTTGCGGACGCCCGATCAAAATACCAAACGGCGCCACCCGATAACAAAACCATGCGATCGCAAAACTGATCGTCAAGACCAAGGCATAACCGATCGGAATCAACAGGAGATAGCCCCAATCCGGCAACTTGGTAAATTGCAGCAGCCAGCTTAACAGCGTCAAGCCAATGGTTTGATCCAGATAGATCCCAAATGACACCTTGGCCCCATTGGCGACTAAGTCCTTGACCCAAGTCGGCAGCGCCAGGCGTTTGCACGCATAAAGCTTGCCGATGCCAAAGACGAAGATGATCATCATGGTGTCATAAACTAACATGTAAGGCTGATGCGGGGAAACTGCAGCGGTATGCGTGAGGCCTAAAACACCGCGATTCCAGAAGTAATAGCCCACTGTGCCTAGGCCCAACGCTAAGGTCCAGCTGCCGATGGCTTTGGCGTGGTGTTTGATGAAAGCCACAAGCGCTTGATAATGCAATGACGTGTACGCGCCAAAAATGAAATAAAACTGGTAGGTGAACACGTTGACGCCATAAGCGGAAAACCACCACAGCCAATGGCTGCGATCCACATGCGGCAAGCCGTATTTGATGGCAAACATTAACGCCAGCTGCAGCCCGAAACTGGTCACTAAAATGGTCAAATGGCGGTTGGGTAATTTTTTAAACAACGCGACCAGCAGCGGAAACAGCACATACAATTGCAAGGTCACCAAGATGTAGTACATGTAGAATTGATCGCCATGTACCAGTGCGCTGAGGTAGGTACCAGAGAAGTTTGCCAGGCTGAACCCAGGGGCGCCAACGATCAAGGCCATGACCATCAAGATGAAGTTCCACAAGACATACGGCCAGCCGGAACCGGCAAAGCGCTTTTTAAAAAACGTTGGCCAGTCGTGGCGCGAATAGTAATTTAATGTCAAAACCAGCCCGGTCATGAACATGAAGCCCATCCGGGTAAAATGGATCGTTAAATGCGTCGCCAACAGCAGCAGATGGGCCCAACCAGTGGCGTCAGTCATGCTTTGGGCAAACGCGGTAGTCGTATGATTCAACAAGACCCCAAAGATGAAGATGATGCGCATCATATCTACTTCGTACAAGTAAGGGCGCTTTTTTTGGATCGCAGTCGTCAAGCTGCTCACCCCCTTGCCGGTGTCGCTGGGTTTAAGATCACCTCTAAGACCCGTTCAGCCACGGTGCCGATCGTGGCCGCATCTTGGCCTTTGGCACCATCGGCTTCGTAGATATTGGTACCGTCTTTGATGACGATCACGCGATCGGCCATGCGGGCCGCTTCTTCGACATCATGGGTGATCAATAACGTGGTCAGCTGTTGGTCGTGGCAGATCTTGGCGATGCTGGCTTGCATTTTGCGGCGCGTTAGGGCATCCAATGCTCCCAGCGGCTCGTCTAACAACAAAAGCTGCGGATCGGCCATCAAGGCTCGGCCTAAGGCGAGCCGCTGTTTTTGCCCGCCGGATAAGGCGCTGGGGTAGCCGTTAGCAAAATCAGCCAAGCCGATTGTGTCAAGCATCGCCAAAGCCCGCGCTTGTTGGGTGGGATCGGAGGATTTGAACGAGAGGTTTTGCACATTGGTCAGCCAAGGCAGCAAGCGGTCGTTTTGAAACATGACGCGCGTCACCATGTCTGATTGGGCGAAGGTGATCTCGCCGCTAGTCGGTGCTTCTAGCTGTGCGATCAAGCGCAAGATCGTGCTTTTGCCGCCGCCAGACATGCCGACTAAGGCGATAAATTCGCCGGGATAAAGGCTGAAATTTACATCATGTAAGGCCATTTTGGCCCCGTATACCTTGCCGATGCGCTCAAGGGTCAATAAAGGTTCACTCATATCAACGACTCCTTTTAACTTGCCAGTCCAGGCAGATTGCTTCTAGCAACTTGGCGATCAGATCTGAGGCTTTCCCTAATAGCGCGTAGATCACGATGCACAAGAGGACAGTTTTCATGTTCATAAACTCTTGGGCGTTGGTGGCCATATAGCCGATCCCAGAGTTGCTGGAAATCGTTTCTGCGACGATCAATGTTGTCCACATCACCCCTAAGGCATAGCGCACGCCGACTAAGATCGTCGGTAACGCGCCGGGGAAGACGATCTTAGTCAACAGCGCTTTTGGCGACAACCCATAGGCTTGGCCCATTTCGATCAATTCCGGGTCGACACTGGTGATGCCGTGGAACGTATTGATGTAGATCGGAAACATCACGCCGACGGTGACTAAGGAGATCTTGGCGGTTTCGCCGATCCCAAATAAGATGATCACCACAGGGATCAAAGACAAATGGGGGATGTTGCGCAACATTTGGATCGTAGAATCAAACAAGCCGCGGGCGGTTTTGGACAGGCCATTGAGCATGCCGAAGAAAAACCCGATGCTTGCGCCTAAGGCAAAACCCATCAAGGCGCGGTAGAGACTGATGCCAAGATTTTTAGGCAATTCTCCGGCACGCCATAAGCTGACCCCATCTTGAAAAACTGACCAAGGCGTCGGGAGTAAGGTAGTCGAGAGCCAATTGAGGCTGCCGGCGACTTGCCATAGCAGTATCAAGGCGATCGGGATCAGCCAAGGCAGCAGTTGTTTGAATTGATAAATGCGGGGTTGTTGGCGCGGTGGCGTTAAGTTCGTCGCGTTATCCATATTGTCATCTCCATTGTTTTTTGCGGCAGCGAGCGGCTGCGTTTCAGTGATGCCTATGTTAGGCAGGCAAACTTAAACCCAACTTAAAATCATGATTTTTTTTGTTCAGCGGTTGTGAAAAGGCTGCTTGCCAAGAAAACAGCGGTTCGCTTGTCAGCGCTTGCTTAAGTGCTAAAATAAGGGCTCTCATGTATTGGCATTTGGGGGAGTGCCATGGAAAAAGAAGCGACGATCCAGCTGGTACAACGCGCCCAAGCAGATTCCGATGCGTTTGCACAGCTGTTTGCCCAGTATCTGCCGTTAGTCAAAAAATTGTTGTACACCTATCATTTACCAAATTATGACCGCGATGATTGGTACCAAGAAGCACGCATTGCGCTGTTGAATGCTGCCAGGCGGTATAACGGCAGCAGCGGGTCGCGCTTTGGGGCCTATTTCCGCTTAGTGTTGAATGCCCATTTGGCGTCGGTCATGCGCTATGCGCTGGCGAAAAAAAGGCGTGGAGATATTGAAACGCTAGTGATCGCAGAGCCAGTCGATCGGCCCAAAGAGCTGCAATTAGGGCAAGAAGTGGAAAACGGCTTGCTGATCGCGATCCAAGTCGAGGAATTATTTCAGTCGTTGTCGTCGCTGGAAGCACAAGCGGTGTTGAATGCCATCGCGCCGCTAGCCCGCTCGGCAGGACAATTAGCCCGCGCGCAAGAACGCGCCAAACGCAAGGTGGTGCAATTTGCATTGGATTTTCACCGCTAAAAAAAACAGGCACTCGCGATTAGTCGCGAGTGCCTGTTTTGTAGGGGTGTCGTTAACTTTTGCGATCAAGCAAGGCCGTGGTCAATTGGATCAAGGTAGCTTTAGCCGGCACGTCTGGTAAGGCGGCTAAGCCGGCTAAGGCGCGCGCCGTATAGGTGCTGGCCATTTGCCGAGCTTGGGCGATGCCTGCGTAGTCTTGCATCAACGCTTGAATGGCGTTGAGGTCAGCATCGGTCATGGCAGCTTGTTTGCTGAGGTAGGGAATGAACGCTTGGCGGTTTTGGCTCATCGCCAGGATCAAGGGGGCAGAATAGACGCCTTGTTTGATGTCTTCATGTACCGGCTTGCCGATCGTATCCGGATCGCTGGTGTAATCCAAGATGTCGTCGAGCAGTTGAAAGGCGATGCCGATATTCATCCCGATTTTTTCGATCTTTTTGGCAAATGCCAGCGGCTGACCGCTTTCAAACGCACCGATGAAGCTGGAAAGGGCAAATAACTGCCCGGTTTTACCAGAAACTTGGTGCAGGTATTGATCGATGTCGATTTGATAGTCATAGCGCGTGCCCATTTGTTCGAGTTCGCCATTGAGCAGCCGTTCCATGCTGGAGCTGTCTTGTTGGACGCTGCGCAAGTCGCTGGCATATTTGGCGATCAACTTGAAACAGACGACAAATAAGTAATCACCAGCGTAAACGGCCACATCTTGGCCGAACTGGGCGCTGATCGTCGGCAAGCCCCGCCGTGTCGGGGAGCGGTCGATAATATCATCATGCACTAAGGTAGCATTGTGTAAGGCTTCCACCGCAGCGGCTAAGGCGATGATCTTTTGACGATCGCGGGTCGGTTGAAATTCTGAAAACAGCAGGCAATAAGCCGGCCGCAACAGCTTCCCACCGGCGCTGATCATGGCCACTAGCGCTTTTGCCACGGCTGTATTTTGAGGGCGGATCTGCGACTCGATCAGATCCAGCGTCGCCGTTAGGTCTTTGGCGAGTTCGGGATAATCCGCCCACATTGGATGGATCTTCATGGCGTACTCCTTTTTTGCCGGTCAAAACGCAGCCGGCGTAACGTATCGATGTGTGCGAATAAAAAGTTGGCGGCGATCCCCACGGCGATTCCAGCCAAGATCCCCATGAAGCTGAGGATCGGCAAGTACAACATCACCGTCCAAGATTGCGCGATCAAACTCGCGATCAACAGCTGGCCGACGTTGTGTAAGATCCCGCCGGCGGCCGAGATACCGATCATACTGACGCGGCGTTCGCCCAGTTGCTTGATCGCCAGCATCCCCGCCCAAGACAACAACGCGCCGGCGCCACTGTACATAAACGTCGAAAGCGTCCCGCCAAGCAGCGTCGTCAAGGTGAGGCGCAGCAGCATCAACAAGAAACTGTCTGGAATGGACATCGTGAACAAAGAAATGATCGTGATCAGGTTGGCCAAGCCCAACTTGGCGCCAGGCGCAAAGGCAAACGGAAACGGGATCATGCGCTCTAACAGCCCAATGATCACCCCTTGTGCGCAAAGTAAGGCAATAAAGATCAATTGACGGGTACGTTCTGGATGATAAGTCATTCTGTCACCATCCCGCCTGTATTGTTGCCTGCTGAGCGGCCGCTGGATTTGATCTCGATCAACAGCTTATGCGGCAAGCAGACGATGGTTTGCCCAGGTTTGGCGATTTGGCCTTTACGCACGCAGACTTGATCGGGACAATCAGCCGAAGCGATCTGGATGTGATCATCAGTGGTCACGATCTCGTTCCAATCGTGACCATCGTGATAACGGAATTTGGTGGTGCCGCGATGCCCGGTCAACCGGATATGATACACGGTTTGACCATCATGGGTGACCACCGCGGTGTAGACGGTGCGCGGGCTGGTTGCGTTGGTACGCGCTTGGGCATGGGCAAAAAACGCATAAGGGATGAAAGATGCCGCCAGCAATGCGATGACGATGATGTAATCGAAGGGGCGAATCATTTTGAAGTAGCGGTGCATGAGACGGTCTCCCTTCGCAAACTGAATAAAAAAGGTTCCGAGGTCATCCTACCCCAGAACCGAACGGCGGACAATGAAAGCCAATGCGGCTGGCTTACTTGACGGTATCTTGACCGTATAGGGACTGCGGTTGTCCGTACCACCACTTACCGAACACTTTTTGCAAGTACGGTACGACCCACTTATCCAGCCCGAAGGCCCGGCCGGAACCGTTCATGACCGCAATGGCCATTGGGATCATCCAAATGTTGACCCAATAAAACATCCCACTAAGGCAAAAGATCAGCGTGAACATCACGGAAACACCACCGCTGACCCAAGTGAACAAGCCGGCAACGAGTGCTAAGCCGATCAAGATCTCGATGATCGTCATCGACTTTTGCATGAAGAAGGCCACTTGCTGGTTGGGGATCAAGACCTTGGTGATCGAATACATCCAGTGCGGCATTTGATCAAAGACCATCATCGGATCTTTACCGTATTGATAAGACAAGGAAAAGACGCTTTTGGCTGCGGTAGTTGCTGTGTCAGCCGCACCGCTGGCAGCTGCACCAGTCGCGGCGCTGGTGGTATCCGCACCGGCAGCAGAAGCGCCGCTGGTAGCCGCCGGCTGCAACCAAGAAAACGGTAAGCGGAGTTTATCGACGAACCAAGATTCCTTGCCGGAAACTTTATAGGCACAATCGACCAGCCACATCGCACCTAAGAAGATCCGCGACGGTACCGCCCATAAGACGTTGCCTTGGCGAGACAGGTGGCCGCGCATCAGATTGCGGTCGTTTTGGGTGCGGAAGAATTCGTGCATTACATATTGGAACAAGTAATAACCTGAGAAGATCTGCACGAAATACAACATGTTGACTAAGTGCTTCATCAACATGGCGAAAAATCCGGAGAGATGGAAGATCCCCATCAAATTAGCGACCCCATAGCGCGAGCCTAAGCTGACCATGAAGCCGGAGTAGCTGGCTTTATAAGCGACATCTGCGGCTTGGCCGTTGATTTGCTTGATGATATTGGATAAGGCCGTTTGGGCACTGGCTTCGGCGCCTTGCACGATTTGCGGTTCACCGCGATCAGAGTTGCCGGCAAAATACGACACATCACCGACGACATAGATCTGGTCATCGTCTTGAGATTGCATCTGGGCGTTGACCGCGATGCGGCCGCCGCGCCCTTGGGTCAATCCAAACTGAGCGGCTTGGTCAGAGGCTTTGACCCCAGCGGTCCAAATCAAGGTCGCAGTCGGGAAGGTGCTGCCGTCTTTAAGGTCAACGTGATCTTCATGGACGCCGACGACACCGGTATTTTTCATCACGGCAATGCCGCGCTTTTGCATATATTTTTCAGCTTTGGCGGCATCGCTGCGATCAAGCATATTCATGATCGTTGGTGCCATTTCCATCAAGCTGAATTTGATCTCTTCAGGATCAAGTTTGTTTTCCTTGGCTAATTGGTCGCGCCAATCACGCAATTCGCCGATCGTTTCTGTCCCGGTAAAGCCAGAGCCGACCACCACGATTGACAAAAGCGCCTGGCGTTTTTTAGGGTCATGTTCAACGGCCCCGCGCCGCACCACATCGGTAATGTGCTGCTTGAGCTGGATGGCTGATTCCCAAGACCCTAAGGTGAAGCCGTGCTCTTTAACGCCAGGGGTGCCAAAATCATTAGGCTCAGAGCCGATCCCTAAGATCACGTAATCATAAGGATAAGCGCCGTGCTTGGTTTTAACCAAGTGCTGATCGCGATCGATCGTGGTGACGGTATCGGTGACCAAGTTGACGTTTTTCCGCCGGCCAAACAGCCGGTGCAAGTCGTATTGGATCGCATCTTCGGCGACCCGATTGGCGGCGATTTCGTGCAGCTCCGTCATATACGTGAAATATGAATGCTTATCGATCAATGTGATCGTGACATCGTTATTGTGCTTTAATTTTCTGGCGAGCTTTTTGGTTGCATACACGCCTGCAAACCCTGCGCCAATGACGACGATATTTTTTTGCGCCATGACAATAACACTCCTCTGTGAATTCTGATCAAATAATGGCTGCGTACAAGGTTCATTATACCTTTTGGACAATCAGTTTGTCCATCATTTCACACGACTCGTTGAATGGTTAGCAAATGCAAGGCGTGACAGGCGTTGAACCCCTGCTTTTTCCCGGAATTGGTCTAGGCATTATCAGCGCCGAAACGCGGGATTTTCCCGGCTTTGTGTTGATTTTTGCACAAATCCTGAGTACACTTGGTTTGTGTGAAATATAACACAAATTTAGGCACTGATTCAAAAAGGGGTACTGACATATGAAAATTGCGAAGACACTGACAGGCGTTTCGATCATTGCATTATCGGCATTGACATTAGCGGCTTGCGGGAGCAATTCAAGCAGTAAAGATTCATCCAGCAGCAAAGCGACCAGCTCCAAAGTCGCTAAAAAATCATCCAGCAGCGCACCAGCAAAGCAAACCGCTGGCGCAGCGTTAAAAGATGGCACCTACAAGCTGGAAGAGCTGGGCTATTCACACGGCTACAAAGTCCAAATGGGCATGACCGTTAAAAATGGCAAGGTCGCAGATACCACTTATGATTACGTCAATAAAGATGGCAAATCGAAGACCACAGATGCCGCTTACGAAAAGCAAATGAAGAAAGTTGCCAAGACCGGTCCTAAGGAATACATCCCTGAATTGAATCAGTCCTTCAAGAAAAACGGCGCTAACACCAATGCGATCGATGTCGTTTCTGGTGCCACTGAGTCGTCTTTGACCTTCAAGAACTATGCACAACAACTGGTACAAGCTGCCCAAGCCGGCAACACGGCCACCATCCAGATCCACAATACCGACAAACTTAAAGACGGCACCTACTCGCTGGCAGAAAAGAATTACTCCCACGGCTATCGCGTGGTCTTTTCGATCGTGGTCAAAAACGGGAAGATCACCGAGTCTAAATACGACAATGTCGATAAAAACGGCAAGTCCAAGACCCAAGATACGGCTTATGAAAAGCAAATGAAGAAAGTCAACAAAGTGGGCCCAGTGGAATATACCAAGGCGCTGAATGATGCCTTAGTCAAGAAACAAAGCCCAGCAGAAGTCGACGTGGTTTCTGGCGCCACCGAGAGTTCCCATGCATTTGTCAGCTATGCTGAACAGCTGATCAATGCTGCGCAAGCCGGCAACACCGCCCAGATCAACGTGGATAACATCGTTTACGCTGAATAAGGCAAAATGCCTTCGACCGGTACCAATGGCTCACAATTGGGTCATGGTGCCGGCCGTTTTTTATGGCTGGCGGCTTGTGAGTTGGCTTGCAAGCCAGAAGCCGGTATACTTCAAGATATCAACTGGTGGAAGGAAATCTTAGGATGAAAAAGTTAATGCTCGGGGTGATCGCGTTACTATTGGCGATCACACCCCTCAGTGCATGCGGTCAAACAAGTACCGCCACCAAAACAACGAAAACACCTGTGACCGTCAAAGAGCCGTATGAAGATACGCAGTTTTTAATGGGGACCGTCGTGACGATCCGCGTCTATGACAAAGGCAAAAAAGCGGCCTTAGACCGCTCGTTTGACCGGGTGAAGCAGCTGGCCAATGAAGTGACCGTCAATGAAAAAGGGTCAGAAGTTGACGCCGTCAATGCGCAAGCCGGCAAAAAAGCCGTCAAAGTCACGCCTGCTGTGTATCGCCTGATCAAATATGCCAAAGCCTATAGTGACCGCTCACAAGGGGCGTTTGACTTGGCGATCGGGCCGATCACCAGCTTGTGGCATATTGGGTTTCCTGATGCGCGCAAACCTAGTCAAGCGGAGATCAGCGCGCGGCTGCCATTGGTCAATTATCGAGATGTCACCTTGAATGACGCCAAGCAAACCGTGTATTTGAAACGGCCCGGCATGGCGTTGGATCTAGGCGGGATCGCCAAGGGGTTCATTACCGATGAAGTGGTCAAAGTGTTAAAGCGCAATGGCGTCACCACGGCGATCGTTGATCTAGGCGGCAATATTTATGTCTTAGGACACAGCCCAAAGCAAAAAAATGCCGATTGGACCGTGGGCATCCAAGACCCCAAAAAAGCACGCGGAACGGCGATCGGCACCGTGCCGGCTAGCAACAAGACGGTGGTGACCAGTGGGATCTATGAACGTAAGCTGGTCGTTAATGGCCATACTTATTCACATTTGATGGATCCAAAAAGCGGTTATCCTTACGAAAATAACCTGATGGGAGTGTCGATCGTGACCAAAAAGAGTGTCGATGGGGATGCGTTGTCGACAGCCACCTTTGACAAAGGCTTGGCAGGCGGCATGACTTTCATTGAAAAGACGCATTATGCGGATGCGATCTTTATCACTAAAGATAAGAAGGTTTATGTTTCCAGCGGTTTGAAGAAAGACTTCAAATTGTTCAAGGATTCCGGCTATACGCTGGCGACGTTGAAATGACATTGGCGGCGTTTTTAGAGCTGGTCGAAGCGCGGACCAAATTGGCCAGCATTTTACCATGTGCCGTCGGGGTATTATTTGCCGCGGCCTACTTTGACCAACTTAATGCGCTTAACACCGGGCTCTTTTTCGTCGCGATGTTGTTGTTTGATATGACCACCACGGCGATCAACAACTTGATGGATTACCAAAAAGCCCAAAGCCCGACTTATCGTGATCAAACCAATGTGATCGGGCGAATGCAGCTGGCACCCGCGACAGTGAGGCGGCTGATCGTGAGCATGTTGACGGTGGCAAGCTTATTAGGCTTAGTGCTGGTTTGGCGGACACAATGGCTGTTGCTGGTGCTGGGCGGGGCGTGTTTTGTGGTGGGGATCTTTTACACTTTTGGGCCCTTACCTTTATCTCGCTTTCCATTAGGCGAAGTGTTTTCCGGGGTGGTCATGGGCTTGGGAATCCCAGTGATCGCAGCGTTTGTGAATGTGTCAAACGGAGCGCTCATCCAGGCGCGTTGGGCTTGGCCGGAGTTGGTGATCGCGGGCAATTGGAACGCTTTACTTACCTTAGGGTTGGTGTGCGTGACCCCAATGGCGACCATTGCGAATGTGATGTTGGCCAATAACTTGTCCGACTTGGCAGAAGATCTCGCCAATCACCGCCACACCTTACCGATGTATCTCGGCCGCCGGTGGTCGCTGTGGCTGTATCAAGGGCTGGCTTATGTCGGGTATGCCGCGTTGCTGTTGGCGGTGGGCTTTGGCTTGTTAGGCTGGCCAGTGTTAGCGGCTTTTGGCAGCTTGCCTTGGGTGATCGCCAATACCCGCCGGTTTGTCCGCCGTCAAGACAAGCGCTTGACCTTTCATACTGCGATCAAAACGCTAGTGGCCGCAAATGGCGGCTTGATCTTGGGCTTGGCATTGGATTGGGGGTGGCAGGTTTGGTGACGTATCGCCCGTTGACTTGGCCGTTATTTTTAGAGCTGATCCGCTTGCCTGCCAAAGCAGCGAGCTTGTTGCCTTTTTTGTTTGGCGTGAGTTATGCGTGGATGCAGTGGGGGCAGCTGGATTGGCTGAATACCGGCGTATATTTTGTAGGCCAAATGAGCATTGCGTTGTTTGTGACCGGGTTCAATAATGTGCAGGATTTTTATAAGGCGACAGATGAAACCTATCGCCAAACGCAAAACATCATCGGCCGGGAGCAATTAGATCCAGTGCGCATCTTGCTGTTGATGCTGGGATTTTTGAGCTTAGCTTGTGTGATGGGCTTGTTTTTGGTGTGGCGCACGAACTTAAGTTTATTGCTGATCGGCGGCGCAGCCGTGTTTGTGGCGATTTTTTATACGTTTGGGCCGGTGCCCTTGTCGCGCTTGCCGAGCGGTGAATTGTTGGCCGGATTGTGTGAAGGCTTTGGCACGATCTTCATCGCAGTGTTTGTCAATCACACCCCGCAACCGGTGTTGTTAGCGCTGGATTGGCAATATTTTCGCTTCAGCATCGATATGGCGACGTGCTTGCAGCTGTTTTTAGTCGCTTTGCCGATCGTGATCTTAGACGGTACCGTGATGTTTGCCGATAATATCTGTGACTTGGCTCAAGATCAGCGCAATCAACGCTACACGCTGCCTTATTATTTAGGCAAGCCGCGCGCGTTGCGGCTTTATCCATGGCTTGCGCGCAGCGCGTTTGCCTTGATCGTATTGGCGGTCGGCTTGCAGGCTTTGCCTTGGCCGTTGTTGGCGACGTTGGGCTTGTGGCCGCTAGTCGCCAAGAATACCCGCGGGTTTTTGGCTAAGCAAAGTAAAACCGAGACCTTCAACTTGGCGATCAAAAGCTTGTTGGCAGTTTCGTTAGCAGAGGTGGTTTTGATCTTGCTTGCGGGGGTCATGAATTTCTGATACATTAAGAAGCGACTGGAGGATGATCATGTCTGTTAAAAAAGTCGCAATGGCCTGCACTGTTTGCGGGCGGCGGAATTACTTCGTCCCAGAAAATCCCCGGCGTACCGAACGCCTGGTCTTGAATAAGTACTGCAAGTATTGTGGGAAGAAAACCGAACATCGTGAAACGAAATAATGTCTTGAAAAACTAGTTGAAGGGAGGAACCCTGATGAAGTTCATTAAAAGTGTGATTAAAGAAATGAAGCTTGTGACCTGGCCGACCGCTGCTGAAACACGGCGCGACACCTCGACGGTCATCTTGACCTCCCTGTTATTTGCGATTTACTTCGCGCTGTTAGACTGGGTGATCTTGGCGATCTTGAATGCATTTGTATTCTAAAGTTATCTTTGGTATACTTGCACTAGCGAAAAAACCGTGCCGGTAATGGACGGTTTTTTTATTTTGACATTATAAAGGAGATCATCATGGTAGAATTAGCAGAAAAGCAGTGGTATGTCTTACATACCTATTCAGGCTACGAAAACAAGGTCAAAACCAACCTTGAATCTCGTGCCAGCTCAATGGGGATGGATGACTTCATTTTTCGGGTGATCGTCCCTGAAGAAGAAGAGACCCAAACCAAAAATGGTAAGGCCAAACAAGTGATGGAAAAGACCTTCCCAGGTTATGTGCTGGTGGAAATGGTCATGACCGATGAATCATGGTTCGTGGTCCGTAATACCCCTGGCGTTACTGGGTTTGTCGGTTCTCACGGGGCCGGATCAAAGCCGGCACCGCTGTTGCCGGAAGAAGTGTCTTCGATCTTACATTCATTGGGGATGAGCGCCCGCAAGACTGCTAATGTTGACTTTGATCTTGGCGAAACGGTCACGATCATTGACGGTGCTTTTGCCGGCATGGAAGGCAAAGTAACAGCCAATGATAAAGAAAAGCAAAAACTGCGTGTGACGATCACCATGTTCGACCGTGAAACCGCCGCTGAACTCGACTACGAACAAGTCGATAAGGCGTAATTGCCTGTTGCAAGCGTCAAGCAATCAGGCGGATCGCTTGACCTTGCGGCGGTTTGTGCCCCCGGTTGTGCTTGCAATGCAATAGGATTCATGCTAACTTAGACAAGTATGTTTTGACATACGCGTGGGAGGCCAAAATAAGCTTGGCCATCATCACCACATCACGGACTTAAGGAGGTTATGTTTCGTGGCTAAAAAAGTAGCAAACATCGTTAAACTCCAGATCCCTGCGGGGAAGGCAACTCCAGCTCCTCCGGTAGGTCCTGCTTTAGGGCAGGCCGGGATCAACATCATGGGCTTCACCAAGGATTTCAATGCACGCACGGCTGATCAAGCCGGCATGATCATCCCTGTTGTGATCACCGTGTACGAAGATCGTTCCTTCGACTTCGTTACCAAGACCCCACCGGCAGCTGTCTTGCTTAAGAAAGCCGCTGGCGTTGAACACGGTTCTGGCGAACCAAACACCAAGAAGGTTGCTAAAGTGACCAAGGATCAAGTTCGTCAAATCGCCGAAACGAAGATGCAAGACCTTAACGCTGCAGACGTAGAAGCTGCTATGCGCATGGTTGAAGGGACAGCTCGTTCCATGGGCTTCGAAGTCGAAGGCTAAGAGTCGTCCGGATCCCCGGCGAAAGCCGAGTGAATCAAGTGGAAGGGCATTGGCCCGCTGACCACATTTGCAAGGAGGAAAATTCCCAATATGGCTAAAAAAGCAAAGAAGTATCTTGAAGCGACGAAGAAAGTTGACGCGATCAAGGCATACACCCCTGAAGAAGCGGTAGCATTGGTTAAAGAAATCGACTTCGCCAAGTTCGATGCAACTGTTGAAGTTGCCTACAACTTAAACATTGACGTTAAGCAAGCTGACCAACAGATCCGTGGGGCCGTTGTGCTTCCTAATGGGACTGGCCGCAGCCAAACCGTGATCGTCTTCGCTGAAGGCCCTCAGGCTAAGCAGGCTGAAGAAGCCGGCGCTGACTTTGTCGGCGGCGACGACTTGGTTCAAAAGATCCAAGACGGCTGGTTGGACTTTGACGTGGCGGTTGCAACGCCACCGATGATGGCCAAAGTTGGTCGTTTAGGCCGGGTCCTTGGGCCTAAAGGCTTAATGCCTAACCCAAAGACCGGCACCGTGACCATGGATGTCACCAAAGCGGTCAACGATATCAAGGCAGGCCAAGTGGCTTACCGTGCTGACAAGGCTGGTATCGTGCACGCACCGATCGGCAAGGTTTCGTTTGACGAAGGCAAGCTGGTTGAAAACTTCAAGGCGATGAACGACGTGATCACCAAAGCACGCCCAGCATCTGCCAAGGGTCAATATATCAAGAGCCTGACACTCACCTCGACCTTCGGGCCTGGTGTGCATGTCGACACCCAAGCCTTCTAATCTTTGATTAAGGCGAAAACACCAGCGAGATATTCTCGCTGGTGTTTTTTTATTGCTTGAGCAAAAAATTAGGTCAAAACGCCTGCCTTGGCGATAATCAAACTGAGGAGGCGAAGACATGAAACGAGCCTTGTATTGGTTGGTGTTTCGCATCGAGATCCCAGACCAAAACGCTGAATTTGCGGCTGATGAAGGGTTGGGGCTTACGGCCATCATCGTGATGAGCGGCTTATGGGTACTGGTCGGGGCACGGTTGGTCGCGGCGCCTAAAATGCGCCTGGCGGATTGGTGCTGGCTGGGGTTTGTCGTGTTGGTATGGAGCAGTTATACCTTAAGGATCAAGCGCTTGGCGCTTGATCAAGCAGTTGCGCCGCGATTATCACCGTTTGCGCAAGGGGTGCGCGCGGTGGCTAGCGGTGTTTGGGTAGTCGTGGTTTCAGGCCCATTGACCCATGCGCTGTTGCAAGATTGGCACACGACAAGTATCATGGTTGGCACCCTGGCGGTGATGACGATGCTTACGGCGCTGCCGGTTGAAAAAAACAGTTGACGGCGCTTAGCCTGGATGATACGATACTCCTTGTGTTAATTCACTCTGCCTAAGACTCAGGGGGCGCAAGCCTTAATCATCCTGCCGAGGTGGTATCGGGAACGTTAGATACCTCTATGTCTTGGTAGACATGGAGTTTTTTTATACTTAAAAACTTCAACCAAACTGTAGGAGGTGAAACAAATGAGTGAAGCAATTATCGCAAAAAAAGCTGAGGCTGTTGACAAGATCGTCAAGCAGTTCGAAGCTGCAACCAGCGCTGTTGTTGTGAACTACCGTGGCTTGACCGTTGACGAGGTGACCGC
This sequence comes from Lacticaseibacillus baoqingensis, assembly GCF_003946165.1. Taxonomy (GTDB): domain Bacteria; phylum Bacillota; class Bacilli; order Lactobacillales; family Lactobacillaceae; genus Lacticaseibacillus; species Lacticaseibacillus baoqingensis. Next base: position 17,529 of record NZ_RHOI01000016.1, on the reverse strand, counting down.
TCTTCGTAAGGAATTGCGTGATGCCGGGGTCAAGATGGAAGTTCTCAAGAACACCTACCTGCGTCGTGCTGCAGACATCTCGGGCTATGAAGGCCTCGATGATATCTTCAAGGGCCCTACCGCGATCGCCTTCTCCAACGAAGACGCCGTAGCAGCTGCTCGCATCATGGCTAAGTTCGCCGACCAGTTCGACGCACTTGAAATCAAGGGTGGCTTCATCGAAGGCAAGGTCGCAACTTTGGAACAGATCTTAGAACTGTCCAAGCTGCCAGACCGCGATGGCATGTTGTCCATGCTGTTGTCTGTCCTTCAAGCCCCTGTTCGCAACGTGGCATACGCCGTCAAGGCTGTTGCCGAAAGCAAGGACGACGAACCAGCCGCATAATTCACGCAGCTTAGCTGCATAAACCCAAAAATTGGAGGAAACAATCATGGCTTTAGACACACAAGCGATCATCGATCAGATCAAAGAAGCTTCCATCCTTGAACTGAACGACTTAGTTAAGGCAATTGAAGAAGAATTTGGCGTTACCGCAGCTGCTCCTGTAGCCGCTGCAGGTGCTGCCGGCGACGGCGCTGCTGCCGCTAAGGATTCCTACACCGTTGAATTGACCGAAGTTGGCCAAGAAAAGGTTAAGGTTATCAAGGAAGTCCGCAGCATCACAGGCTTAGGCTTGAAGGATGCTAAGGGTCTTGTCGACAACGCACCTTCTTCCATCAAGGAAGACGTTGCTGAAGACGAAGCTAACAAGCTCAAGGAACAACTTGAAGCCGTTGGCGCAACCGTAACCTTGAAGTAATCAATTTACTTTTAGGCATTCAAAACGCCGTCGCACGATTCCTGTTTGGGAGCCGCGCGGCGGCGTTTTTGTATATCGTGGAATTTAGCGTTATTCGTGATTTCTCACGAGCATACAGTACAAAACAGTTCTTTACAGTATGCCGAATTCTGGAAATTATCGGTACCTTCGATTAGGGTAAAGAGGTTGCTCTGCATACTAAGTCGGATTTGTTTAGTATTGAGTCATCTTCGTGTGTTTGTGGCCGATTCAGTGCCATTACCAGTGTATCTGGCTGCTTCGCCAAAGGATTTGAATTGAAGGAAGCACAGCGCCTTACTTCTTTCGACCAGAGCAAGCAATTGAATAAACGTTAGCGTGGGAGAGATTAGTGTCCATTTACGTCTATGTACAATTCTTGATATTTTTAGCCAGCGTGTGTTCGTTACTTCTGTTAAATACATATCATAGATGGGGTCGGCAATCTCAAAGTTCAAGAAGTTGCTTTTTCTTCTTATCGAATTCATCCTGAGTAATAGCTCCGGAGTCGAGAAGACGCTTGTACTTAGCAATCTCATCTGGGAGTGATTCTTTTTGAGTTGTGCCGCTTGTTTCGCTCAATAATATGTTTAGACCGGACATTGTTTTGTCCGCCCCTTCACGGAGTGCTTTATATATAATGCTGTCGGTCTTAGTATCTGACATTGCAAAATTTACTCTGACATTTCCTTGTTTTGTGTCAACGGAAATATACATTGCACTGATGGTGGAAAAATGAGTTGTCTTGCCTGTTAGACTACCGACCACAGCCCCGGCAGGCCCTGCAATTACACCGCCAGCAACCGCACGAGTGATTCTGTGCGGACCTTTTGAGCGGCCGTTACCTGGGACTTCAACAAGTTGAGCGCTTAGCAGTTCATCGAAGCGGAATACGGTGTGACTCTTTGTGCTACTTTCGAGCATGAATCGCTTATTGGAATCGTCTATCTTGAGGAACCCAAATGATCTGTTTGGACTGAACTGAACCATTTTTCCTTGTTTGATCAGTTCACGGGTATGCTGATCCTTTTTCTTTTGCCTGTAACGCCCCTGTAAGAATGCTGGAATGCCACAAAAGACCAATGTAAGGCCTAGTGGCATCCAGTTTTCAATAAATAGCAAAATCACTGCCAAGCCTAGTGCAACAATTGAAGCTGTTACCGAGAGAGCAAACACTGTTTCACGTTTGTGCCTTAAGGCAAAGTCGATTGTGCTTAGGATGATACTTACGATACTGACCAAAAGCCAAATAGGCCCGATTAATTCGTTCATGTGTTCCTCCAATTTACTAAAGAATTATAAATCGCTGATACTTTTGTGGAACCTCGAAGTAATCAGTAATCCCCATTTAGGGATGTTACAAACTCGTGAAGATGAGGACGGTTGCGTCGTCTTAAAAATTGTAGCACACTATACTATCACAACGTCTTTTCGTTTTGCTTAACTAACTATTTCGTGACTCGTTTTCATGCCGACTTGTCGGTATAATGGCAAGCGGAGGTGCATTTGTTGAAAAAGTTAGTACAACAGATCTGGACATGGTTTCAGGCACGGTTAAGATTGATCAAGATTTTATTCATCTTGTCTGTCCTTGTGTTTGTGGTCATTGAAGTAGGCCGGATCGCCAAAGAATTAAACGGCACGGCATTAAAGGCGAGTTTGGCCACGCAAAGTCCCACTTCCATACTGGCGATGGCAATATTAGGGTTATTAGCCGTTGTGCCGATGCTGAATTATGATTTTACGATCACCGCGATGTTGCCGGGACATTTTACCCGCAAAGAAGTGCTCAAGTCCGGGTGGATCGTCAACACGTTTACTAATCTGGCCGGCTTTGGCGGCTTTTTAGGGGCAACGTTGCGGGCGAATTTTTACCACCGCGGCGCCAGCCGCAAGCAGATCCTCGCGGCGATTTCTAAAATTGCCTTATTCTTACTAGCCGGGCTGTCGCTGTGGTCAGTGGTCGCCTTAGGATTGATCTTTGGCTTTGGGATCGGGCGGATGTACCAAGATTACTGGTTGTGGCTGATCGGGGCTGCAGCATATTTTCCCGCTTTGATGCTGGTGACGCACCTCAGCCGCCGGGAGTTTTTTGCGGATCTGCCAATACGGCGGCAATTACGCTTGGCGTTGGGGTCGTTTCTTGAATGGGGCGGCTGTGCCGGGTTTTTCTTGGTGATTGGGTATTTCTTGGCGGTGCCGGGGAATTTATTCGAGTTATTGCCATTATTTTTGATTGCCAACGTCTTAGGCGTTTTGTCCATGATGCCAGGCGGGTTAGGGTCTTTTGATGTGTTCATGATCTTTGGCCTGGGCCAAATGGGGCTGGACAATAATCTGGCCGTGGTGTGGCTGCTGTTTTACCGCTTGTTTTATTATGTCATTCCTTTTTTGATCGGGGCCTTGTTCTTCGCTCAAGATGCTGGCAAAAAGCTCAATCAGACCCTCGAAGGCCTGCCGATGTTGCTATTGCGGCGCGTGGGGCACGGGGTGTTAGTGGTATTTCTGTATTTCACCGCGATCATGTTGTTATTGCGCGGCGTGGTGCCGGATATTGCGCTGCGCAATGCCTTGTATCTGCGCTTATATCCGTTTACCTTCTTGTTTCTTAGCCGGGTGACCAATATCGTGATGGCCTTTGTGGTTTTTGGGTTTGCCCGCGGGATCGCCAACAAGGTCCAAAAGGCATATTGGCCAACGGTTTTGATCTTGATCATCGCTTGTATCGCGTCTTTGCGGCAAGCGGCGGGTTGGCACTTTGTGGTTTTTGTCTTGGCGATCTTGCTGGTTGCGTTTTTGGCGCGCAAGGAGTTGACGCGGCAGCGCATGGATTTTCCTTGGGGCAATCGCTTGATCGATGGGATTATTTTCGGTTTTACGGCGCTGTTTTATGCCATAGCGCTGTTTTATAATGCACCGGCCTTGCACCATCGGCGGATCCCACCAGCGTTCTTTTTCCCTTCTGAGCGGATGTGGCTGACGACGGCCGTGGGGGTCGTGATGGCCGCGCTTACGTTAGGGATCATTTACCGCTATCTCAGTTCCCCGCAAACGCCTTTAGGCTTGACCGGTCGCGCCGCGGCGTCGCGAGTCAAGGCATTGATCGCGCGCTGTGGCGGGAACGAAGTCAGTCAACTGGCTTTTACTGGGGATAAACAGGTGCGTTTTTATCAAGTCGCCGGCGTGGATCGCGTCTGCTTCTTATTTCGGAAGAAAACCGATAAGCTGGTGATTTTAGGGGAGCCGATCGGCGATCCTGCCGATTGGCCAGCAGCGATTTCGGACTTCATCCAAGCAGCCAATGTCCAAGACTTGTCATTAGTCTTTTATGAAGTCTCTGAAGCGCTCACGATGCAGCTGCATGAATATGGGTTTGATTTCATGAAGTTCGGTGAATCCGGCGTTGTTGATCTGACCCAATTTACCTTGGCGGGATCAAAGCGCAAAGGTGAGCGCGCATTGATGCATAAGTTTGAACGCATGGGGTATCGCTTTGCATGGCTGCAGCCGCCATTTGATGCGGCAACTTTAGCTGAGTTACAAGCGGTGTCTGATAGCTGGTTGAATGGCCGTTCGGAAAAAGGGTTCAGTTTAGGCTTTTTTGATGCTGATTATCTCAACCAGGCGCCGATCGGGGTCATTTATGCTCCTGACGGCGCGATCGTGGCTTTTGCCAATTCGATGGCGATGCAACCTGGGATCGCCAGTGTTGACTTGATGCGCTCGCGTGCCGATGCGCCGAGCGGGATTATGGATGCGGTGTTTATCAACTTATTCCAGCAGGCGTTGGCTGATGGGAAGACTCAATTTGATCTGGGCATGGCACCATTAAGCAATGTCGGCTTGTCAGATTATGCCTTTATTGAAGAACGCTTGGCACATTTGGTTTATGAATATGGGTATCGCTTTTATGGCTTTCAAGGGTTACGCTCTTATAAAGAGAAATACGTCACGACTTGGTCGCCGCGTTATGTGGCCTACCGCAAGCGCAGCTCGCTGCTCTTTACGCTGTTACAGTTATTGTTGCTGGTGAACCAAACCGCAACGCCACAACATGAAAATTGGCCGCGGCGCTTCGGCTTTGCCACGAAGCTGGATGAATGGCTGCAACGCAATGCTGACTAATCATTGCGAGCATGGTCCTGCAGTGACTCAGGGGAAGACAGGACCGGCAAAATACACACGTGAATTATGATGAAAGGAATATATAAGCCTTTGCTAGTGTAAATGCATTCTTCCGGGCTTATATTACAGGTAACGATGAATCAATATTTTACAAATGATCCTGATCTGGCACACGACGAGCACAGCTTCGACTTTGATTTAGCCGGCAACGCGTTGCATTTTACGGCGGATAACGGAGTGTTTTCAAAACATACCATTGATTATGGCAGCCGGGTGTTGATTGCGGTAGTGGCGCAAGCGCAGCCCAGCGGCACATTATTGGATGTCGGCTGTGGGTATGGGCCGATCGGCTTGGCTTTGGCCAAAGCCGATCCCAGCTTACAAGTGACGATGAGCGATGTGAATCAGCGCGCCTTAGCCTTGGCCCAGCGTAACGCAAAAGCCAACGGCATTCAAAACGTCACCATCATAGAATCGGCAGCATATGCGGCAATCACCGGGCATTTTGATACCATTGTGACCAACCCGCCGGTGCGTGCCGGCAAAGCAGTTGTCAGCGAGATCTTAGCCGGTGCGTGGGCGCATCTCAATGATGGCGGGCAATTGTATGCTGTCTTGCAGAAAAAGCAAGGCGCGCCTTCTGCCAAGAAGTTGCTGCAAGAAACCTTTGGTAACGCCGCAGTGGTAAAAAAAGACAAGGGCTATTATATTCTGCAAGCCACTAAAACCGCGTCTGTATAGGGCTTTCACAATTTAATTGTAAAAGATATGTAAATTCCGGAATTTCTGTTGCAATCCCGGTAAAAGGTGGTATTATGACGTCACGATCATGGGAACGGATATGGTGCTGGTACACATCATACGTTTTTCCGTTCTTTAACAGCGGGGACTCCTGCCGGGTAACCGGACCTCGCAAACGCTAAAGGGTAGACCCTTAAGATGGCCCAGAACTTTTTTGGGCACTGGCCTGACGTGTGGAGATAACGTCGCCAACCAGGTGAGCTAAACCCTCACCAGGAAGGCGACTTGCAAAAGCCCCGCTAATCGCAACGGGCAACGTAATTAAACCTTGGCATAAAGCCATTCGCGGCTCGGCAAACCGCGCACCTGCCAAACAGGTGAACCGCCAGGACACGTCAGCGGGAAACCCGACGTGTCTTTGTCGTGCAGAGCGTGAACCCAAGCGCACTTAGGGGTGTGGGTAAGGCAGCCTGGGGGCGTCGCGGTACGCGACGTGACCGGGATGACTTACCCGCGACCCCGTTGCTTGGGTGATCGCGTTTAATCAGAGCGCGACTAATTGCGGGCTTAGGTGAGTGCCTCAAGCGGCGTGGCGGGTTTCGGCGCAGCCGGAGCACGACGCGCTGTTTGAGGAGCCTCACCGTTGGGTCAGAGAACGCATTTACCCGCTCACAGCGCTTCACCGCAAAAGTCCCACGATCGTTGGGTCGCGATCGTGGGACTTTTGCGGTGACTATGGACGTTTCCTAAAACCGCTCATCTGCCTTGGATCAAAAGGTAACACAAGACCAGATCATCCATGTTGCGCAATGAAAAACCAGTGGCGGCTTGAAATTTTTCCAGTCGATATTGAAGCGTGTTGCGGTGGAGGTATAAGGCTTTGGCCGCTGCGGTCACATTGCCTTGGTGATGATAAAGACTGGCAATGACCGGGCGCATGTCGCCATCGGTTTCAACGGCAGTTCGTAAGGCTGCCAACAAAGGCGAGCGTTCGCGCACAGCTTGGGTGTAGTAGCTCAAGGCGATGTTTGGCAAAGCTGTGACGCGATCACCAGAGTAGCTGGCCAGGCGCTGTTCTTCGGCAAACAAGGCCGGCAGTTTATCGTCGACTGGCCAAAATTGGCCAAGGTAGCCGCGCGTTTGGGTGTCAAAGTCAGAATCCAAGGTATCCAAGTCGCTGAGTAATTCTGCAAGACTTAAAGGGGTTTGACTCTGCGGCTCAACGATCAACGCTTGCGTTGGCGTCAACCACACCCCGCTGACATGAGTGGTGAACAAGCTGCTTAAGGCTTCCAGCCATAATTTGGGGTCACTAGAAGCGGTGACGACGTTGAGTTGGATCAAGCGAACAATGCCTTTAGTGGGTGCCGGCCCGTTTTGGGTCAAAAAGCGAGCCCAGGGATCGGGGTTGGCAGGCGTCGGGGTCAGTGCTTCAAGCAGCGCGGCTTCACGTGGCGTCAAGTCGGCAGTGGCCACTGCCAGTTGGGTACCGGCGACGTTGATGACTCGCGCTTGTGCTGGAAACGGCGGGGTGTGATACACTGTAAAATATTGTTCGAGTACACTGCGCAAAGCTGGCATAGGCAGAACTCCTTTGAGAAAAATCGCTTACCGCCAGTTTAACATACAGGAGGGATTGCATGGCAGACTTCATGACAGCCGCATTACAAGAAGCACATGATGCCAAACGCATCGGCGAAGTGCCGATCGGCGCAGTGGTCGTGTATCATGACCAGATCATTGGCCGCGGCCATAATTTGCGTGAACACAGTCAAGACAGCACCTTGCATGCAGAGATCTTAGCGATCCAAGAAGCATGTATGACGCTAGGTTCTTGGCGCTTAGAAGATTGTGATTTGTATGTCACGCTTGAACCTTGTCCAATGTGTGCCGGGGCGATGATCAACAGCCGCATCCGGACTTGTTATTATGGGGCGATGGATCCAAAAGCCGGCGTCGCCGGAAGCTTAGGCAACTTGTTGACCGATACGCGGTTCAATCATCAAGTGCAAGTCGTCTCCGGGGTGCATGAACAAGAGGCCGCAGCGTTGTTGCGAGATTTCTTCCAGGCGATCCGCGCCAAGCGCAAGGCTAAAAAAGCATCATCAGCGCCAAAGCAATGACTGGCTTTGACTAGCCAAGGCTGACTGGGTGCGGTATAATATTGATTGCCGAAAGGCCTTGAGGCAATGGCGGCTTTTCGAATCGTGTCAGGTCCGGAAGGAAGCAGCACTAAGGATCGTTCTCCATGTGCCTTAAGTTTTTGAGATAATCAACAGGTCACCTATGCGGGTGGCCTTTTCTAATGGTAAAATTGAACTTACGGAAAGGATGAGTCGGGTGAGTTATCAAGCACTGTATCGCGTCTGGCGGCCGCAGACCTTCAGCGATGTGATCGGGCAAAACGCGATCACACAAACGCTCAAAAACGCATTAGTGACTGGCCAAACCAGCCATGCCTATTTGTTTTGCGGCCCGCGCGGCACGGGGAAAACATCAGTAGCCAAGATCTTGGCCAAGGCGTTGAACTGTGAACACCTGCAAGATGGCGAACCGGATAATACTTGTGAGTTGTGTCAGGCGATCACTGCCGGGGCATTGACCGATGTGATCGAAATCGATGCGGCATCGAATAACGGCGTCGATGAGATCCGGGATATTCGCGATAAAGCCAAGTACGCGCCGACGCAAGCGCGCGTCAAAGTCTATATCATCGACGAAGTGCATATGTTGTCGACCGGCGCGTTCAATGCCTTATTGAAAACCTTGGAAGAGCCCCCGGCGCATGTGGTGTTCATCTTAGCGACAACAGAGCCGCAAAAGATCCCGGCCACGATCATTTCCCGCACGCAGCGCTTTGATTTTCGCCGGATCACCGCCGAAGATATCGTCAAGCGGATGCAAACGATCTTGGATGATAAGCAGATCACCTATGACAAGCAGGCGTTATTGGTGATCGCGCGCGCGGCTGAAGGCGGCATGCGCGATGCGTTGTCGATCTTGGATCAGGTGTTGTCTTTTGGTCAAAACCATGTGACCGTTGAAAATGCGCTGGATGTCACTGGCGGCGTCGCCACGGCACAACTCGGCGAGTACCTGGAAGCGCTGCAAGCGCATGACATTGCCAAGGCGTTGACAACGGTGGAGCAGTTATTGGCAGCCGGCAAAGATGCTGGGCGGCTGATCGAAGACTTGATTGCGTATTTGCGCGATTTGATGGTGTATCAACAAGCGCCCAAGCTTTTAGCTGAAGCGGAAACGGAGCTGGTCGACGCGCATTTCAAACCGTTGGCCCAGGCGTTTGAGGCGCAACAATTGGCTCGCATGATCGCGGTTTTGAATGAGACGCAAGGCCAGCTGCGGCTGACCAACCACCCCACGATCTATCTGGAAGTAGCGACGGTGCGCCTTGGCACAGCGGCCCCTGCACAGCAGCCGCAAGCAGCAAAAGAAACGCAAGCCAGCCCGACAGTTGCGGCGTTAGAAACGCAGCTGGCACAATTGCAACAAACGGTTGCGCAATTGCAAACTGCCGGCATAACGCCGGCAGTGGCGCGGCCTAAAAAGAAGAAGCATTCGCTGAAAGTCAATAAGACGAAGATCTACCCGATCTTAGGCAGTGCCACGCGCAAAGATCTTGATGCCCTCAAAGAAATCTGGCCAGATCTGTTGAGCATGCTGACCGTGACGAAGCGGGCGATGATGAAGATCTCAGAGCCGGTTGCGGCCAGTCCAGACGGCGTGATCGTCAGCTTTGATTATGATATCTTAGTGGAGCGTGCAGAAAATGATGCGGCATTGATGGCAGAACTTAAAGCGGGTTTGCAGAAGTTATCCGGCAAGCAGCCAGAGATCGTGTTAGTGCAATCACAAGCATGGCCGCAGATCCGTAAAGACTATTTGCAAGCAAACGGAGCCCCTAAAGGACCACAAAAAAAGGCGCCGCAAACGCCGCCGGTGGTCAAGACGATCACTGATCTCTTCGGCGATGAAGACAACATTACAGTAACTGATGACTGAGAATTCGAAAGGATGATTAATGATGATGCGTGGCGGAATGGGTAACATGCAAGGTATGATGAAGCAGATGCAAAAAATGCAAAAGCAAATGGTCAAAGATCAAGACGAATTGAATGCGACTGAATTTACGGCCACCTCTGCCAGTGATATGGTCACGGTGACTTTTACCGGCGATAAAAAGCTTAAAGATATTCAGATCAAACCAGAAGCCATTGATCCAGATGATCCGGATATGCTGCAAGACCTGGTGATCGAAGCCGTCAATGCCGCCATGGCGGATATCGACCAGACGACGCAACAGAAGATGGGCAAATATTCCCGCGGCTTAGGAATGTAGAACGTTAAAAGAGGGAAAACATGCAGTATCCAGAACCGATCGCAAAGTTGATCGATAGTTACATGCGGCTGCCCGGGATCGGGAGCAAAACTGCGACGCGTTTGGCGTTTTATACCATTGATATGGATAAAGCGGATGTCGAGGCGTTTTCTAAGAGTTTGATGGCGGCAAAAACCGAGCTGCACTACTGTACGATCTGCGGCAACATTACCGACGAAGACCCTTGTGAGATCTGCCGCGACAAAGGGCGTGATCAAAAAACGATCCTCGTGGTCGAACAGCCTAAAGACGTGATGAGCATCGATCGCACCAATGAGTATCACGGCTTATATCATGTGTTGCATGGGGTGTTGAGTCCCATCGAAGGCCGCGGTCCAGAAGACTTGAACATTCAAAGTTTGATCAAGCGGCTGCAAGCCAATGATGCCGTGCAAGAAGTGATCGTAGCCACCAACGCGACGCCTGAAGGCGAAGCGACGGCGCAATATTTAGCGCGCTTGATCCATCCCGCTCAGATCAAAGTCACGCGCTTGGCGCATGGCTTGGCGGTCGGCAGCGACATCGAGTATGCTGATGAAATGACCTTGCTCAAAGCGGTTGAAGGGCGTACAGAGATGTGATGAAAAAAGGGGGCAGGCCATGTTTATTAAGAAGAAACCACAGTTAAAAACGCAAGCCGATCGTGAATTGATGACCACCGTTTATCATGTGCGCGATGCCATGGCACGCGAGCGCGCGCTGTTGGCCACTTTTCGCGAAGTGGATGAGTTGTCGCAAGCGCGCTTAGCGCTGCAAGAAGGCTTGTTTGACTTCTTGTATCGTGAAGCCCGCACCCGGCAAGTTTCTGGCGACTTGGTCAAAGAAATGGCCGCCGAACAATTACATCAAGCTAATTTGTAGAAGCATGCGTGTAGGCAACTGCACGTTTTTTCGATTATTGTTTCAATTTTCGCGGGGTTTCCAGTACACTGAATATATTAGGGGAAAAGAGGCAGATCGTGGTAGGCAAGTTTATCAGTTTTGAAGGACCAGATGGGGCGGGGAAAACCAGTGTCTTACAAGCATTGTTACCGCAACTGCAAGCACATGCACAACAAGCGGTCGTCTTGACGCGCGAGCCAGGCGGGGCCCGGATCTCTGAAAAGATCCGGGAGTTGATCTTAGATCCCCAAAACACCGAAATGGATGCGCGCACCGAGGCCTTGTTGTATGCAGCCAGCCGGCGTCAACATTTAGTCGAAAAGATCCTGCCTGCCTTAGCCAAAGGGGCGATCGTGGTATGTGATCGCTTCGTGGATTCTTCGGTCGCGTATCAAGGCGCCGGCCGGCAGATCGGCGAAGACGCGGTGTTGGCGATGAATCAGTTTGCGACGGCGGGGGTGCAGCCGGCGTTGACGATTTATCTGGATGTGCCGGCAGCGGTCGGCTTAGCACGGATCCAAGCGCATCGGCAAGCGACCCAATATGATCGCTTAGACCGGGAACGATTAGATTTCCACGAACGGGTGCGCGCCGCATACTTGCGCCTGGCACAACAACAGCCGCAGCGGATCGTGACCATTGATGCGACCCAAGCGCTGTCGGCAGTCGTGGCAGAGTGTTTAGGCGTGATCCAGCAAACCTTAGGGGCACAGTGGCAAGCATAAAAGGCATTCGGCGTGAATAAGGAGGGCTTTCATGAAGTTAATTATGGCAATCGTCCAAGATAAGGACAGCAACCTACTTTCCAGCGAATTCATCGACAACAATATTCGGGCGACGAAACTGTCGACGACTGGGGGCTTTTTGAAGTCAGGCAATACGACGTTCATCATTGGGATCGAAGACGAGCGGGTCCAAGAAGTGTTGCAGATCATCAAAGAAACCTCACAAACGCGCGAACAATTCATGACCCCGCCGGTCAACTTAGATGCTACCTCGGATAGTGCCATGGCCTATCCCATCGAGGTGCAAGTTGGCGGCGCGACCGTTTTCGTCCTGCCAGTTGAGCAGTTCCACCGTTTCTGATGCTCGCGATCGAAGCACTACAACCAGGGTTAGTGAAACAGTTTGCCGCGATCATCGCCGCCGATCGGCTGGGGCAAGCCTATGTCTTTAATGGCTTAAGCGGCACTGGCAAAGGCGCATTGGCCCAATGGATCGCCTTGCGCTTATTTTGCCAAAATGTGCAAGCGGGACACCCTTGCGGCGAATGTGCGGAATGCCAGCGGATCTTGTCGCATAACCATCCGGATGTGGTGGTATTGGCGACAGACGCGCGCAGTCTCAAAGTCGATGATGTGCGCGAGTTGAAAAGCGAATTGTCCAAATCCGGGGTCGAAGGCCAAACGCGGGTCTTTGTGATCGAACAAGCCGAGAAAATGACCCCTGGTGCGGCCAATTCACTGTTGAAGTTTTATGAAGAGCCGGTGTCAGGCGCGGTGATCATTTTAACCACGACGGCCAAAAATCAGCTCTTGCCAACGATCTTGTCGCGCGCGCAGATCATCAACTTTCCCACTCCGCCGCGCGCGCAGATCAAAGCCCAGCTGGAAGCAGATGGCGTTTCGGCACGGCTGGCTGCGGTGGTGGCGCAATTGACAGCAGACGTTGCCGATGCGCAGTCATTGACAGCAGATGAGTCGTTTCAAGAGCGGATCACGCGGGTCTTGAAGCTGGCCGAGCAATTGGCCAATCGTGATGCGACGGCGTTTGTTGCGGTGCAAGCCAACTTGCTGCCAGTTGCCAAAGCCTTGCCGGAGCAAACGCAATTGTTGGCTTTATTGGCCTTAGTCTATGAAGACGCCTTAAATCGGCATTTTCAAGTGGCTGCGCCGGCTGCATTTGCCGCAGAGCCAGTGGTGGCGCAATTGGCGGCACAAAGCGCAGCAGCGTTGAGTGCCAGCTTGAGTGCGATCTTACAAGCGCAAGTGCAGCTGCGGCAAAATGTCACGTTTCAATCTGATACGGAGCAATTAGTCTTGAAGTTGTTGGCGATCGCGTAAGTCCCCCCTGCATGGCGGGGGCTTTTTCGTGCGTCAAAAAGCCAGCGGGCCAGCGGCAGTGCTTGTCACACCACGAGATTATCGGTACACTGAAGGGGTGCAGAATTGCAGGCAGAGGGTGAAAATATGGCGAAAAAAGAGCTCTATGACGGGTTTGTGCAGCTCGAACAAGAGACGCAGGCGATGTTGAAAAAGATCGCGGCTTTAAAAAATGATATGACTGAGATCGTTGAAAAAAATGCCGAGTTGGAGATCGAAAACCGTCATTTGCGCGAACACCTCCAAGAATTACAAACCAGCGCCGATCACAAGTCCAATGGCGCCGTGGAGCTGTCTAAATCCAAGTTGAACCTGGAGAACTTGTATGAAGAAGGGTTTCATGTGTGCTCATATATGTATGGGCAGCGGCGGATCGATAACGAACCGTGTGCCTTTTGCTTAGACATTATTTATGGGGAGCATTGATGCAAAATCAACACAGTTTTGATCAGCACGAAACCGGTACACTGTATTTAGTGCCTACGCCGATCGGTAATCTCGATGACATGACGATGCGCGCAGTCAAGACCCTGCAAAGCGTGGATCTGATTGCCGCTGAAGATACCCGCAACACCCAAAAGCTCTTGAACCACTTTGAGATCACGACCAAACAGATCTCGTTTCACGAGCATAATACGCAACAACGGATCCCGGAGCTGTTGGCGAAGCTGCGGGATGGTTTGAGTATCGCCCAAGTTTCAGATGCCGGGATGCCGTCGATTTCCGATCCAGGCAAAGAGCTGGTCCAAGCGGCGATCGCCGCCGACTTACCGGTGGTACCTTTGCCTGGGGCTAACGCAGCCACAACGGCATTGATCGCTTCGGGATTAGCGCCGCAGCCGTTTATGTTTTACGGTTTTTTGCCGCGCAAAGCCAGCGAGCAGACTAAGGTGTTGACGGCGCTGGCCCAACAAGAACAAACCGTCATCTTCTATGAATCCCCTTATCGCTTGGCCAAGACCTTAACGGCAATCCAAGCAGTGTTTGGCGATCGTCAAGCGACTTTGGCGCGGGAGTTAACGAAGCTGCATGAAGAGTTTATCCGCGGGTCATTAAGTGAGCTTATCACTTGGGCGGCTGCGTCTGCACGCGGCGAATTTGTCGTCATGGTCGCCGGCGCCCAGCCGCAGCCGCCAGTCGTCAGCGATGAACCTTTAAAAGCGCAAGTGGCTGCGCGCATTGCCCAAGGCGATCAACCCAACGCCGCGATCAAGGCGGTTGCCAAAGCCAATGGGTTGCGCCGCCAAGCCGTTTACAAGGCGTATCATGGACTGGAGGAAACCGAGTGATTTATGAAGAGCCATACACCATCCCCTTTTTCTTAGGCACGCAAAAAGGCAATGTTAACTTGGCCATGTTGGTCAATGCCATGCTGATGGGGTCAGAACACCAATTAGATCAAGCCGAAGCTGGCATGGAGGCGTTGTTGGCGCATGGACTGGGGTGGGTGATCACCCAATATGAATTGACCATCGAAAAGATGCCGCCAGTCGAGTCGCGGGTCTTATTAGGCACGCAAGCGCGCTCATACAACAAGTTGATGACGTATCGGGATTATTGGCTGGCGACGCCTGCCGGTCAGCGGCTGGCCACCATGCGCGGCGCTTGGGTGATGATGGATCTGACGACCCGCAAGCTGGCCCCGATCTTGCCAGAGTTCCCGGAAAAAGTCGGCGCGCAATTTGATACGCATGTGCAGCGGTTCAAGCGCTTGCCGAAGCTGACAAAAATCGATGTGGATGTCCCTTATCGCGTGCGGTATTTTGACATCGATGGCAACGGCCATGTGAACAATGTGCACTATTTTGAATGGATGGAAGACAGTTTAGGGGCGGCCTTTTTGCAAAGCCATGAGTTGGCCACCGTGCGCATCAAGTATGCCCGCGAAGTCACCTATGGCAGCACGCCGCACGCCCAAGCGCAAATCGACGGGTTGACCACGCGGCATCAGATCGTCACTGCCGGGCAGATCAATGCAGAAGCGGAGTTCACCTGGCGAGTGCGGTAAATGTGTCAGCAAGGCAACACCAAAAGGCGGGCCAACTTATCCCCATGTGGATAGTTGGCCCGCCTTTTGAATTGATTTGTGCACCGTTTATCCACAACTTGTGGATAAACTATTGGGGATAACTATAGCCGCAAGCAAGCCCCAGCTAACCAGCTTGCGGCGAAGTCTGCCTGGGTTTTAACGGTTTTGCCAAAGTTATCGATCAAGCCGTGGAATTCTTGCGCTTGGGCCAGCGGCCAGTTATCAACAGCGTGGGTCACAGATTTGAGTTGGGCATACGTGGCAAAATTTTGGCCTAACCAGCCAAACAGCCGCCGACTATAATGATCGGCAATAAAATTGGGCTGACCAAACACATATAACCGCATCGCGTCTGCCGTTTCCGGGCCGATGCCGGGCAAGGCCAATAAGCGGCGGCGCAACTGGCTGTTGGGCCACTGGCTGAAGTCTGCATCCGGTCCTTGGGTTTGCAGCCAAGCAAACAAAGCGTGCAAGGCTTGGCTTTTGTGGCGATAAAACCCGCTGGGGCGGATCAATGCTTGCAGTTGTGCTAGCGGCAGGCGGGCCAATTGTTGCGGATCAAAGTGCGTGACTGGGCGTAAATTGGCCAACGACTGCGCCGCGTTTTGCCAGGTGGTGTTTTGCACTAAGATCGCGCCGACCAAGATCTCTGCTGGGGAATCGGCCGGCCACCAGCCAGACGGGCCTAAGTTGGCTGCCAGCTGGTGGTAAAGCTGGGTCAAGGTGTATTCAGCTGATGGCGTTATCGACATAATCTGCCAGCTCCTTGCCCGTTTTGCCGGCGCTGAGGCCGACGATCAGCTTGATGCGCGCCTTTTGCCCATTGAGTCCTTGGCAAAAGATCACCCCCATTTGTTGCAGTTGGGCGCCGCCGCCAGGATAATCATAAAACCCTTCAGCGATCCCGTTGAAGCAGCGAGACACTAAGACGATCGGCACCTGGCGCGCCAGCAGGCGTTGGATGCTGGGCACCGTTTCCGGCGGCAAATTGCCTGCGCCTAGCGCTTCGATCACCAAGCCGGCACAGTTGTTGGGTAACGCATCAAATAAAGCGCCATCCATGCCGGCGTAGGCTTTGAGTAAAAACACAGGGGTGGTGATATGGGTGATCGGGCATGCGACTTGATTGATCAGTTCTTGAAAGAAGCGGATGCCATCTTTAGTGACCAAGCCGATCGGGCCAAAAGTCGGGGTCCGAAAGGTGGCGACGTTGGTGGTATGGGTCTTCGTGACAAAACGGGCCGTATGGACTTCGTCATTCATCACCACTAAGCAGCCTTTATTGCGCGCGGCGGGACTGGCTGCTGTGCGGATCGCGCTGACATAGTTATAGCTGCCATCGGCGCCGACTTCATTACTGGAGCGCATCGCGCCGGTCACGACGACAGGGATGGTGCTATCAAGCGTCAAGTCGAGAAAATAAGCGGTTTCTTCTAAGGTGTCGGTACCATGAGTGACGACGACGCCATCGATCCCATCAGCTTCAGCTTGGCGGATACGAGTGGCCAATTGGAGCATGTGGGCTAAGGTGATATGCGGCGAAGGCAGGTTGAACGCTTCTTCAACGGTCACATGAATGTCGGCGCCGAGTTGGGCTTGGATCGCCAACAAGGGATTTTTATGATTCAATGCTACCGCGCCATTGGCATCTTGGCTCATGGCAATGGTCCCGCCGGTGTGTAACGCGAGGATATTGGGCATGGTTGACCCTGCTATATAAAATGTGGAAGAATGTCTAATGACACTAGTAAAGGATTATATTTTTCCTTTCTTAGTTGTACATTCAGTATTTTATTCGGTCCCGTTAACACCAGTATGCTTACGTCGGTAGTAACCTCGCAACATTGACTGGCTCTTGAACCTTTAGGACATAGCCTGCCCCTGAGCGTATTGAATCAAATTCTGTACGGCATTCTCGTCGCGTTCAAGTTGAGCGCCACAACCGTAACAATTAAACTCGTGATGTTTGGTGCCATGAAGCACATTACCTGCCAAGGTCAGTTTATCGTCGCCGGTTTTCACTAACCCACACTGACTGCACCGCTGTGTGCTAGGGTAGAACCGATCAACTATCATCAGCTGGCGGCCAAACCATTGCGCCTTGTCCTTCATCAGCACTTTGAAACGTCCAAACAACGAGCGATGTAAATTCTTCGCCAATCGCTGGTTCATCTTCATATGCTTAACGTCCAAGTCTTCGATGGCAAGCGTACCGTTGGTTTTCACCAGCATCGTCGTAAACTTTTGCAAGAGGTCGTCTTGAATCCGTGTCACTTTCTGATAGGTCCGCTGCAACTTGGTTTTCGTTGCGCGGTAATTGTTAGAACGAAAGTGTTTGGGATTCGCCTGACGTTTGCGAGCCAGCCGCCGCTGGTACAAGGACACGCGGTGATACAAACTGACTAATTGCTCGGTCAATACGCGGACTGATGACAT
>NZ_RHOI01000015.1 GCF_003946165.1 Lacticaseibacillus baoqingensis | reverse complement strand
AACTCAACTCATCAAAGATAACAGTTCATCTCACGGTGTCGTGCCATGGGGTGGCTAACTTGTTCTTGCAATTTGCGCAATAATAACATCATCGGCAAGTCGGAATAAAAGACTTGCAAGTAGTAGGTGTAAGCAAAAGGCGTCAGGACCAAAAAGGCAAAAGTACCTAGCAACAAGCTTTTACGGTGTGCCATTTGCCAAACCGTCAGCAGCATCAAGGCGATGAACCCGTCTAATATGATGAGACTTAATAGCTGCACCGCCGCATTCGTCGATAACCCGACGAGTTGGCCCAACAGCAACCATCGAGATAACAAATAGGTTAAAGGCACGTTGTTGGGATACCGCCCAAAATAGGTCGTTGGCCAATCCCAATGCCCTGCGGCCAGGTGATCCGCTTGGGCAATGACGCGGTAGGGATCATGGTAAACGGAAACCGGCATCACGTTGACTAAGGCAATTTGAACCCCTAACATCACCAGCGCCCCTAAGAGCATGCTGATGACGATCCATTTGAGCGGCCACTTGGCGATGGCTGGGGCCAATAAGCTGATCGTGCCCAGCATCGCTGCGGCAAGCAGCGCCACTGCAATGCCAGTGGTACCGCGCAAATTGGCGCAGCTGCCAATGATCAAGCATAAGGCTAATAGCGTTGGTAAAAACGCTGGCAAGTGTTTTGATCTCATTGGCTGACCCCCGTTAATTCAAAATGGTTTGGATGGTGTAACGCGGACGCTGTTTGACTTCGGTCATCAATTTGCCAATATATTCGCCGATCACGCCTAGGCTGATCATTTGCACCCCGCCGACAAACCATAAGGATACCATCAATGAAGACCAGCCATGCACCGTCAAGCCCAATAGCTTCATCACTACCGCATAAACCACCATCCCGACGGCCAATAAACATGAAAGCGTGCCTAGCAACAAGATCAACCGGACTGGGGCGATCGTTAAGCTGGTGATCCCATCCCAAGCAAACGCCAGCATTTTTTTCAGCGGGTATTTGGATTCTCCAGCCATGCGCGGGGTGCGCTTGTAATACACGGCGTCGGTGGTGAAGCCCAGCTTAGGGATCAAACCGCGAATGAAGACGTTGCGTTCCGGATACGTCAGCAAGGTTTCAGCCGCCCGCTTGGACATCAGGCGAAAGTCGGCGTGGTTGGGGACCAAGTGGACCCCTAATAAGCCTAGCAGTTTGTAATAACCTTGCGCCGTGGTGCGCTTGAACCAGCTATCGGTGTCGCGATTATTGCGCACGCCATAAACGATATCGGCACCTTCGGCATATTTGGCCACCATCTCAGCGATCTTGGTCGGGTCATCTTGCAGATCCGCGTCGATGGTGACGATCATGTCGGCAGTTTTGACGGCTTCTTGGATCCCGGCGATCAACGCGAATTGATGGCCAAAATTCCGCGAAAAGCGGATCCCGCGGACGCGTGAATTCGTGCGGTGCAGCTTTTCGATGATCGGCCAAGTATGATCGCGCGACCCATCGTCGACGATCAACACATCGGCGCGTTGGCTGAGGACATTGGTTTGGGCGATTTTTTCTTCGATCGCCAGCAGTTTTTGCACCGAATCGGTGAGCACCTCTTCTTCATTAAAAGCTGGAACGACGATCGTTAATTTTTGTGTAGCCATAATGTTTGTATCCTTTCTGGCACCAGCCGGCGCAACGTATTTTGAAGCGGTAGTGCATAAGGGGTGAGCAATAACCAATAGCCGCTGGCCAAACTCATGCTGGCCAAGACGTCGCTGACATAATGATCACGCAAGTAAACTCGTGACATCGCCACTAACGCGATCCACCCGATCCCACCGATGATGGCGATCAGCTGCTGTGTGTGCCGCTTAAGCCGCGGCAAGCCCAACCACAATAAGGTGAAGACAAACAGCGCGGTACAAAAGGTGTGTCCGCTGGGAAAACTGTAGCCGCTGTCTGGGACCAATTGATGCAGCGGCCGCATGCGTGCGATCAGCTGCTTAATTGCTTCAGCGATCGCCGCACCAAATACTTGCAGCCCGCCGATCCATAAACTTAAGCTGACAGCGTGGCGCCACCACAACCACAAGCACAATCCGCAGGTCGCAGCCATGACCACTGCGGGGCTGCCTAAGGTGCCGATCAGTTTGAAGCTTTGGGTGTTGAGTGGCGTGAGTGCTTGAGCGGCGATGCGGCTTGCGCCTGCATCCAACTGAGTAAGCCAAGCGGCATGAACACGTACCCCCAAAGCCAATGCCGCAAATAAGGCCAGCATCACTAGCCCCAGGCTGGTTTGCGTTTTAGTCTTCACCGATGGCACCTCCGCGATTTTTCATTGCCACCAACGCTGCAGGGACTAAGGAGATCGCGATGATCGCGAGCATGATCAGTTCAAAGTGCAGCTTGACAAAGGCGATGTTGCCAAAGAAGTAACCAGCGGCTAATGCCACAGTGACCCAAGTGCCGCCGCCTAAGAGATTGAACGGGACAAAATCACGGTAGCGCATCTTGCTGGCCCCAGCGGTAAACGGGACGAAGGTGCGGATGATCGGCATGAAGCGGCCTAAGAAGATCGCCGGTTTCCCATAGCGATCAAAGAAGCGTTGGGAGCGCGCCAAATATTCTGGTTTGATCAAGCGGCTGAGTTTGTGGTCACCGCTTAAATACGCACCAAAATGTTTGCCGATCTCAAAATTGACTGCATCGCCCAAGCAGGCAGCGGCGCTCATCAGCCCTAGCAAAAGCCAAATATTCAAGCCTTGCGGATTGATCGCAGCCAGTGACCCGCATAAAAATAACAGGGAGTCGCCAGGAAAAAACGGTAAGATCACGATCCCAGTTTCAACAAAGATCAAGCCGAACAAGCCAAAATAGATCAAGCCGCCAAATTGTGCGAGCAATTGCGGCAGGAGTTGGTTAAGATTTGGCAGCAAAGTCGTAAGCAGCAGTACTGACATGAGGATCCCCCTTGATGTGAGTCTTAATGATAGGGCTAGCATACCGGATCACCAAGGGCTTACCCACTCATGGAATCTAAAGCAAAACTCAAAATTCTTTAGTGCGCCGCTGTGATCCAAGGGAGAATAAGGTTCTTTTCTGAAAAAAGTTAAGAATCACTTTGGTGGCAAAATAAATTTTTTTGTGATTCCGTCAGCTTGGCAATCAAAAAGAGATGATCATGCCTGAGGCAAGCAGATCATCTCTTTTAAGGGCAAACGGTTTAGGTTTCAGGCTTGGGTTTGCGCAGGCGGTAAATGCAAGCTGAAAATCGAACCTTGCGGGTGGTTGTCTGCGACTGTGAGGCGGCTGTTGGTCAAAGCCGCCAATTGCGTGGCGATCGCCAGCCCTAATCCGGTTCCGGCGACGGTGCCGCGCACATCGTCGCTGCGATAGAAGCGTTCAAAAATATGGGCTTTATCGGCGGCTTCCACGCCTCGGCCTTGATCGCTGACACTGATCACCGGCGCGCCTTGGTCTGAAACTGTCAAGGCGATGGTGATCTGGCTGTCCGTCGGAGAATATTTGGCCGCATTGGTGACCAAGTTCAACACGATTTGTTCTAAGGCGCTTTGGTTGCCTTGGGTATGGATCGCTTCAGGGATCTGAGTGATCACCTGTTGTTGGAAGGTGCCAGCAACCTTTTGGATGATCGTCGTCAATGCCGCGCTTAAGTCGAGATCTTCAAGATCTAATGCCAGCCGATCTGCCCGCGACAGTTGCAACAGTTCTTCGATCAGCTGCTGCATTTGACGGGACTCTTCGGTGATATAGCGCACAGACTTGGCGATGATCTCGGGATGGTCGACGCCATGGCGCTCGATCAGCTGCGCGTGGCTGCGGATGGTGGCAATGGGGGTGCGCAATTCATGGGCGGCATTCATCACAAAGAGTTTTTGCTGCTCTTGACGCTCGTCTAACATCCCCAGCAATTCGTTAAAATTAGTCGCTAATTCAGTCACTTCACTGGGTTGAGCCGGCACCGGCAAAGCCATCGCGCCAGGCTCTTTGGCAGAAGCGATCACCTGCGTTGTCGCAGATAAAGCCGATAGCGGGTCAGTCAGGCGCTTGACCAGGCGCTGCGTGTACAACGGCGTGATGATCAAGGTCAACACTAACAAAAATGCGGTCACTTCGATCACCCGCACCAACACCGCCAGCTGCGGGTCCATGGTTTGCCACAAGGTGTAATAGATCCCGCGGGCATGCACCAAACGATGATACAAAAAGCCGACTTTCGGGCGATAGTAGACATGCGTCAGCAAGGGGATCTTGATCGGTTTGATCTTCAAGATCGTCGCGGTGTTAGGAGATAAGTAGCGTTTGATCTTGGCATCAGCGCGTTCGTTGTGGACCATGACGTAACTGGCGCTGGTGTCTAAGGTGTTGTTGCGCCGCCAATCTTCCCAATCATCATTACCGTCGATGTCAGTTTGCTTCAAGCTGGCGGTAATGTGGGCCGTGGTGGTGCTGACGGCTTCGAGCAATTGATGCCCCACTGCCAACACGATCAACACCCCTAAGATCAGCGTGACACTAATGATTAGCTTCATCATGCTGCGCAACATGATCGCAGCACTGGATTGTTTGTTTTTACGCATGTTATTCCTCGGCGACTTGAGCAGACAGCATATAGCCGACACCGCGCACGGTGTGGATCAGCTTGCTGCTGTTGGGGGTATCAAGCTTGTTGCGCAAGTTGCGCACATACACGTCTAAAATATTAGGTTGACCATCAAAATCCACGCCCCAAACGGTATCCAGCAACTCATCTCGCGAACAGGGCTGATCTTGATTGGCGATCAAGGCGACCAATAATTCGTATTCGCGCTGAGTCAAGGGAATGATCCGATTGCCGCGGGTGACGCGCTTGGTGTCGGTATTAACGCTCAAATCAGCGACACTATAGCTGGCGGTCGCATCAGCGGCGGGTTGGCTGTGGCGCAAAGCAACTTCGATACGAGCCAGCAATTCTTCCATTTCAAAAGGCTTGGTGACGTAATCATCAGCCCCGCCAGTCAACCCGGCGACTTTATCACCGATATAGTCTCTAGCCGTCAGCATGATGATCGGGACTTGACTGGTTTTGCGGATCCGGCGCAAGACACTGAAGCCGTCCAGCTTAGGCAGCATCCAATCTAAAATGATCAAGTTGATCGTCGCCTCATTGGCACGAAACAGATCCAGCGCCTGTTGGCCGTCGTGGGCTTGAATGACGTTGAAATCTTCCAGTTGAAATTCAGTGGTCAGCGAATCGGCCAAACCAGCTTCATCTTCGACCAATAATATGGTGTTTTGCAATTTGACCCCTCCAAACTAGTGTCGCAGCATTGTGATCCTGGAGTAAGTTTGCCACTGCCAGGCAAGCAAGTAAAGAATTCACGCCAGCTGCGGCAAACGTTAGCGCTTACGTTGGTATTTTGTTATCAATTGGCGAATCAGGTGCGTTAAAATAAACGTTATGCAGGCGCGGCATCGCCTAACAGAAAGTAGGGATCGGGTTGTTTAAAAAGGGGTGGATCGCTATTGGCTTAGCCATGGCGATCACATTAAGAACCAGTCAGCCAGTGCACGCAGCCGCTCAGATCAGCGACACAGCGTTGAAAACAGCGGTGGCACACATGAGCTTGCGCCGCCAATTAGGGCAGTTGTTCATCGCTTATGCCCCAGCTCAGCCTAAAGCCGCTGAAGCGCTGGTGGCCAAGTATCATGTCGGCGGGTTGGTGTTGTTTGGGGTCGATTTTCAACAAGGCAGCGCCGCGACTAAAAAACGGATCGCCGGTTATCAAAAGGCCAGTGAGATCCCGTTATTGATCGCCACCGATCAAGAAGGCGGCAGTGTCTCGCGCTTAAGCGGCAGTCCCAATTATGCCGGCAAGCCTTGGCAGTCACCACAAGAAGCCTATTATCGCGGCGGCATGCCGCAAGTCTTACAGGTTGCGCAAGCCATGCAAAAAGCGCTGCACCAAGTGGGGGTCAACTGGAACTTCGCGCCATTGGCAGATGTGGCCCCAGATCCGCATAGCTATATCTATGACCGCACCATGGGCCTTGGGTATCAAGGCACGGCAGCGTATATTCACCAAGTGATCCCGAAGATGCAGCAAAACCAAGTGGCGGCCACATTGAAACACTTCCCAGGTTATGGGGATGTTGGTAACACGCATACTGATTTTGCCGCCGATGACCGCAGCTTGGCTCAATTGGCGGATCAAGACCTCTTGCCGTTTAAAGCCGGGATCCGCCAAGGGGTGGATGCGATCATGGTGACCCATATCATGTTAACGGCATTAGATGATCATTATCCGGCTTCGCTTTCGCGCCGCGTCGTTACCGGCTTGTTGCGGCATCAGCTCAATTATCATGGCGTGATCATCACCGATGGCCTGGAAATGGATGCGATCACTGATTTTGCTCAGGCCCAGCATTTGAATGCGGATGTCGCGGCGCTTAAAGCCGGCAATGATTGCTTGTTAAACGATGATTACGCCACTGGCATCCCGGCGTTGGCCAAGGCAGTCAATAAAGGCGAAATCAGCCGCCAACAAGTCGCCGCTTCGGTGTTGCGGGTGTTACAACTTAAGCGCAAGCTCGGGCTCTTGTCTGCGAGCCAATTTCCGCCAGCACAAGTCCGCATCCAAAAGCATTACCGAACCGCTAAACAAGTCACCGTCCAAGGCCAAGTCTATGCGGCGCACCCCAAGCGCCTGCAAGCGGTGGTGGCCGGGCACACCGTCGCCAGCACAAAGCTGGATCAAGCCGGCCGCTTTCGCCTCCGCCTGCAACCAACCAACGCTGTGCAAACGGTGCGCTTACAAGCAGCTGGGGCGGCCGCAGCCAAGCTCACTATCCCAGCGCGGCCGGCAATTTGGCCAAAAGCGGTGGCTGCTTTAGTCGCGGTGGTGATCGTGATCGGTGGGCGCTTTTGGCTAATTCGGCGTCAATCTTGATGAAAAGTGTCTCCAAGCGCGACTGATGTCGTGAGTGGGGGCATTTTTTTGTTGACACGCAGGTGCGGTTGATAGATAGTTAGTGTACTAACTATCTGAAAAGAGGACCTCATGGAAGATATTGGATTTTTATTGATGGACCTGACCAAGCGCCTGAAAACAGCGTTGAATCACGCGTTGGGACCAGATGCGCTGACGATCAGCCAGTGGACGGTGGTCGCGGCGATCCACCGCCAAACTGCCCCAGTAACTAGTGCCGCAGTGGCTGCCAGTGTGGGGATGGATAAGCCTACGGTGTCTGGGATCGTCCAGCGACTAGCAGATAAGCAGTTGGTCGTTTTGACGCCAGTGCCGGCAGATCACCGTGCCCGCCAATTGACGCTGACGCCTGCCGGCCAACACGCTTATGCCGCTTGTGCCGGTGTTGCCGAAGACACGGTGGCCGCGTTTTTGGCTCCGCTTGATGCAGCCGCACAACAGCAGCTGGCAGACTTGTTGACGACTTTAGAAAGGGCGCATGCGCATGACTAAGGTCTTAGTACTTGGCAGTACGGGTAATATTGGCTGGCCGCTGGTGCAGCTGTTAGCGGCTGACTCCGCGGTGGAGGTGGTGGCTGGCATCCATCATCGCCCGACGGCGGCAATGACGGCGCTTGGTGTGGCCACTGTGCCGTTTGATTTTCTGGATCCGGCGACGTTTGGCCCGGCTTTGGCTGGGGTCACGCATTTGTTTTTCGTGCGGCCGCCGCAATTAGCCGATCCCCAAAACGACATGCGGCCGTTTTTGACAGCGGTGCAAGCCCACGGCATTCAGCAAGTCGTGTTCGTGTCGCTGATGGGCGTGGAGAAAAACCCGATGGTGCCGCATCGCAAGATCGAGCGGCTGATCGTTGACTTGAAGTTGCCGCATACGTTTTTGCGACCCAGCTTTTTCATGCAAAATCTCACGACGACTCACCGTGAAGACTTGGTGAAACACCATGATCTCTTCATTCCAGCTGGTCATGCCAAAACCAGCTTCATCGACTGCCAAGACATCGCCGCAGCAGCGGCAGTCGTGTTGGCAGATCCGCAATATCTGGGCCAAGCGTTGACCATCACCGGGCCAGAAGCGCTGACTTATCAGCAAGTGGCCGCGGTGATGACTGCCGGCACCGGGATCAAGATCACTTACTCGCGGCCTGGGCTGCTCAAGTTTCGCCAGACGATGCTGCGGCGCGGGTTGACCAAGGATTTTGTCAATGTGATGGTGATGTTGTATGTGATCACCCGCTTAGGCAATGCCAAAGCGACCACGCAGACGTTGCCGGCATTGTTAGGCCGCGCGCCGCGGACATTGGCCGATTTTGTCGCCACTGACGTCGTGCCATTACTAAAATAATCATGTCGCGACAGTGATTCTGATGCGCCGCACGATTACTTTTGCTATAATTGTCCCATCATCGCTAACGCGACAATGGGGGAATGAAGATGAAAAAACGGGGTTGGATCATCACTGGAATTATCGTGGTCCTGGTGGCGATCGTCGGCGGGGTCTTGTGGTGGCAGCATCAACAAGCCGCCCAGGGCCAAGCAGAACGCGTTGCCGCTCAACTGGCACGCAACAACAAAGTGGCCAAGCAAATCGCCAGCAAGTGGACGGATGATCAGCATAATTATGTGAAATCCAGCGTCACCGCTGACACCTTACAGCAGCTATCAACTGCGCAACAAGCCGCTGCCAAACAAGCGACTGCCAAGGCTGAACGGCAAGCAACGGCCAATGAGCTGGCCTTGACCAAGCTCAAGCGTGCCTATACGGCCACCGCTAAAGTGAATGCGCTGTTTGAAGCACCAGCATTAGTTGACGCTAAAGTGAGTGCGCAGCCGTTGATCAAAAGCAGCACCACGACCCAAGCCATCAACCAAGCAGCCGCTAGCGGCGTCAATGCGACGTTAAGTAAGACCTTGGCTCAATTGCAGACACTGGCCAAAGCGCAAGTGAGCGAACGGACTGCCTTAAAGGCGGCGGTGGATAAGATCGCCGACAATGGGACTTTGAAAGACGATGTCAGCCGTGCGGACTTAGCCGCGTTTCAAGCGGTGGTGGCCGGGCTCAAGTACCCGCAACTGGCAGCGGGCTATCATAACTTAGTGACGGCTGTGGCCGCCAAGATCAAGGTGCTGGATAGTCTCAAATCCATGGACCCCAAAGAACTTGATCGTAGGATCTTATACTTAATGAGTGGTGCAGAAGGCCAGCAGCCGGACATGAAGAAGATGCAGTCTTCGTGGGTGCAAAATGGTCAATTCGCCGGAGATACTTACCAAGCAGATATTTATGCGCGGCTGATAACGGATTCGATCAAAAGTCAGTTATATGCGGATGTCAAGGTGCAGCCAGATGGCAAGCTGATCGTGCATGAACACCAGTCTGGTGCAACCAAAACCTACGGGAATGTCTTAGAAAACGTCCCGGCTGACCTCGCCGCGCAACGGCCTGATCCTAATGGGCCCATCATCCCGAAGATCAAAGATTTTGCGACGTTCAAAGCCTTGCTGGAAAAAGCGGGTGCTGACGTGGATGCAGATGCGAAAGAATATGGCGATCGTGACTATATCGGCCTCGCTAATTCCGACGACAGCGGGTATTACTACGAGAAGCATGAAGGTGGGATCTACACCTGTACGTTTGAAGAACCGTATGAAGATTTTCCTCTTGGTCCAACGCCTACCGACGCTCAGTTTGATGCGCAACTGACGTTAACCATTTGGAATGAAATCGAAGGTAATTAAAAACGTGATATGCGCCTGGACGCGGTTGGTCCAGGCGCTTTTGTTATCTATTTGTCATAATTCAGCCTAGAAAAGTTAAAATAACAAGTGTTTTTCCGGCACGGTTAAAATGGCTTGTGGCGGATGATGAAAAAAGCGTGGGTAGGCTTGGTTTTTTCATCCGTCTGGTAGCAAATAATAAGCATATTAATCTAAATATAAAAACAAAAGAATGTACTTGAAATTCAGTGAATATTGTATAAATTGTAAAAGCACTTTCAATATTCTTTTTCTTGCATAGACGTTAAAATTAAATTCATTTATACTGCTATTAATCACCTGGAGGATGGTGATGATTGGTTGAACACATAATAGGGGGAATTTAATATGCAAGACCGACGCGGAGCCAAGAAACTTTACAAAGCACATAAGACGTGGCTGGCAGCAGGCGTTGCGGTGGCAACCTTGTTTGGCGCTCAGGCATTAAGTACGCAACAACCTGTGGCCGCAGCAACGCAGCTGGCGAGTCAATCAGGTGAAACGATCGCAGATATGCAAGCATCCGTAGATTATCTGCAGCAAGAAGCCGCTGGTGCCACAGGCCCAGCCAAGACCCAATTTGAGACCCAACTGCAAGCGGCGCAAGCTAAGTTGGCGCAGTTGCAGCAAGCGGCAGAAGATGCTGCCGCCAAACAAGCGGCTGAAGAAGCAGCGGCCAAGCAAGCCGACGAAGCCGCAAAAGCCAAGCTGGCCGCAGAAGCCGCCAACGATGCTAAGATCAAGGAATTGACCGATTCGATCGATTATCTCCAAAAAGAAATCGCCGGGAACACTCCCGGCTTGGATATTGCAGACTTAAAGCAAAAGCTGGCCAGCGCGCAAGCTGAATTGGCGACATTGACCAATGTGGACACGCCTCAACCTGACTCTGAGGTGACGCCTGAAGACGATGCGGCTAAGCAAGCGGCAGAAGATGCTGCCGCCAAACAAGCGGCTGAAGAAGCAGCGGCCAAGCAAGCCGACGAAGCCGCAAAAGCCAAGCTGGCCGCTGAAGCCGCCAACGATGCTAAGATCAAGGAATTGACCGATTCGATCGATTATCTTCAAAAGGAAATCGCCGGGAACACTCCCGGCTTGGATATCGCTGACTTAAAGCAAAAGCTGGCTGCTGCCCAACGAGAATTGGCGCATTTGACCGGTGAAACTCCAGCCGACGAGCTTGTGACGCCTGATCCGATCACGAACGAAAACACGCCAAACAAGTCGACTGAAGCTTCTGAGCAAGCAAAAGCAGATGCGGAAGCCGCGTCAAAGGCAGCTGATGACAAGACGCCGCAAACGACTGGGGATGGCTTGACTCAAGGCAATGATGCCTACAACGCCACTCACAATGGCCCAGCAGGCACAAAGATCACCCCAACCGGCAGTCAAACCCCAACTACCAACAATGACGCTGGTACTGGCATTGGCGCAGGAGATTTTTCTGCTGCCGGCAATGGCATCAACACGGGTAAGCCGACGGATCAAACCGATAAAAAACCGGCTAAAACGCCAACGACTAAGCCTGGGGCCAATGGCTTGATCACCAATACGGATGCCTACATTGCCAGCCAATTGGGCCTCACCACTGCGCAATACCAAGCGCAAAAAGATCGTGACACCCTCAACGAATTAGTGGCGAAGTACGAAAACAGCCAAAAACAAGGCTTTACGGCGCAAGCTGAACTGTACAAGCAACAGGTCGATGCGTTTAAAGCAAAATTAGCGGCAAAAGCCGACCCGACGCCGGTTGACCACGAAAGCCAGCCTGAGCCGGAAACGACGACTGCTGAAAAGCAGCCTGATGCCGCAAAGGCCGCTAAAGGCGATACCGGCAAAACCCCAACTAAAACTGGGGATGTCGCCAAGCCGAAGACTGTGGCGATCGCAGAAGCGGCTAAAGTCGCAAATGCTGCAACGGCCAAAGCGGCTCAAAACGCTGCGGCCACTGCAGCTAAAGCGGCAACTTACCCCGCCACAGGAGACGATACCAATGCTGCCGCCACTGCTCTTGGTGTGGTGGCAGTGATGGGTGCGCTTTTTGGTTTAGCTGGCACTGGATTGAAAAAGCGAGCGTAACGGCTTGACAGTGAAGGGATCGACAATTTGTTGGTCCCTTTTGTGATGGTTCGGGAATTAGCGGGGAAGTGCACGGCGCATCGGCAGTGAATCTGTAAAGAGTGCTTTTCTCCTGCCTACAAGTATTGTTATAATGGGAACAATGTTACTCGGGGTCTAGGAGGTCATTCGTACGATGTTAGTGGGAAGTTTGATGGCACAAGGCGGGATCATCGCCACGCTGCTGCATAATATGTTATTGCGGGAATTGGTGTTGGCGGCACTGATCTTGCTGTTGCTGATCCGGTTTTACTTCAAGTACGTGAATGCCGCTACTCGCAAGAATGAACGGATTCGGCGGCGGCGCACCCGTCAAACCATTGTCAATACGCGCATCTTGTTGCTGGTATTAGGCGTCGCGTTAGTTGGGGTCTTGGCTTATGATCGGGTCTTGCCGCATTTTGGCTACGGGGCGCAAGCGGCGCAAACCACGGCGTCTTCTGCCAGATCAAGTGTGGCCAAGATCAGCGTGAGTGCTCAAGCAACCAGTCAAAAATCCAGCAGTGAAAAGGCCAGCAGTGTCACGGCTTCATCCAGCAGCAGTGCCCCGGTCACCGAAAAACGGGCCGTGGCGATCGTCAAACACTACTATAAAGAACACCCGAATGATTCTGGCGCCGATGTCGATAGTTTCTCGTTTGTCCAAAAAGGCACGGATAGCGCAGGGGCGCCGGTTTTTGAAGTCGGCGGCTACATCAACAATCAAGACGGCAGCACTGCGCAACAGCATCTTTATTACGTGCACAAAGACGGCAAGTTCGACATTGCTTATTAACGCGATACCACAACGGCTCTGCAGCGATCCAAAAGGATCAAGCTGCAGAGCCGTTTGCATTTACCTGACAATAAATCGTTGGGATTTGTGGCAGGGGCATTGACGCCAGCATCACGCGCAGCCAATGAGGAGATTGCGGGCAGTTTTGTTATCTAACCCAGCCAAAGGATCATCTTGAGTGTTGGTCCCAGCTGCCGGTTTAATAGGAAAGAGCGAATTGTAAACAGGTGTTCTCAAATCATCAACAGAACCGTGATCGTGCCGGGCTCAGTGGGCACCAGTAAGGCAATTTGATCACTTTAGTCCTGACAAGACGGCTGCAAAATCCGGGTTGACATCTTTTTGTCATATTTATAACAAATTCAAAATGAAATAATAATAATCTACATTTATGATTTTGTCTTAAAATTAGGAATTTTTGTTGGGCACAATGCATTTGCTCAAAGACATACAGCTTATGGTGAAAAGTCCCGCTATCAACCGTTTTATATTGATTCATTGACAAAAAGGGCGTTCATGGGCAAAAATGTTGACGACACCCATGATGATTGGGCTTACAAAATACAAATTTATATCATATTATCTATTTGTCGTAAAATCAAAAAATGAAGATTTCTTGAACATTGTATTATTTTTTCTTTGACGAACCATGAACCCCGTCATCTAATCAGCTTAGATGAGATGGCTGGTGTTCACTTTCGTCTTCGATAAGATTATAGTAGCCACCATCCTTCGAAAATATTATTTCTTCCTGAGGAGGAGTTCTTTATGACAAAACACAATTCTAAAGCAGTTATCGCTGCTGGGGTCGCAGCTGCAGGTTTATTCTCTGTTGCCGCATTTGGTGCCAATAACGTTTCCGCTAGTTCCACACCAGGTATGATCACCAACACAGAAGCATACCAAGCACATGTTAAGGCTCAAGAAGCTGCTGAAGCAGCCGCTGCTGCTAAGACACCTGCTACTGACACGACTACTGCTAAGAAGACTGGTATTGCTGGCGGTGACTTCAGCACAGAAGGCAACCTTGGCGCTGCTGCAACACAAAAGCCAGCAGCAACCAACAACACCGCTGCTTCCAATGGTGATACACATGACTTCAGTACTGAACATTACCAAGCTACGGTAAATGCTCAAAACGCCGGCACCAAGACTGGTGCAACCACCCAAACCGGTGCAACCACCCAAACCGGTGCAACCACCCAAACTGGTGCTGCTACCCAAACTGGTGCTACCAAGAACAACAACGACGCTACTTCTACTACTGCTAAGAAGGGCGCCAACGGCTTGATCACCAACACTGATGAATACATGGCTGACCAACTTGGCATTACTGTTAAGGAATACCTTGCACAAAAGGATCTTAATACGCTTAAGAACCTTGAAGCTAAGTACGAAAACAGCTTGAAGCAAGGCTTCAAGGCCCAAGCTGATATGTACAAGCAACAAGTTGATGCATTCAAGGCTGAAATGGAAGCTAAGGGCGAACCTACAACCGATACTACCGACACAACCGACAATGGCGGCAAGACTGACACCGACACACCTGCAAAGGGTGACGATACCAAGACGCCTGCTAAAGACGACACCAAGACCCCAGCTAAGACTACGGACAAGACAACTGCAACCAAGACAACAACAACCAAGACCGTAGCTACTGCTGCTACTGCTAAGGCTGCTCCTGCCGCAACCGCAGCTGCTGCTAAGACCGCTGCTGCTACTGCTGCTAAGGCTGCAACTTACCCAGCAACTGGTGACAACACCAACACTGCTGCCACTGCGCTTGGCGTTGTTGCAGTGATGGGCGCACTGTTCGGCTTAGCCGGCACTTCTTTGAAGAAGCGCGCCTAATCAATCTCTTTTAAGAACTTAACGTTCAAAGAGACTTGATTTTCACCGACAAAAAGCCCGGCAAAAATCAGATCGATTTTTGTCAGGCTTTTTTTGTTTCAGATTAATGGGTAATTCTAGGAGGAACTTATTTATGACACAACGCAATGGCGCAAAAAAACTTTATAAAGCACACAAAACCTGGATCGCTGCTGGCTTAGCTGCCGCTACCTTGTTCAGCGTACAAGCATTCGCTGGCCAACAAGAAGTCCATGCTGATGCTCCAACTGCTGAAGCTCCATTAACTGCAGCACAACAAGCCCAACTTCAAAAAGATCAGGATCAAGGGATGGCTGATGCTCAAGCAGACTTGGCAGCCGGCAAGCCTGCTCGTGATTTGACTGGTAAGTCCGATGCATATAAGACGAATTATAATATGATTTATAATATTGGGTCTGCAATGGGTCCTAAAAATTCAGGTGATAAAACGCCTGACCAGGGTTCGGCAACGCCTACAGATGGTAATGATACGCCTGCAACTGATGCAACGGCTGACGCTGCAGCTGGCACTGCCGCAGGTAAATCAGCTGCCCAATTTGGGTCAAAGACGGATGCTCAGTTGAAGGCTGAAGGCAAGTCTGATGCCTTCATCAAGGCTTATGATGCTGCCTTGGCCAAATATGGCAGTTCCAACTCTGGTTCACAAGCCGGGACACCTGATGATACTTCTAAGGGAACGACAACCGCTTCAGATCCCGAAGCTGATATTCAAGCAGGCAGCGATGCTGCTCAAGCCGACATCAAGGCTGGTAAAGCAGCACAAACCGATGCTGCGATGAAGACCGCTGGCAAGTCTGCATCATTCATCAAGGGTTATGATTTCGCGATGGATCTAGCTGGTAAATCTGCTGACAACTCAGGGTCCAAGACTGGCGACAGTACCGGCGCGGGTGATTCCAAGACTCCAGACAAGCCTGCTGATACCAACACAACGACTACTGGTAAAGCCGATTTGGCTACTTTGCAAGCTGGGTTGAAGGACTGGCAAGGTAAGTTGGACGCTGCTACGCCAGGTTCAATAGACTATAATATTGCTGCTGAAGGTGTCCAAAATATGAAGGACCAAATCGCGGCCTTGACTGGTTCTGCTTCCAAGCCTGATAACTCGGGTAAGAACACCGACTCCACTCCTACAGATACTGGCAAGAGCGATACGGGTAAGTCAAACACCGATACTAACAAAGGCGACGACACAACAACAACTGTTACCGACAACTCCGCTTTGGCTAAACTCCAAGCTGGATTGAAGGAATGGCAAGGTAAGTTGGACGCAGCTACACCAGGTTCAATGGACTATAACATCGCTGCTGAAGGTGTCCAAAACATGAAAGACCAAATCGCGGCCTTGACTGGTAAGACTGAC
This sequence comes from Lacticaseibacillus baoqingensis, assembly GCF_003946165.1. GTDB lineage: Bacteria > Bacillota > Bacilli > Lactobacillales > Lactobacillaceae > Lacticaseibacillus > Lacticaseibacillus baoqingensis. Next base: position 46,752 of record NZ_RHOI01000015.1, on the reverse strand, counting down.
AACAGTTCTACCGACAGCAACACCGATAAGGGTGATACTGATAAGACTGACACCAATAAAGTCGAAACCAACACGGCAAACGATGCTACCGCGACCAAGCTGGCTGCTTTGCAAAAGCAATTGCAAGAATGGCAAGCTAAGGTGGACGCTGCTACTAAAGGCTCCATCAGCTACAATATCGCTAAGCAAGGCGTCGATGATATCCAAGCTAAGATCGATGCTTTGACCAAGACCGACAACGGGACAACCGATACCGGCAAGACCCCAGCTGGCGATAAGGGCGGTGCAACTACCGGCGCAACGACTGGTACAACTACCGGCGCTACTACTGGTGCAACTACCGGTGCTGCTACCGGCACAACGACTGGTGCAACTACCGGCGCAACGACTGGTGCTGCTACCGGCGCAACTACCGGCGCTGCTGCAACCACGACTAAGGCTGCTGCCGCTAACGCTGCGGTTCAAGCAACTACGGCACAAGCTGCCGCTGCTACTGCTCCTAAAGCTGCAACTTACCCAGCAACTGGCGACAACAACAACACTGCTGCGACAGCACTTGGGGTTGTGGCTGTGATGGGCGCATTGTTCGGCTTAGCCGGCACTTCCTTGAAGAAGCGCGCTTAAGCTTCAGGCTAGTTCAAAAGAGTCATTCACTGATCAGTGAATGACTCTTTTTTTGCAGTAAAATAGTCGTCGTAACATGGCCTGTCTACGAATCATGAACAGCTCGATTGGTATAGTCGCGCCAAAGCTTAGCTTCTTGACGATAGGCGGCAAGTCGTCGTTAAACAGTTTGCCTTGGGCTTGCAGCCATTGGTCAAACGACAGCTTAGCAGCGACAAATTGATCCGTCAGCTTGGTCATTGCCGCTTTTTTGCGTCCGCCATCATGTTTGATCCACCAGCGGATTTTGCTGATCATGACTTGGCTGGTGTTGCGCAAGGCGCGCGATAGCGGCGGCACCTTATCGGCAGGCGAGGTATAGATGAGGACGGTGGGGCCTTCGACAACGAGTTCATCGCCGATGTGAACGTCTAAAAACGGCCACGCTCCATCAAATAAGATCCTAATGGTCGGCTGCGCTGGCGGCCAAATCGAAAACGGATCAAATGCAGTGACCGTGGCGATCTGCATGATCGTAAAGTCGTAGGTGTGCGCATTACCATCCAAATCATAGGCCGTTTCTGAAACGGCATCGATTAAGCGTCCGCCAAGTGAAAAATCAATGATGGGCATATTTGGCCTGCTATATAAAATGTGGAAGAATGTCTAATGACACTAGTAAAGGATTATATTTTTCCTTTCATAGTTGTACATTCATTATTTTATTTGGTCCCGTTAACACCAGTATTCTTACGTCGGTAGTAACCTTGCAACATTGACTGGCTCTTGAACCTTTAGGACATAGCCTGCCCCTGAGCATATTGAATCAAGTTCTGTACGGCATTCTCGTCACGCTCAAGTTGAGCACCACAGCCGTAACAATGAAACTCGTGATGTTTCGTGCCGTGAAAGGCGTTACCTGTTAAGCTCAGTTTATCGTCGCCGGTTTTCACTAACCCACACTGACTGCACCGCTGTGTGCTAGGGTAGAACCGATCAACGATCATCAGCTGGCGGCCGTACCATTGCGCCTTGTCTTTCATCAGCACTTTGAAACGGCCAAACAACGAGCGATGTAAATTCTTCGCCAGTCGCTGGTTCATCTTCATGTGCTTAACGTCCAAGTCCTCAATCGCGAGGGTGCCGTTGGCTTTCACCAACATCGTCGTAAACTTCTGCAAGAGGTCACTTTGAATCCGCGTCACTTTCTGATAAGTCCGCTGCAACTTGGTTTTCGTTGCGCAGTAGTTGTTAGAACGAAAGTGCTTAGGATTCGCTAGACGTTTGCGAGCGAGCCGCCGTTGGTACAAGGACACGCGGTGATACAAATTGACTAATTGCTCGGTCAATCCGCGAATTGCATACATTGGCTCACCATCGTTATAGACGAATTGACCAATATTGGCATCAACGCCACATATGCGTGGGCTTTCCGGTAACGGCTCAGGCTGGTTTACATCGATGCTTAGGCAAACATAATAGCCATCCGCTTCTTTGACAACAGTGGCGAGTTTAACAGTCCCTCGCCAACGGGGTGTTTCGGCTAATCGGATATCATACCAACGGTCAAGATAGCCCTGGGGTTTATCCAACCGCAACTTACCATTGACGACGGTTGCCCGATCAGTTTTAAAGCTGCAACGACTGCGCTTTTTCGACTTGAACCGCGGCTTGCGATGTTCTGGCATTTCCGGGTTAAAGAAATTCGCCCAGGCATGCGCTAGGTCATTTACTGCCAATTGCAAGATCCGTGCTGAACGACCGTATTGCCAGTCTGCTTTGTTGTTAACTAACTCATTGCGGACTTGACGTTCGTTCGGCCGCGCCGTCTTATCTGCCAGCACGAGTGACGCGTCGTACATCTCATTCCACGTGGCAAGCGCCTGATTGTAACAATAGCGGCGATAATCGCATGCTTGCTCCAATACGCGGCGCATCGTTGCGTTGGGATAACAACGGATCTTGTGCGTTCTCAACATGTTTTCACCTCCAAATAGCTTATGGGTATCATAGCAAATGAAGATGAAGCTATTCTATCAAGACATGATGAAAACCGTCACCATCTATCTATGCATCGGTCAGCAATTTTTCACGAGTTTACCATTTCACAGCACTTAGTCATTCTGCCTTCCACTTGATTACCGCAAAACGACTAATTGCCACAAATGAACACACTATTCTACGTTATTGATTACTGTTAATAACCTCCTTGATCAGGTGAAATGATTAAGGGCGATGGGATCCCAGAATTTTTTCCCGTGATAATAGTTATCTGGCGCCAGCGGGATCTGGTGAAATTGCCGATAGGCGTGGTGCTGCTCGATTTGGAGAAACTGCGTGTGCCGATATGCCTCATCACCGGCGCGGCTTTGGTCATTGCCATGCGGATGCCAGTCTGCTTCTAAACGATGATACGCGCGGGCGATTTTGAGCCGGTGCGCGTTCGTGATCAAAAACGCAGCTGGCATGATCGCATCGATTTGATTTTGCGTGCTCTTGATGACTGGGCGCAAGTCGTCTAGCAATCCAGCAAATTCATAGTTCAGCCAGTAGGCGTTCGTCGCCAGATATTGCCGTGTCTTCGTCAAGAGCACCCCAAGATCCAGCTGGCGGTGCTTGAATTTCGCCAATAAGTTCGCCAGATAGCGATGAGTCGCAGCCAGGATCGGGGGCTTTTGATCTAGGTGTGTGAGCCATGCAGAGTAACGATTGATCACGAACCGATGTTGCGTATTTTCTAGATGTTTGACGATTCGTTGATCTGATAATCGTTTAGACAAGTTTACCGGTGTCAGTTTGCCTGAGGCGGTCAAGAAGTCGCCGATCCCGATGCTGCCGGGATGTTCAATGAAATTTTGGTTATGGGCAACCAGCAAAGTCCAGGCTGGCCAGTCAAGTGGGCGCCCATGACTATCAAAATAATAATACGCACCTAACGTCAAGGTATCTACCCGCTGGTAATGATCATCAGCAAATCGGATCAGCCGGCGCTTGGCATCTGCGACGATCCCAACGAAGCGCAGTGTTTGGACGCGATCAGTCATCTTTATCCCTCCATTTGCGTCATGTATATTGAAACCACATTATAACCGCTTTTACTGATAATGCAACGTTTTTGGTATATGTGAAAAAATAACTTGTTATGCCTAAGCAGCGGTGGATCAAGGATATTGGTCTATGATCTTGCCGAACGCAAAAATAATTTAAAAAAGGGGTTCCATTATCGGAAAAACATGGTATACTGACCTCACGATCATGGGAACGGATATGGTGCTGGTACACACTATACGTTTTTCCGTTCTTTGACAGCGGGGACTCCTGCCGGGCAACCGGACCTCGCAAACGCTAAAGGGTAGACCCTGAAGATGGCCTGGAACTTTTTCGGGCACTGGCCTGACGTGTGGAGATAACGTCGCCAACCAGGTGAGCTAAGCCCTCACCAGGAAGGCGACCTGTAAAAGCCCCGTTAATCGCAACGGGCAACGTAATTAAACCTTGGTATAAAGCCATTCGCGGCTCGGCAAACCGCGCACCTGCCAAACAGGTGAACCGCCAGGACACGTCAGCGGGAAACCCGACGTGTCTTTGTCGTGCAGAGCGTGACTAATTGCGGGCTTGAGGCGCCTCACCGTTGCAATTAGGAGCGCGTTTAATCAGAGCGTGAACCCAAGCGCACTTAGGGGTGTGGGTAAGGCAACCTGGGTGCGTCGCGGCACGCGACGTGACCGGGATGACTTACCCGCGACCCCGTTGCTTGGGTGATCGCGTTTAAATCAAGAGCGTGAACCCAAGGCGCATTTAGGGGGTCGGGCTAATTGGGCGTGACGGCAGTCGGCGCAGCCGGCGGACGGCGCGACTGGTTAGCACGCACCCCCGTTGCTTGGGTGATCGCGTTTAATCAGAGCGTGACTAATTGCGGGCTTAGGTGAGCCACGCCGTTTGGTCAGTGACCCCATCCACACCCAGTCATCCTCGCCAATATACTGCCCCTATCGCGACACCTTAGCCTTGTGCAGAAGCGCAAGGCTATTTTCGTGGGAGAAACCGGGAATAACGCTATGCCTGCACGGTCATGAACGGTATAATAGGGGCATTCGAATGAAAAATCGTTCGTGAAACTCAAGCAGGAGGCGGTCAAATGGGGGCCATTCGCATTACGAATATGCAATTTCACACTTATAACGGGGTGTATGCTGAGGAGCAAAAACTCGGTCAACGCCTCCAAGTGGATGTGGAGCTGCGCTTGCCGATCGAAGCACAAGTGCAACATGATGACCTCAAAGAAACGGTCAACTATGGCGACGTCTATCGGGCTGTGGCTGAGTTTGTGACCACGCATCACTATCAGCTGATCGAAATGTTGGCTAATCAGCTGTTACAGCATTTGCAAGGGTTATTTGCCGTGTCAGGGATCACGCTGCGTATCCGTAAAGGCGCCGTGCCGATCGATGGGATCTTTGATACGGTCGAAATCGAGGTCAGCACAGATGACTGACGCCTATATTGGCTTAGGCACGAACCTGGGCGATCGCGCTAAGCACCTCCAACAAGCGGTGCGTGCTTTGGCTGCTATTCCTAACGTGAGTGTTAAGCGTGAATCGCTGGTGTATGAGACGCAACCGGTGGGCGGCGTGGCGCAAGATGATTACCTCAATCAAGTGGTCCAAGTGGCGACGAGCTTGGCGCCAATGGCGTTGTTGTTGCGGCTGCATGAGATCGAAGCCTTGTTGCATCGCCAGCGGATCGTTCGCTGGGGGCCGCGCACGGTGGATCTGGATCTATTGCTCTATGATCATGTCACGCAAACCACTCCGGAATTGACCTTGCCGCACCCGGAGTTAGCCAATCGCCGCTTCGTTTTGGTGCCATTATTAGAAGTCGCCAGCAAAGCTTTGGTGCCGACGATCGCCAACATGCTGGCGCACACGCCGGATCGCAACTGGGTCCGGCCTTATCTCAAGTGAAGAAGGATTAGTGAATGGATAAGCAACGAATTGAAAATGCCGTCAAAGAGCTTTTAGCAGCCGTCGGTGAAGACGTCGACCGCCCTGGTTTAGTCGAAACGCCAGAGCGTGTGGCGCGGATGTATGCTGAGGTTTTTGGTTCCTTGGATCAGCCGGAAGCATTTCAAGATTATAAGGTGTTTCCGGTGACAGTCGACCCTGGATTGGTGATGGTGCAGCAGATCCCGTTTTATTCGATGTGTGAACACCATCTCTTACCATTTTTTGGTCATGTGACGATCGGCTATTTGCCTAGTGATAAAAAAATCATCGGCTTAAGCAAGTTAGGGCGGCTGGTGGATTTTGTCGCGCGGCGGCCGAATGTTCAAGAGGCCATGACCAGCCGCATTGTTGGCGAATTGCAGCGGATCTTGCATCCGCAAGGGATCGCAGTGTCTGTGGTGGCACGGCATATGTGCATGGAAATGCGCGGGATCAACCGTGGGGACTTATTCACGTATACGTCTCGCTATACTGGCGTGTTTGAGACTGACTTAGCCATGCGCCGGGAGTTTCAAGAGGAGGCGCGGCGCAGTGACGGCAATTGCTGAACGGTATGCGGAGTTAAGGCAGCAAATGGATCAGCGCATGCTGGCCGCTGATCCTAAGCGCGTGGTGTTGTTAGGCCAAGCGCTTGAGCAGCTGGGGCGCCCAGAACAGCACTATCAAGTGCTGCACATCGCCGGCACCAATGGCAAAGGCTCGACAGGGGCGTTTATCGCTCAAGCCTTGCGCAACGCCGGGTATCATGTGGGTCACTTTGCCAGCCCGGCGATCGGCAGCGACTTGCAGCAAACCCAATTAGACGGCAGCGCGATCACCGCCACCGCTTATGTGGCGCTGCTGGAAGCGACCATGGCGCGCTTGCAGCTGCCGATCGCGGCGTTTAGTGCCTTTGAATGGGATGTGTTGGTGACCTTGCAGTGGTACGCGCTCCAAGGCGCGCAATGGGTGGTGCTGGAAGCGGGTTTAGGCGGCGCGACGGATGCGACTAATGCCATTTTGCCGCCAAAAGCGGCGATCTTCACGCATATCGCGCTGGATCATATGGCGATCTTAGGGCCGACGGTGGCGGCCATTGCGCACAACAAAGCCCAGATCATCAAGCCAAACACCACCGTGTTTATCGCCCCGCATCAAGCGCCAGCGGCTAAAGCGGCGTTATTGGCGCAAGCGGCCAAATACGCCGCACCGGTGATCGATGCCAGCACCTTGACGCTGACGCCGATTCGCTACAGCTTGAGTGAAACCCGCGCAGTGTTGGCTGATGGGACTTTGGTGCGGGTGAAAATGTTAGGCGGTTATCAGCTGGATAATGCGCGCACGGCTTTGGCGGTTGGCGATTGGCTGATCCAACAAGGTGTTTTAGCGGATCGCCGACCTTTGTTGGCCGCTTTAGCAACGGTGCAGCTGCCTGGGCGCTTGCAAGCGTATGGCGAAGATCCTTGGGTGTTTTTAGATGCCGGCCACAATCCGGATGCCTTCCCACAAGTGGTGCAAACCTTGCGCGGACTCTTGCCCAAAGGCGGGCGGCTTTTGGTAGTGGCGGGGTTCTTGGCGGATAAAGACACCACCACATTAGCCGCGGAGTTGGCTAGTGTGGATGCGGTATGGGTGACCACGCCGACGCATCCGACCCGCGCGCTGCCTGGGGCCAAGCTGCAACAAGCCGTCCCTAACAGTATCTTAGCTGCCGATGTGCACGCTGGTTTGGCGGCGGCTGAAGCCCAAGCGCGGGCTAATGATGTGATTTTAGTCGCCGGGTCATTTTATTTGATTGGAGAACTGTTATGACGCAGTTTATCATGGCGACGCATAATGCCGGGAAATTAGCAGAAGTCAAAGCGATCTTGGCCAGTTATGGCCATGAGGTGATCGGCTTTGGCAAAGACCTGCCGCCAGAAGGGGATGACTTGGCGCAAAATGCGTTGGTCAAAGCCCAAACCGTGCACGCCGCTGATCCCAAAGCCTGGGTGATCGGCGATGATTCCGGTTTGTGGCTGGCGGCGTATCCCAAGCGCTTAGGCGTACACACCGCGCGGCAATTGCCGCGCACCGGCACGAATGCGGCAGTGTTGGCGATGCTTGAGCCAAGTGATTCCCGCCAAGCGACGCTGGTCAGTACCATGGTGCTGCTGGCGCCAAGCGGCTCTTGGCAAGTGGCGACCAGCCGGCTTGAAGCTACCGTGGCAATTGCTGCCAGCGGCGCAGATGGCACCGGCTTTGATCAGATCTTGATTCCCCAAGGTGCAGGGGTCACATTGGCAGCATTGCCATTAGTGTTGCGGCAGCGGTATTTGCCGCGCCAGCAAGCCTTGGCAGAGTTATTACGCTAGGAGGAGCATATGCAAATTACAGAAGTTTCGACCATCACTGGCAACGACCTCGGGGCGCAAGTGCTGCGGGCAGCCCAAAAGCGCGGTCGGCAAGTGATCTTGCAGTTTGCGGTGACGGCAGCGCAGCGGCCTTTTTTTGAGCGGCTGTGCGGCCAATTTGATCTGGTTGCGGCTGATCAATTAGCCTTAGTCCCACAAGCGGCCTTGGCGCCACTAGCGCAAGCCTTGCAGGCACAATTTCCCGCTGCTGCCGCTGAGGTAACCGCGATCGCCGCGGCCCATCGGGTCTTGTGGCAAACCGCCAGGCAAACGTTTGATGTGTCTGCTCAGCCGCTGATCTATGGCATTTTGAATGTCTCGCCTGATTCGTTTTACGATGGCGGGCGGTTTGTGGCGCCGGCAGATATGCAAGCACATGTCCGCCAAATGGTCGAATCCGGTGTAGACGTGATCGAAGTCGGCGGCCAAACCACCCGGCCTGGGTTCACCCCGATTGCTGCGGCAGTAGAATGCGAGCGCATTTTGCCGGTGATCGCCTGGCTGCAAGCTGCTTATCCGGACTTGCCGCTGGCAGTCGATACTTATAAGTATCCGGTGATGCAAGCCGTTGTGGATGCCGGCGTTGACATCATCAACGACGTTAACGGCTTCACCGATGATCCGCGCAAGCTGTCCTTATTGGCGGATCATCAAGTCGGGCTGTTGACGATGCATAGCAATCGCGACAGCGAGTATCTGGATCTGACCAAGGAAATGCGCGGCTTTTTCACGAAAAACTTAGCGGCGTTAGCCCAAGCTGGGATCGCGCGCGAGCGCATCGCGTTAGATCAAGGCATCGGCTATGCTAAAGTCGCCGATGGGCATCAAGATTATACGATGATGCGCAATCTGGACATGCTTAATGACTTTAACCGTCCCTTGATGGTGGCGATTTCGCGCAAAGGCTTCGGGCATCAGTTATTCGGGTTGAAAAAAGACGACCGCCTGCCGGTGACTTTAGTTGCCGAAACCGCGATGTTTCTTAAAGGCGGCAATATTTTACGCGTGCATGATATTGCTGAAACGGTCCAGCTGCGCAAAATGCTGCAGGTGATCCAACAAGCCTATTGGGCCCCGCAAGCGCCAGAGAATTGACACAAAGACGCCTTGGCACCGCGATTTTAACTCGCGGCGCCAAGGCGTCTTTGTGATGGCGGTGGCTGCTTCTTATTGATTTTTAATGCTCGTCTTCTTGAGTTATAATAACGACAGACTCCATTTTGAGGTGAGAACATGGAACAATGGGACATTTATGACATTAACAAGCAACCGACTGGCCGCACGATGGCCCGCAATGACTGGCAAATGCAGCCAGGGGATTATCATTTGACGGTTTTGGCGATCTTGCAAAATACCGCTGGGCGTTACTTGATCACCCAGCGGCAGCTCGACAAAGATTGGGCTGCCGGCTGGTGGGAAGTGACCGGCGGCGGGGTGCGTGCCGGCGAAGATTCGCTTAAAGCCGTCCATCGCGAGATCCAAGAAGAAACCGGCTTGGATATTACCAATGCCTCTGGGGGCTATCAATATACGTATCGCCGAGACAATCCTGAAGAACAAAACAATTATTTCGTGGATGTGTTTCGCTACACCTTAGACTTCACACTGGAGCAAGTCCATGCCCAAGCTAGTGAGATCACCAACAAACGCATGGCCACGGCCGAAGAGATCCAAGCGATCGCGGCGCAAGGGAAATTTTTGCATTATGACAGCATTCGGCAACTGTTAGAACAAGGCTAAGCCAGGCGGCGGCAACGCCGCTTTTTGTTTACCAACAATCTGGATAATTAAGTTGCACATGCAACCATAATGCGTATAATAGACTTATCCCACCAGCTTGCCTAACAACTCATTGAGCTGCCGGCGCTCAGCTTGGCTCAAGCCGTCAAGCGACTGTGCGACATATAAACGCTCCAGTTCATGCAAGGCGGCTTGGTGGCTTTGGGCCAAGGCGGTAGGGGCAAGATGTTTGCTGCGGCGGTTGTCTGAAGCTGCAAAGCGCGTGATGTAGCCTTGTTTTTCTAAGCGCGCTAAGCCGCGGCTGACGGTGGTTTTGTCTACTCGAACCAGGGTACATAATTGCGTTTGCGTGATCTGTGGGTGTTCTAAGATGCGCATCAAGTAGATGAATGTTTTGTCATCAAGCCCATAGATCTTGACGAGCTTGCTGACGCTGGTTTCTGCTTGACGGGCGATTGTACCCAAGCGCCGAAAAAGTTGAACATCGGACATGACGATCCCTCCTCACTATCGTTGCACTATCAACTATAACAGAATAAGAGGCAAAAGTATGTGGCAAATTAAACGGATGACAGAATTGACCCCAGACGAGTTTTACGCGGTGATGAAGCTGCGCGTGGATACCTTTGTGGTGGAGCAAAAGCGCATCTACCCCGAAGTCGATGCAAACGATCGCCAAGCGTATCATATTTTCACCCAAGACGACACCGGCGCTGTTTTGGCCTATGCCCGCGCATTTACTGAAGCCGACGGGACGGTGACGTTTGGTCGCGTGGTGGTGGCCAAAGACCATCGCGGCCAAGAGTTAGGCGCCCAATTGTTGGATCAGATCTTAAGCTGCTGCCAAGCACATTGGCCAAATCAGCCGATCGTGATCGAAGCCCAGCAACAAGTGGTCGGCTTTTATCAACGCCGCGGATTCAAGGCAGAAGGCGCGCCGTTTCTCTTTAACTCCACGCCGCATGTGCGCATGCGGCGGGCGGCCTAAACCTGAGCGCAAAAAAAGCGAGCAATTTGCCCGCTTTTTTTATTTGCGCTTAAGCACATTGTGCCAAGAAGTTTTTCAACAGCTGAGCGCCGACTGCCGGATCCGTCATGATCGACTCCGGGTGAAATTGGACGCCGTAAACGCGCTCGGCGTCATTTTCCACTGCCATGATGCTGCCGTCATCAGCCACTGCAGACAAGGTCAGCTCTGCCGGGGTCTTGGCGACCACTAAGCTGTGGTAGCGCGCAGCGGCAAATTTGGGCGGGCAATCGGCAAACAAGGCGCCAGTTTGCAAGTTGGTGATCGTCGAGGTTTTGCCATGCATCAACGTCTTGGCCAACACGACCTTGCCGCCATACGCTTGGGCGATCGCTTGCTCGCCTAAGCATACGCCTAAAATCGGCACTTGCCCGCGCAAGGCTTGGATCATTGCCGGCATGTTGCCGGCGGCTTCTGGCCGGCCGGGGCCAGGGGAGAAGACCACGCCGCTGGGGGCTTTGGCGCGCAATTCTGCAGCGGTGAGGTCATCGTTGTGGCACACTTGGATCGGGAGTTGAGTCAACGTGCCCATGAGCTGGTACAAATTGTAGGTGAAACTATCATAGTTATCAATGAGATAGATCATCGCTGTGCCTCCAATGCATTTTTCACGCCTGAGATCTTGTTGTTGAATTCTTTATATTCCAGCCGCGGCTGGCTATCGGCCACGATGCCGGCGCCTGATTGCAGCAGCAAGTGGGGCCCTTGGCGGAAGCATAAGCGAATGCCAATGGCAAAATCCAAGTCGCCGTTGAAATCGAAATACCCCAGTGCGCCACCGTATAAGCCGCGTTTAGTCGGCTCCAGTTCATCGATCAAACTCATCGCCCGCTGCTTGGGCGCGCCGCTTAACGTACCGGCAGGCAACAGCGAATCGATGATCGCCATGGCGGTGGCATCTGGGCGGGCGGTACTTTCCACCACGGAACCTAAGTGCATCACATTGGCAAATTTCAACAAGGCGCGGGTGCGGGTGACGGCGACACTGCCGAAAGTGCTGACGGCGCCGAGATCATTGCGGCCAAGATCGATCAACATGTTATGCTCTGACAGTTCTTTTTCGGAATGCTGCAGTTCATCTGCTAATGCTTGATCTTCTGCTGCAGTGCGGCCGCGGCGGCGGGTGCCGGCCAGCGGATAGGTGAACAAGCGATCGCCGTTGCGTTTGATCAGCGTTTCCGGCGAGGCGCCTAGCGCTTCATAGGCGCCATGTTGGAAGTAAAACTGATATGGCGTAGGGTTGGCGGCAAACAAGCTGGATGCGCGGCTGCGCAAGTCGCCAGTGATCGTGGCGTGTTGCTGATTGGCCATAATCAATTGAAAAATATCGCCGGCGACGATGTGCGCTTGCGCTTGGCGCACGCGCTGTTCAAACGTGGCTTCGTCATACGTCATGCTTAAGGGGCTGGTGAACGTCAAGGGCTTTGGCCGCATCACCGCGGCGCCATTGGTGATCTGCTCACGTAATGTTGCCAGGTCCGCTTGCACGCTGGCATAGCTTTTGGCAGTCAAGTCCTTGCTGGGTAAGATATGGCTCAAGGTGACGCGGTGCAAGTCGCGCTCATAGGCGATCACCGTCGGCACCATGAACAAATCGGCGTCAGGCAGCTGATAGGGATCCGCGGCGGTCAATTCCAGGTGCTGCTTGGCGTATTGCGCGTATTCGTAGCTGAAATAGCCAGCAATGCCGCCAGTAAACACCGGCAGACTGGCCAAGCGCGGGGTGCGATGCGCCGCCAGCAAGGCATCGATCACAGGGGCCAGCGGCGTGGTGGTCGTGGTGGTAGTGCCAGCGCTTTGCGTGGTCAATTGACCGGCGCGATAGGTGTAACTGGCGGTGATCGCCGCGGCGATCAAGGTCGTGCCGGCATCGGCGGACCGCAGCAAGACGGCTTGTTGGCCTTGGTTTTGCAGCCGATTGAGCACGGCCAGTGAATCAAAATCGGCTTGCGGGTATTGCAGCGTGATCGGCACTGCGGGGTAAGTCTTGGCAAGGGGGATCAGAGTTTCATATGACATAGTAGCACTGCTATATAAAATGTGGAAGAATGTCTAATGACACTAGTAAAGGATTATATATTTCCTTTCTTAGTTGTACATTCAGTATTTTATTCGGTCCCGTCAACACCAGTATTCTTACGTCGGTAGTCACCTTGCAACATTGACTGGCTCTTGAACCTTTAGGACATAGCCTGCCCTTGAGCATATTGAATCAAGTTCTGTACGGCATTCTCGTCACGCTCTAGTTGAGCACCACAGCCGTAACAATGAAACTCGTGATGTTTCGTGCCGTGAAAGACATTACCTGCTAAGCTCAGTTTATCGTCACCGGTTTTCACCAACCCACACTGGCTGCACCGCTGCGTGCTAGGGTAGAACCGATTGACCATAACCAGTTGCCGACCATACCACTGCGCTTTGTCCTTCATCAGCATCCTGAAACGTCCAAACAACGAGCGATGTAAGTTCTTCGCCAGTCGCTTGTTCATCTTCATATGCTTAACGTCCAAGTCCTCGATGGCAAGCGTACCGTTGGTCTTCACCAGCATCGTCGTAAACTTTTGCAAGAGGTCACTTTGAATTCGCGTCACTTTCTGATAGGTCCGCTGCAACTTGGTTTTCGTTGCGCGGTAATTGTTAGATTCAAAGTGCTTGGGATTCACCTGACGTTTGCGAGCCAGCCGCCGCTGGTACAAGGACACGCGGTGATACAAACTGACCAGTTGCTCAGTCAATACGCGGACTGCAGAAATTGCCTCACCATCGTTATAAACGTATTTGCCAACGTTGGCATCAACGCCACATACGTGTTGGCTTGCCGGTAATGGCTCGGGTTTGGCCACATCGATGCTTAGGCAAGCATAATAACCATCAGCTTCTTTGACGATAGCAGCGAGTTTAATAGTCCCTTGCCAACGCGGCGTTTCGGCCAATCGGATATCATACCAACGGTCAAGATAGCCCTGCGGTTTATCCAACCGCAACTTATCATTAACGACCATCGCTCTGTCGGTCTTGAATCCGTAGCGACTGCGCTTCTTCGACTTAAACCGCGGCTTGCGATGTTCTGGCATCTCAGGGTTGAAGAAATTCGCCCAAGCTTGAGCTAAATCGTGTACTGCTAATTGCAAGATCCGCGCCGAACGACTGTATTGCCAGTCTGCTTTGTTGTTAACTAACTCATTGCGGACTTGACGTTCGTTCGGCCGCGCCGTCTTATCTGCCAAAACGAGTGACGCGTCGTACATCTCATTCCACGTGGCAAGCGCCTGATTGTAACAATAGCGGCGATAATCGCATGCTTGCTCCAATACGCGGCGCATCGTCGCGTTCGGGTAGCACCGGATCTTGTGCGTTCTCAACATGTTTTCACCTCCAACTTGCTTATGGATATCATAGCAAATTAAGATAAGGAGGCCCTGTAAAGACATGATGAAAACCGTCATCATCTGTCCATGCATCAGTCAGCGTTTTTTCACGAGTTTATCATTTCGCAGCACTTGGTCATTCTGCCTTCCACTTGATTACCGCAGAACGACTAATTACTACAAATTAACATAGTATTCTACGTTATTGATTACTGTTAATAACCTCCTTTTTTGGCATAGAAAAAGTCCGCCCTAAACATGTGTTAAGGACGGACGATATCCGCGGTGCCACCTCAATTCGTGCATTTGCACGCGCTTAGCCGACGTCAAACAACGTCGCGGGAACTGACGTATCCCAACACGTCGGCCCATACTCATTGACAAGTCAACTTTCAAGGCCGCCCTTGGTGGTCCATTTGATCGTGTGCATACGGTCACATTCTCAACGATAGCGACTCTCTGTGCGCGCGGCACGACCCATTCTCCACCTCAACGGTTTATGAGCGAACGATTAATTTAAGCTGATTATAAACTAAGGAGCGGATTTGTCAACCTCAGCGGGTTCTCATTTGGTCGACGGATCTGCGCCGTTGCGTTTGCGCTTTGGTTTGGGGCTGGTCCTTGCTATAATAGAAGCTAGGAACTTACAGAAAGCGTAGGCACAATATGGATAAACAGGCATTATTGGACCGCCAAAAACACATCCGCAACTTTTCGATCGTGGCGCATATCGATCACGGCAAATCGACTTTGGCTGATCGGATCTTGGAATTGACCGATACCATCGCCAAGCGCGATATGCAAGCGCAGGTCCTAGACGACATGGCGTTGGAGCGGGAACGCGGGATCACCATCAAATTAAACGCCGTTGAGCTGCATTACCAAGCCAAAGACGGCGAAACGTATATTTTTCACTTGATCGACACCCCCGGGCATGTGGACTTCTCCTACGAAGTGTCCCGCAGCTTGGCGGCGTGTGAAGGGGCTTTGCTGCTGGTGGATGCGGCGCAAGGCGTAGAAGCGCAGACCTTGGCCAATGTTTACTTGGCTTTAGATGATGACTTGGAGATCATTCCGATCATCAACAAGATCGACTTGCCCAGTGCCCAACCGGATGTGGTCAAAGAAGAAATCGAAGAAATGATCGGCTTGGATGCTTCACAAGCCGTGTTGACCTCGGCCAAAACCGGGCTGGGGATCCCTGAGGTGTTAGAGCGCATCGTGTCTGATGTGCCCGCCCCAAGCGGGGACATCGATGCGCCGCTGGAAGCGCTGATCTTTGATTCCGTCTACGATTCCTATCGTGGCGTCGTGTTGGCGGTGCGGGTCAAAGAAGGCATGGTGCGTCCCGGCGACAAAATCGAATTGATGTCTAATGGCAAGCAATTTGAAGTCACTGAAGTCGGGGTGATGTCGCCAAAAGCGGTGCAGCGCGATTACTTGATGGTCGGGGATGTCGGCTACATCACGGCCAGCATCAAAACGATCCAAGATACCCGCGTCGGCGATACCGTGACCTTAGCCGACAACCCGGCAGCCAAAGCCCTCGACGGCTTCCGCAAGATCACGCCGATGGTGTACTCCGGGTTGTTTCCAGTCGACAACGCCAAGTTCAATGACTTGCGCGAAGCCTTAGAAAAACTGCAGCTCAATGATGCCGCTTTAGAGTTTGAACCGGAAACCTCGCAGGCGTTAGGGTTTGGCTTCCGTTGCGGGTTTTTAGGGTTGTTGCACATGGATGTGGTGCAAGAGCGGCTTGAGCGGGAGTTCAACTTAGATCTGATCATGACGGCGCCATCGGTTGATTATCAAGTCGATAAAACCGACGGCACCAGCATCACGATCGATAACCCGTCAGAGCTGCCAGAAGCCAGCGAGATCAAAGAGATCCGCGAACCTTTTGTCAAAGCCAGCATCATGGTGCCTAACGATTATGTCGGCCCCGTGATGGAAATCGCCCAACGCAAGCGCGGCGAGTTTGTCACCATGGATTATTTGGACAAATATCGCGTCAACGTGATCTACAACCTGCCGCTGTCAGAGATCATTTATGACTTTTTTGACGACTTGAAGTCTTCGACTAAAGGCTATGCCAGCTTGGATTATGAGATCACCGGCTATCGGGCCAGCGATTTGGTCAAAATGGACATCTTGCTTAACGGGGATGCCGTCGATGCGCTTAGCTCCATCGTCCACAAAGACTTCGCCTTTGAACGCGGCAAGGCGATCGTGGCGAAGCTTAAAGAAACCATTCCCCGGCAACAATTCGAAGTGCCGATCCAAGCCGCCATTGGCAATAAGATCATCGCCCGTTCGACGGTCAAAGCCTACCGCAAAAACGTCTTGGCGAAATGTTACGGCGGGGATATCACCCGTAAACGCAAGCTGTTAGAAAAGCAAAAAGCCGGCAAGAAGCGCATGAAAGCCGTGGGCAGCGTCGAAGTGCCGCAAGAGGCGTTCATGAGCATTTTGAACATGAATAGCGAGGACACGAAGGGGAAATAGACAATTTCACCAGGTGCCATCATTTTTGACTGTTGGTACAGCTTGCGTAATTTATTGCTGTCCACCTGAACCATCGGCATGCTGCTGATTGGTAAAGGTGGACAGCTTTTTTTTCGTGTGAGCAAATGCTCACAGAGCTGAATCATAGGGCGTTGCCGATCATCAGTGATGCGTCATGGGAAAAAGCCTGGCCTGATGTCATTTTCTAAAATGTTTAAATAGTTGTTCCGCTGATCAAGGGGACGTGCTTTTCAGGTACTTATTGATCGAGGAATCTATCTAGACAGGGGCAGTCTTTTGCGGATCGATTATCGCAGTCACCATACGCCAGCCCGTATATTCCTATGCGCTGCCTATTTGAGCGCCAATGGATGTCAATAAAAAAACCCCCGGAATGGGGGTTTTTGATTAGTTCTGGTAGTCATCGGGTGCGACCCCTTCATCATTGATTTTATCCGCAATGACCGTCGGCACGGTGATTTTTGCGCCTAGGACCGATTCATACGAGCTTGTGCCCTCACTAGTCCCGTAAAAGGTAATTTTATCGCCTTCAAGCACCCGGCTGCCGCCTAATATATCTGGCTCAAAAGCAACTAACATCATGTTATCGTAGGTCCCATTGATCGCCACCCGAAGATCGGTTTCGTCATCGCCTTCTAAGACTTGGACCACTTGCCCTGTGAATGCAACCTTCTCGTACATAAACTGGTCTGGCGTGCGAGCCAACTGGTCAAAAGTGTAAGCCGTCGAATAGTCAGCGGCATCAAATGATGAGCTTGCAGATGAATCGTTAGACGGTGCGTCATCGCTTGACGATTGTTCACTCGAGGATTCTTCGCTTGAGTTATCGTCTGAATAACTATAGTCGTCAGTATCGTCTGAATAACCGTAGTCGTCAGTATCGTCTGAATAACTATAATCGTCGGTATCGTCTTCGACTGTCGCTGAAGAAGGTGAAGAGTTGCTCAGGAGATCTGGTGCAGATGCGTCGATCGTCCCACCAATCACAAACATTGCAAAGCCAACAACTATACTGACCACCCAGCGTTTTTTTGCCTGCTTTTTTGTTGCTGCAATGATGAGCAAGATCGTGCCAGCAACGATCGTAATTGCCCCAACAAGTGCTAAAATAACACCGAAGTTTTCCATATAAAGTTTCCTCCAAGTTAATCTTTATCGCGATCAAGTCTGGACACTTGCAATTTTTGAGCGAACACACAAGTTGCCTGTACTCAACATAATTTACCTAAATTGAATTCTTGACGTCAGTCAGATTTAGCTGCACCAGATGCGCTAAATTTTAATTCTCCCAACAAGCGACTTAGAAAGCTCATTTGATATCGTGCTATCGCCGAGATAGAAATAGGCGGTAAGTGATCATGATTTTTGTTGGTGGTCGGCTGCTCCTCAAAACTGAAAGCAATATCGTCATTTACAAAATCAGACTTAATTTGGCAACGTGTGAATGTTAGATTACGCAGGTTGCCCAAAGTACCCTGCGGATTTCAGTGTAGGGCCATTTTTTTATCGCGGCGCGACCGCATGTATTCATGATCGCAGTCACGATCTGTACCTAAACCACAGGATGGTTTTTCAGAAAATGCTTGGTTCGCGCCAAACCGCGGTGAACTCAAAATAGCCTCGTCACTGATCACAACTTGATCAGTGACGAGGCTATTTTCATGGTTATTTTAGCTTGGCCAAACCAAATCTACGCCAGCATCCTCGCAGATCTGAATGTAATTGCTTGCCGGTTGGGCATCCGTGATAATCGCGTCATAGTCGAGGTATCTGCCAGGCTTAAAAAAGTGCGTGGTATCAAATTTGGAGTGATCGACTAATAAAATATTCTTGCTGGCTTTTTTCATGACATTTTTCTTCATTTCGGCGGAGTTGAAATTGGCTTCGTAGATTCCGTCTGGATCGATGCCGCGCGCCGAAAAGAAGGCGACGTTGAAATTGAATGAATCAGTGATCGGATCGGAGAAGCTGGCGTTGACGGTACTGGAGTTGATCTTGATCTCACCGCCGTTTAAGTAGATCTTCACACTGCTGTTGCCGGAGCTGCTTAGTAATTGCGCATGTTGCAAGCCATTGGTGACGATGATCAAATTGGGGATCGCCGCCAAGAAGGGGATCATTTGATAAACGGTGCTGCTGGATTCTAAAAAGATGCACATCCCTGGATTGATAAAATCTCGGGCGAGTTCGCCGATCACCTTTTTTTGCGCCACATTCAAAGATGAACGGTAAATGTGGCTGTATTCGGTGTTGACGTTTTCCACGATGATCACGCCGCCGCGCAATCGTCGCACTAATCCTTGATCTTCCAGGCGGATCAGGATACGCCTGAGGGTGCTTAAGCTGCAATGAAGGGTTTGACAAAGCTGCGTATGCGTTGCCGTCTTGTGCTTATCCAGATAAGCCAAGAGCTCCATTTCCCTGATATTATCCATTGGTTTCCTCCAAAAATACACTCCGACGATAGTATAGCGCTTTCACAATTTTATTTGAACTGAAATGAACATTTTTGGTGAACGATCGTGACAACTTTTCAATAAATGCATCAAAGGTATTTTTTGAAAGTAAGCGCTTTATAATCATTGTTGTAATACAGCATAACAAATTAATACAGGAGGCCAAAACATGAGCACCAACGAAGAAGAGCTTAGAGCACTAATTTGTGACATCTGCAATAAGGTTTGGCAAAAAGGGTGGGTCGCCGCCAACGATGGCAACGTTTCAGTCAAAATCGATGACGACACCTTCTTGTGCACCCCGACTGGCATCAGCAAGAGCTTCATTACCCCAGATAAGCTGATCAAGATCAATGCAGCCGGGGAGATCTTGGAAAGCAACGGGGATTATCGCCCGTCCAGCGAGATCAAGATGCATCTGCGCTGCTATCAAGATCGTGATGATGTCGGCGCGGTACTCCACGCCCATCCGCCAGTAGCCACTGCGTTTGCATTAGCCCATTTGCCGCTGGACAGTTATTCCTTGATCGAAAGTGCCATCGTGATCGGTTCGATCCCTATTGCCTCATTTGGGATCCCATCCACGAATGAAGTGCCTGACAGCATCGCGCCATTTTTACCCGAACATGATGTCATTTTACTCGAAAACCATGGGGCTTTGGCCGTAGGGTCAGATCTGATCACCGCCTATTACCGCATGGAAACGCTCGAGCTGGTGGCCAATACCCAATATCATGCGCGGATGCTTTTGGGTGGGGAACAAGAAGCGGAGATCCCGCGCGAGACTTTGGAGAAACTCTTTGCCCTGCGGCCAAATTACGGCGTCACCGGCCGGCATCCGGGGTATAAGAAATACTGTTAAGCCACTGATGAGGAGGCCAGCAATGAAGAAAGTACTTGCATTTGATTTTGGTGCTTCTTCCGGTCGGGCCATGCTGGGGATATACGATCAAGGCGATTTGTCGCTTGAGGAGGTCCACCGGTTCAAAAACTATCCGCTAGAGCGCGACGGTCAGCTGTTTTGGGACATCGATTACTTATTCGGGGAAGTCAAAGTGGCGATCCAAAAAGCGCAGCAAACACATGTGTTAGACAGTATTGGGGTCGACACTTGGGGCGTTGATTTCGGGTTGATCGGCGACGACGGCCAGCTGCTGCAGCTGCCGCGCAGTTATCGTGATCCGTATACCGCCCAAGTCTTGCCAGCCGTGAGTCAGCATCTGGATTTGCAAACCTTGTATCAGCGCACCGGCAATCAACTGATGCCGATCAACACTTTGTTTCAACTATTCGCCACCCAGCAAGCCGCGCCTAAATTAGTCGCCCAAGCCCAAAAATTCTTGTTTATGCCAGATCTCTTCAATTACTTGCTGACTGGCAAACTGTTTGCGGAACGCAGCATCGCGTCAACGGCGCAAATGATCGATCCGCGTACCGGTGAGTGGGCAGCCGATATTTTAGCCCAGCTGGCGATCCCGCAAAAGCTGCTGCCGCCATTGGTCGACGCCCCGCATTTAGCTGGGGTGACCAAACCAGAGCTGGGCTTTGGGGCGATCAAAGTCATCAACGTGTGCGAACATGATACCGCCAGTGCCGTAGTCAGCGTCCCAAACAACCAGAACTTTTTATTCATTTCTTGTGGGACTTGGTCATTGATCGGCACAGAACTGCAGGCGCCAGTCATCACAGATCAAGCCTATCAATATAATTTGACTAACGAAACTGGGATCAATCGCACCACGCGCTTTTTGAAGAACTTAACGGGCTTGTGGATCATTCAAGAACTGCAGCGTAATTTAGCCGCAGCCAAGCGCGATTATTCATTTGGCGAACTGGCTGCCTTGGCCGATCAAGCGCCGGCATTCCAATGTTTGATCGATACGGATAATCCCTTGTTTACCGCCCCAGGGCCGATGATCCCGCGGATTCGCTATTTTGCCGAATTCACCGGTCAAACCCCGCCAACCACGGAAGGCGAGTTCGTCCGGTGCATTTATGAAAGCCTGGCGATGAAATACAAGCTGACTTACATGGAGATCTCAGCGGCAGTCAAAGGCGAATTTGATGCCATCAATATTGTCGGCGGCGGTTCGCAAGCAGCGATCTTGTGTCAAATGGTTGCTGATGCCGCCAACAGCCGCGTCATCGCCGGCCCTGTCGAAGCCACAGCACTGGGCAACATCGCGGTGCAGCTGCTGGCCCAAGGCGAATTCAAGGATCTTAAAGAGATCCGCGATTGGCTCAAGCGCTACAGCCATACGCAATATTATGTGCCAAACCAAGATTGCGAGGTATGGGATCGCGAGTTCTCCCGGTATCAAGCGATCTGTAAAACCGCAGGAGTCGACCACCTGGTGACAGCATATGCAAAAGAACCTCTGGTTTGAATCAAGTGCGACAGCGAAACCAACGCGATTGACTGGAAAGGAGGAACAGTGAATGGAATCAATTTTGGAAATGAATGGCATTGACAAAAGTTTTGGTCCCGTCAAGGTGTTAAGCAACGTCAGTTTTGATTTGCGCCGCGGCGAAGTGCATGCCTTAATGGGTGAAAATGGTGCCGGTAAATCCACATTGATGAAGATCTTGACAGGGATCTTTTCCAAAGATGCCGGCAAGATCATCTACGAAGGCAACGAAGTCGAATACACCAACCCTAAAGATGCCATGGACGCTGGGATCGTGATCGTCCATCAGGAATTGAATATGATCAATCATTTGACCGTGGCCCAAAATGTATTTATTGGCCGCGAATCAATGAACGGGATCTTGACTGATGATCATGATCTGAATCACAAAGCCCAAGAATTGTTCGATCGGTTAAACATGGACATTAATCCCAAGGTCAAGGTGGGCAGTTTGACAGTCGGCAAAATGCAAATGGTCGAAATTGCCAAGGCGATCTCGATGAATGCCAAGATCGTGGTGTTCGATGAACCTTCTGCGGCGCTGACAGAAACCGAGATCCAGGAGCTTTTCAAGATCATTCGGGACTTAAAACAGCAAAATATCGGGATCGTCTATATCTCTCACCGAATGGATGAAATCAAGCAGATCACCGATCGGGTGACGGTCATGCGCGATGGTGCGACCGTCGGCACGATCGACACCGTCGACACCACCAAGGCGAAAATCATCAAAATGATGGTGGGCCGCGAGGTGTCAGAAACGCCGAAAACTGAATCCACGGTCCCAACAGACGCGGAAACCGTTTTGCAAGTGGTCAACATGAACGCTGGCAAGCGGGTGATCGACTTAAGTTTTGAACTAAAAAAAGGCGAGATCTTAGGCTTTTCTGGGTTAATGGGTGCCGGGCGGACTGAAATGGCCCGGATCATCTTCGGGGCGGATACGGCAGACTCTGGCGAGATCTATGTGCATGGCCAACAAGTCCATATCCGCAAGCCGGTAGATGCGGTAAAACACGGGATCGGCTATTTGTCCGAAGACCGGAAACAATTCGGGGTGATCGTGGGGATGTCGGTGGCCGACAATGTCGTTTTGACTGACTTGAACCGCTATACCAATGGTCCGCTGATCAATGATCATAAGATCAATGCCGCCGTTGAGCAGCATGTCAAAGAGCTGCGGATCAAAACGCCTTCGGTCAAGCAGCTGCTAGGCAACTTATCTGGGGGTAATCAGCAAAAAGTGGTCATTGCCAAGTGGCTGGAACAAGCCAGCGACATTTTGATCTTTGATGAGCCGACTCGCGGGATCGACGTCGGTGCCAAGAGTGAAATCTATGATCTGATGAACAACCTCGTCGATATGGGCAAGTCGATCATCATGATCTCTAGTGAAATGACTGAGATCTTGCGCATGAGCGATCGCATCATCGTGATGTCTGAAGGGCGCAAAACCGCTGAGTTGGACATTGCCGATGCGTCCCAAGAAAATATCATGACCTACGCAACTATGAGAGAGGAGATCGGGTAAGATGGCGCAAACGATCAAAAAAGCCAAAATCAAAAGCACCGAAAGTACTTACACCAAAATCACCAATGCAATCGGGTTGCAGCAAATTGTCATCTTGATTGTCTTGATCCTGATTTATGCCTTGTTTGCCGCTGCCAGTCCGGCATTCCGCAGCGGCAATACCATGACCAGTATCATGGATGCCTCGTATTATGTGGGCTTTTTGGGGTTAGGGGTGACGTTTGTCATCATTACCGGGGGGATCGATTTATCGATCGGGACCAGCATGATGTGCGCGGCAATCACCGGCGGGGTCGTGTATAACGAGCTGCACGCACCAGTTTGGGTCGCCTTAGTGGTCATCATGGTGATGGCGACTGGCGTCGGGTTGATCAATGGGATCTTGGTTGCCAAATTCAAGTTGCCGCCGTTTATTGCCACCTTAGGCACCATGATGATCACCCGGGGGTTAGGGTCGATCATTTCTAACGTTAAAACCGAAACCTTCCCGCTGCGCGGCAGCGCCAATGGGTGGTACAAATCGATTTTCCGCACGGACGGCAACTTCCCGACCGGGGTCATTTTACTGGTGGTCATGGCGATCTTAGCGTCAGTGGTGTTGAACCACACCAAAGTGGGCCGCTACATCTTCGCCATCGGGAGCAACCGTGAAGCAACGCGGCTTTCTGGGGTCAACGTGGTCACCAGCGAAGCCATGGCGTATGTGATCGCCGGATTCTTTGCCGGGTTAGCGGCGATCGCTTATGCGGCGACTTATACCACGATCATGCCAGGGACTGGTGCCGGTTTTGAAATGGATGGGATCGCTGCTGTCGTGGTTGGCGGCACATCGCTTGCCGGCGGGGTCGGGTCGATCGTGGGGACGTTTATCGGCGTCTTCATCATGACTGTCTTGAAAGTCGGGCTGCCATATTTGGATCTACAACCACATTATCAAATTTTCATCACCGGGTTTGTTGTGCTGCTGGCCGTATATGTTGATATTTATCGTAATCGCAAAGCCAATAAGTAAACACATAAAAAAGGGTATTGATCATGAAAAAAGCGTTATTGAGCTTAGGCATCGGGTTGTTGTCCATCAGTCTTTTGGCCGCATGCGGCAAAAGCGCCTCAAATAAGCCGACCAGCACCAAAGATATGCGGGTGGAAGTGATCGCCAAAGGCTTCCAGCATGACTTTTGGAAGTCGGTGCTCAAAGGCTCCAAGCAAGCGGCAGACAAACATGGGGTGAAATTGAACTTTGTGGGACCAAAAGATGAAACCGCTGTCGCTGAACAACTCGAAATGCTGAACAACGCCATTAACAAAAACCCAAGCGCGATCGTGTTAGCCGCCTTGGATACCAAGTCTGAAATCGATGCGATCCAAAACGCCAAAGATAAAAATGTGCCGGTGATCGGGTTTGATTCAGGGGTGCCAGGCGCTCCTAAAGGCGCCGTGAAAGCTAATGCCGCAACCGATAACTACAAAGCCGGGGGGATCGTGGCGCAACACTTATATGATGCGATCAAAACCCGCTTAGGCAAAGGCCAAGTCCGCATTGGCATCGTCTCTCAAGAAGTCAACTCGATGTCCTTATCCCAACGGACCGGGGGCTTTATCGATAAGATGACCAAGCTGTTAGAAGCGGATCCGAATGTGGGCAAAGGCCAAGTCGCGGTGATCGGGCATGATAAATACAATAACGACGTTTCGACTAAAAACGCCAAAGCCATCATCGAATTGCGGGTGCCGGCAGAAGTCACTGATGCCGCAGGGAAAACTGAAGCGGCTGCGCTGTTAGAAAAGAAGGATCTCATCGGGATCTACGGCTCTAACGAATTAGGGGTCAAAGCCATCATCAACGCCAACGAAGCGATGGGCGACCGCATCGGCAGTACCGGCGATAAAGTCGTGACCGTTGGGTTTGACTCTGGCAAGCTGCAACAAGATGCGATCCGCTCCGGCAAATTCTTAGGTTCGATCACTCAAGACCCGATCAAGATCGGTTATGATGCCGTTGACTTAGCCGTCAAAGCTGCGCAAGGCAAGAAGGTCAAAGACGTGGATACCGGGGTTAAATGGTACAACAAAGACAACATCGATGACAAAGATATCCAAGCCTTGCTTTATGAATAAGCCGTTTATCGCCAAAAATGTAAGCGATTTATGACTTAAACAACTGATCGCACAGGAGGCAATCACATGAGCAACTATCCGAAGATCGGGATCCGGCCGACGATCGATGGCCGCCAAGGCGGGATCCGCGAATCCCTTGAAGCTAAAACCATGGCCATGGCTAACGCCGCCAAAGACCTGATCGAATCCAGTTTGCATTATGCCGATGGGACGCCGGTCCAGTGTGTCTTAGCCAGTCGCACGATCGGCGGGCGCGGCGATGCCGGGATCGTCCAGGAACAATTTTTAAGTGAAAACATCGTCGCCACCTTATCCGTCACGCCCAGCTGGTGTTATGGGACGGAAACCATGGATCTGCAACCGGATACCATCAAGGCGGTATGGGGCTTTAATGGTACCGAACGGCCTGGGGCAGTGTATCTGGCTGCGGCCATGGCCGGCTATGCGCAAAAAGGCTACCCGGCCTTTAAGATCTATGGCCAAGAGGTCCAAGATCTTGACGATAATGCGATCCCTCAAGATGTCGCCGAGAAGATCTTAATGTTTGCCAAAGGCGCTTATGCCGTCGGTCAAATGAAAGGCAAATCCTATGTTAACCTCGGCGCTTCGGCGATGGGGATCGCCGGATCGCAAGTCAACGCCAAATTCTTCGCCGATTACTTGGGGATGCCGGTCGAATATGTGGATATGACCGAGATCCTGCGGCGGATCACCTTGGAGATCTATGATCCTGAGGAATATCAAACTGCCTTGGCCTGGATCAAAGAAAATTGCCGCGAAGGGTTGGATATCAACGCCGGCAAGCAATTTCCTGAGATCATCACCAAATCTAAAGTGGTGCCGGCGGATCAAGATTGGGAATTCATCGCCAAACAAGCGATCATCGTTCGGGACATTTTGTTTGGCAATCCGAAGCTGGCAGCGTTGGGCTGGAAAGAAGAAGCCCGCGGCCGCAATGCCATTGCCGGCGGGTTCCAAGGCCAGCGCCAATGGACCGATTGGCTGCCGAATGGCGACTTTACCGAAGCCATCATGGCCTCGACGTTTGATTGGCACGGCCCGCGGCCAGTCACTGCTTTTGCCACCGAAAATGACACCTTAAACGCAGTGGCGATGTTGTTTGGGACCTTGTTGACCAACAAGGCGCCGATTTTCTCAGATGTGCGGACCTACTGGAGCCCTGAAGCCGTGCAGCGCGTCACCGGCAAGTCGTTGAGCGGCCGGGCGGCGAATGGGATCTTGCACCTGATCAATTCTGGGGCCAGCGCCTTAGACGGCACCGCAGCGGCCAAAGACGAAAATGGCCAAGGTACCATGAAAGAATTCTGGAATATGACCCCTGCAGACATGCAAGCCTGCCTAGCTAAAACCGACTGGTGCCGGGCAAATTATGAATATTTCCGCGGCGGCGGCTTCTCGTCTCATTTCAAAACCGAAGCGGAAATGCCGGTGACCATGATCCGGGTGAACTTGGTGGATGGCGTCGGGCCGACGTTGCAAATCGCAGAAGGCTATACCTGTGTCTTAGACCCTGAGATCCACCAAATCTTAGATGAGCGCACTGATAAGACTTGGCCGACCACTTGGTTTGCCCCGATTTTAGGCGCGAAAGGCTTTGAATCCGTGTATGCGGTGATGAATCATTGGGGGGCAAATCACGGGGCGACGGTGCACGGGCACATTGGAGCTGAGCTGATCACGTTAGCCGCAATGTTGCGCATCCCGGTGGCCTTGCACAACGTTGACGCGGCCCGGATCTTCCGGCCGCATGCGTATGACGGCTTTGGCACCAAAGACCTTGAAGCGGTCGATTTTGCCGCCAGCAAGCATTTTGGCCCGCTTTATCACTAGGTCATTGGAGGACACATCATGACAAATCGAATGATTCTTAATGAAACGTCTTATCACGGCAAAGGCGCGATCGGCGCCATTCCAGAAGAGTTTAACGCCCGCGGGTTCAAAAAAGCGGCTGTGATCACCGATGCGGCATTGATCAAAGTCGGCGTCGCCACCAAAGTCACCGACTTATTAACGGCTGCTGGGATCGATTTTGACATTTACGATGGCATCGTGCCCAATCCAACTGTCGACAACGTCAAAGATGGCGTGGCTTTCGTGAAAAACTCAGGCGCTGATGTGCTGATCGCCATTGGGGGCGGGTCGCCGATCGACACCGCCAAAGCCATCGGGATCATTTTGACCAATCCTGAATTCAGCGATGTGGTCAGCTTAGAAGGGGTCGCAGACACCAAAAATCCGAGCCTGCCGATCCTAGCGGTACCCACCACTTCAGGGACGGCCGCGGAAGTGACGATCAATTATGTGATCACCGACAAAGCCAAGCATCGCAAATTCGTGGCAGTCGATCCGCATGATGTGCCGATCGCGGCGTTTGTGGATAGCAACATGATGATGGGGATGCCCAAAGCCTTATGTGCAGCCACCGGGATGGATGCGATGACGCATGCCATTGAAGGCTTCATCACTAAAGGCGCTTGGGAAATGACCGATATGCTGCACATTAAGGCCATCGCGATCATCGGCCAAAATCTGCGTGCTTCCGTCGATGGCGATCCCCACGGCCGAGAGGAAATGGCCTTGGCGCAATACATTGCCGGCATGGGCTTTTCCAACGTTGGCTTAGGGTTGGTGCATGGCATGGCGCACCCGCTTTCCGCTTGGTACAACATTCCGCATGGCGTGGCGTGTGCGGCACTGTTGCCGACTGTCATGAAGTATAACAAGGCTTTTACCGGCGAAAAGTATCGCCAGATCGCCCAAGCATTAGGCGTGGCTGATGCCGAGTCGATGAGCATTGAAGCAGCGCGTGACGCCGCTTGTGACGCCATCGACCAATTGAGCCAGGATGTTGGCATTCCTGCTACCATCTCAGAATTAGGCGTGCAAGCAGCAGACTTGCCAAGTATTGCCCAAGATGCCCTCAATGACGTCTGCACGCCAGGCAATCCGCGCGACACTTCAGTGGAAGAAATCGTCGCGATCTATCAAAGCTTGATGTAGCGTCATATCTTCGTGCACGTCATGCCTCATGCATGACGTGTTGTTGTTCACCAACTGGTCGATCGACCAGCGGCTGATGGTGTTTGTCATTAATGGAGGGATGTTTTATGACCATAACCTTAACTGCCCAGCAATATTCGCATTTAAAAAAGCTTTCTGATGAGCGCAATGTGATTTCCGCTTTGGCCATTGACCAGCGCGGTTCCTTGAAAAAAATGCTTGCCAAAGCTGCCAGTCAACCGGCCAATGATACAACGATCGTCGACTTTAAAACCACCGTGTCATCGGTTTTGACCCAATATGCCAGCGCGATCTTACTTGATCCTGAATACGGCTTGCCTGCCGCTAAAGTCCGCGATGCCGATGCCGGGTTGCTTTTGGCTTATGAAAAAACCGGCTATGATGCGACCGAGTCGGGACGTTTCCCTGATTTGATCGATGACCAAAGTGCCTTGCGGATGGCAGAAGCCGGTGCGGATGCGGTGAAATTCTTGCTTTATTATGACGTCGACGAGTCAGATCAGATCAATGATCGCAAGAAAGCCTTCGTAGAACGCGTGGGCGCAGAGTCTCAGGCGATCGGGTTGCCGTTTTTCTTAGAATTGGTGTCTTATGACGCCACCATGGATAGTGTCACCGATGCAGAATATGCCATTGTGAAGCCGCATAAGGTGATCGAAATGACCCGCGAGTTCAGCCGCCCAGAATATGGGGTGACGGTTTTGAAAGTCGAAGTGCCAGTCAACCAAAGCTACGTGGAAGGCTTTACCGCTCCCGGTGTTGAACCCGTGTACACCCGTCAAGAAGCTTTAGATGACTACCGCGCCCAAAGCGACGCTACTGACTTGCCGTTTATCTTCTTGTCTGCAGGGGTTTCCAATGAACTGTTTCTTGAAGAGTTGCAGTTTGCCAAAGAAGCCGGCTCGAAGTTCAATGGCGTCTTGTGTGGACGGGCCACTTGGAAGTTAGGGGTCCAGCCGTTTGCCGCGGTGGGCAAGGCGGCTGGCGTTGAATGGCTGCAAAATGAAGGCCATGCCAATATTGAGCGCTTGAATCAAGTCTTAGCAACAACCGCGACGCCTTGG
Organism: Lacticaseibacillus baoqingensis; assembly: GCF_003946165.1. Taxonomy (GTDB): domain Bacteria; phylum Bacillota; class Bacilli; order Lactobacillales; family Lactobacillaceae; genus Lacticaseibacillus; species Lacticaseibacillus baoqingensis. Next base: position 17,491 of record NZ_RHOI01000015.1, on the reverse strand, counting down.
ACAGATAAAGTCGCGGCGATGGTTTAACTTGGCGCGATAGCGGAGGCGCTTATGATACTAACTGTAACGATGAACCCATCCATCGATATTTCTTATCCGCTGGCGCATTTGGCCATTGATACCACCAATCGTCCCAAAACCACCACCAAAACTGCAGGCGGCAAAGGGCTTAACGTGACACGCGTGATCCACTTGCTGAAGCATCCGGTGGTGGCAACCGGCATTGTTGGCGGCAACTTTGGGCGGTTTATCGAAGAACAACTGGATGCAGATGGCATTGCCCATCATTTTACCCATATTGATCAAGAAACCCGCAACTCGATTGCGATCTTACATGATGGCGGTCAGCAAACTGAAGTGTTAGAAGCCGGTCCGACAATCAATGCCGCTGAGCAAGCCGACTTCATCGCGGCATTTGATCAACTGCTGGTTGGCTGTGATTTGGTGACCATGTCCGGCAGCCTGCCGCAAGGGTTGACCCCTGATTTTTATGCCACGCTGATCGCCCATGCCGCAAATGCCGGGAAAAAAGTCTTGTTGGATAGCTCTGGCGCGTCTTTGCAAGCCGCATTGCAAGCCGACGTGAAGCCTTGGTTGATCAAACCTAATGAAACCGAACTAGCAGGGTTGTTAGGTGAGCCAGTCGACAAAACCGATCTGGTGCGTTTGCAAAAGCAGCTGACCCACCCGGTATTGGCCGCAGTCGAATGGATCGTGGTGTCGCTAGGCAAAGATGGCGCGTTCGTGCGGCATCAAGAGCAGTTTTATCACGTGACGATCCCGACCATTCAAGTGGTCAACCCAGTCGGTTCCGGGGATGCGACCTTAGCCGGTTTAGCGATGGCACTGGCGGCACATCAAGATGATACTGCCGTGTTGAAAACCGCCATGACCACCGGCATGTTGAACACGATGCAAGCGCGCACCGGCTGGGTCGACGCGGCACAATTTGATCCTTATTTCAGTCAGGTGCACGTGGCAACGGTCAAAAGAGGCAGTGCTTATGTTAACGATTGAAAATACGCAATTTGTTGCCACGATCGCGCCATTAGGGGCGGAGTTGACCAGCTTAAAGCGCAAGGCGGATCAGCGCGAGTGCATTTGGCAAGATGCTGCCGGACAATATTGGCCACGGCATGCCCCGGTGCTGTTTCCGGCGATCGGCCGGTCTAATCATGATCGATATTTGCTCGAGCAGGTGGCTTTTTCCATGAAGCAGCACGGCTTTGCCCGCGACTTGCCGTTTACAGTGTTGCCGCAAACGCGGCCAGATGCAGTGAGTTTGCAGCTGAACGCCGATGAAGCCACTTTGCGCGACTATCCGTTTTTGTTTTCATTACAGCTCACGTATACCTTGACTGACTCGGGGCTGCAAATCGACTATCTGGTCCAAAATTACGGCGACACAAAAATGCCTTATGCACTCGGGTATCATCCCGGGTTTAATTTAACGCAGCCGCTGGATCACTATGAGTTGGTGCTTGACGGCATTCAAGTGCCGATGACCAGTTTGGGGATCGACCCGGCCCCGTTTCGCGATGGCAGTGTCCATGTGCTGCAAACGGCCAAGCAAAATCATCTGCCGTTAAGCTATCCGCTGTTAGATGACGGGCTGATCATTATCGATGCGCGACAGGCCCAAATCGCATTAGTCCAGACCTTAAAAGGCGAGCGGCTGGTACAGCTGAATTTAGCCGATTTTCCGTATTTGGCGCTGTGGACGCCGGAACACCAACAAGCCCCGTTTTTATGTGTCGAACCATTCGCCGGGCTGCCGGACCAATATGGCGCGCCAGTCGACTGGCATCAGAAAATGGGCAATACACGCTTGCCGGCAGGCGGCACCAAGCGCTACGTATTAACTTTGAGAGTGTGAAACAGTTGCTGAAATTGTCAAGCAGATCGTGAAGGAGAGGTCAATATGGTTTCAACAAATTGGTTAGAAATTAGCGATAAGGTGTTTATTGTGACAGGCGGGGCATCTGGGATCGGCGATGCGATCGTCAAAGAATTGATCGCAGATGGCGCTAAGGTGGTGAATGCCGACTTGCATCCAGGCGAGTTTACCGATTCCAACCTCTATTATGTCCAAACAGATGTCGCCGACAAAGCGGCCGTGGATCAATTGGTGGCCAAGACGCTGGAAAAATTCGGTACGATCGACGGCTTAGTCAATAATGCGGGGATCAACATTCCGCGGATCTTAGTCGACCCAGACGATCCTGATGGCAAGTACGTGGTCGATGAAGCCAATTACAACAAGATGTTTGATATCAATGTCAAAAGCGTCGTCTTGTTGTCAGCAGCAGTCGGCAAAGTCTTAGTCGCCAATCATCATGGCGTCATCGTCAATATGTCGTCTGAATCCGGGCTGGAAGGTTCTCAAGGCGCCGGCATGTATTCTGGGACCAAAGGCGCGATCAATGGCTTCACCCGCGCTTGGGCCAAGGAATTAGGGCAATATAACGTGCGCTGCATCGGCTTGGCACCAGGGGTGTTGGAACCAACTGGATTGCGGACGATCGATTATGAACAAGGCTTAGCCTACTCGCGCCATATCACCATCGATGCGTTACGGGCCGGCTATAAGAAAACGTCCACGATCCCGCTCGGGCGCAGCGGCAAGTTAAGTGAAGTCGCTAATGTGGTCGCTTTCTTCTTATCTGATCGTGCCGGCTACATGACAGGACAAACCGTCAATGTTTCTGGAGGCAAGTCGCGCGGCTAGTGAACAGGCTTGGGAAACTGCACACGACAGAAACTTTTGACAGGATAGGTGATGTCAATGGACGAAGAATTGTTAGTAGGGATCGACATTGGGACATCCTCTGCTAAAATCGCCGTCTTCAACCATGCTGGGGCAGTGGTTGAACAAGATACCGGCGAATACCCCACGTATTATCCTGCCCCTGGTTGGGCGGAACAAGATCCGCAAGATTGGTGGCAAGTCGTGTGTGCGGCTTTGCAGCGGATCGCCGCGCGCAAAAAGATCAAGCTGGAAGCCATCAAAGGAATCGGCATCGACGGGCAAAGCTGGTCGGCGATCCCGATGGGGGCCGACGGTACGGTATTAGGCCGCACGCCGATTTGGATGGATACGCGCGCGCAAGAAATCTGCGACCGCGTGCGCCAGACGATCGGTGAAGAACGGATCTTTGCCGTATCCGGCAACGCCTTTTACCCCACGTACTCGTTGCCGAAGATCTTGTGGTTAAAGGAAAATGCACCGGATACTTTTGCCAAAACAGCCCAATTTCTCCAATCAAATAGTTACCTCGTTTATCAATTGACCGGTCAGTATTCTCAAGACTTGTCGCAAAGCTATGGGCTGCATTTTTTCAATATGCAAACCGGGGCCTATGATGCGCAACTGTGTGCTGACTTTGGGCTTTCATTAGCGCTATTCCCGCCGCTTTACCAATGTGACGACGTGGTCGGTACCGTTACGCCAGCGGCGGCGGCACAAACCGGGCTGCCTGCAGGGATCCCAGTGGTGGCAGGCGGGTTAGATGCAGCCTGCGGAGCGTTAGGCGTGGGGGTGATCAATGCCGGCCAAACCCAAGAACAAGGCGGACAAGCCGGCGGGATGAGTGTGTGCTTAGATGACTACCATGCCGATGCGCGCTTGATCTTGAGCCGGCATGTGGTCGCTGACAAGTGGTTGTTGCAAGGCGGCACTGTGGGTGGTGCTGGCGTGGCACGCTGGTTCTTGCGCACATTAGGCCAAGCAGAAACTGATGCGGCCGCTAATAATGGCACCAACGCGTATCACGAATTGGATATCACCGCGCGCGATACGCCAGCCGGCGCCAATGGGTTGCTCTTCTTGCCGTATATGGCCGGGGAGCGCTCACCGATTTGGAATGCTCAGGCCAAAGGGGTGTATTACGGCTTAGATTTTGCCAAGACTCGCGGTGAGATCATTCGCGCCAGTTATGAAGGGGTGGCCTATTCGCTGGCCCACAATCTGAAAGTCGCTGAAGCCGCCGGAGTGCAGATCGATGACCTTTACGCCATGGGCGGTGCCGCCAACAGTGCATTTTGGATGCAGATCAAAGCTGACGTCACGCAGCGTACGATTCAGATCCCGGCTGCCGATCATGCCACGACTTTAGGCGCGGCACTGTTAGCCGGGGTGGCGGTGGGCATGTATCCCAGTTATCAAGCGGCGGTGGGGGCATTGATCCAAGTCAAGCAAACTTATCACCCGCGGCCGGAAACGAAAGCGGTTTATGAAAATGGCTTTAACCAATACCTCGCGTTGTATGACGCGTTAAAACCAATGATGGTATAAAGGAGAATACACATGACTGAAAATATCATTACCGATCCTCAGACGGTTCCTTACTTCACCCTGGCCACTGGCGAACACATTCCGGCCATCGGCATGGGCACATTTGGCTCTGATCACTTTGAAATGGCGGATATTTCCGCGGCAGTGGCCGGGGCGATCGACTGTGGCTATCGCTTGTTCGATTGTGCCTCAGTTTATGGCAACGAAGATCTTATCGGTGACGTTTTCCAAGCGGCATTTGACCAAGGCACGGTCAAGCGCGAAGACTTGTTCATCATGTCCAAAGTCTGGAATGATCAACATCGTGACGTGATCGGCGCGATCGAAAAATCGCTGAAAGATCTGCACCTGGATTATCTGGATGCTTACTTTATGCACTGGCCATTTCCGAACTACCATGCCCGTTTTGCCACCGCAGACGATCGCAATCCGGATTCGATCCCATTTTCGCTTAGTGAGTTCATGGATACTTGGTATCAACTGGAAATGGCGCAAAAACGCGGCTTGATCCGCAACTTAGGGATGTCGAGCATGACCATTCCGAAGCTGGAAGCGGTGTTGCCATTGTGCACGGTCAAGCCAACCTTGATCGAGCTGGAACATCACCCTGCCTTCCAGCAGCCAGGATTGTTCAAGTATCTCAAAGATCACGGCATCACCATGATCGGCTTTTGCCCATTAGGCTCGCCAACGCGGCCAGAGCGAGACAAAACGCCAAATGATGTGGTGGATATGAAGATGCCGGAACTCGTGGCGATTGCTAAGGCCCACAATGTGCATCCGGCGCTGGTATGTTTGAAATGGGCGGTTCAGCGCGGCGTGATCCCGATCCCATTTTCGATTTATCCGGCTGAATATCAAAGCAATTTGCGCAGCGTCACAGAAGATCCGTTGACGGCAGAAGAAATGAATATCATGGCCTCGATCAACAAGAATGATCGCTTCATCAAAGGGGAAGTCTTCTTATGGCAAGGTTCCGTCGACTGGCGTGATCTGTGGGATGAAGAAGGCGTGATCACGGCAGGCCCGACATTTCCCCTGGATTAGCTGATCTGCCAAAGAAAGGAACAACACATTATGCTCAAAGGAATTCCGGAAATTTTACCGCCAGAATTGATGAAGATCCTGATGGAAATGGGGCATGGCGATGAACTCTTGATCGCCGATGGGAACTATCCCAAGTTTGGGATGCCAGAACAGGTGGTGCGCATGGACGGCCATGGGATCCCAGAGATCTTAGAGGCGATCATGCGATTTGTCCCGCTTGATCCATACGTGGACAATCCCACGGTGTTGATGGCAGTGCTGCCTGACGATCCCTACAAGCCCGTGATCTGGCCCAAGTATCGCGAGATCATCAGCCGATATGAGCCAAAAGGCCCGCGTGACATCGCGATCCACAAAAAAGAATTCTACCCGCGCGGCGCCAAGGCGTATGCGGCGATCGCCACTAGCGAAACCGCCTTATATGCCAATGTGATCATTCGCAAAGGCGTGGTCATTCCTGAAACGGCAAAATAGGCAGTAGGCCGAAAAAGTGTGACGGTGCCAAAACCGTGACACTTTTTTTCGCCTGGCATCAACAAAGGAGGGGCCATGTTAGTTAATCAAGTGGTGCGGCCGCTGACCAAAACTGAAAGCGTGTTTTTCCTGTGCGTGTCGATCTTGATCAATGCCATTGGCAATGCGCTGACTGTTTGTTTAAATCTTGGCAGCGCGATGTGGACGGCGTCATCGGCCAATCTCAGCTACTTCATCCATGTGCGCTTGGATCTGATCTTGATCGGCTTTGGCACGGTGATTATCGTGATCAACTGCTGCTTGCGCCACCGCGTCGACTGGGGGCGGATCGCGAAGAACTTTATCTTTATGATCCCGTTTAGTTTGTTGGTGCAAGTGTTCGCTGACGCGTTTAGCCGGTGGCAGATCCAAGGATTGTCCCTAGGCGTGCGCATCGGGCTGGATCTTTTCGGGATCGTGTTGATCGGCATGGCCGTTTCGATCTATCAGCGCGTCAACGTGATCTTGCATCCCAACGATGATTTTATGCAGACGTTGCGGTTTGATTACTGTCACGGCAATGCCGCCTTGGCCATGTGGGCGTCATATATTCCCCCAGCGATCGTCTTAGTGGTCGCAGTGATCGGCACCCGGCAGATCTTGGCGATCAATATCGGGACTGCCTTTTCGTTGGCGCTGCAAGGGTCTTTGGTCGGGTGGTCGGACAAGTTGGTGTTTCCACGGTTAAAGCATCAACTGTGAGCCAATAGCGCAAATAATAGCCCGCCTTCACCAAAACGTGAAGGCGGGCTATTGATGTCAGCTGAAAAGTTTTCCCTGTTAGCCTAGCAGCTAATGGGGTGGGACTTATTCCATATCGGTTTGGCTCTTGCCTGAAAGAGCGTCATTGGTGAAAGTTAACGTGAAGTTTGCCCCAAGCTGGCCTTTGACCCCAGTCAGATAGCTTGCGATCACGGTTTTTTCACCTGCGATGAGCGATTCATTCAAGCCATCTGGTTCACCAAATTTCTTAATGACATCAGCGTAGGCATTGCCGTTGGCCAAGGCATTGAAATCTGCTAAGGTGATCTTGTTTTTCCGATTCAACTTAAATCCAGTTATGTTCTTGGAAAAGGCGTGATCGCCGGTGAAGCTGACGATGACATTGGCACCAAAGCCGCCTTGCACATTAGTCCAGGTCACGATATCGGTTTTGACATTATTCGTCGTATCAGTTGTCGTCGAATCAGGCTTGCCAAATTTTTGCGTCAAAGCCGGCAGCGTATCCCCATTAGCGGCTTTATTCATCAAATCGCCGAGCTTGATTTGATCAAAATCGGCCCGCGTGATCTTGCCGTCATCTTTTTGACTGCTAGCGCTGGCTTTAGTGCTTTGCGAAGATTTAGCCGTCTGGGTTTTACTGGTATCTTTGTCGCCAGAACCGCCAATGCTGCTAAAAGCCGTACCTGCGATGATGATCACCAAAAGCCAAAACCAGATGCGCTTATAAATGGGTTTCTTCACCTTAACCGTATAGGTCTTGCCATCATCACCCGTAATTTTCTTCTTTGCCATCAGTACCCCTCCAAAAGGTTTCTCTCAAGCTTTCAACGTCGATCCTAGTCTGGACGTGATGCTATGAAAGCAATTTCATTATATCAATGATTTATAATATTTACGATTGAAAATATTTTTAAGGGTAAATTTGCCTATAATCACAAGCTAGGGGATAGCACCATGCCAAGCATGGTGGTCAGAGCTATCAATTCCCATGGGATCAAACTAATTTACGGCTGATTCACAGACGCTTTGACGGCAATAAATGCCCCCTGAACCATATAAAAAGGTGATACTCGTTAGGAGTATCACCTTGATAATTAACGCAATAGCGTGTTTGGGCTAGCGACGAATGCTTAGTAGCCATAGTCGTCTGGAGCGGCCCCTTTGTCGATGATCTTAGCGGCATCGAGTGTAGGAATCGTATTTTCATCACCGTTGGTCGTTTCATAAGAAAGCGTGCCTTTGGCCGTCGCATAAAATTGTACGAGGTCATCTTCTAAGATACGATTGCCGTTGAGGGCAGTTGCGTCGTAAGAGACATGAACGATCTGATCTGAGTCGCCATTGACCATGACCATAATAAAGTCATCATCAGTTTGCATCACAGAACCTTCAAGCATTACTTTTTTGCCGTTGTATTGATCTGGTGTTCTGGCAAGTTGGTCATAAGTCACATTTGTAGCAAATTGTGAAGCGACAAAAGGTTCTACTTCTGTGCCCTTGTTTGGCGGTAAGGTCACCTTGAGCTTTTGAGTGATGGTATTGGCATCAAGCGTGCTCGACTTCTTGATCTTTGCGGCTTTATCTTGCGTAAAGTAGTAATCAGAGCCGATTTTGTCGACGGCGCTCAGCTCGACTTGCCACTTGCCTTTCTTATTCACAGAGACGGTGGTGATTCGGCTAGCGTTGGCTGCAGTATTGCCTTTTTTGTCAGCTAACACATAGACTTTTGAGTTTTTCTTTGCGGTCCCTTTGATGATGTACCAATCTTGGTCATCACTATGTTCATACCGCTTGGAAGTGATCTTGTTGTCTTGTCCTGCATTTTTGATGGTCAGTTTGCTGTTTGCCAGCTTCAATGTTGCAAAGACGGGTTGCCCAGTACTCGTGATACCAATTGTTGCGCCGGTTACCATGATCAGTAACCAACTAAGCAGTTTCTTCATGTTAAACTCTCCCCAATTACCCCTCAGCTTTTAATGTCGATCAGATTTTTGGACCTTTTTATAAAGCTTTTTTAGAATATCAAGGATGAAGAATATTTACCATTATAAAATTACAAAAATTAGTTAAGAAATGTATTAAAATCAGTAGAAGCCTGTCAGGTTAAACGGCTGCGGACGAAACCCCAAAGCCGCCTCAGTCCTTTGTCAATGTTCCCCCGCCCAATAATCCCAACGTTCTCCTAGCCAGCAGCCGCTTACAATTTCGAGGCAACTCGACTAAAATAGAAACCAAAAGTCGGCTTTTTGGCCGATGGGAGGGGATAAGTATGGCAAAAGCCATTGTGATCACGCGGGCATTAAAGCCCGAGCATGTGGCACAGCTGCAGGCGATCGCACCAGATTATGATTTCTTCACGCAATGGGAGCATCCCGTACCGCAAGAGCGTTTAGGCGATGTCGAGGTGATCTTAGGCGGGGATGGTGAGCTGACCAATGCGATCTTAGATACCCCAGGCAATCAGCTGGGCTTTGTCCAAGCGCACTCGGCAGGGGTCGATTACTTGGATCTGCCGCGGCTGGCAAAAGCCAAGGTGTTAGTGGCCAATACGAGCGGCATTCATACCCAGCCGTTGACGGAATATGTGATCGGGGCGATTTTGCAGCGCACGCGCGCGTTTGCTGAAGCGGCGGCGAATCAGCGCCAGCATCGCTGGGTGCATGAAGTGGATTATGCCGGCGTGGCTGGCCGCAAAATGGTGATTGCAGGCGCCGGGCGCATCGGCACCCAAATCGCGAAAATGGCGACCACCTTGGGGATCGATGTCACTGGCGTCAGCCGCAGCGGCCGGCATTTGCCGTATTTTGATCGGCTCGTGAAAGATGAAGCTGCCGGACCAGCGTTTGCAGCTGCGGATTTTGTCGTGGATCTTTTGCCATTGACGCCGCAGACGCACCACTTTTTTGACGCAAAAATGTTGGCCAGCCTCAAGCCTGGCGTCATGTTTCTCAATGTTGGACGCGGTGGGACCGTGGATACTGCCGCTTTGATCGCAGCGATCAAGGCTGGTCAGATCGGCCATGCGGTTTTGGATGTTTTCGAAACAGAACCGCTGCCGGCAGATTCGCCGCTGTGGACGCTGCCAAATACCGTCATTACCCCGCATATTGCCGGGCAAGTGCCGCATTTTAAAACGGTGGTGACGGCGATTTATGCCGAGAATCTCACAGCGTATCTGCAAAAACATCAGTTGGTCAGCCATCAACTGGATCTTGCTCGCGGGTATTAACCAACGCCCACGCCAAAAAACGCCTTGGTACCGCAGTACCAAGGCGTTTTTGCTGCGTTTAAAACGGATAAAGGACCCGGAAGTGTTCGATGACGACCATCTCGGCAATCGATTCAAGCGCCAGCTCACCTTGATATTGGCGCTGCCACTCAGGTAACGACAGGCCAAAGCGCTGGGCTTCGATCGTTGTGATCGCTGAAAAAGGTTGAATGAACACGTCTTCGGTATACAGCAAGGCTTGTGGCTGCCCGAGGCTGTCCAACGCAATATTGACTTCGCGAGCGGCTGGCAGCGGCTGGTGTTTGTGGCGATAATCAGCAAATGTGCTGACGCGGCTGGTGATTTGCTTGGCGAGGACTGCTTGCAAGCGCTGGTCGGCTGCTTCTGCTGTTGGTGCCAGCATTTCCGCACGCCGATAAGTGAGGTCTGGGGCTAAAGCCAGTTCAGCTTGTGCAGTGGCAAAAAAGTCGGTGATCGATGACATCTGTTTCTCCTTTATTACCGAATAAAAAGCGGTGCTTACAGTCAACAACTGCGAGTATCGCTTTTGATCAGTGCGCGCTTGCATCAAGCAAAATCGGCGGTTGCACGCGCAATTTTTTTGATTTTAGAAAGTGGCTTTATCCGCGCTGGAAAGTTGCGGTTGCACCACAGACCAGTTGAGGTCTTTGGCCAAGGCCGCTTCGGCGTCCTTGCGGGTCTTGATGCGATCCATGTTCCAAACGATGTTGGAGATCTTGCCGCCAACAAAATCAAACGGTTCGGTGTAAATATAGCCTTTTTCCGATTGATTCTCACGGGACTTGATCAACTTGTCGCTCAACTCGCGGGCGTAATTGATGTCGTGTAAGTCTGGGAGTTCTTTTTCGGTGACGAACCCGTTGGTGTTGATGGCCTCTTCGGCTTCCTTGATCGCGGTTGCATCTACTGCTGTCATAATATCTCTCCATTCTGCTTCAGTCGCTGATTGGAGTAGGGCTGATGATTGTTTTTGGTACAATTCCATTATAGCACCGAATCTGCGCGCCAAAACCACAAAAAACTGCTAAACCCCTCGGCTATCTTTATGGATAAAATAAGTCCTTTTAGGAGAGAACATGTTATTGGTTTGCGATGTATGAGAGACTTTTTGACCAGATCCGAGCAGAATATACGAGATATGAAGCAGAAAATAAAACTGTACCCTAAATATTTTTGCAACGTCAAGTCCCGCACTGACGCTATTTAGACGCCGTTCGTGATTGTTGTGACTTCCATTTTTTGAGGTAACTGCTATACTATTTCGGTTAGGATTATTGGTCAAGGGATGGTGGACAATACGGCACATTATGATTGGCAATTGGCAAAACAGCCGGATTCTTCCGAGCTCGCAGGACTTGCTCAACAGTTGAACGTGAGTCCTTTTTTGGCGCGGCTGTTATGGCAGCGTGACATTACGACCCCAGCAGCATGGACCGCATTCACCCAACCGCAAACCGCCAGCTTGCATGACCCGCTGCAGCTGCACGACATGCAAAAAGCCGTCGATCGCATCACCAAAGCCGTGGCCGCTGGCGAAAAGATCACCATTTACGGCGACTATGATGTGGATGGGTTAACGTCCAGTGCGATCATGAAAGAAGCCATTGAAAGCATCGGCGGCGAACCCGACGTTTTCATTCCCGATCGCTTTACCGATGGCTATGGGCCTAATGCCGCTGTTTATAAGTACCTTCAAGCTAGCGGCACGCAATTGGTGGTTACCGTCGATAACGGGGTGGCCGGCAAAGCCGTGATCGATGCGGCGATGGCTGCGGGGATGGATGTCGTGGTCACCGATCACCATGAATTGCCTGAAGACTTGCCTAATGCCGTGGCAGTGGTGCATCCGCGCCATCCAGCGGGGGATTATCCGTTCGGCGACTTATCCGGTGCGGGGGTGGCTTTTAAAGTGGCCACCGCCTTGCTGGGAGAAGTGCCGATGGACAGCATCGATTTGGCCGCATTAGGGACGATCGCGGATCTGGTCAGTCTAACGGATGAAAATCGCGTGCTCGTCCAATTAGGCTTGGCCATGATCCGCACGCAACCGCGCGTCGGGTTAGCCGCATTGTTGCAAGTCGCCGGGATCGATCCGGCCACGGTGGATGAACAAACTGTCGGTTTCGGCATCGCGCCGCGCTTGAATGCCCTTGGGCGCTTAGGCGACGCTAATCCTGGCGTGACATTGTTGACGACTTTTGACGATGACGAAGCGGCGAGTTTAGCCGCTAATGTCAACGCGCGCAATGAAGAACGCCAAGGCTTAGTGCGCAAGATCGCCCAACAAGCGCTGGCTATGGCCAATGAACCGGAAAATGCCGCCAAGCGCACCTTGATCTTGGCGCGATCCGGCTGGCATGAAGGGGTGTTAGGCATCGTGGCCAGCCATGTGGTCGAAGCCACCGGCAAGCCGACATTGGTCTTAAATATTGCCGCTGATGGTCAAAATGCCAAAGGCTCTGGCCGCTCAGTCGCCGGTTACCACCTATTTAAAAGCTTGGAACCAGCTAAAGCGGCGATGACGCATTTTGGCGGGCATGCCATGGCGGTAGGGTTGACCATGCCGGTGGCCAATCTGGAAACCGTGCATGAGGCGATGGAAAAAGCGGCTGCGGTCAGCTTAAAAGATCAGGCGCAGCCGGCATTGGCCGTGGCGGCGCGCTTAGATGCCAGTGAGTTGACCTTGGAGAATTACCAAGCGCTGCGGCAGCTGGCACCATTTGGCCAAGGCAATCCGGAACCGGTTTTCAGCGTCTTGCCGCAGCGCATCGACGGCGTGCGCCAAATCGGCAAAGGCAAAGACCACTTGAAGTTTCAAGCTGACGGCATCGATGTGATCGCCTTTGGTTCAGGCGACCAAGCCTCGGACTTGGCAGCGGCGACGCAAGCCAAGCTGGCGGTGACGCTTGATCAAAACACTTGGCAAGGCCGCACCAGCTTGCAGCTGCGCTTGAGCGATTGGCAATTGCAAGCGCCGGCGGTGATCGATCTGCGCTTGCCGCAACCCAGTGCTGAGCAGTTTCGCGGGGCGTTCACCTATGTATTTTTTGATCCGCAAATGCTGACTCGCATGTCGCGGCGCTTCCAGTTTGGCGGCCCGACCATGTTGGCTAAGGACTTGGCCCCAGATACTTCGAATGTGGTGTTGGTGGATCTGCCAGCAGATGAAGCCAGCTTGCAAGCGGCGATGAATCATGTGCAATTGCCGGTGCGGGTCGTTTTTGCCGCAGACCCAGCGCATTTAGTCGCGCTTCCCAGCCGCCAAGAATGCGGGCGGGTGCTGTTGTATTTGCGTCAGCATCCCGGGTTTGACAAGCATCATTTGCCGGCTTTAGCCCAAGCGGTGCATGTGACGACCCAACAGGCGATCTTTGCGGTACAGGTGTTTTTTGAACTTGAATTTGTTAAAATAGAAGGTGCGCTGATCAGCGTGAACCCCCATCCGACTAAGACGCCTCTTGATCAGGCGCAGGTCTATCTTAAGCGGCAAGCCTTCTTAGCTTTGGCGGCGCATCTGCAAACCGATGATCGCCAAGCATTGACGCAACGTTTGACGCAGTTTTAATTCAGAATGTGAGGCACAAATTGCATGGCAATTAATTTCAAAGACTACATCGCCAGCGTCCCGGATTTTCCTGAGCCTGGGATCATTTTCCGCGACATTTCTCCCTTAATGGCAGATGGTAAGGCATACGCTGCAGCGACTGATGAGATCGTCGAATACGCCAAAGACAAAGGCGTTGAGATGATCGTTGGCCCGGAAGCGCGCGGCTTCATCGTCGGCTGCCCCGTGGCTTATAAGCTTGGGGTGGGGTTTGCCCCAGCCCGGAAAAAAGGCAAACTGCCGCGCGAAACGGTTAGTGCCAGTTATGACTTGGAATATGGCGAAGCGACGCTATACTTACACACAGATGCCATTCGGCCCGGCCAGCGCGTGTTGGTGTGCGATGATCTCTTGGCCACCGGCGGCACGATCGCAGCAACCATCGAATTAGTCGAAAAACTCGGCGGGATCGTGGTCGGCACAGCCTTTTTAGTCGAATTAGTCGACTTGCACGGCCGCGACAAGATCAAGCAGTATGATATCTTCACGCTGACCGATTACCAAGGGGCCTAGCGCCGAAAAGACCCGCGGTGCGGGCCTTTTTGCGTTCACTTACTTTTCGACTGTGGTACAATAATGGGTGTGAAGGAGACGCTTATGGCAAAGCATAAAAAAGACGATAAAACGTTAGTCGAGAAAATGCTGGATAAGCAAAACATCGCTTATACCAGCTATACTTTCCCGACGGCGGCTGCAGGCGATGTGCAGCAATTGCAAGTCGATCACCTCGACATTCCAGAACACCAGATCTATAAGACCTTGGTCTTGATCGGCAACAAGACCGGGCCGCTAGTCGGCGTGGTCCCGCTGGATCGCCACATCGACTATAAGAAACTCAGTAAGGCTTCCGGCAATAAAAAAGTCGGCATGGTGCCGCTCAAAGACTTGGTCAAAACCACCGGGTATGAGCACGGCGCCAACACGCCGATCGGTATCCATGCCCGCCACAAGTATCCGATCTACTTAGGGGTCGAAGCCAAAGACCAATCCCAGATCATTGTGAGTGCCGGTAAGATCGGCCGCTCAGTCGGCATCGCGCCCAAAGACTTGATCAAAGCCGTGCGCGCAGAATATGCTGACATCACCGCACTGGAGGAACAGGAGGAATAGCCATGTTTACCGCTAATCACAGTCGTTTTGCCACTTACGGGGTGATCGCTCATTTACCTGGAGAGATCATTGACAGCATCTGGATGATCATCGATGAGAACCTGCAAGGCGTGGTGCCTTTAGGGAACTTGTTGCGCTTTGATTTGCTCAACAACGGCGGCAAGCTCACCGTGGCGTTTTCAGAGAAAAACAGCCCGACGTCTATGGCCGTCGATTTGCCTTTTCCATATTCAGGCGATTTTCCTAAGCGCGTGTTGGCCTATGATGATGGCGACAACCAAACCATCTTGTTGCCAGAAGAAGGCCACGGCAATTAACGTGAAAAAAATGGCGCTGATACCTCCCGCATTTCGGGAGGCATCAGCGCCATTGTTATGTTCTACATAGCTTGCGCTTCGCCGCCGATCAACGCAAACGCCGCGTCAAGTTCGCTATGCGCGCGCGCTTGTTCGTGTAAACCGGCTTCGTATAACGGATGGTTGACGCCTGTGGGTTCAATGGCCATCAGCATCAGCGATACCGCATGCTTGATGGCTTCTAAACTTGTCAACAGCGTCTCATTGAAATCAGTAAACCCAGCAGGGGGTTGGATGTGGTAGCATTCGCTGACAAAATGGTTGAACCGCAACACATTGCGGCTAAAGTAGTCGTGCAGTTGTTCAAAGTTCTCGCTGGCAAAACAATTCCCAATTTCAAGCTTGTGACAGGTGGCAGTGTATTCTTTGAATACGGTTTCATAAACCAATAAACGATCTAATTCTTGATTGACGAGTTGAATGTAGTCTTCGGTGAGCATATAATGTTGCCTCCAATCGCTTTCATTAACTTACGAGATTAGTTTAACATGCGTTAATCTTATTATCAAGATAATGTTTTACGAATAATTAAATATCAGTTGTTATTTATAATATAAGTAAAACCGCCGATTTTTTTGAATATTAAAAAAGACATCCGCATCGGGATGCCTGGGTGGGGCTCATTTCTTGGGTGGTTTGGGTGCTTGCTGGCGCTTCTTGAAGGCCGCTTGGACCCGCTTAAAGCGCGACGGGTCTTTTTCCCGCGCATCACGCACCATCTTAGCAAAATCGTAGGCGCCAGCTTCTGGCGACTCTGGTTCGGGTTTGCGCTTGAATAACCTCATGCTTATGCCTCCGGTACTTGGACGTCATCTGGATGGTGCAGCTTGGTGGTGGCGATGAGATAGATCACGATGAAATGCACCACGACCAAGATCAAGCTGTAGTTGGGGATCAGCACATAGCCGATATACAAGCACATCCCCAGCCAATTGCACCACATCAAGCGCTTGGTGCGGCTTTTGATGTAGCTGAGCAAATGCAGCAACCCGCCGATGATGCTTAGCCACCACCAATGGGCTTCCCACGCCATCAAGGTTTCACCGACTAAGCTGAGGCTAAAGCCTTTAGCCACGGCGTAGATCGTCGCCACGATCAAAACGACGACGGTAAACGCCGCGTACACGACGCCAAACAGTGCCGGTAATTTAATGAACGACAATTTCACGATCACACGTCCTTATTTGAGTTATATCTCAAGTATAACCAGTTGCCGCAGGAAAACAAAGGCTGCTTGCAGAAAACTTAAAGACTGCTGGGAATCTGGATTTTTTCTCATGGGAATGCCAATCTTTGCGCTGACGTGGTATGATTATTGCCGATATCCATAATTGCAACACGGGGAACTTGGGAGGAGAATATATTGAAGAAAATCGCACTTTTAGCCGTCACCATCCTGGCATTGACCGGATGCAGCACGCACAACACCAAAAGCTCACAGTCGTCGCAGGCGAGCAAAACCGCAACGGTGAGCCAACCAGCCGTTAAAACCGTCGATTACCAGCAACTCGCCAAAGCAGACCAAGATAAGGTAAGCTTTACCTTCTTGGCCAAAGCAACTGACGACACGGCGGCAACATACAACGTCAAGATGCAGGTGACCAACCAGTCCAAAAAAGCCGTTAAGCTGGATGCCGCTAAAATCGTTTGGACCAAAGGGGACCAAGCTGACGTGATCAAAGCCGATCAGCAAAAAGCCGTCACGGTCAAGCCGCACCAGACGCAAAGCGTCACCAAACTATTTACCAACTTCAAACGCGACCACTTGACTGCCGCTGGGGCGTTTTGTTACTTAAACGCAGATGACAAGCTGGCTTATAGCTACCAAGCCTTCAAAGACGGCGGCGTCACGTCAAAAAACTTGACGGACAAACACTTGATCACGTTAAACACGCCAGCTGACCAAACCAGTCAAGTCGCACAAGCTTCCAGCAGCGCAGCCAGCCAATCCGCAACGGCTTCAACTAGTCAGTCGTCCAGTAGTGCTAAGGCGCCAGCTACTGCGGCACCTAAGTATACCGGCCAGCAGCTGGCCTTACTGGCACAGATCTATGGCCAACAAGATCCAGCGAGTGTGAATGTGGCCGACGCATTGAACAACATGCAACAGTTGGCCGTCTTGTCTTACGCAGCGGATTCCAACACTTCCGGCCACAGTTCCGAGGGCACCGGGGTGTCTTATGAACAATTCTCAGTTTCCGGCAGCAACCTCGTGATCACCCATCCTGCCACGCAAGGTTCATCTGCTTGGTCCGGCACCGTTGACTTGAACACGGCACTCGCGCAAGTCTTCGGCCAAAACGCCGCAGCAGCGCAAGCCGTATTAGCCAAAATGACTCAAGAATAGGCTCGATCGGGAGCACACCTGCATGGCAGGTGTGCTTTTTTGCTGCGTTCGTGTGCCGAAATTGGCGGAGAAAAAACGCCGCCTTGAACAGATTATTAGGAAAAAATGTGATCTATCACGGACCAGCAGATCGGCAGTCACCAAGGGAGTGATTGCCGCATTTTTTGCGGGACGGATTTACACTGTAAGTGCAACAAATTAGCCAAATAGAAAAGACTCGTAGCCTGAGTCCTTGTAAAATGAAATC